>JBNMGG010000059.1:0-3696 GCA_050872145.1 Candidatus Alloenteromonas sp. | reverse complement strand
GACTAGTTCGCAAACCGTCGCGACGACGGAAAGGAAGAAAAAAACGTAGGCAGCGACCGGGATTTGGCCGAAATCAATGGAATTCATACGTCCTTAGGATAGCAAAAAGATTTCCATAAATCCACGCGCCTTCTTATAATCGGAAGAAATAGTGAGGCAACAGATGGAAAAGACAGGTAAGTTAGGCGCCAAAAAGTGGTTTTCTTTCATTTTGGTCGGTTTGATCGGGCAGCTGGCTTGGGCGATTGAAAACAACTACATCAACCTTTGGGTTTTCTCACAATCGGGAAAGGCGGACTTCATCAACTGGATGACGGTGGCCAGCGCCATCGTGGCCACGCTCACCACTTTCCTCATGGGGGCCCTTTCCGACAAACTCGGGAAAAGAAAGCTGTTCATCGCCCTGGGATACACGATTTGGGGGATCTTCGTATTCGCCTTCGGGTTGGGCTCTTTGAGCAACATGGAAGCGATGGTCGGCAGCGGATCGAACGCGATTCTTTGGGTCGGCATCGCCAACGTGGTCATCGACTGCGTGATGACTTTCTTCGGCTCAACGGGGAACGATGCTTGCTTCAACGCGATGGTCACCGAGCAAACGGACGAGAAAAACCGGCCCTTCGTGGAAACCGTCCTTTCGGTCCTTCCTTTAGTCGCCATGGTCCTGATGATGGGAATCGGTTTGATTTTCGGGGTCCCGGGGAGTCAAGCAGAAGGCGAAACCTTGGCCGAATACGCCGCCCGCATCGCGCCGAGCTGGCTCTACTTCTTCTTAGTCTGCGGAATCATCACCACCTTGGTGGGGATTCTTTCCTTCTTTTTGCTTCCTAACGACAAAAAACAGACGAGCGCCCCCACTGGGTTCCTCAAAAACCTCGCCTATGGATTCCTCCCGAGCTCCGTGAAGGAAAACAAGCGTTTCTACATCGCCTTGCTCGCATTCCTCTTCTTCAACATCGCCGTCGATTCCTTCATGCCCTACTACATGGTCTATTTCCAAAGCTTCACGAACCTGAATTTCTACTTGGCGATGGGGATCATCGTGGGGGCGTCCATCGTCATCACGGTTCTCATTGGGGCCTTCATGGATCGGATTGGCCATTTGAACATTCTTCTTCCCGCGATTCTGGTTATGGCTTCCGGCGCCTTGCTCCTCTTCTTCTTAAACTTCAGCTGGGCCTTGATCTTGGGCGGAGTCATCCTGATGGTCGGCTATCTTCTCGGGACTTCGGTTTTGGGGGCGGAGCTCCGCGACCAAACCCCCGAGGAAAAAGCCGGATCTTTGCAGGGCGTGAGAATGGTTTTCGCCGTGATGCTTCCCATGATCATCGGCAGCAACATCTCCCTACTCGTCTTCCAGCAGCCCGGATTAGACGCTTATGGGGAGCCGACGAAGATCCCGGACCATTGGATGTTCTTGGTCACCGCCGTTTCCTGTTTGCTGGCTTTAGCCCCCGCTTCTTGGCTCTTCCTGACACGAAAAAAGAACGCAAAAGAGCAAAATACGGCGCAATAATGGCTTATTCGGAAAGATAGGAAACGGAAACAAGCCCGCTTCCATTGCTGTTCCAATCAGAGGCGAAGTCCCTGGATTCCGCCTCTTTTTTGGTCAAGGAAAGGCGGATGGAATCCAAAGAGGAATCCGCGTAGAAGGCTTTCGTTCCGATGCGTTGTAAAGAAGAAGGGAGGGAAATCTCCTTCAAAGAGAAAAGGGAGGCAAAGGCAAAGGCATCAGCCTCTTTCAGCCCCGGGATGCTGAGGGAAGAAAGGCGGGTGTTGTAGGCAAAGGCGTTTGAGGAAACGAAAGCAACGCTGGCAGGGAAGGAGGCGGACTCAAGAGAGGTCCGATAGGAGTCGTCGGCCTCATTGCCGAATCGTTTGATTCCGACAAGTGCGAAGGAGGAAGGAAGGGCGCTCAAGGCTAAATCTTCTTCCCCAAGGGATTTATCCGCTCGAGAGGCGGACGGGGAAAAAGAAGACAGAACATATCCTTTTTCGGATGCGTCGTATTCATAGGCAAAGGTATCGCCCTTCGCCCCGACGGCGTCCTTGATTTCTTTTTGAGCCATAACCGGATAGAGGGTAAGGTCCGTATCAATCACGTCTTCCTCATTCATCCAGGAATCCGAGCCTCCGCCGGTTCCGGTTCTGCTCCAGAAGGAAGAGAAAACCTGCCCAGAAGGCACGTTGCTAATTTGGCTGGGAAGTTCCAATTCCCCGAACTTGCTTCCATAGTTCGCTTTGGCGATTTTGTTTTCACTGCCGTCGGCGTTTAAGAAAGTAACGTTCACCGTTTTGCGGGTTTTTTCATAGCTTGGGTAAAGCGAGCAATCATAAAGGATGTGGGATGCGTCGACCTTTTTTTGGAAAATCGAAGAAGAAGCGCCCTCCGAATAGACGCCTTCCCAGCCGGAGAAGGAATAAACGTATCCCTCTTCTTCATAAGAAGGAAGAGAAGTGGAAAAGGCGTCTCCGTAAGAAAGCTGGAAAGTTGACTTTCCATCAATTTCTAAGGGTTTTTGCAAGGTGGAATCTTGGAACAAAGAGACCGTATACGTTTTGTAAGCGGCCTCGTTGAACTTGGGTTTAAAGGTTTCTTTCCTTTTGACGGCCCAAGAGAAAAGGGCATTAACGTCATAGGCATTTCCGGATGCGTCGAGATAATTCCCGCTAAAGTCGCGGGTCTCGTAATATGGCAATGAGAAGGGATACGCCAATCCGTTTAAGGCCGAGCGGGCGGAGGCTTCGTCTCCGAATTCCGAAGCAAGGGCGTCCCCCAAACGGGTCCCGTAAGTCAACGTGCTTTCAAAAATCGGAGTCGAATCCACGTTTTGGATCGAAATGAAGTAAGTCTCGAAACTAACGGAGAAATGGGCGAAAACGGAGCAATCCGCTTGGATGTTGTTCAAATCGACCTTGCTTCCGGAGAAAGAGTCGGACCCCTCGGGGTAATACCCCTGCCATCCATCGAAAGTATAGACACGGCCCTCTTCTTTTTTCTGACGGGTGGAATGGTAATCAACGGCTTTCCCGTCCTCGCCCACCTCAACGTGGCTGAGCCTGGCGACGCGGGAAGTACCTTTCTTGCTGACGTATCCCGAACCAACGTATTTGGCGTTTTCGGTTTTCAGCTCGTCTGGGGAGTAGTCCCCTCCGGGTTCCCCGGCATGAATCCCATCATAATCGGTGTAAAAATCGATTTTGAACAATTGGCTTTCCTGGCTGCAAGAAGGCAAAAGGGAAAGTGTGAAGGAAGAAGACGCCAATAAAAGAAAGGTTTTCCTGTTCATCGATTCAATTATCCCCTTTAACTCTCTTCCTAGGAAGAGGAAACTGCCTTGTCCCTGCCTTTCAACTGGTATATATTAACCACCGGTAGGTTTTGATTATGAATCGAAAAGTTAACGTCTTTCTCGGATTAGGGGTCGCCTTGATGGCAGCGGTCTCAATCTTCGTCCTCTTCTCCTATGCCTTCAACGACTCGCAGGGTCTGAACTTCGACGGCTCCAGCGTCTTCACGGCCATGATGGGCGACAGTTCCAAGAATCTGAACGCCGTCCCGTGGTTGATCGTTGCCTTCTCCTTCGAAGTCGCCGCCTTCGTCACCGGCTTGTTCGGCGGGATCCTCCGCGGAAAAATCAGCTCGCTCGTCTACGGCGTGACCTTGATCCTCTTGGTTGTCGCCGGGGTCCTCTT
>JBNMGG010000066.1:0-1641 GCA_050872145.1 Candidatus Alloenteromonas sp. | reverse complement strand
GGGCATGACGAGCAGGAACTCGTCTCACCCGTAGCGGATCAATTTATCGCTGGAGCGGATGTCGTTTTTGAGTTCCTTGGCGAAGCGGGCGAGCACTTCGTCCCCGGCGGCGTGGCCATAACGGTCGTTGTAGGTTTTGAAATCATCAAGGTCGAGCATGGCCACCCCAGCGCGGAGGGTGGAATTCTTGATTTCCTCTTCGTAGAACCTCCGGTTGTATACGCCGGTGAGGACGTCGGTGTAGGTTTTCTCGTAGTACTCGTCGATTCGGGAGAGCAATTTCTCCTCCCCGGTGAGGTCGATGATGTTCCCTTGGTCGAATTCGCGGAGGAGTTCCATCACGCAGGGCTCCCCGTCGATTTCAAGGTAGCGGGAAATCACGTAGTAGACCCCGGTTTTGGAGAATTCGATTTTCCCTTGGTCCTTCTTCAGGGTCAAAGCCCGGGCGGAGGTGCAGTTGTCGCAGACTTTCTTCTTGCCCCAAAAGGAATAGCAGGGGCAATGAAGCCTTTGGGGATCCCCGGAAGGGCAAAGTCCGCCGATCTCGCTTTTCTTGAGGATGCGGACGACGTCGAAAACGTCTTGGTAGAGGCGGACTTCCTCTTCCGCTTCCTTTTGGGTCAAAGCAAAGCGTTTCAAAACGATCCTTCTTTCCAAGAAGCGCTTCGATGGTTTTGCAGTAAGATGCTTCCCTTAATCATTTTCTAATGCTGCTATGGTGAACGGGGTTCCTTGCATTTTCAAGGGTTTTTGCCGAAAGGAAGGCTTTTTTGTCGAAGTTCAAAGGGATTAATACTGTTTAAAAGAAGAACGCTCCACCACTCATTCAATCTGCGTGAACCAAACCGAAAGTTCCTCTAGAGGGATCCGTGCTCTGCCCGAATGGGTAGTTCGAACTTTGCTTTTCGTTTCCCGAGAGTCACGTCTCAGTTTCATAAGTCATACGTTTCCCTCAGTTCTTCAAGAGAATGGGTCTTTGGGTTGTGGTTGAAACCCTCTATGTCCTTCTTTATTTCAGCAACGTCAAATTCATCTTCAATCTTCTACAAAAGGGCGGTTTTGAACACCTCCTGCACTGATATAACGTGCACGATGGAATAACGTTTGATAAGCTGTTCTTCCTCCCTACTCGTTTTAATGAATGCGACAGGCATTTTTAGACGTCTCCTTTGCGAAAAACCTGTGTCTGCAATTTACCTGAAAAAGGGAGTGAATGATATCGTCAAACAAGTCCACACCAAGAGGGACTCAACCACCTTTTAAAGAACCTTTCGCGGAAAAACCAATTTTCCCCGTCGTGACGGGAACTTCCTCACCAACTCGCACCTTTTATGAGCGAGTTTTTGGATTTTTCACACCTTTCATGAGGGAGCCTCGCTTGTGCTTCGTTCTTTTGATTGTCGTTTTCTTCGCTTTTTGGTTGGATGATGAAGTGCTCAGTTTTGAATGGCACGATGCAAAAGCCTCGTTTGCAAACGAAGTTCGCCAAAAAGGGATGGTTGTCATTATGAGGTGACTTGTTTCTACCCTTTCTTGGCTTTTAGTACGTACCTCCTCCACGGATGGTTCGGGCCTGGGATGTATTTTGGCCTGCCCACGGGCTTTGGCTTTTCCTCCTGTTGCCTTTTCTCGATTTTGATG
>JBNMGG010000016.1:0-29813 GCA_050872145.1 Candidatus Alloenteromonas sp. | reverse complement strand
CGATGGTGATCTTCTTGGACGTTTTCATGAAAAAATTTCCCTTCCGCGCGCCGCTTGTCCTCTTTTTGAGGCCTTCTGCGTGCGCGCCCCGAGGGTTCCGATGGGCTTTTCCGCCCGCTGCCGCGGGCCTTTCTCGGCGCCGAGAACGCGGGGAGGCTTAGCCGCGCGCTCAAGTCGCGCGCACTGCCGTGCTTGAGCTCGATACCTGCGCGGAGAAGAGCGAAAGAAAATCTTGCTGAAAATCCCGCAAAACGGGGATAAACACTGTTTTTTGCAAGGTTATTCTAAATTTAAGAAGTTTAGGGTCAAAAAACGATGCCTACTATTTGGAGGCAAAGTTTGTTTCCGCCCTTTGCGCGCGCGTGAAAATATATATATACTTTTGCCGTTAAGAGCAAAGCTAAGGCGACTTAGCGACGCAAAGCCGAAGGGTCTCCCTTGAGACAGCCTGGTTGCCACTTCCTGCTTGGCAAATGTCTATGGGGCTCAAAGAAATCTTGAAGGACAAAAAGAAGAAAACCGCATTCATCTCCGGGCTTTCTTTCATCGTTCTTTCCGCTTCCCTCGCGATCCCTTCTTTCGCTTGGTTTGCCAAGGTTCGCAATACTTCGAGACTGGATGGTTTGTCCGGGGCCGCCCACGGATCTTATTTCAGCGGGGGCGACGGGTCAGAGAACAACCCCTTCATCATCGATAAGCCCAAGCAGCTTTACTACTTCAACTGGCTTCAGGATCTGGGCTATTTCAACATGCCCAACGACGAGAAAACGGAGATCAACCAAACCTATTTCAAATTAAATGCCGACTTGGACATGAAAGGGTACGTCCTGCCCCCTGCAGGGACAAAGACATATCCTTTTGTCGGCAATTTCAATGGGGATGGGCACGCGATCCAAAACCTAACGATTTCCAATGACGAAACCGCTTTGAAAGGCGCGGAACCTCCGAAAGGGGCGACCTATTCCAATGGTATTCTCCAGCAAGCCGAGATCGTCGGCTTCTTCGGCGTGGTGGGTTCTTTAACTGATGACAGCAGTGTAAACGGATATAAATTTGACTCCCAAGTAAACCAAATCGATAACCTTGGATTCGATGGTTTGGATGTTGTTTCTTCCGCTTCTTCTACCCTAGCCGGCCTTGCCGCGGGGTATGTAAACGGAACAATCACGAAAGTCGGGGTGAACAATTCCTCCATCTCCGTCAAACAAGGGGCTACCCCCATCACCGACGTCGCGGGGGTCACCCATCTTTCGGAATACTCTCTCGTCGGCTACGCGACGGAGAATTACCGTGCGAAGACCGATGTCCGCGACGAAACCATCTCCACGCCTCAAATCGACAACCCCAACACGGAGCACGGCTCCACCAACTGGGGTGGATCGGTGAACATGAAGCAGATGTACGGCGATCTGAAGAGCGAAATGAAGGACTCCAGCATCTCCAAAGACGCTTATTACGTCTCCAGTGAAACCGTGGATGTCAGTCCAGACGGAACCGAAAGCGAACCGTATAACGTTGTGTACGGAAGCGGCAACAGCAGTAAGTATTATCAAACCGAAGGCACCACAAAATATTACTATAGGAATGGCGTCAGAACAGATTCCAGCGACAAAGCAATTGCCTCTTATGGGCTTGCCTACAGGAGTCTTTCAAGCGATCAATACGTTTACGTTTATGGGGCTCATAAAGCTGAGTCAACGAGCTTAGTTAAGAGTGTCAAGCGGAATGTCTACGCCAACTACACCACCATTGGCAAAAATGGGAACTATTTAACCGCCGTTTCAACGGACTCTAGAACCGGGAACACTGGAAATACTACTGACTTAAGCGAAGCCGGGCAATGGAGGGTTCCGGCAGATGGAACCTCCGGAAGCGTGAGCATTGAACTTTCTTATGCGGCTGGGACCGGCGGAACCGCGACGGATTATTTTTTCCTGACCCGTTCTACTGATGGAAGCCTTACGGTTACCCGCCCATCCGGAACGCAGGCTACAACGCAGTGGACGTATGACGCAAAAAACGGGAATCTCTACACGGTCGATAACGGGCGGGCTTACGTTTTGGATTTTGTAAATTCCGTTTGGACGTTAGTCGAATCCTCTGTCTCCGATTCCTCGTTTTTAACGATATTCGACTCGTCAAGCAAAATGTACGTTGGGTATTCGGGAACAGCGGAAACAAAGCCAACTGCTTCTTCGACGTATTCTTCCACGAATTTCCGTTGGGGCTATTCCTCTTCCAGCGGATATTATCCCATCAATAACTCCAGCGTTTTTTTGGGCGCAAAAAGCACCAACTGGACGCAAACGGCGTACATCACCCAATACAATGGCGGGCAAAGCGATTCAACTTACGGTCGTTTCAAATTACAGGGGGCTGCTACGAACGGAACGGGGACGGGCTACTTATTAATCAGCCCCTTTGATGGCGCCACTTCGTATTTCGTTTACAACAGTTCGCAAGGTGAGTTCCAAGTTAGTTACAAAACCAATAACGAGAAAAACTACAACCTTCCCAACCAAAAGGATACTTTCTCAATTCAAGCTGTTCAAGAAACTTCCTATAAAGCGAGCGTTGAAGTCGCAAAATCGGACGGTTCTTATTTGCAATCCTCGGATACGGTCTCGAGAAACGCCACCGCTACCGTTAATTCAACCTATTTCCCGTTAGCCTATAGTTACGATAACGAAAAGACCAAAACCGGCATCAACGGCGTCTCTTCCATGAACACGGGGTATTTCGTTGGCGGGGACAACTACGTCAACGGCGACGACCGCGCAGGCGATGCGCGTTTTTCCGAATACTATAAGCTCAGTCAGTTATACACTTCTTTTGGAGATAGTTATTGGACCAGCACATCGAAATATTCATCTTCAACTTTGCAAGTTCTAACGCGCTCAACCCTAAAAGGCGCGGATGGGAATTACAAAGATCGGGGTTGGACGAAAATTAAAGATCAATACAACAAAAATTCGTCTGTCACCATAAACAACAAATTTAGGACGAGCGTAGACAGTTCGACCTTCTCGCGTTACGACTCTGCCCGTAGAAACCTCCAATACACTATTTGGAATACCTATGATAACGCCAGCGTGAGCACAAGCACGGCTCTTTACGGCGTCCACTTCATGGACGCTGCAATTTCCATGCAAAACACAACCAAAGTTGGAAAAGCGGTCGTTTATGACGCCGCGGCGGAGGCAAGATATCAAGCCGCTTTGAAAGACTATTTGAAGGACGAAACAGGCAAAAAGCCAGTCCAAGAAGGCTCGGTGTATTACGATTACGAAGTTCCTGAAGATTCCATCAACTTCAACTTAGCAACCGAGGGCTATGTCACTTTCTTTGGCGCCACTTACTATGTGAACGACAATTACGGAAGCAACGATTCTTTCTTTGGTTTGCACGAAATCGATCGCAACGAGGATACTTCCATTAAAGAAATCCGCGAAATCAAAAAAATCTATGCAAATCTCGGGGAAGATAAAAATAAAAATCCCTATGTTTACTCTTATGATGGGAGTCTTCCCGCAAATACAGACGCGAATCATCTCGTGTTTGACTTGTCTTGGATCTCCACAAATGTCGAAATGGTGAATTACTGCCTCTACTATTTCGAAATCCCCGTCAATGCAGGCGAGTATGCCTTAGGCTCCGTTTCTGGGCACAACGGCTCCTACTTGCTTTATCTCGACATTGGTACCGGTGCTGCCGATTACCAGTCCGTCACCATCGATGAAAAGGTAACGTCAAAAACCTTCTCCGAAACTTATCCGACCGGGGTCGATTTCATCCGCGATGTTACCAAGGATTCTCTTGCTAACGTCAACGGTGGAGCTTCGGCTGCTTTGATGATCATCGCCACACCGAGCGACAAAATCAAATACACGGTATCCGCATCGGGGAGCGGAACAAGCCTTAAATGCTCTTCCCCCTCGAGCCTAGAAATCGCTTATCAGGAGTCCTCCACCACCGTTTCCGGCGAGGCCGGTGAAGCAATTGCAAGCATCGCGGATTCACCTCGGATTGCCGTGATGGAACGGAAGACCATCCAGACCTTCTCGCCTTCCAATTTGACGTTGAGCCTTGCCTATTCCTGCACTTGGACGATTACGAATGCGAAAAAGGGCGATACGTTGCAGCTTTATTTCCCAAGCACCGATGAAGGCGTCACTTGGAAAATCGAAAGCGGGAATGCAACCATCTCGGATGGCTTGGTTTCCTTCTCTTCCAATGGAGAGGTCGTTGTCAAAGCCGATGGAACTGGAAGCAAAGACGCCACCGAAGACTGGGAAGGGCCCGCTTCCATCAAAGAAACCACGCCCAGCATCTTCTCCCAATTCAAGATGGAAATCCTCAATTCCTCCGCGACCGTGGAATACGAATACGATGAACTAGAAAAGATCTATAAGGTCACAATTCACTGTCCCATCGCCTTCTCCGTGAATGTGCTTTCCCTCCCCAACGATTCCGCCTACAAAATTCAGATCAACGGGACGGACATCTCCGCGGTGGGAAGTTACAACTTCGTCGCGAACAACTAACATCCCGCAAGCCCTAAGGGCTTGCCTAAAACCGCGTTAATGACTAAGATTTCACCGACAAAAGCAAAGCTAGAGCAATCTAGCGACGCAAAGCTAAAGGGTCTCCGCTTCGGAGATAGCCAGCTGCCAAAGTTTCTATGGCAGAAAGCATGAAAAGAAAAGGATTCCGTTTGGCTTCACTCACCTACTTCCTCTCTTTGGGGGCTCTTTCGGTTTCCTTGCTTGCCTATTTCTCCTTGAACGGGACTTTTGCTTGGTTTGGCCTCAATAAGCGGGTCGATGCTTCTGGGATGGCCATCGCGGTCAAGAAAGAAAAGAATGTCAATATCGATTTGACTTCCTACAAGATGGTTTTGAGTTCGGACGGGGCCAGCTACAGCCTCGACTCCCAGTCCACCCCCCATGCTTTAAATCGTTATGACCAGGTCTTCACCGGCGATAACGTCTATACCCCCGTGTTATTGAAGCTCGTCTTAACCGACGGGGCTTACGAGGACGGGGAAGAGCTGCCCTTGAAGATTCACCACAACGCCGAAAAAGACGGCGAGATCATCCGAACCGGCGAAGACGGGACAACCTCTCAAGAAGAAACGAACGAGAACAATCTCCTTTCGAGCTACATCTCTTCTGTTTTGAACGTGCGGGCCGCGGTTTACAACGGAACGTTCGATTTCAACACCATCGTCAATTACTTCAAAGGAATGGGGACATTGAATGGGGAATCCTATTCCAGCGGGGATCATTCCTTCGTTTCTTACGCCAAAAATAGCACCTCCGGAAAAATAACCATCAACCAAAGCAATACGAATCCGGTTCATGCGAAAAAAGCAGACGCGATTTCCATTCCCGGCGTCAAATACTACAACGCGGGGTCGACTTCTTCCCACCTCTGCACCTTATACATTTATTTGGACTACAACGAAGACCTCATCAACGCCTACATCGACCAAATGAAAGGCGGCAGCGGGGTCATGTTGATGGAAACCAACTACGCCCTTGGAGCGGACTTAGACTATATTTCCATCAAGCGGGACGACTGATTCTTTGTTAAGCTTTGTGGATCAATTGATAATCGCCGTCGAGCATCTGGCCTTTTTTCGTTGAAGACGTATAACCCCGGTACAAGAACCGTCTTTTTGTCGTTGCCTGTAATCCCATTGGCGTTAGGTACGAACAGGGTGCCGTCTTTGAACAAAGAAGCATCCTTTTGGGCGTAATAGACATATCCATCAAATTCAAATAGCCCAATGCCGGCTTTAACCCCGTCGATAAGGCAATAATCTGTTCTGTTTACCTGCTTAACTTGAAGCGAAGATTCATTGGGATTGATGGTATCCTCGACTTTTTCCACGAATCCCTCTTTTCCAAATGTGTACCAACCGGCGGGCAGATACACTTCACCACCGACACGGCAGGGGTCCTTAACGTACATTGTGCAGTTTTTATAGGCATAGCTGTTGCTGCCAAAGTAATAGTATGTAACCTTCGTCAAATCCGAAGTGTTGGACTCGCGGTACCAGCCACCCGAAGGAACAGCTTGAGCCCCGTCTTTCACATAGTACTGTTGATTGGCAAACTCTCGAACGCCTTCCAAGGAATCACTGTAAGAAGCAAGTCTAGCGTCTTCCTCTTTTTCGAACCAAATCGTTTTTTGCTCGGCTGAATTGGGAAGAGGCGCATAGAAGAATCCGGAAACGGGCCCATTGTTCTTATCAAAATAGTATTTATTCGCCACCCATCCCTCGAAGACGGGATATAAATCAAGGGCATACCCAAGAGAGTCCCCAATTAGGAAAACCTGACTGGCTTTTGATGCGTCCTCATCGTTAATCCAAGCCCAAGCGTATTCTTGGTTCGCGTTGCCCGTCACGGCTCGACTGGACTTTATTGTTTCGGTTTTCCCCGACTCAATTTCGAAGGAATAGGATTGGTCGTTAAGATGATATGTAACAAGGAAGCTTGCTAATTTTTGCTTCCAAAAACCATTTTGAACAATATAGGTAGTTCCGCTGCTCGCGCCTTCGGTAGACGTATATGTCTCATCGATGTTTTGCAATTGGACTGGGGTAATAGAAATATCGACTTTAGTGGTGCTGCTATTGTATTGGTAAGTGACTGTTTCGTTTTCGCCACTAGGAGAAATGTTCTTTTGATAGGTGCCT
This sequence comes from Candidatus Alloenteromonas sp., assembly GCA_050872145.1. Taxonomy (GTDB): domain Bacteria; phylum Bacillota_I; class Bacilli_A; order RFN20; family CAG-826; genus Alloenteromonas. The sequence goes on along the minus strand of JBNMGG010000016.1, from coordinate 23,107 downwards.
GTTCCTTCACTTGAAAACACTTTGGCACCACTCTTCGTTGTATAAATCGCGCCATTTGATACCAGAGTGCCGTTTAGATTAATTTCAGCATCCGTCAAATCGGCTACCGTTCGATTGTAAGTTTTGCTGGGAGCATATCGGACGCTAATAAAATTTTGATTATTGCTTACAAATTTATCCTGTAACCATTCTGCAGAATCGTAGATATAGAGGGATTTCCCAGAGGCAGTTTCGATAGAGGCAACTTTGTCTACGCTAACTTTCACCCCAGCCAGCAAAGCAGTGTCTTGATCGACCACAAGCTTTCCCGAGGATAAATGGACGCTCATGTTATTGGTAATAGGGAGAACGTACTTGGATGAATCCACACGAGTACCTGCCACTTTTAAGGAAATTGAACTTAATTTTGCATCTCCGGCAATATCGAACACCAACCGGTCTTTTGTTCCATCATACATTTTTGATAGAGACCCATTGGACAGTCGGAACATGCCTGAATCGGTGCCTATAAAATCGAAAGAAGAATTCCATTGCTTCTTAACGGCAGTTAATGACGTGAATAGTTTTTCTGTTCCACCCTGTTTTATAGTCATTTTTGACTCGATGTTTTGCACACAATATTGTGAAAACGGAAAAACTTTATTGCCCATGCTTGAGGTAGCAGAACCACCGCGGAAATCCAAAATTTGGAAGCACTCATAAACAGTTCCGCCACTTTCAATCAAGACGGATCCTTCGCCAGAGACGAAACCCCATGCGTAAAGATTCGCCTCGCTTCGAATCGTGATGTTTGAACCCTCGTCGAGCTTAAGCGCTCCATAAGCGCCCGAAACTTGCCCGAATTGGCCGCCACCAGCGGAATAATACCCTCCGCCTAAACTGATTGAACCTTCCACAATCAACGAAGAATCTGGGGCGAGACCAAGGCTTCGGAATTCCTTTGCGCTTGCAAGAGCGTCTAGTACCGCCGGCTGAGTGGTATAAACGGCGTTCACCTCGTCGTTAGGAACCAAAAGACAAATTCCCTTCGGAATAAGAAAAGTTCCAGAAACGATCCCGCTTTTCACCAAAGAAACGGTAGATAGCGATTTGCTTGCGGCATAAGAAAGAGCCTTATCCAAATCGGTGAAAGTTTTTCCCCCGGCATCAAACAAAGCGCAATTCTCACTTATGAATATCGGGCTTACATTTGAATCTTTATCAAATCCGGTTTTCCAAGGATTTTCAAAAGAAAGCGTTAGTGACGTATTTGAATCCAACCACCCATAGAAGACAAATCCCGTATCGGGCGTTGCTTCCAAGGTTATTTTTTCGGTCGAAGAATAGGTGTGGGAATATTCCTCCGTAACTTTTACCCCATCAACGGAAAAACTTCCGTTTTCAACAGGCGAAAATGTTAGCGTTGCTTGTTTGTTTACCAAAAGACTCAATGATGAAATCGATATAGCGGTATCGTCGCTTGCGCTCCCTGATTTAATGAAAATATCAATAGAAGCATTCGCACTTAGTTCTTTTGAAAAAGATCCATCCGTCGTAACGCTTTCATCGTCTATTTTGATTGTTCCTCCCGAAGCAATGACGGTATAAGAAAAGGATAAAATAGCAGAATCGCTTCCTGCATTTTTCACTGTTAATGTCGAATTCTTTTTCGCATCACCGCACGTACCGCTCTCGCTTTTTACGCGCCCTTTAATCATGTCCGCAGAAGCCGACCACGGATCGTCCGCACTTCCATTATAAGTTAGCGAAATGTCAGGGTCGCTAAGTCCGGAAAGCGTACCGCTTGTTGCAGCATATCCAACGGATGTTGTAATCGCAAACGTCGCAGAAACCCCAAATATCAGAGAAAAGATAACCGCGCCTAATGAAATTGCCCGAATGGGCTTTTTAAATAGGTTTTTCACGCAGATACCCCCTTATTTATGCCTTTCTTCGATTTAATATAAGTAGAAACCAAGAAAGCTAAACCAAGGAAGATGGAGACCAAAGACCAAATATGGGCGAGGTGAAATAGAGATCCGCTTGAGGAGTAACGGAACCACTCCAAAGCAAAGCGGAGAAGCCCGTATTCAACCATATAAAGGGGATAGAGAAGCCCCTTCATCTTTCCTTTGCAGAAGAAATAAAGAGCCAAACTTAGAAAGACTGCATTCCCAACCACTTCAAGGATTCGCGTTGGATAGCGGAACTCCGTCCCTGGGATTACATTGCCAAGACAGCAACCTGAAATCAGGCAATTCAGCCGGGCGAACAACAAGGTAGCGATCAGGCACGGCGTAAATAAATCGAAACAGTCGCGGATTTTATTCTTTGTTATCCCAGCGAAAACCAAATAGAACAGCGGCATGAAAAAGATGCCCCCATAAAGGGACATCACCCCATCCCCGCCGGCAATGATGTTTTCCAGCGCGGCGAAAACCATGACCGATTCAACGCCGAAGACGGTATGGAGCACCGCCGCACTCAACGCACCCCACCACGGAAGATGAAACTTCTTTCGGCTATAAAGAAGCCAAAGAAACACGAAAACGGTCGCGATCGTCAAAAGAATCGCCAAAGGGAGATACCCTAGATGAAGAGAAATAAGAGCTACGCTTTTATTAGGAGGATCAGAAAGGTTTAAAGAAGAATAATAATACCCCCCCATCGAATTTAAGGTTGGAGGCAAAGCCGATCGTTTTCAGCTGCCCTAAAGTCAAATCCATTTCTCGCTTTGCTTTAATAACGCGGTCTCATTTTTGCACCCGCGAAGAAGAAAAACAACAAAAAGTCCGGATCCCAAACGAACTCGGTTCCAGGAAAACCCTTCATTTTGAAGTAAGTTTTTTCTGGTATCCTCTCTTCATAATCTTCTTAAGGCGTTCATTGATATCAAGATCGGCTTCGGAATAGCCGTAACTTTCCAAAAGATGGGCCAAGCACCACTCCTCGCCTTGGGTGTGATAAGCCTCATAGAGGGAGCAGACTTGCTTGACGTCAAAAAGACGATAGAAAAGCCTGCTCGGGGTTTCTCGGGTATAGCAGACGTACCGAGTGAAATAGCCTAGCCAATATAAAGACTCAGGACTGTATTTCATCTTTCCGTACGTACTAGAACCATATTGCTTTTCAATGTAATAAAACGCATCAGGAATCGAAAAAGCCTGCAGATCCACAGGGGTATAGTCCATCTTATCAGCAAAGTCCGAAAGGAAGAACCTCCTCAAAAAAATAGGCGAAGAGGTTTTGGAACGGATGAGGGAAGCTTCAAAAAGCTCCGCTTGAAACATGGCGATTTCGAGTCCCTGTCGATCAAATTTTCTCATTGGAACACCTCATCGATATAAAGGCCTTCGCGACGGTACATTCTTTTGGCCAAATCCAGCTTAGTTTGGATTTCATTGGCACGTTCCGAAGAGTTTTCATGGCTCCGTTCCTTTTCCTCACAGCAAAGATAAAGACGTTCCAATTCTTGCAATCTCGAAATTGCCTTTGCCGTTTTGAAAACATATTGTTTGCCCAGCCTTGAAGCGGATAGAGCGTGGATTGCCTGCACATCCGTTATCTCTCCTTTTCCAAACTCCTGCATCACGCGGAACATCTTGTTGTCCGCGATAGGGGCAATGATCACGTCATCGTTTTCATGTTTGCGGATGATTTCCATCAGTCTTTGATTTTGACTGTATTTATCAAGTGTTCCGCGATGATAGCAAATCGAAAGCATCCATTCCAAATCGCTTTGAAACTCGCCAATTCTTAGCCCGTTTAAATTTGCTTTGAAGGCATAGACGCTGGATTTCGGATCCCCCTCAACAAAGCAAAGAGCGGATGAATAACTCTCCCCACAGTAGAAACCATAGGAAAAATCACAGTTGACTCTCGAACCTTTGGGATTGATTTCTTTAATGTCTAGGGAAGACCCATGAAACAAAAGGGTTTCTTCCTTTCCAAGGTTTTCCCGGAACATTTCTTCCTTCGCTTTGTTTAAGCGCATTCCTTTTCGATAAGCGAAGGAATAGAAGGATTCGAGGATTTCGTCCGAAACGTCCTCTCCCTTTAACGCGCTGTAAAAAGCCGGCTCCGAAAGTTCAATTTCAGAGACAATTTTATCCAATGACATTTCAAGGGATTCTGAGACAAAGCGCACGTCTATTGCGAATTGATAACGATTTTCCATGTGGAAATTATAAGAGATATTTAATCTTTTTAAAACTTATTGCTTAATTTCTTTAGTACTAAGTTTTGCAATAAAGGCGGATGCCCGATAACAAAAATCGCCGATACAAAAAAATCCCCGCGCTAGGCGGGGAAGAGAAGACGTTTTGCTTAGATTTTCAGCAAAGTGAGAACCGCATCCACGATCATCAATACGCCGGCGATGTAGAAGAAGATGTTCGCGAATTGCCAGGCGAAGTTGCATCCGCATCCAATCAAGATAATCAAGATCCCAATCAGAAGCGCGATGACGTTGGAGACGATGTTTTTCCCATGGGTCAACCCGATGATGCCGTAGGCTAATAGAATGGCCCCGAACACCAAGAAGGCAATCCAAGCGATGGTCCAAGCGAAGGAAATAAGCAACGCCCCCACAACGATTTCTATCACCCCCAGAGCGATGCTGTGGGCGATGATGGAGAAGATGCCGAACACGATGGCGATCACGCCCATGACGGTGATGATCGTCCCCATGATGGTGCTGGCTCCATTCACCCCGCCGACGATGAGGAGGATTCCCATCACCAGCATGGCAATCGCATACCACACGCGGTTGATTCCAAAACGGACAGTTGTCATAAAGAACTCCTTTCTTTTCGGGGCTATTGTACTCTTCAAAGGGCAACGGGAAAGAGCCAGAGGATTGATTGTTCAACGTTAAAGGGGCCTTATTTTTGAGGGAGCACAATAAGACCGCAATATCGCGCAATTAACCGCAATAAGAAAAGTTCCGATGAAATCGATGTTTTGATTTTTTAGGAAGGGCAATTTGCAAACCTGCGCAATTAGGCCCAATAGGGAAGATAGAAAGTTTCTTTCTTATCGGATCCTTCGCTTTTCAGAATCATCCCTTTTTCTACAGCCGAAGAAAGAAGGCGGCTGATTTTGTATTTCGCCGTTTCAGGCAAGCCAAAACGCTCCCGCAAGCTGCCGTTGGTAGCAGGAACACCGGACAAATAGCGTAAGACCACATGATCGTAGACGGCGCGCAGTTTTTCTTCCGCCATATAATCGTCGAAGGGCTTTGCAAAAGAAAGGACGATGCGGACCCCCGAAGGATTCTGGTCCACGCGAACTGGGGGTAAGTGCTCTTTCTCAAGAGAACCGACGATTTTGTCGAAACCGCTACCTGCCGTGTCGCCGATGTTGATTCGGCGGAAGAAAGACGCCAAAAGTTCATTCTCGGGATTTGGAGAAGCGTCGATTAAGCGATCAATAGGAACGCTGAGGGAACCCGGATTTGACAGTTCGACTCGGGAAGCGAAAATTTCCACTAGCGGCCCTCCCCTACCTAAAAGGTCCTGGTGAATTAGGATGTTCCCCAATGCCTCCCGAAGGGCAATGGGAGGAAGGGAATAGCGGTCTTGGCGGATTCCATTGACGAAAACGTCCCCTTCTTGAATTGAGGATAAAATGGCCGAATAAGTTTCTTCGAAGGAAGCGGCATACCCTTTCACGAAAGAGGCCTTCCCTTTGGTTTGAAGGCGGTCATTCTCCACGTAGCGGATAATTCGAATCTCTTTTCCTGTTAAGCCATCGAACGCGGACAAATCGCGCGCGAAAAGCAAAGCGCCAAGGGCGGTAACGGAATAATCTCCACCATCGTCTTCGACCAAAAATCCCTCCCGCAAAAAGCGACTGACCTTTTCGCCGAGGGAAGAAGGCTCAGGAAGGGAAAGAGAACTGAAATAAGAATGAAAATCCAAAACCGAATCGAGTTCGCTGGTCCCCAAACCCGATTTCACAATCCGTCTTTCCGGGGCGGTGTGCGACAGTTTTTCCCATAGTTCCTTTTCCAGCGCCGGATACTCTTTGATGTTTTTAGTGTAGCTGCCAATTCGGCAATAGGCCTGCTTTTTGAAGGTCGTTGCAAAATGGGAGGCAGCAGGAATTTCCAAAGCCAGAACGTGTGAACCATCGATCTGAAGTTCATAAGGCTGAATCTCAAGGGAGGGTAACAAGAGGTTCTTCCAATAAGCCAAAATATCTTCTTTGCCTTTTTTCCAAGTTTGAAAAGATAACTCGGTTCCAATAAAAGCATGGGTCTTATCGTCGACGCCCCAAATAAGATAGGCATAAGGTCGATTGCAAAGAAGGGCCATGTTCGAAAGGGCGGAGATTCTTTCCCCAGCAGCATCCGGATCGGCATTGTTAACTTTAAACTCAACAAAAGGGGTCTCTTCCTTTAACGAGGCTAAGCCGCGGATGATAAATTCAATGGTGGATGCGCTTTTCATAATTTAGCTTAATTTTAACGGAACCGCAATGAAAGCGCAATAGCGCGCAATTAACCGCAATAAAAAAAGTTCCGATGAAATCGATGTTTTGATTTTTTAGGAAGGGCAATTTGCAAACCTGCGCAATTAAAACGTGAATCAGCTTTCCCTCTGGAGAATCATCTCTTTCGCGTATTCTCTTTGTTTCTCGGTGATCTTGCCGCTGGAGATGAGGGCGGCGACCGCATCGACTTTCTCTTCGAGATTCATCTCATGGAGATGGGTGGATGTGCGGCCATTGGAGGTTTGCTTTTCGATGAGGATCGCATGGTCGGAGAAGCTCGCGACCTGAGGAGCGTGGGTGATGGCCAAGACCTGACAGGAGAGGGAAATCTCGTAGATCTTCTTCGCCACCGCGGTGGAAGCTTCGCCCGAAATGCCCGTATCCACTTCGTCGAAGATCGCCGTGCCGACTTGGTTGGCTTGGAGGAAGATGGTTTGGAACGCCAAGAGGATGCGGCTGGACTCGCCTCCGGAGATGATCTTCTCCATCGGCTTCATGCCTTCCCCGACATTGGTTTCCAACAAGAAATCGATATGGTCCAAACCTTCCTCGGTCAAAAGGGAAGGATCTTCTTTCTCGGGGATCGGGGCGAATTGAATTTGGAAATGATCCAAGAGCAAAAGGTCCCGCAGGCTCTTTTTGAGGTTCTTTTCGATTAAGGAAGCGACTTGCTTCCGGGAAGCGGAGAGCTCCCTTCCTTTTTGGAAGCATTCCTTCAAAGCGGAAGTAGTTTCCTCCTTGGCTTTCTCCAAATCTTCTTCGAAGGTGGAATCCTTGCCCAGCAGGGATTCGAGTTCCTTTTGGTAGGCGATGAGTTCGGGGATGGTTTTCTTGTACTTTCTTTCCAATGCGGACAAATCCGAATCCCTTTGCTCCAATTCATCAAGGCGCGCGGGATCGTAATCCAAGGAAGAGAACTCGCCTTTCAAGGAAGAGAAGATGTCCTCCACTTCGTAATAGGCGTCATCGAGACGTTTGGACTCTTCTTCATATTGGGATTGGAAAGAAGAGAGCTTTTTGATGTTTTTGTTGAGTTCATAAAGCTTTTCCAATAAATCCCCATGGACCAAAGAGGAGCTTTCCTGAACCAAGTCATAGATGAGGTTGTAATTCCGGAGCAAGGAAATCTCGTTCTCGATGTTTTCCTGCTCCCCTTCTTGTAGAGATGCCGCTTTCAGTTCGTTGAGTTGGAAGGCGTAGAAATCCTTTTCCGATTCCAACTTTTCCTTTTTCTTCAGTAAGGAAGAATAAGCCTCTTCTTTGGCCCGGTACTGTTTGAGAGCTTCTTTGTAGTTCTCCAAATAGGGGGAGATTGCGTTTGGTTTATATCCATCGACCATGGAGAGGTAGTTCTCGGGGTTGAGCAGTTCCACCGAATCGAACTGAGAAGAGATATTCGCCAAGAAAGGAGCGATTTTCGATAGATCGGACAAAGAGATGGCGACATCATTCGCCTTAATCGTGCTTTTGCTTTTCCCGATGGTCCTTTCGATCGCCAAGACATCCGAATCGAAGGGAACGTTCAAAGATTGCAGGAGCGCCTTTAGCCGCGGCGAGAAGGAAGAGAACTCCCCGCGGATGGTGGCTTTGCTTTCCCCCGCGCGGATAAGCTCGCTCGACGCTCTCTGCCCCAAAAGCAAAGAAAGGGAATCGATGACGAGGCTTTTGCCAGCCCCAGTCCCGCCCATGAGGACGGTGAAGCCCTTTTGGAAAGAGATGTCGACGTTTTCTAGGATCGCCAAATTGGCGATGGTCAGTCTCAGTAGCATAGCCCCATCATTATAAAGGAGTTGGGGAAGGGGGCGGAAAAGACTTTCCTACGTTTCCAATCGTTATGGAAGAAGCGCAAAAAGTTTGCAGTTTTTATAAACTAAGCCGATTTTGCGGGCTTTATGCTAAACTTACTTTCATGAAAACCAAGCGAATCGTTGCCATCGGAGATTCCTTCTTCTATCTCTGCGACCACCTCGACGAAACGGGGTACCGTTTGAACAAGGGGATCCTTCCCCGCATCCAAAACGAGCTCCCCTTCCCGACCGAACTCATCAACCTTGGGAAGAACGGATCGCAGACCAAGGACTGGATCAAAGACGCTTTCCCCGCGGGGGACATTTATCTGATTCTTTTGGGCACGAACGATTGGTGGAGCAGCGCTCGGCCGATCGGAACCGCGCGGGACTATCTTTTCCGGACCGAAGGCACGATTCTAGGGAATCTCGGCGCCATCGTCTCTCACATCAAAATGGTTGCCCCCGGGGCGAAGATCTTCCTTTGCAACCCCGTGGAACGGGGCGACTTCGTCTATATTTTGGATTACACCAACAACGCCAAAGGCAGCTATGAGCCGCGCAACGGGCGAGAACTAAAGCAAATCTCCGATGCGATTTTCGCCGAGGCCCGCGAATCCGGGGTCATCAACGTCAACACCCACGACTTATGCGGAATCAGCTGCTACAACGCGGTCAAATTCAAACGCTGCTTGGTGGATGGAAAGGTCTTGGACCTCCCCTACCCCAATTACACCGTGATTCCCTTCGACCCCGAGAATGAGCTCTACCCCTATCCCAGCGAAGCCATCGACATGACCTACGATGGCCTCCATCCCAGCGACAAAGGAGCTCAGGCGATTGCCGAAGTCATCGCCCGGGCGATCATCGAATCGCTTTGATTCATTCAAAGGAGAGGACGTCGACGAACGTCTTCTCTTTTTTTATTTGATTGACGGCTTTTCTCTTCGAAAGGTCCCTATCCATTCTGACGTAAGGGGAAATCCCGTACCACGATTCCACGCAGAGGAAGTCGTCCTCGGTTTCTTTCTCCGGGGTCCATAAGGCGAAATAGGGGCAAGAAGAAGTCAGTTCGATTTTCGTCCCCAAGCCATTGTCGAACATGATTTTCCCTGTGGGATTATCGATGACCAAGGTGTCGCATGAGGTGATCTCATTTCTTAAGACCCTCCAAGAAAGAGGATAAGGCCAGGGGATTTCCTTTTGGATGATCCCGCTTCGTTTGTCGAGGAGAGAAAGAACGGTGCCTTTTGAAACGGAAAGGACGGCCTTGGAGAAATTCGCTTTGAAAGCCGGATGGAGGCCATATTGGAAAACGAGGTCCTCTTGGGAAAGAGGGGTAACTTTCCCCGTCCGAAGAAGCTTCCTTCCTTCTATGACATAGGAGATTTCCAGCCGGAACGGGAAGGGATATTGCTTCTCCCCTTCTTTCCGTTCTAATAGCATAGAGGCGCTTTCCTTGGTTTGGGAAAGGATCTTGAAAGAAGAATACCAAGCGAATCCATGACGTTTGGGAAGCCGGTAATCATGCCCATTGAGAGAATAGGAATTGTTCGCCCCGATCACGGGGAAAAGGATGTGATCGGAGAAGGGCCAAGCCCCTTTCCCGTCGTAGAGGATTTCTTCTTTCTTTTCTTTATCGTAAATCCGGGTCAACGCCCCGCCTTCGGAAGAAAAGCAGACGAGCAAGGATTCGTTTTCGATCTCAACGTTCATAAAAGAGCCTTTCGAAAAACATTATAGAGGCGAATTGGTTGCGAAAAAGAGGGCGGAATCCGCCCTCTAGCGTTTTTGCTCAGCCTTTTTATGGGCTTCGCGCATTCCTTCGATTTCGTCGCAGATGCCCTTGAACTGGCAGGTGGAGCAATCCATCGCGAGTTTTTTCATGATGGAATCCAACGCGACCGTGATGCCTTCATTCTGCCGGGCGAACTCTTCCAGTTCCTTGTAGGGGAAGCTCGGATCGGTGATGAAGTACTGCCTCACCGCCTTCACCCGCTGCTCCTTTCGATAAGCCTCCAGGAAGAGTTTTCCCAAAGAGGCGAAGGTAAGTCCTTTGTCCAAAGCCTTTTGGCTGAGAGAGAGGCTTTCCCGAAGCCGATTGGTGTTCACGCGCACCATCGCTTCATAAGGGAAGATTTTGTAACGTTGGTATTCGATCCCGCGCAGAAGCCGGTAAAGCTCCTGGTCTTTTTCTTCTCCTTCGCTTTCGAAGCGAAGCAAGCTCACGTGGGCGAAGGGAACCTCTCCCCGGAGCTTCGAAAGATCCTCCCCGATGAGGTAAATCGCATCGGAAGGGACCAAAGAAGAGGAAGAGGTGTAACCAATCAAATAAGGCGAAGGGAGCTCCCTCCCGCCTAAGTCGAGGACGACGTCCTCCGGGAAGAGGAAAGCCTTCTCCTTTTCCAGGGGATAGCCTTCATCAAGGCTCAAAGGCCTTGCCGGGAATTTTCCCAGCAAGGCCAATGTGTTTTCGATCAATTTGTCGTAGACCTTCATTATTCCAAGTGGCGGTCTCTAGGCCGCTTGTCGTAGAAATGCTGAAGCCACTTTTGCACGTGGACGAGCAGCTTGCTGTCCAAGTTGAAGAAATAGACGATGAAGAGAAGGATGAATAGCAGCAAGACGGCCGCGGCGATGGAGCCGAGGACGATGAGGAGAATAACCCACCATTCCATAATCGATTAGGCCTTGGCCCCTCCTTTCTGCCGGGCGAATTCCGCCGCCCCGAGGGCGCCCATCAATTGGGGATCGATCGGGAGGTCTTTGACTTTGAGGTGAAGGACCTTTTCGATGGCTTGCTTCAAGCCGACGTTTTTGGCGCATCCGCCGGTGAGGGCGATGCAGTCGGTGGCCCCGGCTTTCTTGGCCATGACGAAGCAGCGTTTGGCGACGCTGGTCATAAGCCCCGCGGCGATGTCCTCCATCGGCTTGCCCTCCCCGACCAGGGAGATGACTTCGCTTTCGGCGAAGACGGTGCACTGGGAGGTGATGGGGATGATGTTCTTGGCCTTAAGAGGCAAAGCGCAGAAGTCGTCCAAATCCATTTCGAAGCTCCGGGCCATGGCTTCGAAGAAGCGTCCGGTCCCGGCGGAGCATTTGTCGTTCATGGCGAAATTCATGACCGTCCCGTCTTTGGGGTCGATGGCGATGCCCTTCACGTCCTGACCGCCGATGTCGATGATCGAGGTGACGGAGGGGTCGGCCACATGGACGCCCATGGCGTGGCAGGAGATTTCGGAGATGTTCTCATCGGCGAAGGGGACTTTGTTCCGGCCATAGCCGGTGCCGACGAGATAGGCAAGGTCTTTGGGATCCTTGAGCCCATCGACTTTGGCAATCGCTTCATCAAGGGCCAGTTTGGCGCTTTCGACCACGTTGATTTTGCTTTTGATCGTGACGTTAGAGACCATCTTCCCGTTTTCGTCGAGGATGACGCATTTGGTGTAGGTGGACCCTGCGTCGCAGCCGCCGTAGTATTTCATATTCGTTTCCTTTCAGCGCATTACCAGCGCGATGTATCGTCGAAGTCGACTAAGCTCGGATCGAGGGGCTCTTCCCGGAGGACCGTCTTCATGTAGCGGTTGACGTCGTTCCTCATGTCTTTGCGGGAGGCTTTGGTCGGGTTCATCAAGGCGTGGTAGACCCAGATGATGTGGATGCCCCTCTTGCGGCCCTCCTCTTCGATGAGGCCATGGTAGCCAGCCATGGATTTGCAGCCGATGTGCTCATACATGAGGACCGTGTCCGCGTTATATTCCTCGCAATACTGCCATAGTTGCTCCACGCCGACTTCATAGCCACCGTTGCTGTGGTTGCGCATGATCATGTTCATGTTGTATTCGCCGAGATCCAGCAAAGCCTGCTCATGGTCTTCGTAATGGATGGGCTTGGTGAGGGTGAAGCTCAGCATGTCGCAGAGGGTGACGATGCCCCAGCAGTTGGCAAGCCACTGGTTGAAGGCGGTGTAATACTGCGCGTGGACGCCCCAGACGATGGCCCGGTGGCGGACTTCCTTGGCGACCATCACTTTGTTCTTATAGCCTTCTTGGGCCAATTTGGTGATCTTTTGATCGAGCTTCAAGAAGGAAGGATCGCGCCCGGAGATGACCATGTACTCCGCGTCGCGGTAAAGCATGATGTTGTTGCCGACGACCTGGGGATAGGGGGTCTTGTTCATTTCGAGCCACTGCTCGAAGAGGGCGTTTTGCGCGTTATAGGTCTTCATGTTCCGCGCGAAGGCGTCCCAGTCCCATTTCTCGCCGGTCTGCTCTTCGATGAAGTGGATGGCCGCGACGACTTGGTCGCGGGAATACTGCAAGACGGATTTCTGCTGATGGCGCATCGGGGCGGCCATGGTGAAGGAAGGGATGTGGTCGTGCCGATCTTCGATTTGGTTGCCCATCAAGGAGCCATCGCAGGTGGTGTTGCAGTGGACGGCGCAGACGCCGCAGAGGGGGAAGTCCTCTTCGATGGCGCAGCCTAGCTCGGCGCAGGGCATCGGGCAGACGTCGCTGGGGATTTGGAATTCCTCGGCGGCTTCGATGTAGTGCATGACGCCGTCTTGGGCGACGGTGCTGCCGGTGTAGATGGCGGGGACTTCCTTGGAGAGGAATTTAAGGTTGGGGAAGCCGGTCGCGATGACCATCATCCCGTTCTCGTCCATGATGACGAGCTTCTTGTTCAGCTCATCGTATTTGCCCTTCTTGTTGCCGATGCGCTTATCGCATTTGAAGAGGGTGTCCATCGTCTGGGTGAGGTGGGCGACGATGGAATCGTATTCGGTGTGGGCGATCCTCAGCTGCGGCCCGCGGACTCCTTCCATGTGGCGGTCGATGTAGTCGAAGGCGGCCATGTAGTTGGAGAACCAACGGTAGGTGAAAGCGGCTTTGAGGGTGGTCGGCTTCATGATGAACTTAGCCATGACCATCAAATTGGCAAGCCACCGGGAGAAGTCGTACATCGTATCCTTGAACCCGCGCCATTCGCGGCGGGTCGCGGTCCTTTTGCCGGGCTTGTTGAATTTGCCGAGCTTTTCGGAATTGAGTTTGGCGCCCATGTTATTCTCCTTTCTCCTTTTGGATGTTCTTGATCTCCACCGCCTCGATGAAGGCCTGGATGCGGGTCCTAAGCTGGCCCGACTGGCCGACGTTGTAGGGGCGGTCGATCGAAAGGACGTGATAGCCGTATTGGTGCTGCATGACCGCGTTCATGAACGCACGGCCATACCCCCAATAATCGCAGAACTTGATTTGCTCGATGATGATGCCGTCGGCGTGGTAGTCTTTGTAGATTTGGTCGACGTAGGCATGACGCTCATTGACCTTCTCGGTGGTCAGGAAGCGCGGGCACTGGCCCGATTGCATGTAGTAGCGGCAAACCTGGGTCAAGGCGTCTTCCTGATCGTTGAGCTCAATGACCTGGCGTCCGGGCAAAGAGCCGAAGCAATAGCGATCGGCGACCACGACCAAGCCGCATTCCTCCGCGAGCTTGATCAATTGGGGATCGTCGATTTCGCTTCCGACCATCGCCACGCGGCAGCGGTAGGTTCCCTTGGGCTCGGGGACGCGGGTTTTGAGTTCTTCGGCGGTTTCTTTGAGTTTGGGGAGGATCAGATCCTTCGGGCAGCAATAGGAGGCAAGGCAAAGCACGGCGAATTCATATCCGGTGATGCGCGGCTGCTCTTCTTTGCGGTAATCCCCGATTTCGGTGAGGACGGCGGAGAGCTCATTCTGCTCTTTCACCGCTTTCCGGATCGCTTCGTCGCTGATGTCGATGCCAAGATGCTCGTGGAGCGGCTTGAGGACGTGCTCCTGCATCTGGAGGACGTAATGCTTCAGGGTGATATCGTCGCTTTTCATCGGGACGTCGACGTAGGAGGCGAAGAAATGGGGCTTGGTGCAGCAATTGAGGTGCTCGATGTTCTCCACGCAGCGGTTCATCATCGCGCAGGCTTCCGGAGCGATGATGCCATCGAGGAAATCGAACCCGCCTTCAAGGGCGCGCTCCAAGATGGCTCGGCAGGCTTCGCAGAAAATGGGGGTCAGGTAGTAATTGCCCATTTCGGTGGACGTGGTCCTAGGAGCCCTAAGGCGGACGCTGAAGATGCCGGGCAAGTTCAGCAAGGGCTCGGGGATTTGGTAGCAGACGTGGCCGATGGCTTTCCTGCCTTGCTCTTGAGCCTCTCCAATCAAATCGTTGTAAGAGTTCTCAAGGAGCTTTTCGAAATAGTAGATGTGCTTTAAATCGCGCATGCTTTTCTCCTTGTTTTATAAATAGGAATCAAAGGATTCCGATTTTCCTCAACGCTTCTTTGGCCCCGACGACGATGGGTGCGTTATCGGGGATGTAGAAGACGTTCTCCCCTTTGAGGTCGTATTCGCTCAGCTGGGGGTCGAAGGGGATTTTGGCCAAGACTTCGATGCCGCCGAAATCCAAATCTTCCTTCATCGCCTCTTCCGAGAGGCGATTGGCGATGACGCCGATTTTCTCGTACATCACCAATTCGTCGGCGACTTGCTTAATGGTCTGAACGACTTGGCGGCCTTTCTTGCTTTGGTCGGAAACTAGAAGCAAGTGGGTGACCTTCTCCATGACCCGGCGGTTGACCTGCTCAATGCCGGCTTCCCCGTCGATCACGACGTAATCGAAGTGGGCGGAGAGCTCGCTGATGACGTCTTTCAGATAGGTGTTGATCTTGCAGTAGCACCCCGCGGCTTCCGGGCGACCAATGGCGATGAAGGTGAAACCGTTCCCCCTCACCATGGCCTCTTCGATGGAGTATTCGGCGTTGCCCAAGACCTCCACCACCGCGTTCTTGCCTTCTCCCGAAGCGGCGATCGCCTCTTTGCGGACGTCGTCGACGGTCTTCTCCGGCTCGATCCCAAGGGCCGTGGAAAGCCCCACGGCGGGATCGGCGTCGATGGCCAGGATCTTCTTGCCCGGGTAAGCGGAAACCAAAAGCTTCACGATCACCGCAGCCAAGGAAGTCTTGCCGACGCCTCCTTTTCCGGATACAGCAATAATCTTCGGACTCGAAACTTGTTCCATTTTTATAAAACCTCTCGGTATGAAGGAAATTCTACAAAAATAACCGAAATAACGATATAAATATACCGTTATACCGAAAGAAGAACGGCCGTCAATGAAAAAGCCTTATAAGAACTTGGCAAATAATTCGTCAATGAAAAACGACGTCATCGAATTCTGACGTTGTCTAGGCCAAAAAGAAAAGACGGCTTTGCGGGGTTTCCGCATGGCCGCCTCTTGCTTATTCGCCTTCTTTGACTTGCTTGATGGATAAGGAGATGCGCTTCCGGTTCAAATCGACCCCGATGACCTTGACGCGGACGATTTGGTCCATGGCGAGAACTTCACTGGGGTGGCGGATGAAGCGGTTGGCGATTTCGGAGATGTGGACCAGCCCATCTTGGTGGACGCCGATGTCGACGAAGGCGCCGAAGTCGGAGATGTTCCGGACCGTCCCGTTGAGCACCATGCCCACGGCCAAGTCCTTGATGTCGCGAACTTTACTGTCCAAGGTGGCGGAGGTCGCTTTCTCGCGGGGATCGCGACCAGGTTTCTTGAGCTCGGAGATGATGTCAGAAAGGGTGTAAGAGCCGATTCCAAGCCTTTCGGAAAGGGAGGAGACGTTTTTGATTTGGTTGAGGGCGTTGGTGGCTTTTTCGCTGCCGAGCTCATTCAGCCGCAATCCCAAGATCCCCAAGAGATTCATGGTCGCTTCGTAGTCCTTGGGGTGGACGGCGGTTTTTTCCAAGGGATTTGCGTTTTCGATGCGCAGGAACCCGGCCGCGGAGAGGAAGGCCTTCTCACCGAAGCCTTTGACTTTCATCAAGTCTTTGCGGCAGGAGAAGGGGCCGTGCTCATCGCGGTAAGCGACGATCGCCCCCGCGGTTTTCTCATTGAGGCCAGAGACATATTTGAGCAAAGAGGCGGAAGCTGTGTTGACCCAGACGCCGACTTCGTTGACCGCGTCCATCGTGGTGGCGGAGAGGGTCTGCTTCAAGCGGGTTTGATCCATGTCGTGCTGATACTGCCCCACCCCAATCGCCTCCGGGGGGATTTTGACCAGCTCCGCCATCGGGTCGAGGAGCCTTCTGGCCAAGGAGACGGAGGAACGTTCCTCAATGTCCATGTTGGGGAATTCCTTAATGGCCAAGGGGGAAGCGCTATAGACGGAGGCGCCGGACTCATTGACGATGGTGATGGTGACGTTATCGAGTTTGTACTTCTCTAAGAAGTTTCGCAGGAAGGCTTCGCTTTCCCTTCCCGCGGTGCCGTTTCCCAAAGCGATCGCGTCGAAGCCGAATTGCTTGTAGAGGGAAAGCAATTTCATTTCGGATTCCCTCTCCCTGCCGACGGTCGGATAGATGATGCAGGAAGAAAGAACGGTTCCGGATTCGTTGATGAGGGCCAGTTTGCAGCCATTGCGGTACCCCGGATCGAAGCCGAGGATTTTCTTCCCCTTCAAAGGGGATCCCAGCAAAAGCTGTTTGAGGTTCTTGGAGAAGAGCTCCAAGGAGATGTCTTCGGCCTTTTGGAAGAGGTCGTTGGTGATTTCATTCTCCACCGAAGGGCCCATCAGGCGTTTGTAGGAGTCCTCGATCACTTCCCTGAGGATCGCTTCGAAGGGGCTGTTCCGTTTGATCAGGGTGCGGGCAATTTGATTATGGATGGTGATTTCGTCGTAAGCGAAACTGGATGTGAGCTTCTTCTCTTTCTTCCCGCGGCTGATGGCCAAAGTCTGATAGGGCTTGATCTTGGAAACGGGGGTGGAGAAGGAAGCGTAGTTGAGGTATTTCTGATCCACGTCCTCTTTGGTTTCCTTGGCTTCCACCTTCCCGGTGCGGTTGATGTAGGACTTGGCGAAGAGATAGAAATCGGGGTTGTCGCTGATTTCCTCCGCGAGGATGTCCTTGGCTCCCTGCAAGGCTTCTTCTGGGGTTTTCACGCCTTTTTTCTCATTCACGAAGGAAGCGGCTTTTTCCTGGAGTTCGGGCAGGCTCCCCGTTTGCTCAATAAGGTAACGGGCAAGAGGCTCCAAACCCTTTTCCTTAGCGATGCTCCCGCGGGTTTTCCTCTTGGGCTTATAGGGGCGATACAGGGTCTCCAAAACCGAAAGGGTGGAACAAGCAAGGATTTCCTCCTTGAGTTCAGGGGTGAGCTTCCCCTGCTCCTCGATGCTGCTTAAAACGGTTTTCTTCCTCTCCGTGAGCTTTTCGAATTTGGCTTTTTCCTCTTCGAAAAGGCGGAGGGTCACATCGGACATGTTGCCCGTCTCTTCCTTTTTGTAACGGGCGATGAAGGGGACGGTGGATCCCTCTTCCAAAAGCCTTAGGACGGCTTCGACCTGAGAGGGTTTCAGGTTCAGGGTTTGAGCAAGGTATTCTTTGATTTCCATAGCCTATTGATTTTACCCCATTGGAAACGGGGTTGTCTTCTTCCTTTTGGGGCTTCTTGCTTCTAGTTATCCCTGAGGGGATAATTCGGCCATGGCATTCTTAAGTTGGCTTTTCGGCAGTTCCCTCGCCTTCCTCCTGCATTTTCTTGTTCACTTCATCAACCGGGAAAAGCAAAAATCCACGGCCCCGTTCTTCGTCAAAGACGATTTGATCCGTTATGGGATCCCTTTTGGGCTTGGACTAATTTTGGCGTTGGTTTTCTTCTTTTGCTTCCCCCGCTTCCCTTGGTTCAATGGGTCTTTGCCTTTCTTCTTCCTCTCACTTCTACTAAGCTTCGTCCATCCCTATCGCTTCTTTTCCCTCAAAGGCAAAGACCTCCCGAAGCGGAAGATCGTCTGCTCGTCTTTGCTGATGATCGGCATCTTATTGGAAAGCTTCGCCTGCAATAGCAAGGCCTATCCGATGAAGGGGGATTCCTATCAATACGATGGCTCCTCTTCTTTGGTCGCCGGGACCTTCGAGGCGATGGAAGACGGATCCCTCCGGCTGCATGAGGGCTCTTATTTCCTCCTTTCTTGGGGCAAAGACGAAAGGCCGAAGAACATCGCCCTTTCCTTCGCGGAGCAAAACGGATCCACGATCACGGCGAAGCTCTCCTACACCGTGGATGGTTCGAACTTCCTTTCCTATGGAAATTACGTCTTGGACACCACCAACGGGAATTCCAACATCCTACCCCTTCCCTCCTATGGGGGTGAGACGATCAAAGCCTACCGGGTCGACTTCTCCTTCCAAAAGAACTACTACGCCTCCCCCGTAAGCGCGACCCTTGCTTCTTTTTCCTTGAACGTCCCCTTCTCCTTCCATTATTCCCTTCTGCGGTTTGGGGCTTATTCCTGCATTGTTGTTTTCTTTTCTTATCTCTCCTATTTCGCTTCCAAAAAGGGGAAGGATGTCTCCCGTAAAATCCCTTATTTGGTGATTGGGGGTGTCGCGACGGTTCTATTGATCGGGGCTTTTTCCTACGTGGTCATGAACCTTGGGGATTTCGCCACGCCCTACCCCATCTCCGCCGAGGACCTGCACGCGCATATCACTTCCTCCACCGGGAAAACCGACATCTTCGTTTCCCTCTTCGACGCATTCAGAAAAGGGAGGATCGATTTGGACTTGGAGGTCGATCCCAAACTCTTGGCCCTAGAAAATCCATGGAGCCCTTCACAAAGAAGCGCTGCCCGGGTCTCCTACTACTGGGACCACGCTTTCTATAACGGGAAGTACTATTCCTATTACGGTCCTATGCCAGTGATCCTAGTTTCCTTCCCCTTCTACTATCTAACCGGGAGCAAATACGCGTTGAATGCCTTTGGGCTAGAGGTCTTTGGGATGGCCTTTTTGATCCCGTCGTTCCTTTTGCTTCTATTTGAGATCTTCCGCCTCATCCAAAAGAAAGTGAACTACATCGAATACGCTTTCTTCTCCGCGATGGGCCTATTGGCCTCAATGATGATCCTGGCCTTCACCTGGAAAGACGGGGATTGCCATGAAGCGATTTACCACGTCCCCGACATCTATGGCTTGGCCTTCTTCGATTTGTTCTTCGCCTTCGTTCTTCAGGCTTACCGCGAGAAGCGTCTCCGCATCATCCCCCTGTCTTTCGCCGGGCTTTTCTTCGTCTTCCTCGTCTTTACCCGCCCGAATCTGTTCTTAGGACTATTGATCACATTGCCTTTCTTGCTGGGGATCCTCTTTGAAAAAGGGGTGCCCGCGAAAAGGAAGCTCTTGGATTTTTCCCCGATGTTCGGGGTGCTCCTGATCGGAGCGGTCTTAGCCTGCCTCTACAACTACGCGCGTTTTGATTCGATCCTCGAATTCGGGCAGTCGTACCAGCTCAACGTCACCGATCAGAGGAACTTGACCTACTCGTTTGAGAAGCTTCTCCCGACCTTCTTCCACTTCTTCTGCCAAGGCGGGAACTTCTACGACGAATTCCCTTACCTCTCCTGCACCGTCCAACGTTACCACTTCGAGACCACCGCCTTAGCCCCTTATGTCTCTGGATGCTTTGGGCTATTGGGCATTCCTTTATTCTGGGTTGCAATCCTCAACCCCTTCTTCTTTTGGAAGGACTCCACAAAGTCGGAGAAGGCCATGGGGATTCTCTTCCCCCTCTTCCTCTTCCTCTTCGCCTTCACCACCTATTCCAAAGCCGGGGTATGCCCCCGTTACTTGATCGAATTCTTCCATTTGGCCACGTTGGGATCGGTTTTCGGATTGCTGCAGTTAGAAAAAAGAACGCAGGATACCTCGGCCCGGAACGGGGTCGCCGGGGGAAGCTTCCTGCTTCTAGGTGTTTCCGCCTTCCTTTGCCTGTGCTTGTCCTTTGATTCCTTTGATGGCATGAAAGCGGGCAGCTGCTTTGGGCTGTTGCTTCGCTTAAAGGAAGCGTTCTTCACTTATAACTTCTGATTCTTCTTCAGGTCGAACATGCTTTGGGCTTGGATGAGCGACCTTTCGAAGTCGGCTTTGTCTTGGTTCCGGAGGGTGGAGAAAAGGAAGCCGCTGAAAAGGCATAGGATTGCCACAAGCAGCGAGAAGCAGCACGCGATGAGAGTGGGCATCCTCTCCACTTGACTGGTGGCTAGATAATCCAGGAACACCGGGATGAAGAATCCGATCCCAAGCCCAGCGAAGAGCAAGAAGAAGAGGGAATAGAACGTCATGGGCCTGTATTTCCGGAACAAACCCCCGATGGTTTTGAGCACCTTGAACCCGTCGCGGAAAGTGTGGAGTTTGGAATAACTGCCTTCAGGACGGTCGCGATAGGCGATGGGAAGGTTTGACATCAGCAAGTTCCGATCGGCCGCGTGGGCGGTCATCTCGGTTTCGATTTCGAAGCCCTTAGAGGCAACCGCGAAGGTTTTGACGAAGCGGTAGGAAAACGCCCGGTACCCCGTCATGACGTCTTTGACGTGGGTGTGGAATAAATGGTTGATCTGAAAGCGGACCAAGTTGTTCCCGAAGTTATGGAAGGCGCGTTTGTTTTCGGTGTAATAGGCTCCGGAGAGGCGGTCTCCGATGACCATGTCCGCGTTTTCCTCTTTCACTCTTCGGACCATTTCGGGGGCGGTTTCCAGTCCATACGTATCGTCCCCATCGACCATCAAATACACTTCCGCGTCGATGTCGCGGAACATGGTGCGGACAACGTTTCCTTTGCCTTGCCGAGGTTCTTTGCGAACGATGGCCCCGGCTTTCCGGGCTTCTTTCTCGGTGGCGTCGGTGCTGTTGTTGTCATAAACGTAGACCGTGGCGTTTGGGAGGTATTTTTTGGCGTCGGAAACCACTTTGGCGATGGTGATCTCTTCGTTGTAGCAAGGAATCAAAACGGCGATTTCATCCATGGGCGTCCCTCCCTTACACGTGCAAAGGCGCATACCAAGGGCACACGCTGACGTATGCGACTATGCTAGCCATAACAAAACAAGAAACAAGACCGATTTGGAAAACCGAATTCAATTTATTAAGACGCGGGTTGGAGATCCTTTCGCCCGCTTGGACATCGGTGCCTAAAAGGGCGCCGAATCCCAAAAGGAAGGTCGGGATATAACGGATGTCGCAGTTGCAAGTATAGGGGGATTTATCGATGAACCAGACCAGCCATCCCCAGTTAGCAACAAGAATCGAAGCGATGGACAAGCTTCTTTTCCAGTCCGAGGGTTTTTCCTTTTTGACGAGGGTGAAGACCAGTCGGACGGGGATCATCACCAAGACGTAAAGAACCAAAAGGACCGCGGTCGCGTAGAGAACCGATAGCTGCCAATAGGAATGGCCCCATTGGTATTCGTTGTAGAGGGCTTTCTTCAAGACGTTGCTGGTCAAGGAGACGTCTTGGACCATGTCCCAATTGGGATATTCGAAATGGTAGACGAAGATGGACCAGAAGGTCTCTTCGTTGGGCCAGAGGAAGCAGGACTGCCACAAGGGCATGGTGATGAGGAGCCTTTGGTTTTTGGCGTCGGAGAAAAAGAAGAGGTCCTGCCCGAAGCGGATTTTGCTGTAAACGGGCCAGAATAAACCGGTTGGGAATACGATGAGGGCGAAGCAGAATCCCTGCAGAAGGAGCTTGACCCATGGGGTTTGCCAGGAAATCCCCTGTCCTTTGCTTTCGCGGATGCTTTGGATGAAAGTGACAAGCAATAGAGGAATAAGAGCCAAAGCGACGATCGCCCCACCGAGTTTGCAGGACATGGATAGCCCGATGTCGAGAGCGCAGAGCAAGCAGCTCTTCCAGTCCCTGTTCTTAAAAAAGGAAACGCCTCGGTACAAGGCGGCGAAGCCGAAGAAGGCAGACATGCCGTCGTTGTTGTCCCAGTTGGCAAAGAAGAAGAACATGGGGCAAAAGACGATGACCGCGTAGGCCAAAGGAAGGCTTTTGACTTTTAGCCCCATGACTTTCAGGGTTTTGTAGATGTAATAATAGGTGAACCAAACAAGGGCCGTCCAAAGGATGCGATTGGCCTCAAACAACGCCCATTCCGTGTTGGTCATGGCATAGGAATTGATATTCACGTTCCCTTCAGCCCCGTGGATCAAGAGGGAATTCACCTTCATGAAGAAACCCGTGACCATATAGAAGGTTTTGGGTTGGTACCTCTCCCCCACCGCGGAAAAGGAGAAATCATAGGCCCCATTGCGATAGATGATCTCAGGCACCCTTCCGGTGCGGAAGACGGTCATGATGAGGCCGAAGTGGCCAGAGCCCCCATCGAGGGTTCCATCGCTCATGAGGTATTGCCCTGAGGCGACCGCGTAATAGTCGTCATGCTGATTCCAGTGGCGCCCGTAATCCCAAATGGGGGTCGAAAAGGAATAGCACATCGAGGTAGACATGGCTAAGAAGGCAAGAAGGACGCAGGCGGTTCTAGCGTTCAGCCGTCCTTTTGCATAAAGCCACATGCCCCAAACGAAGATGCCAACGTCCAGTAGGCCGCAGAAAACCCGGAAGAGAATCAAACGTACATTCCAATACCCCGCATCGGCCCCGGTATAGGTCGGGGATACTTTGAAACAGAAAGCAAAGTAGACAGCATAAAGGAACGCGACGCACCCCAGGGCGAAGCAGATCCATTTCCAGTGACGTTTGAAATAGGAAAGCGCCTTATTCCAAAGGGATGAGAAGGCGATTTTCAAAGACAATTCTTTTTCCATAGAAGTCTGCCCGATTATACCATGAGGCCCCCGCTTTTCCTTGTTAATCCTTAGGGGGTTAGAAAGAAATCATGTCATTATGAGGTGACTTGTTTCTACCCTTTCTTGGCTTTTAGTACGTACCTCCTCCACGGATGGTTCGGGCCTGGGATGTATTTTGGCCTGCCCACGGGCTTTGGCTTTTCCTCCTGTTGCCTTTTCTCGATTTTGATG
>JBNMGG010000033.1:0-13753 GCA_050872145.1 Candidatus Alloenteromonas sp. | reverse complement strand
TGGTGATCCCCCGCGCGGACCGCATCACTATATACGTCAAATAAGGAGGATAAATAAATGACATTCAAAGAAGCAGCCAAATGGCTCAAGGGCGACGCTGTCGCCAACATCGACGTGTCATGGATCGACATGACTGGCCGTGTATCTCACGCCTATTGCTCCCAGAAGTGCCGGACGATTGCCGAATGGTATAAAGCTATCATCCGACTAGTCGGCGATGACTCGCTAGTCGGATTCATTGGATTGGAGTCCGACATTTATAAAGAGGTAGTTCTCGCCATATCCGACAGGACGGCCGACGGCGTTATCTATAAGGAGGTATACAATGAACGTCTCTAAAAAGAAGCTTTACAGCTATTGGGAAGTGGTCTTCAACTCGAAGACTAAGCGCGTGATGCCATGGAAGGGCTATTTCTTCGTTTTGGCGCAGGCCGTGAGGCGGAGTGGCAACTCCTCCGTCTTCGAGGGATGGGACATTTGCATCGCACAGCTGATAGAGGTAAGAGGAAATTATGCTTATTTCAAAAGGGTAAAAGACCTAACCGACGACAAAGTCGAAAGCTATTCGATCGTGATAAGAAAGAAAGTCAAACTGATAAAAAACAACGTGTATGATTTTACCGACCATTTGCGGAAATATCCGCAAACGTGGATACTCGGGGTGAACCAATGGCGAAAAGACGCCGAGGAAGCGGCCGAATCATTGAAGAAGACAATCCCGTCCGCGCACTGGACGGACTATAAAGGAGAAACAAATGAATAGAATCATCGTAACCGGAAGGAGCGTTAAGCCCCTCCAAACCATGAAGGACCTAACTGAGGAGAAGGGGAAAGCCTGCTTCTTTTGCGTGGGGTCCCTCGCCGTCTATGGGGGAAAGGATCCCCGGGGAAACCCCATCACCCACTTCTTCGACTTCTCGGGTACTTGGTACTCCCAAGAAGCCATTGATTCCATCCAAAAGGGGACGTATCTGGTCGTCTCCGGTGAAATGGCCTACACCGAGAAAACCGACAAGGATAACCCGACCAAAAAGGTGCGGTATTGGAGCATCAAGGCCGACCGCGTCGAGACCGTGAAAGAGAAGAACCCCGCACCGTGCGAGGAACAGCAGCCCAATACCATCCAAACGAATGAGCTAGCGACTCCCAAGCACGAATTGGAGGAGGACGACGATTTGCCGTTTTGATTATGGAAAATTTTGCCATTATTAAAACAATCAGCAAACAACCGATATTTGTCTCTATCCTTTTTCCTACTGAATACCGGGATGATTATAAGGTGGGTGATTCACCAATCGACTACTTAAATGGATTCGCCGTTTTCGAGGCACCGATTTATGTGTGCGGAAAATACCTCGCCGATAAGCTAGGATTCATTTACGATACGCTAACCGAAGATACGCGAGATGTAGGCTTTTTCCTAAGAAGAAACATCGGCTCAACGCGATACGTTATACTACACGTTTTCCCATATAAACGATTGAATACAGGCTCATTTCAATATATTTGGATAGCCTGCCTAAAAGGACTAGAAAGCAAGGCAAAGTCCGCGGAAGAGGCAACAATCAATTGGGAAGAGTGGCGGATACAATTTAAAGAGGAAGTTTAAGATATGAAACCGAATAGAATCCATTGCTTCTTCGAGCAAACGAACACATTCCGAGATGTTGCCGCTTCGATGGGGTACGAGGCCGAATCATATGACATTGAAGGAAACCCGACCCATAAAATCGATTTGTTCAAGGCAATCGAAGAGGGGAACGGGAACGAGTTCCTATCAAAAATATCGAAGTACGACCTGGTTCTAGCGTTCTTCCCCTGCACGTACTTTCAGGTATGGACGGAAGTGAATATCATCGGTAAGAACAAAGGCATGTCTTCATGGAGCGAGTGGCAACGAATCGAGTATTCGAGAGAGAGGGAGAGAGAGCGGAGCAACTATTACCAAATATTTTGCAAGTTGGCTTTGTGGGCTATCGAAAAGGGAGTTCCGCTAATCATCGAGAACCATTACCAAAAATGCTCTTACCTAGTTCGCTGCTTCCCTCCACTCCCCAAAGTCGTAATAGACGATAGAACTGAATATGGAGATTCGTTCAGAAAACCGACAGCGTTTTGGTTTCTTAATTGCGAACCGAATATGTTTGTTCCGAAAAGCAGGAAGAAAAAACCGCGTTTGGTCAATGAAACCAAACACGGAATCGAACGAAGTGTTATATCGAAAGAATTCGCTAAAAGATTTCTGGAAGGATTCGTTGGACTCGAAAGGAAATCAATATGACCAAAAAGAAATTGACGAGCAAAGAACGCGCCACCATGATGAACCAACTCGGCTATAAGTTCATCGCCGGGAAATGGTTCCTGAACGACGAGGAAATAGACCGCGTAGACGCATCGCTCTACCGCGAGGAGGCCCTTGCCTGCTCGGAGCCGGGGGACACGGAGAACGCCATGGCCGTTTTCAGGGCCATGTACGGCGATTTCAGGGGAGAGTGGCCAACTATGCCAATCATCGCCGAAGCGTTGAAAATGGAGGCTCTCAAGCCACTCGCGTTCCCGCTCACGGAAAAGCAATTGGCCATCATCTTCCAATTGCTCTCTGGCAAAGAGGAGATGATCTACATATGCACCGGAGTAGGCGGAAGCGGAAAGTCCACGTTCGCCAACATCGTCAAGCAAATCTTCTCCAACGATTTCGCGCCTTTGACGATTGGGGACCTATCCGACGACTTCAAATTGGCTAGGGGCGTGGGAAAGCGGCTCATCTACGCTGACGAGCTAGACGTTAACGACATGCGCTCAAACATCATCAAGACGCTAGCCTCAAAGCAAGACGTGACGATAAACCCGAAGTACGGCCGCACCTATTCGGTTCGCTGGCAGGGGAATCTCTTATTCTCCTGCAACAAGCCCCCGAAGATGGACATCAGCGACTCTGGACTGCTCCGCCGCATTTGCTATTTTTCCATGAACAAGAAGATAGCGAAGCCCGACCAATCCCTCCAAAAGAAGGAATTCTCCCACGAGGATCTCGTGAACATCGTGGCCCACGCGATACGCATCGACAACCGGAACTGGTTCGAGAAGTGGTTCCGCGAGGACACGCACAAGGTCATCATGAGCGGGAACAGCGTGGCGCTTTGCCCAGCCCGTACCTACGAGGACTACGTGTTCTCCTGCAACGAAAAAGGTTACAAGAGATACAGCGAGGACAACTGGCGGGCCATCAAAGACCTCTTCGAGGAATGGAAGCAAGCACCGAAGGCCCCCGACCCGAACGAAGAGGAGACGGAGTGGTAGCATGGGCACGTGGAGGAGGTTCGTCCGCATCGCCCATGAGCAGCTCACGGTCGCGAAGATGAACAAGATGCTAGCCTACGCGGACAAGTGGGGCTACAAGATGATTTGGACCCGCGAGCCGTTGGACGGCGAGTCGCTGAATTGGAAGGCGTTCATCCGCGAGACCAGCGTCGAGTTTCACCTGATGATGAAGATAGGCGGACGGTGCAAGGTCTATTGGTGCTATTTGGACGGAAGAGACGGTGAAGTCGGCCTCGTGCAGGGATGGCGAGCCTACGCGATCATGGCGCAATACTACAAAGCGCCTAGGATGCCGTGGGAGATATGCCTCAAGCTGAAGCCCGACGGAACGCCGAACTACGACGTGCTGTCCGCCTCCCCGATCATATGGAGCAATCCGAAGTACGACGGGAAGAGGACGGAGGCGATTTGCTACGACATCAACTCGGCATACGGCTGGGCCATGGAGCAGCCGATTCCAGACACGAGCAAGCCCGCTTCCCTGAATCGCATCGTCGGCGAGGGAGAGATAGGCTTCTTCGCTGACGGGGAGTCACCGACCGTCGGATGGGGGAGGAAGCTTAGGATGGTCTCCCCCGGGGATTGGGCGGAGTTCGTCTACCCCGCTATGCCATCCCCCTACGTCAAGTTCGTGGACACTTGGTTCCGAAAGAAGGCCAAAGCCAAAAAGAAGGACCAAAGGATGTACGCGAAGAACGTGGTCAACGAAGCCATCGGCTACCTCCAATTGGTCAATCCGTTTATCCGCGCGACAATCGTGGAGAGGTGCAACAAGCGCATCAAGGCATTGATGGACGATGACACGGTATACTGCAACACCGACTGCGTTTGCTCGGCTAGGCCTCGCCCTGAAATCGAAATCGGGAAGGAGATAGGCCAATTCAAAATCGAGCACAAAGGCTCGGTGGCGGTCAGGGGATGCAACTACCAATGGGGGAGCGAGATACCAGTTTACAGGGGGGTCCCCAAAGCAAAATTCGAGAGATGGTCCCAAGAGAACGGGAAGGCATGGGACCTGATAGACGACGCGCTTCCCGAGTGCGCCCCGGGCGCATCGTTCGACCCGGTAACGAGGAGGATCGTATGAAGGTCAAAATAAAAATACTCCAAAGCCCCGGATGCGAATACGCCGTCGCGCTGTTCAGGGCCAAAAGCGAAAGACGGTGCGAGTCGGGGGAGCGGGCTTTGTCCGAATTGGGCCACCGCATCCTCGACACATACTGGAACGGCGACTGGTGCGCCGTCACGATTGAAACGGAGGGATTGTCCAAATGAGAGACGTCAAAATTGTTAAGGTTCGCTCTATGAAGAGCGCGAGAAGGCAAAGGGAGAAGGCGACGCTAGAAGGTGCGGATGCCTTCATCGTGCCGAAGAAGAAGGTAAAGGAGACCTATTCCCATTACGTCAGGAGGGTCTACAACGCCAACAAGGATTTCTTCCAGAAGAGGGAGTTCACTGGCAGGGCCGTCGAATCCAACGAGAAGAGGGACTACAAGCACTTCAAGCAGGAAGTCACGACGAGGGGGACGGCTTTGGGACTGGGAACCGAGCAGGCCGTCTTGAACGCGGTTCGCTCGAACTACATGTCGGGCGAGCAGGTTGCCCGCATGAACGCAATTCAGGGATTGAAGGAAGCGGGGCAATGGAAGGAATTCCGCGAGATGACGAAAGTCGGTGGGCGATACACCAAGTTCGACATGTCGAAGATGACGTGGAGTACCCAAGAGCAGTCCTACGTCTACGAGGTGGGCGGAAAGAAGGTTTACTTCGGATGGGTGAGAACCAAGGGAAAGTCCCCGACGACGTTCCAAATGTGGTCGGACGATGACACGGTTCCTCCCGTGGCCCAAACGAAATACGCGGAAAGATATGACAAAATGAAATTGTTCTGATATAATGTTCCCGTGCCTAGGTCTTTGTATCTTTCTACTGGGCACTAGTAATCTCTATGGCAGGGAAAAGGGACTGGTTGCTCTAGCCAGTCCCTTTTCTCATAGTCCGCGAGGCTTCAATTGCATGATTTGCGATTGGAACTTTTTCATCGTGATCGTGTGCTTGTAGTAGAAGCAACGCGTGTCGAATAGCTCTATTATCTTGTCCCGCATCTTCGCGTCGAACACCGCGTCTTGGTACGGTCGCATGGCGATCATGTTCGCCTTCTCCCCGTTCCACTCCGCGATGACGTTGCCGTCCCATATAGTGAAGCAGGTTCCCTTGCGGAATTGGATGACGGCGCTCGGCCTGATGAGCCTTCGCTTTGCGGTAACCAAAGCCGTGTCTATCTCGATTTTGTTCGTGAAGGTCGAAGCCTTGGGCATCAGCAAGTCCGCGACCGTTCCCCTGCGCCTAGCGTTGTATTTCTCGCTCGGCTCCATGTAGTCGATGACGGCTCGGCAGGACGGAATCCAAAAGCGCCCGAACTCCTCTGGGATGAAGTGGAAAAGGCAAAGGATGTCCGATGCCTCCTCCAAGCAGTTCGCGCACAGGAAGATGCGCATCCTCTCCTTCGAGTCGCGCACCACGTTCTCCAACTGGTTGACGAACTGGTAGGCCACGTCCCCCTGACGGCGCTGGTCCTTCTCTGGCTGGAACTCGTCGCAGCATATGTTGTAGTGCTTCGACACGTCATTGAGGAACTCATTGTCGAACAGGGCCACGCCCTTGTCGTTGTAGAAAGTTGATAGGGCGATGACTGTAGCCATTTTCTTCGCCTTCTTCGGGCCGTCCGAAACGTCGTACACGTCGTTGCCCTTCGTCATGGTCTTGATTCCGAAGGACCTCTTCAAATCGGGGTCGATTAGTTTTTCCGCGTTGTTTGTCAAAAGCTTTTGCGTGCTCTTCTCGTTAAGGCGTATCCAAAAGAACGGGATGCCCTTCGTCTTCCAATCAATTAGAAAAGTCTTCATGATGGAATAGGACTTCCCATAGTCGCGACCGCCCAAGAGGATGTAGAAGACGGCCTTGTTGGACCAGCCGAGCAACGAGCGGATGGAATACCACTCGTTGTTCAGCTTCAATTTGGCCTGCTTCTTACGGCTGGCGGAGGCGGCGATTTCTTCTTTCGCTTCCTGCTTGGTCATAGTTCATGTGTTACTTTGGTACGAACACGTTGTCAATGATTTCTATTCCACCATAATTAGATAATGCGAATGTATCATCAATACTAGACCCACTAGAAAATAATAGCAGAGTATCAGATTCCGTTGTTCCAACCTTAAGGCCCAATAGTTGCCCATTTCCTCCTGGGTATGACATTTTGCCATTACAATCAATATAGTCTCCACCAAATACAGTAATTAAATCCTGAATACTAGTGATATTTAGATTACTAGTAGCAGGCATTAGAAATGAAAATAGGAATGAATAAGGATGTAATTCACTAGCTGAGGATTTAATTCTAACAAAGTGCCAATAGTATTGTTTTGGCAACGATCCTTGCTTGAACTTCAAATCGGTGGGAGAGTTTAAAGTCATGTCCCCGACGACTTCCATTCCTGCTCCTACCTCCATGGTGCCGTCTTCCTTGAAGCCGACGTAGTCGCTTAGGCCTTTAACCGTCTTAAACGGCAAAAGGGCGGGTACTTTGTGATTGCACATGTTATTTGTCCTCCTTATGTTCAATCTTGCTGATTCCGTCTTTCAGCGTGTTCGCGATGTCCGTCACCTCGTCTGGGGTGACTTTCCCGTCTTCGGAGGCCTTCGCGATTTTCCTCCACACGGGCACGATGACGCAGGTGACGATTGTCACCAATAGACCGATGATGGCGCAAACCATGGAGACGATGTTCTCCATGTCCGCGAGCCATCCGGCGCTTGAGATGACGGTTCCGGTGATACCTCCGACGAACTTGTAGGTGTTATCCATTGCTTGCTTCCTCCTCGGTCGGCTTAGGCCCGACCGTGACTTTCTTGAAGAGCTTGTCGAATCGGCTCGCGAACCTCTCGATGAACGTGGAGTCGATTAGGGAGAGGAGATTCGCGTATCCCTCCATTTTCGACTTCGTCCACTTCATTCTAGTTTGCTGGTCCACGCCTTGCAACTGCTCGTCTGGCTCGGTCAGCGCCTGCCCAGGAGAAGTGGACACGTTGGCCACCTGCTTGGACCCCGCTAGGATGTCGTCCTCCGATAACCCCCTGAGCTTCTTTTTGATTTCAAGCTCTTTAAGGAACTCGGGTCCGTACACGTAGATCGTGTAGAAGAACTTGGTCTTGAACAGGTTCATGTTCGCGTTGGAGATTTGCCTAGCGGCAAACCTCGAATAGGCGATTGGGTAGAACGTGTTCGTGATGTCCGTGTTCGTCACCTCGTCGCTCTTCGGGAAGACCGTTTGCGGTGAGGTGTAGTCGGACACGCATGAATTTGCGTCGGGCCACAATTCCGCGAACGTTTTGTTTTGGAACTCAATAGGCATCTTCGTCTCCTCCTTCCGTTTGCGGCATCGGGTTTTGGCCCGCTCCGTCGTTGGCGGATGAGTCGGCCGCCATGCCGTCCCCGTCCTTGTCCATTCCGAGCGCCGTCTCGGAGATTTCGCACCACATGCCGAGACCCCACAAAGCGTTGCATCGGTCGCAGAATTCCTGACGAAGTTCCAAACCGTCTTGAAGAGGGGATTTGGCGTGCCCCGCGTTCATGTTTTGCTCGGCTTCGAGCATGTGGGATTTCTTTTGGAACAAACCTCCAGTGGCGAGTCCGTAGAAGGACAGGCGGAGGTTGTCGAGGGCCTGCAGGATCAACAGGTAATCCTCGGCCTTGAGGGGAGCGCCTCCCGAGAGTTGCTGGAAGTCCAATTTCCCTTGGATTGGCACGAACGGCCTCTTGGTGAGAGCCGCGCCCTTCATGGCTTCGGAAGCCTCGGCCACGTTGTCCGCCTCGTCCTCGTCCTGAACTCGGATTCCCTGAACCCCGGTGTTGCTGACTAGCATCGTCATGCAGTAGGGCACGACTTCGCTCATGGCTTCCAAGAACGGTTGTTGGATGATGGACCTCGGGGTGTTGTACTGCGAGATCGCCTTGGAATAGTCCCCGAGCAACACACATCTATCTTTGAGGATTCCCGGCTCATTCACGCTCATTTCGTCGTATAGGACTTGCAAATGGTAGTCGGTGATAAACTCCCTTCCCTTCTTCTTAATCTTCTTGCCTGCTGCGTTCGTGTAATCGGTGCCCATTGTCATCGGCGTGACGGCGATGTATCGGCCGTAGCAGTCGATTCCTACGTCCTTTTCGATGTCTCCGAACAACGAGTAGGGAAGGAAGAAGAATTTGTCCAATTCGGGGATGTAAAAGATGCACCCTTGCCCGCGGAAGTACAGCACCCTCTCGATTAGTCGGGGGGTTAATCCGTTCGGAAGGTTATACCAGCGGTAGCGCCCATATGCGTCCTGCATATCCAAGATGCGGAGGGCCATAAGTATTTTCCTTTGGAGGTCCCCGTCTCCCTGCTGAAGATTGTAAACCTTCAATTCCTGCAATACGTCGCTGGCGCTGATGAATGGGACTTTTTTGTTGGTGTTGGTTGTTGCCATCATTCGCCTCCATAGCGCTTCTCATGCGCTTGCTTCATTTCGTTGATGATGTCCGCACGTTGCTGGGCAAGCATGGCGTTATCGGCCATGAGCTTCTTGCGGAAATCGGATTGGAGCCTGAGCCTTTGCATTTTTGTCTTGAGGCTGTCCATCGCCTTGTTCGCCATTTTCTGGGCTTTGGCCACCTCGCTTTCGGAAGCGCCCGTCTTGCCGATGGTGCCAGCCCTTTTCCCGAGCTTCTCGTATTGCTCCTTCGCCTTTTTCACGTCGGCTTTCAAAATTGTTTCCTCGGCTTTTGCCCTTTGCTCGGCAAGACCCTCGGTTTTGGACTTAGAAGCGGACTCGTACTCGGCCTTTTGGATGGCCAATTCGCTTTTCGCCTTCGCTTCCTCCGCCTTGGTGGCCTGCTCCGCGCTGGCGGCTGCGGCGGTCTCTTTGGCGGCTTTCAGGGCCACGCCAGTGTTGATGGCTTTGGCCACACCGCCCACGGCTGCGTTGATTGAAGATTGTATGCTCATATGTAGATGCCCCTCCTTAATTCGTATGCGATTGCGTCGGCCTCGTGGAAGTCGCCGTCGAAGCCGTCGGCCAGACGTATTACGCTAGCCTCGAAGTACGTGCTACCCAAGTCGTCTAATGATTCGGGGAAGTACTCCTCCATAGTTCCGACCACTCCAACCGTCATCCCGTTCCACTTGATCATGTTGCGGAACGCGTCGATTTCGGTTTGAGTCGGGCAATAGTATTCGATGAACGGGAACGGCTTCACGTTTAGGTCGAATCCCGATGCCTTCGAGATTGAGGATGGGATTGCCTGAATGTTCTGCAACGAGTATTGGAAGAGCTTCTTTGTCCTGTCAATCTCGTCGTTGTAGAGCGCCTTGGTGTTCATCACATCGGCGATGCCACCTGCGACTGCGGCTGCCGTTCCTACCGCTCCGCCGACGATTGCCCCGATTGGTCCTCCGCCGATGGAAGCGCCTGATTGAGCGCCCTGCGCCCCTCCTTGGATGGTTCCCGATATGGAACCAATGACGGCTTCGGTCATGCCGATTTTGTGGCGGAGCTCCATGGATTCGATTTGGCGGTCGAACGACGCTTGGTAGTTCTTGTTGTTTTGTATATAGTTGGCCCATTCGGTTGTGAGCCGAGGAAGCGAGAAGTCCCCTCCTAGAATCAATCCTCGCTTGTCGTTGTAAGCCCCTCCGTACAGCCCCGTGGACTTGAACACCGGAGCGACTCGAATGTAAGGCTGGAACGGCTTGTAGGTGCAATCAACGTGGAATCCGTTCACGCCGTTGTTCTTGGATGGGGAGAATTCGAATATTCCGTTGTAGTTCGGCGAGCACATGCGCCACGTCTCCAGCTCGTTGGATTCCTTCCTCGACTGCATCTTCCCATATTCGGGGATGGCGATGTTCGTGATATTGAACGAGAAGTTGGATTTGGACGCAAATGCCATGTAGCCTATGACAGTTCCATCGGCGTTAGTGATGGGAACGCAATTGTCCAACGTCGCGTTGAATCTCCCATTTCCTATCGGAGGGAGGTACTCGATGTTTTCCCTTACGGGGCAATATGGGAGCCATTGAACGTCGTAGACAGCTCCAGAGCCAGCCTCGGACGTAACCTTGGAGGCCACGGCCAAAGACATGTAGCCGTCTTGGTAGATGATTTTCGGAGTGGCTCCAATCAATGCCTTAACCGCCACTGGCGAGCCGATGTTGGCGGGCATCGCGAACATGTCGTAAAGAGAGGAGTCCAAAAGGTGCTGCCTTTTTTTCGGGATCGTGACTTTCGCTTTTAGGTTTAGCTCCTCCAACGTGATTTTGATGGAGGACTGCTTCCTAGACACGACCGCGTCGTCCCCCGAGTATTCCATGCGGATAAGGGGGTTATGGCTCAATATGACGTGATCGATGGCAGATTGGGTGTTCGTGAAGAAAGCGGGCGAGACTGTTTTCAGGCTCGTCGCGGAATCGTCAACGTATTCTGGCCCTGTTTCCTCGTATGCGATGATGTAGAACTTGTCGGGGTTCTTGACGTGAACAACTTTTCCGCGCACCGCGTTGGCTTTATCGAATCCCTCTATCGGGTATTTAGCCACGATTGCGGTCTTCGCGTCCGCAAAAACATTGTTGCCGATGAATTGGCTTGCTACGTCCCCGATGGGGTATGATTGGTTTTTGCTGGTGGTTACGGCCGATTGGACCGTGATTGTCCTTCCGTCTGGCCTCTTATAGCATTTATATCCAGGGATGTTTTGTGGATCGTAATCGCCAATCCATCCGTCCTCGTCGAAATGCTCGAACTCCACTCGGGGGTCCGTTGATTGGTAATCGATGGTTGTCTTGTACCCGACGCAAACGTCCTCGTGCTTGTATTGGGGTATGCCGAGGTATCCGTACCAGTCGGATGACTCCATGTCAGCCTGCGTCGCGAACTCGATGTCGGAGACCATCGTGGTGTAATCCACTTCGATGGTCTTGTCCGCGTCGCTTGCGAAGTCACGGGGGATGTACCCAACAACCCACGGGTATCCCAAAGCGTCCTTCAACGGGATTTCTTCCTTCTTGATTTGGTTGTAGGAAACACCCTCGCGGTTGAACACTAGCGGGGAGGAATCTTTCAGCATGCCCTTGGTTACGAGGACCGTCGATTTGCGGACCGTGTTGAAGTAGTCTGCCAGTACGTCGCGCCTAAGCGAGACCCAATAACCGCCGCCTCGTACGTATTTGGCCTCCGTCACGTACCATCGGGACGAGACTAAGCCTTCGCCACCCGTATCAACCAAAAGATAGTTGTACGCGAAAAAGCCGTCGTCGGACTCGAAGCCCTTGACGAACTGCTTGGTTGTCATTCCGTCCCCGAAGTCGAAATCCAAAACGCGAGGCCCCATTCCTTTGCTCTCGAACTTGCCCGTGTAATCGGCCACGGACCCGTAGATGTTGGAAAAGTCCAACTTACGGTCATAGTAGTTTTTGTATTTTAGGAATGTTAGTGTCGCGTTCATGGATTTGTCCTAGGATTGGGGGTCTTTGTCGGAGACCCCCAGAGAACCGCCTTTGATTAGGCCGCCTTCTTCTTGATGACGATCCACGGGGCATCGTCGATGATTTGAAGCGTGTTGTGCCCGAAGTTAAGGTAGTGCTGCAAGTTGCCGTTTCTCGGATTGAGCCACTGGGCTTCGCGGGTGGCGGCGGACATGAAGGGGCAGAATCCTTTGCGGGTGACGATGCAAAGGATGTTGTCGTCTTCCGTGTACGCTTCGTTGGCTTTGTAAGCCGCGCCCTTCGGGAGAAGGTCTCCCGGGAAGAGGTGCACCGTCTTGTTGTCCGTTCCTTTGAAGTTTCCTTCAACCATCGTCCGCTGAGTGCCGTTGGCCGTTCCGCCAGCAGTAATGATGTTTCCGAAGTAGTGGCCATGCAACCCTCCGCGCTTGAGCATCGCCTTGATTTCTTCTTCGTGGAAGATGTCTGGGACCTCGTTGTAGCGGAATTGATTGTAGTATGATTTGTTGATAATGATTTCGAGATCACTTTCGTCCCAAGCTCGGAGGAAGCCGATTTCGTTGTAATCACGGCTCGGTTCCTGGATGTCGTCGAAGAGGTTCGCCAACGTGGTGGAGAGGCCCTGCGCAAGAGTCGGGTATTTGGTAGCGTCGATTTCGATGGTCTTCTGCTTCGATGATTTATGGGTTCCGATGAATGTGTTGAAGGTGGTACCTTCGTAAATCTCTTTGGTCTTGGTAATCATGCTCGTGACAATCGAGATGAACTCGACGTAGGAGCCTTCCGACAAGAAAGCCTGCTTGTCGAAGAAGTCGCCTCCCGTGGTAAGCGGGATTTGGCGGAACACGTTCATGACGAGCGCTTGGGTGTGCGGTTCGGGTCCTCGATGGTTCTCCAAGATGTTGGATTGGTCGTCCCCGGTGAATTCGATGGTTTCGAGGCAGTCAACGCTTAATTTGAGTTTTGTGTCTCCATAGCGTGAGCCGTCTACTCGGTTTTCCTCCATGAGCTTCGCGAACGAGGAAGAGATGTTCTTCGAGTTAGTGTCGATGGAGATGATCATGTTGAACAGGGAGGTGATTACCCTGTTCACGTTAAGTTGTCCAGTGAAAGCCATTATTGCTTCCCTCCTTTATAGATATACTAACGAGGTTTATTTCTTTTTCTTCGGGATTGGGAAGCCGTTGATTCGACTGGCAAGCAAACCGTTGAACAGGTCGTGGTCTTCTTCCGATTTGTCCAAACAGTCTTGGAGGATGTCGGCGAAGGCATCCGCCCCGTCTCGGTCGGCTTGGGTGACTTCCGTGGTGTCCCAATGGGCTTGCTCCCCGATGAAGGGGTCGATGCCCGTTTCCTTCAGCTTCCGGTTGCGAAGCTCTAGGATTGCGCCCCAACCCTCGCGATTGGAAACGTCTTTTTTCTTGATGGTTTTAATCAAGTCTTCGTCCGTGCGTGTATCCCCTGCGCCTTCTTCGGCGGCGGGATTCCGTCCAGACACGACGGTGTCGAGCAATTGTTTATTTTGCTTCAGGAGGCTGTTGTAATCCTCCTTGGACACCATGTTGTCCATTTTAGACTTGAGTTCGTTGATGGCGTCGAGGTAATTTTTTTCGGCTCCCTCGGCCGGGGCCTTCTTTTCGTTGTCTTCCATTTATTTAATTTCCTTTATGCAGGGCTTTAAGGTAACTCCGTCATAACGTAGCGAGGCTCAACCAACCCCTACGACCGTAGGCGCTCTTCGCGTGTGATCTAGCGATGCGTATTCTACGAAAGACATGACGGTAACGCGTCCCTACAAAGTAATTTTATGGCTGTCATTTAATTTAGTCAAGGGTGTTAGGTGAACTAGTTTTAATTCCTAGATGATGAAAGGTGACAGGGGTGATGTCTTATTT
>JBNMGG010000022.1:0-24060 GCA_050872145.1 Candidatus Alloenteromonas sp. | reverse complement strand
CGACTTCTCCAAAGGGTTCCGTTGGGTTTCCATGGCGGAGGCGATTCAGGAGCAAACCGGGATCGACTTCACCAAAGAAATGACCTTCGAAGAAGCGGTGGAACTCGCGAAAAAGCATAACGTCCCCCTGCAAAAATCTTGGAACAGTGTGGGCTACATCATGAACGCCTTCTTCGATGAGTTCGTCGAGAAGACCTTGGTTCAGCCGACTTTCATTCATACCTACCCGGTCGAGGTTTCTCCCCTCACCAAGCGGAGCAAAGATCCCCGCTTCGTTGAGCGCTTCGAGTTCTTCATCGGCGGGACCGAATTCGGCAACGCCTATACCGAGCTCAACAACCCCTTCGATCAGAAGAGCCGCTTCGAGGCTCAGCTTGAAGCCAGGAAACGCGGGGACGAAGAAGCCGCCGACATCGACTTCTCCTTCATCGACGCCTTGGATTACGGCATGCCCCCTGCAGGCGGCATCGGGGTCGGCATCGACCGCCTCTGCATGTTGCTGGGTGAGCAGGACAATATCCGCGAAGTCATTCTCTTCCCGACCATGAAGGACGAGAAGTAATCAAAGAAAAGCAAAAAAGGGCGTGGAAAACCACGCCTTTTTTATGAATTATGCGGATTTTGCGGGTTTATTCTTGCGTAGCGGCATAAGAAAAGCCGCCCCCTGTTTCAGAGCGCGGCTTTTTGCTTTTTGGCTTAGAAGAATCTTTCCACGAGGTCGTGGGAGTATTCAATGGTTTCGTCCATGTCGCCGTAGGACATGATTTCGCCGGCGTAGAAGGTGTTGTTCTTGCCCTGCATGGCTTCCACCTTGTCATACCATCCCGCGGCGTAATCCTCGGAATAGACGTGGGGGAAGTAGTAGGACTGGAAACGGGTGAGGATCTGCTCTTTGCCATCGACCACGCGGATCGGGCAATCGAGGTCCTTCATATCCTGAGAAACGATCTTGGCGTTGTCTTCGTAAGGAAGCTCTTTGCCGCCGTTGAAGGTCTTGTGGTGACGGAGGGAGTAAGAGACGATCGGCATGTCTTTTTCACCGGTCCAACGACGATAGTAGACCATGACGTGCGGCATTCTCTCCGGGACCATGTTGTCGACGATGTAAT
Source organism: Candidatus Alloenteromonas sp. (assembly GCA_050872145.1). Taxonomy (GTDB): domain Bacteria; phylum Bacillota_I; class Bacilli_A; order RFN20; family CAG-826; genus Alloenteromonas. Next base: position 22,951 of record JBNMGG010000022.1, on the reverse strand, counting down.
AGGAAACGTCGGGGTATTTGTCCGCTTCGACCTGGAAGGCTTGCGTGTCGTAACGCTCATAGTCGATTTTGGAGAAGAGGGCCTTTTCCTCGTCGTTGACGTCGAGCCATTTGTCCAGGGAAACCGCATATGGGTTGTTCATCGGGTTCTTCTCGGTGGCAATCTGAAGCGGGGCGGTGATGATGATCTTGTCGAAGACCTCTTCTTTCCCGTTGACGGTGAGGGTGACCTTGTCGCCGCGAACGACTTTGCTGACATCGGCGTTCAAGATGGCTTTGTGCTTCAAATGCTCGTTGAGGGCTTCAAAGATGGATTGCGTGCCGTCTTTCCAGGTCCAGAGGTTGATCTTGACGAAGTTCATCATGGTCTGGAAGTCGAGGTACTTGAGGACGTAAGCGGCCGGGATTTCATCGAAGAACCCGTATCCGAAGGAAGTGAAGGGTTGGATCCAAACTTCTTGGACGAGGGGCACCCCGTTCATCTCGCAGAAGTCCTTGAAGGGCATCGTGAGATCTTTCAAATTGGGGTTCTCGCCGGAGACGTGTTCACGGCCCGGGGTGACGGCGAAGCCATCGTATTTGCCTTGGGCAACGCCGATGTGGCCAGTTACGTCATATCCTTTGTACTTGGTCGCGAGGATTTCGCCGAATTTCTTGATTTGCTTCTGAAGCTTCTTCAAATGCAAAGCCGCTCCCGGATGTTTGAAGAAGAACTTCATCGGGTTCTTCATGGCATCTTCGGTGTCCCAGCGGTAGTCGGGCTTTCCGTCGGGGTATTTGTATTTGCGGTATAGGCAGGGTCCTTTGTGCTCGACCCCGGCGAATTCTTCCACGTCGTGGACGGCGTAGTAGGAAGGAACGCCCATGATGGCGCCCATTTCATAGCGTTTCCCGTTGAAGGTCGGGGAGTAGCACTTCCCGCCGACGCGGTTGTTCCTTTCGTAGATGACGTAGTTGTCGTATCCCTTCTTTTCGAGATACATGGCGGCCGAAAGCCCGGCCGGCCCAGCGCCGATGATGGCAATGCGAACGTTTTTGTCCATTTTCGAACAATCTCCTTTACGTTGGTCCTATTCTAGGACGCTAAGATCAAGAAAGGAAAACTTTACCGATATGGCGATATCAAGTGGACTATCATGGTTTCATTCTATGAAAGTCAGCCACTATTCCTCATTTCTTGATATGCTTCGCGGTCAGAACCCGTCTTCCCCCGCAATTGTTTACAAGGAAGGGGAGCGGAAATCAGTTCTTGATTATGCAACATTGATTCGAAAAGTGGAGGAATTCCCGATTGAGAAGCATGGCTGCGTCGGTATCTTCGCGGATGGAAGCCTGACTTCGATCTTGGCGATTTTGGCCTACGCTTCTGCCCATATTCAAATCGCTCTTCTTTCTCCTTTGGAGGATCCCCGCGTTTTGATGAAGCAAATCCAAGCCGCGGATATCGATTTCCTTTTAGGACCCAAAGAACTTACGGAAGGGTTTTCCGAAGTTCTCTCCAAAAATGCGCCGGAGGGGAAGGGGGACATCCTTTTCTTCACTTCGGGGACCACGTCCAGCAACAAAGCGGTTGTCTTGACCCAAGAAAGTCTCTGCTCTTCTGCTTTTAACGGGGCGAGTTTGCTCCCTCTTTCTCCCAATGACGTCCTTTATTCTTGCTTGCCCTTGTCCCACGTTTTTGGATTCGTTTGCTCTTTCCTTTGGCCCCTCTCCTGCGGGGCCAGCCTAGCGCTTAGCGGCGGGATCAAATCTTTCTTCACCGATTTCCTTTTCTACCGCCCCACCGCGGTGAGCCTCGTTCCTCAGATGGCGGGGTTCCTCCTCGCCCATCGTTTGCTCAATCCGGAATTGGGACTTATTCTCATCGGGGCGGGCGATTGCTCCGAATCGGTGCTGTCCGCCTTAAAAGCTCAAGGGATCCGCGTCAGCTTTGGATACGGTTTGACGGAGACCAGCTCCGGGGTGGCTTTGTCTTTGGGAGAGAATCCCAAGGCGATGACCCTGTGTCCCGAAGTGAAGGCGAAATTGGGGGAGGACGGCGAAATCCTGCTATCTTGCCCCACGCTTGTCATGAAGGGTTATTACAAAGACGAAAAAGCCACCCAAGAGACTTTCTCCGGGGGATATCTAAAAACCGGGGATCTTGGGAAAATCGACGAAAATGGGCTTCTCCACGTGATTGGAAGGAAGAAGGAAATGCTCGTGCTGAGCGACGGGAGCAAAGTGTTCCTCCCCGAATTCGAGGCAAAGCTTGCGTCCTTCTTGGGGCCGGGGGTGGACTTCGCCGCCTGCCTCAATAAGATAGGGCAGGTCGCCCTCTGCGTGGGCAAAGCCAAACTGGGGGACGATTATTCCCAGGCGATCCTGGCCTTCAACCAAACTTGTCCTTATTCCCATCGGATCGCTCAAACCCAATATTTCCCCAATCCGCTTCCGCGGACCCAAACGGGGAAAATCAAACGGTGGCAATTGCCGTCGTTGCTTGTAGACTAAAAGGAGCTGTTATGAATCGCGAAGAAATCAAAGAAAAAGCCTTGTCCATCATCCGCACCTGCGTGCCGGATTTGGCCGAAATGAAAATCGAAGAGAATTCGAACATCAACACCGATGCCAGCGTGGATTCGATGTCCTTCATTTATCTGATGACCCAGATCGAAGCGGAGTTCGGAATCCAAATCCCCCAAAAGAAGTGGGCGAAACTCTCCACTTTGGGCGCTTTGCTCGATGAAATCCAGCTGCGGCTTTCCAAACAAAACTGAACGATGCTCACCCAAAAGATGACCCTTTTGACGGAGGACTGCGACGCGAAGAAAGAACTCCGCCTGTCGCGTCTTTTCCAATTGCTTCAAGAGATTTCCATTGCTGATACCGAAGCGCTGGGATATCCCCGAGAAAAGACTTTGGACAAAGGGCTTCTTTGGGTTCTGGGCAAACAGAGGGTGGAAGTTTCTCGCCTGCCCGTTTATGGGGAGAAGATCGTCCTAACCTCCTATCCAGGAAAGAAAATCCCCTTTTTGTTCCCTCGGCATTACGCCATGAAAAGCGAAAGCGGAGAGCTTCTTTTGAAGGCGAGCTCGGTTTGGGCGTTGATCGATCAGAAAACCCGCGTCATGGTGAACCCCGAGCAGCACGGGGTGGTTATCGAGGGAGAGGAGAAAGGCGATGAGATTCCCTTTCAGTTCCCCATGAAATCCTTCCCTCTTTTGGGTAGGGCCACCTTCCAGGCCGAATGGAGGGACTGCGACCTCAACGGTCATTTGAACAACACGGCTTATTTGGATAAGGCCGAGAACCTGATACCCATCCCCTTTCTTTTGTCCTCTTCCCCTAAGGAAATCGAAATCGCCTACCGAAAAGAAATCCCCTTGGGAGAGAAAACGGAGGTGAGTTACGGAGAGGAAAACGGAACCTACGTTTTCTCTTGCCCCGAATTCTTCCTTCGTCTCGTTTTCTAACATTGACCATCTTCTTATGAGGGCATACTCTTCTAGCAAAAGGAGGGTGTTTCATGGAAAAGGAAACTCTTTTTTACAAACCCCATTACGATGTCATCGTGATCGGCGGATCCTTGGCTGGGATGTCCGCGGCTTTGTCGCTTGCGTCCAAAGGGAAATCTGTTTTGATTTTGGAAAGGCACAATCTTCCGGGCGGGCTTGCGACCAGCTTCGTCCGCGGGGGATATGAAATGGAAGGGTCGTTGCACGAGATGATGTCCATCGGCCCGAAAGAAAATCCCCTTTCGGTTCGAACCTACTTGGAGAACCTCGGCGTGAACATCGATTGGCTTCGGGTCCCGGAGGCGTATCGCCTAACGATTCCCACAGATGATATGGACATCACCCTCCACGCGGGAATCGACAAGGACGGGGTGTATTTCGCCGCGAAGGAAATCGAGAAGAAATACCCCGGAAATCAAGAAAAAGTCGACCGTTTACTGCACATTTGCAAGGAAATCGTGGATTCGACGAATTATCTTAACGACCACAAAGTCTCCAAAATCGACATGGTGAAACATCATTGGTCGATGACCGCGACGGCCGGGTATTCCGCCCAAGAGGTCATGGATTCGATGGGCATCTCGAGAAAGGTGCAAGAGGCTTTGTCCGGTTATTGGATTTACGTGGGCCAGCCGATTTCGAGCCTGCCGTTTACGATTTACGGTTACCTAATGGGCGATTACCTGACGGGCGGGAGCTATGTCCCAAGGGATTTCTCCTTTGGCATGTCCTTAGCCATGGCGATGGCCTGTCAAAAGAAAGGCATTCAATTCGAATACGAGACCGAAGTGGAAAAGATTCTGGTCAAACAGGGAACGGCCTATGGCGTAAGGACGAAGCGGGGCGATGAAATCCACGCGGATTACATCATTTCCGGTGTTTATCCCGACGCGGTGTACGGGAAAATGATTGAACCGCTTTCCGAAGTTCCACCGCAGGCTTACAAATTGATCCATGGCCGCGAGGAAAGCGTTTCCTGCTTCTCCGTCATTATGATTTTGGATCAAACACCGGAGCAACTCGGCATCAAGGATTATTCGGTCTTTGATTCCCCCACCCCCTTCTCCGACAAGGTTTTCTGGGAAGAGCTGAAGCATCCGGAGCCTTGGCATTATTTGACGACCATCTGCCTGAATTTGGCCAACCCGAAGGCCCTTCCGGATGGGACGTCCTCTCTTTCGATTACCGCATTGCCCCTCCCGGAGTCTTTCTTCGACGTGCAGCCCGACGAGTATTTCTCCGTGAAGAGAAAACTGGCTAAGGCGATGATTGAGCAAGAAGAAAAGAGGCTTGGGGTGAACCTTTCCGACCATATCCTGGAAATCGAAATCGAGACCCCCGTCAGCGTTTCCCATTATTCCGGCCAATACCGGGGCGGGATTTATGGGTATCAGCACCGGATGGAGGACTCCGTTGCCGCGAGGCTCATCCATTATGGGGAAGAGCATTACATCAAAAACCTGACGTGGGCGTCCGCGGCTTCTTTGGCCGGAGACGGGATGGCCGTTTGTATCAATAACGGGGCCATCGCCGCGAGCATCGTCATGGATTGGGAAAAAGAAAAGAAGGGGGCGTGAATATGAAAAAAGTGAAAGTGAAAGGATTCTTCTCCGACATCACCGGCCAAATGAGGGCCGATAAAAAGAGGAAGGCTTGCATCAAATCCGGTTCGGATAAAAACGATTACAGTGATCCCATCAAAGAACTTTGCCAAAAGCTCCACCCCGACAAAACTGAGGTTTCCGTCTTTTCGGTGGAAGAAGTTTCTCCGACGTCAAAACGGATTGTTTTTAAGCCTAATCAGGGGTATGAACTTCCTCCGTTCCAAGCCGGGCAATACGTCAGTTTGGATTTGAAAATTGGGTCAACAATCACTACACGTCCCTACTCAATTTGCTCCGCCCCCTATCAGGCGAGGCAAAAAGAAGACCCCTTCTTCGCGATTACGGTGCGGAAAGGAAAACCGGGCCAAGGTTTCGCTTCCAACTATCTTTACGAAAATGTGAAACCCGGGGATGCGTTTATCGTCCATTTTCCTTTTGGTCATTTCTATATCGAACCTCTCCGCGATTCGAAAAACATTGTCGCTTTAGCCGGGGGAAGTGGGGTTACCCCGTTCCTTTCGATGGCCCAAGAAATCGCCCACGGGGGCATTGATGCGGATTTGACGATCCTCCTCGGTTCGGTTTCAAAAAGCGACATCGTGCTGAAGAAACAGTTGGAAGAGGTGGCCGCTTCTTGCTCTAGAGTTCGCCTTATCCACGTCATTTCTGGACCCGAAGAGGAACTTGATGAAGGGGATGAAAGAGGATTCTTATCCGCGGAGATCATCCGCAAATACATGGGGGAGGATCCAACGTTTTTCCTCTGCGGGCCTTTGCCCATGTATCAATTCGCTTTGGGCGAGCTCGGCAAACTCGGCATCCACAAAGGAAGAATCCGCACGGAGGTCTTCGGCGCCCCTCGGGACATTTCCCAGTGCCCTGGATATCCGAAGGAAATGTTGGACAAAACCTTCTCTTTAACGGTCGTTCGCGGCATCAATGAGACCAAAATCCCCGCAAAAGCCTGCGAAAGTCTGGCGGTTGCCTTGGAAAGAGCGGGTATTTTAATCCACACTTGCTGCCGAAGCGGGGAATGCGGCGCGTGCCGTGTTCAGGTACTTTCTGGTGAATGCTTCGTCCCTCCTTTTGGGGATGGCAGGAGGATGGCCGACAAAGATAACGGCTTTGTCCATTCTTGCTCCGCTTTCCCCTTAAGCGACATGACCATCAAAATCAACATTCTTTGATTTGTTTGGGCAAAACCGAAAATCTTTCTTTAAGGGAGAGTGGGGTTGCAACCCCATCTACGATGGAGGGATGACTTTTCTTGAAGTGAACGGGCGCTTCCTCTATAATACCCGATGCTTCTGAGAAGGACGGAAGCACACATTCTCTTATGGTCGCACGGGGTTTCCGCCCGAGGCGATCCAAAGACCGAAATTAGGAGGTGCAACAATCATGGGAAAGTACGAAATCATGTACATCCTCTCCGCGACTCTTGAAGAAGGAGCCCGGAAGGCCGAAATCGAAAAGCTCCATGGCATCCTGACCGCCCAAAAGGCCGTCGTCCGCGATGTCAAAGAGTGGGGCGTCAAAGATTTCGCGAGCCCGATCAAAACCTTCACCAAAGGCTACTACGTGGTCATCAAAGTGACCGCCGAGCCCGCGGCGCTCAAGGAATTCGATCGTCTCGTCAAACTTGATTCCAATGTCATCCGCCATCTGATTACCGTCGAACACGAATAATTAGATCAGGAGGTAACAAGCAATGATCAATTCCGTCGTTCTCGTCGGTCGCCTCACCCGCGACCCCGAACTCCGCAAAACCAACTCTGGGATGAGCGTGGCTTCCTTCACTTTGGCCGTCGACGATTCCTTCCGTGGGCCCAACGGGGAGAAAGTGACGATCTTCATGCCGGTTTCGGTGTGGGGAAAGTCCGCTGACAACGTCGCCAAATTCACCCGCAAGGGATCTTTGGTCGGCGTGACTGGGCGTCTTACCCAGCGCAAATACGTCCGCCGCACGGACAATGTGGAAGTCAGCGTGACGGAGGTCTCTGCTGCTTCGGTTGAATTCCTTGATCCCAAGGACAGCAACCGCACTGCCAACGCGAATTCGGGCTTTGCCCCGGATGCGAGCTCCCCGGAGCCCGCTTCCCAGGTGCGGCCCAGCCAAGAGAGCAAGAACCTTGATTCCATCGACGTCGTCGATGACGATCTCCCGTTCTGAGGCTCTCAGAAAGGATAAAAGAAATGCCATTCCGTAAAATGCGCACCCGCAAGAAGGCTTGCTATTTCAAGAAGAACCACATCGAGTACATCGACTACAAAGATGCGGAGCTTCTCTCCCGGTTCATCGGACCCGACGGGAAAATCACCCCGCGCGCCATCACCGGCACCAGCGCCAAATATCAGCGCCAGCTCGCCAGCGCCGTCAAGAAAGCTCGTTTCATGGGCCTTCTCCCCGACGTCAAATAAGCATTGCGATGCAAATTAAGGCTCCTTCGGGGGCCTTTTTCTTATCCTCAATCCAAAAACGATGTTCCAAATATCCTTCTTCGATGGTTTAGAATGCCTTTGGGAGGAATTTATTATGTGCACTGCGATGTTTCTAAAAGGCGAAGGGCGGTATTTCGGTCGGAACCTTGATTTCGATTTTTCCTATGGGGAGCAAGTTTGCGTCGTTCCCCGGCATTTTCCCTTGCCTTATCGAAATGGGGAAACCGATCGGAATCACCTTGCTTTCCTCGGCATGGCTTTCGTCCAAGACGGGTACCCTCTGCTCTATGACGGAACGAATGAGGCGGGGTTATCGATCGCAGGGCTAAATTTCGTGGGGAATGCCTGCTACAACAAGGATTCGGACAAGAAAAAGAATATCGCCCAATTCGAATTCATCCCCTATGTCCTCGCTTCCTTCAAAACAGTCCAGGAAGTCAAAAAGGCGTTGGAACAGATCAACATCACTGATACGCCTTATTCCAAGAACCTTCCCTGTGCGAGCCTTCATTACATGGTCGCGGATAAAGAAAATTGCATCGTCATCGAATTCATGGGCGACGGAACCCGTGTTTATGACAATCCCTTTGGGGTTCTGACGAACAACCCACCTTTTGATAAGCAAGTCGCAAATTTGGACAACTATCAAAGGCTCTCGGAGAAAGATCCGGTGAATACCTTTGGTGAGGATCTTCCTCTAAGCCACTATTCCCGCGGTATGGGAAGCATTGGGCTCCCCGGGGATTTGTCCTCAATGGGCCGCTTTGTTCGCGCTTGCTTCGGGCGGAGCCATTCTTTATGCCGAAAAGGGGAAAGCGAAGTCAGCCAATTTTTCCACCTCCTTCATTTCGTGGAGCAGCCCCGTGGGCTATGCCACGTGAAGGAAGGAGACTATGAAATTACGATTTACACCTCCTGCGTCGATATGGACAAAGGGATTTATTACTATTCGACGTATGAGAACAGCCAAATCAACGCGATCGATATGCGCCGCGTCGATTTAGAGAGCGGTTGTTTATTCCAATATCCGGTCCATGATAAAGAAAATATCCTGTTTCGAAACTGAAGAAAGTTGCTTTGTTTCGGCCCGGAGGTTTCTTGGCTCTTCTTTTCTCTAAGCGTTTTCGCGTCTAGTTACGAAGCGGTTTGCTAGAATCTGGTTGGAGGTATTTTCATTATGAAAACATTAGAACTGAGCCAAAACCTGTATTACGTTGGCTGCATCGATCATGGCCTGAAGGTTTTCGACAGCGTCATGCCTTTGGAATATGGAACTTCCTACAATTCTTATCTCCTGAAGACGAAAAACGGGGGCGTGCTGTTCGAGGGCAGCAAAGCTGGATTCGCGGATGAATATCTTGACCACATTTCTTCTTTGATCGATTTCAAAGACATCGCGTATTTGGTCGTCGCCCATACCGAGCCCGACCACAGTGGGGCGATTGAAGCCCTTCTTAAGAAGAACCCCGACATCACGGTGGTTGCCTCTCCGGCCGGGATCAACAATTTGAAAAACATCCTTCGCTTCCCTTTCAAATCGTTGCTTGTCACCCCGGGAAAGGAGCTGAAAGTCGGCGAATATACCTTGAAGTTCGTCTCGGGAATGCTTTTGCACTGGCCGGATGTTCTGTTCACCTATATTGAAGAAGAAAAAGCTTTGGTTACCTGCGACGCGTTTGGGACCCATTACGCCTTCAACGATGTCCTATTCTCCAAATTGAAGGACGAAGAGGGGTACAGAGCCTCTTTCTCCTATTACTTTGACTGCATCATGGCCCCGTTTGCCTCCTACGCGTTGCAGGCGGTCGAACGGGTTCACGATCTAGACGTCAAAATGCTTTTGGTTGGGCATGGTCCAGTGATCGACGTCAAGGTTCCGGAAGTGATTTCCGCGTTTGAGGAAGAGGCGAAGAGGAATCTCCCCATCAACGATGGGAACCACTTCACCTTGGTCTATACCTCCTGCTATGGCTATACGGAAAAAATGGCCTTGGCCTTGAAAGAAAAGCTCGCAAAGGAAGGAAAAACGATTTCTTTCTTCCAAATCGACGCTCTGAATTATTCAAAGCAAAAGGCCGATATTCTAGAAGCGATTCGGACTTCCTCCTGCGTGTTGTTTGGAACTCCCACCCTGGCAAACGACGCGGTGAGCCTTTTCTACGATTTGCTTTTGAGCAAGCCCATCCCGTTCTTCCAAGGAAAGCAATTTGCTGCGTTCGGCGATTATGGCTGGAGCGGAGAAGGCGTAAAGAATATCTCGGATTTCGCCCTTACGAGGAAAATGAAGGCCAATGAGGGATTCAAATGGGCTTTCAAGGTGGACCAAAAAGGATTGGATGAGCTTGATGCTTGGGCTCAAACCCTTTTGAAATAAGCCGTTAAAAAGCCCGCTTGTCATTCTTCTTTAATTCGGATTGCTTCGTGCTTTAAAAGGCGCGGAGCTTTTTTTATTTGAAGATAGTAAGACAGAAACTTTTGAGAGGAAAAACTCCGATATTTTCTATAAGATTTTTAGAGAAGAGTAGAGAAGAGACGAGAAAAAGAAAGAAACTGTGAATTAAAACTTCGAAAACGCAAAAGAGAAGAGTAGAGTAAAGAAAAGAGGAATGAATGCATGACCGTCCAAGAATTGTTCCGAAGCATCGATTTCACCGGAAAGGAAATTAAGCCCTATTCGGATGGCTCTTTTCTCTTAAAAAACGACTTTCCATTCTTTTTTCTGAAGGGCGGTTACTTTGTGTTCGGCGCTAACGCTGAAGGAGAGGTTTTTGGGCTTCCCTTGGATGAGATTGGGAAGATTAAAAAGACCATTACTGCATGGGGGAAAGATCGCGACGATATTAAGCTCCGGTGCGTAGTTCAAAACGTTGATTCTCGTGCGGAGCGTTTTGCTCTTCTCGTGGAATCTACGCCGTCTCTAGAAAATCGGGCGCAGCATGATCCCGTCACATCGAGTGCATCCTCTTTCGATTCCTTCCTGTCTTTCGCCCGTAGGGTTGGTCTTACCCCCCTCGATTCCGGATCGCTTTTAGCAAAGGCGACAGAGCTTTCCTCTGATAGCCGTTTTTCCAACGGGTTTTCTTTGCTTTTCGATGAATCTCAAAACCTCGCGAATGTGGTTTGCAAGATTTATCAAGGAAAAGAAACAAATACAAAGGTTTTGGATGTGGAAGAGCTCTTTGGCTCTCTTTCCACTCTCGCTTCGAAATCGTATTTGTTCCTTGAACGGAACAGTCTTATCGAAGACAGCCGACGCTCCTATCCAAAGACGGCCTTCTTCCTAGCTTTCGCCTTTTGCCTATCCCATTTGGACATTTCAGAACCAAAGCAAATCGAAATCCGCCTTTTCCCAGACCGGGCCGAAATTGTTTGCCCCGGGCTTTGGGATGAGGACAACGCCAAAAAGAACGCGAACCAAGGAATCGCCCAAGGACTTTCTTTGGCGGGGCTCCCCTCCGAAAAATTATCTTCGCTTTTTGAGCAATATTCCGAGGTTCCCGACGGATATCTTCCTTCCCTTATTTTGGGCCCGCATTCCTATTCGCTTCGCCTGATGGATTTGCTTTATCAAACGAAAGAAGAAAAAGCCCTTGCTCCTGCGGATGGTTCTTTATCGGAGGAGCAGAAGAAGGTTTTGAAAGTTCTTTCTTCAGGACCCCGCCCGCTTTCCTATCTGATGAAGCTGAGCCCGTATAAGAGCCGGGCCGCCTATTCTAAATTCGTCATCAATCCTCTATTGGAAAGAAAAAGGATTGTCCGGGTGGGGAAGCTGACCTCACCGAAGGCAATCCTGTGCATCGCGGACGAATAAGACTTTGATTTCATTCTCCTTTTAACTGGACTTGGGTATAAGGGTGGTGAACCCTCTTCAAGAAACGGGAGAGGAAATCTTCCGTCCTAATCCCCAACGTGACTGTATTGAGACAGGGATGGAATCCCAAGCGGGGCAAGGAAAGCAAATCCTCATCGATGAGGAGGCTGATTTTGTTGTCCTTGTCGAAAAGCAACGAGAAGGGATTCGTACAGCCATGGAAGCAGTGAAGATCGTCTTCAAGTTCTTCTTCTTTGGCAAAGCTGAGCCGGGCGGAGTGGATTTGCTGGGAAAGTTCCTTCGTTTTGAATTTCTTTTCTCCCGGCATTAAGAGCAGGTAGAACTTCGTGTGCTGCTGGTTCGACAAAAAGAGGTTCTTGGGAACTTTGCAGTCGAGCTCCTGCTCGATTTCTTGATAGGACCCCATGGAGAAAACGGGATCGTGCTCCATCCTTTGGTAGGGCATGTTTCCTTCGCCCAAGACTTTCTCGATTTCTAGGAAATAGGGGTTTTCCATCGTCAAAGGATCTCTTGGATGAAGCGCAGGGCGTGCGAGAACCAATTGGAGATGTAAGACAGGTTCTTCAAAACGGCGGGATCGGTGTTGGGGCCGTAGACAGAGGGCCTTGCCAAGGAGGAGCCATGTTCCCCATGGGGATAATAATGAAATTCGAATTCCACGCCTTTCTCCCTCAGGGCCAAGGCGAATTGAAGGCTGTGGAAAGAAGGGACGAGTTTGTCGTCGTTGGTGGTCCAAAGGAAGGTGGGCGGATAGTCTTCGGTGACTTGCTTGTCCAAAGAGTATTCGATTTTCTTTTCCGGATTGTTGCGGAGCAGGTTGTCGTTGGTGCCCGCGCTAGGCTGATTCTCCATGAGGATAACCGGATATCCGAGCAGAACCCCATTCACCAAAATGTCGGCCAAGGGGACGCCGAGGTAGTCCGCGTATTCCTTTTTGCGGCAGAAAGCCCCCAGCGATCCGGCAAAATGCCCCCCGGCGGAGAAACCCATGACGGCGATGCCGTCGGGGTCGACGTGATATTCCTCCGCGTGATGACGGAGATAGGCGATCGCGGCGAATCCTTCGATGAAGGGATAGGGGGCATGAAGGTCCCCGACGTTGTAATGCAGCAAAAAGGCATTCACGTCGTTCCCACAGAACGCCAAAGCGACGGGCTCCCCCTCCCTCTCGCTGACGAAGGCGTAGCTTCCTCCCGGCAAGACGAGGACGGTCTTCCGTTTCCGAAGCGGATCGATGTCCCTAGAATTGTCCGGGCAATAGGAAGTCAGGAAAACGTCTTTTTCAAGGGTTGGGAACTCGTCTTTGAGATTGACTGTGCGGTAGATCATAAATCTCCTCTTTTCGGTTTTTAATGATGGGGTAGGGAAAGGCGGTTTTCAATTTCTTTCTTTCGCAATCCATCGGAGGATGAAAACGCGTCAATTAAACCTTTACAGATTTTGTTTTTGTTTTATCTTGAACCGGTTCAAAGGCCACTTTTATGAAAAAACAATCCAAACTTCTGCTTCTGACCGTCGCGGGTCTGCTTGCCGCCTGCACCCCTACGCCAGAAACCCCCTCATCGTCTGATGCTGGCTCCGATCCGGGCTCTTCTTCTTTGCCGGACAATTCCTCTTCCGTCCCGGATTTGCCTTCCTCTTCTGAGGACAGCTCCCTTCCCTTCGTGGATCCCACCCCGGATTACACCGCCCAGGACGTCTTCGCCTTCCTAAGCAAAGCCGCCCAGGGAACCAACTTCACCATCAAGGAGACTGTCCCTTCTTCCGACGGGGTCCTTTCGATGGATTACTTCACCTATTACACGGAGAACTACATCCATTACACCTACGCCAACGCGGGCTATGTGAAATTGACCGATTACACGGGCGAATCCACCCTTCTTTATAACTACTCCAACGCTTCCTCCCCCGTTGTGGAGCAAGCGGTGACCTATTCGTTGGATTCCTCCTCCACGGAGGCTCTCCCCATCCGCGATACCCAAACCCTTAATCCCCTCGTGGACGGTATGAAGGATGTGAAGGCCGACGACATCCTTTTGAACTATTCCTATTTCTACTGCAAGGACAAGACCCTCATCGAAGGGCTCAGCTATTTCTTAGGGGCCAGCTCGTTGGCTTCGAAAATGTCCGCGGTCAAATTCGCATTCTCCGATGAGAAAGACGAATTGACCTTCACCTTCGCCCCCGATTTCTCTTCCGGGGCTTCCGATTCCGATGTTTCCACGATCGATTCCCTTTCCGGGGTCCTCGAAGCGGTGGGGACGACCTCTTTATCGTCCATGGATCAGTTCGTCGCTTCCTACAAACTTCCGGAATCCACTTTGTCCGAAGAAGCCATCGCCTCGATTTCTTCTTCGGGCGCCTACCATTCCAAAGTCACCTATCATTACGAAGCCAACGTCCAAGACGTGGTGAAGCAAGATGACCATGTCGTCTTCGCCGAAGACGCGATGCAGCGGAGGAGAGTTGAAAAAGGAACGACTTCCTCGGTTTACACCTATTTGACCAAGGACCCCTCTTCCGGAAACGCGGTCTCCCATTATTTGGACTATAAGAACGCCGTCATCGATGAGGATACGGGTAAACCTTTCAGCGACTTGGCCAAGACCCCGGGTTCTTTGATCGAAGAAGGTGCCTTCCGTTCCTCAAGCGAAGGGGTTTACACCTACTATGGCTACCAAGGCAGGAAGCTCATCGCCGATTTGGCGGGGTTTGACTGCGGGTCGATCGAAAGCGTTGAGATCACCGTCGCGGAGGGGAAAATCACCAAGCTTCACGCGTTGACCCCGATCCGCAAGGACTCCTATGCCCAAAGCATGCGCTACGAAGTCGACGTCGACTTCCAACAAGAGGGCTCCATCACCCCGATTACTCCCAATACCGACGAGGATTACAACCTCATGGGCGCCATTTGGAGCTTCCAAGACGATTATGGGTATGGGCTGTCTCACAATTTCACCGCGACCATGAAGACCATCGCCGGGAACAACAACTACGCGACCACGATGAGCTTATTCAAGAAGGACTCCATGAGTTCCTTCAACGACGTCCTCCTCTTCGACCAGGAATCGGTCGATACGGAGGAAGGGAGCTCTGGCGACCCCATCCACATCCGTTGGGGATACTACCAGAAGGATAAGAGCAAAAAAGAAGTGGTTCCCTTCCGCGTCAATTCCAAAGGGCAAGCCATCTCTTCGGGCGAAGCGATTGCGAAGAACCTGGGCGATATCCTTGGGTTCGACGTCAACGCCGGCGTCTTCAACCTCCTCAGCGAGGACGAAGAAAACGGGAAATGGGTCTATGGCTTGAGGGAAGAAGCCAAAGGGATCCAAGACCACATCATCGCCGGGGAACAGAAGGATTACATGATCCCCTCTTCCTTGAAGATCGGCTTGAGCCAAGTTACTTTGGAGGGGTCTTCCTACTCGATTAAAGTCATCGACAAGATCGAGTATGAGTTCAACGCGGAAGGCTTCTACAAAGGCAAAGACCAGATTCTCTTCAGCGACTACGACAAAACCAAAGCCCCGGAGGATTTGGATTTCTCCACCCTCAAGGATTGGGTGGAGCCTGAGGACTGGGACAATGGTGCGCCGGAGGTCTCCGGCGACATTGATGGGGCTTTTGGGGATGGCACGTCCGCGAAACTCCCCTTCCTTTACCAAAAGCAGATGGAAGGGCAGTGGATCATCGGCCAAAGCGAGTATGACGAATATCCCGCGGATGGATTCGCCTATCGCTGGATGATCCTCTGCAACACGGCCTTCATGGTCGGTGGGGACGATGAGGTCTCCAAGGCCTATATGGTCTCCTTCGCGGAGAAACTGAAGAAGAACGGCTTCGTTGAAAAGGATTACCCCTTGGGCAAGAACGACAGCGACGTTGCTTCCCTTTACAGCGAAGAGCTGAATCTCTACGTCCGCATCCCCGAATCCGTCACCGCGGGGATCCGCTTGCTGAGGATTGAAACCTTGGATGCGACCTCCTCCGGCGGCGCTTCTTCCGCGGAGTAACGAATCAATCCACCTAGCCCTGGGAAACCGGGGCTTTTTTCGTAGGGATACATGTTGAAAATACATCAGACAAAGAGAAAAACCATGGAGGGAAAAGGAAAGCCCGTTGATTCCGTTGACGAATTGCGCGGATTTTTTCGTTTGGGCCCGCTTTGTAAAATGGGGAAGCTTCTTTGTTTGATATGATTTCAAAGGTGAAAAAATAGTGACGATCTTTGAAAGGGCCGTTATGGGATTGAAACAAATCGACTTTTCCTCTTTTCCGCAGATGGATTTAAAAGAGTTAATTCCTACAGTTCTTTGCATTGACAAAGTGGCCTATGAAATTGGGAAAGAACAGAAAAGCGTGCCGAACGCTTGGCCAATTACAAATCGAATTCTCTATAACGCGATTGCAAAAGAAAATCCTTCGTTCTTCGAACGTAACCATTTCATCGGGCATCTATTTCAAGGAAAGGATGCGTTTGCAAAAGACAGCGGTGCTTTTGGAAACAAAACGGCCTCTCACGGAAATACTTTGATTAAAATTTCTATTGGTTCAATCCCCTAGAATTGTCTTGCTACAAATGCTTTCGGCCATGAAATTTACTTAGTAACGTTTGTTTTTTCTATCGATATTTTTCGTGTGAAACTCTTGGAGGCGGACTAGCTTGATAAAAAGGAGGTGTTGAAAATACACCAGTAACGGATCTGCTAATATTTTGGCGCGTCCATTTTGTGAATGGCGGAGAAGAGAAATCTCTGGCGTTTAATGCTCAAACCAAGGATAAAAACTCGACATTTGGAGAAATTATCCCCGGGTCTATCCGGACTGTGGGTGCTGATGGTTTTCGAGAATTGCCGATAAGTGCTATGATTTTTTCAAATAACTGGACACCTATAAAACAAAAACGCCCTTTCGGACGTTTCGTGGCGCACAACAACGCCTGAGGTTGAGAAAATCTTGATTTGAACCTGTGATGTTGGTTCTAGGTCTTCCAACAAATTGAATATAGCGTGCCGGGGAGGAAAAAGCAAATGGCCAAAAAGTATCTTCTAGGACTCGATCTCGGGACAAATTCGGTTGGATGGTGCGTCACGGACGAAAACGACAAAATCATTCGGAAAAACGGAAAATCTCTTTGGGGATCTCGCCTATTTGAGGATGCAAGCGACGCAAGCGCAAGACGAATGAATCGTTCTGCTAGGCGCCGTTTGGGCAGAAGAAAACAGCGCATGAATTTGCTGCGAGCGTTTTTCAAACCCGAAATAGACAAGGTTGACCCTACTTTCTTCTTCCGGCTTGATGAGTCCTACCTTCAAAAAGAAGATAAGCACCCGTCTATCGCCAAACTTCCATGCTTGCTTTTCAACGAACCCGGTTTTACGGACAAAGAGTTTTTCGCTAAATATCCAACAATCTATCACCTTCGGAAAGAGCTCACCGAATCGGATAAAAAAGCGGATATTCGCCTCATATATCTTGCCTTTGCCCACATGATTAAGTACCGCGGGAATTTTTTGAACCAAGGGCAAAACATCGGGGCTTTTGACGCTGCTGAGGCTACCGATATCGTAAATGAACTTGATCAGGAAATTTACGAGAAAGAACTAATCCATCTTTGCCCACAAAAAGACTGGGTTGAACAGCTCAAACTGTTGATTCCGACAAGCCACGGAATATCCGGGAAAAAGGAAATTTTGTTAAATCTTTTTCCGACTGAAAACTCCTATTTGAAAACTGTCGTTTTCCCTCTTGCCTCTGGTAGTGAAATCGCTGTGAAAAAGGTTTTCCCTGATATCGACGATGACAGCGATTTGAATCCTAAAAAAATCAGCTGTGCAAGCGAAACTTTTGATGAGGATTTGGCAAAGTTATCCGAATTGTTCCCGGGAAGCGCAATCGAAATTCGAATCATCGGGACCGCAAAACGACTTTACGATTATTTGCTTCTGGGCAAACTTCTCGGCGATTCTAAGACGATTTCCGAAGCCATGGTTGCGCGTTACAACGAGCACAAGAAGCAACTGCGAGTTTTTAAAAAGTACATCAAAGAGAAAGACAAACAAACGGGTGGCAACCTTTACGAAATGATGTTTGGCCCAAAAACAGTGGTTGTGGAAGACAAAGATGGAAAGCAAAAAACCGTAACGCTTAATAATTATTCCGCTTACGTTGGGACCTATTTCGACAAAAAAGCGTTTGTTAATTGCTCGCATTGCAAACAAAGCGATTTTTATAAATTTGTAAAAGAAGCGCTGAATATTCCTGCCCCAAATAAAGAGAGCGATGAGAAGTCTGACAAAATTGATTCCTATTGCAAAGAAATCAGGCAACTAATGGCGGACAATTCCTTTTTGCCGCGTCAAAATTCATCCGAAAATGGCGTTTTCCCTTATCAATTAAATCTACAGGAACTGCAGGCCATCATTTCTCGGCAAGCTCCGTTTTACCCCTTCTTAAGTGGCGATGATAAAGATTCGGAAGGATATTCAACGGTTGCAAAGATCAAAAGCCTTCTAACGTTTAGAATTCCGTATTACGTAGGCCCCGTCATCGTCAAAAAAGAAGGAAGCGAAAATCATCCTTTCGCTTGGACCTTCATTGATCCTGCCAAAGGGTCCATTAAACCGTGGAATTTTGACTCTAAAATCAATAAAGAAGAATCGGCCGAGAAATTTATCCAGCGAATGCTGAATCACTGCACCTATTTTCCGGATGAACCATGTTTGGCTAAGAATTCCTTGCTGTTTCAAGAATACGAAGTTCTTTCGTTTCTCAATAAGATTCGAGTGAACAAAGAGCTCTTAACCCCAGAGAAAAAAGCCGAGCTTATCGACGGCGTATTCAAAAAACGCGCGAAAGTTTCCCTAAAGGATTTGAAAGCCTTTTATAAACCTAACGACGTCGAAATCACTATGGGGGAATATGGAAAAGAGATCACCGATATTCCTTCTATGAGCAGTTACGTCTTTTTCTCGAAAGACAATGTTTTGGGGAAAGAATTCGTCGACTCAAAAGAAGGAAACGAAATCGTTGAAGACATCATTCGAGATCTAACGGTATTCGAAGACAAAGAAATCGTGGAAGCCCGGCTGAAGAAACTGTATGACCTTCATAAATTGCCGAAGCGGGCGGACGGGAAAGAAAAGCAAGTAATCAACGCGATTGAAAATCAAAGAATGTCGGGCTGGGGACGGCTTTCCAAAAAGCTTCTTCTCTTGAAAACCATTCGTGCGAATGAGTTCGGCGAAGTTACCATCAAAACTCTGATTCAGATGATACGTGAGACCAACAAAAACTTAATGGAACTCATAGAAGACGACGGTCTCGACTTTAAGAAGCAAATCGAAGATGAACAGCACGCTAGTGCCAAGGATTTTTCGAATCCTTCTGAAAAGCATCAAGCAATCCTTGAGTTCGTGGAAGACTCCTATGTTTCTCCTGGGATGAAACGGCCTTTGATTCAAGCGATGGACATTATCCAAGACGTAGAGAAAATCGTAGGTCATCCTATCGACGAGTACTACATCGAATGCACCAGAACAAATAAGGCAGAGAAAAAGAAGAAAGATTCAAGAAAAACACTTCTCGACAAGCTTTTTGGCGCCGCCAAAGAAGCGGCAAGGAACGACATCAAGGAGGCGCTTGAACACTCAAAAAACCAACTGAAAACAATAGAAGAAGGGAAACTGCGGAGCGATAAATATTTCCTTTATTTCAGCCAATTGGGAAAAGATATCTATACCGGTGAAGAAATCGATTTGAACAATCTAGATCAGTATGATATCGATCACATTGTTCCCCAGGCTTTGGTTAAAGACGATAGCATTAGCAACCGCGTGTTAACCCTTTCGTCGCATAACCGGGACAAAGGGGCAAACTATCCGATTCCTGATTCCATTTTCAATTCTCGTGGGGTCACGAACGGCAGAGCAAAGGCGAAAGAACTTTACAAATATTTAAAGAACAACGGTCTGATGTCCGAAAAGAAATATGCCGCTCTCACAAGGGAAACGCCTTTAACCAAAGACGAAATGAAGGGTTTTGTAGAGCGGCAGTTGGTTTATACAAATCAGGCGGTCAAAGCGCTGGTTGATCTTATCAATCGGTTCCAAAAAAATCGGAACGGTGAGGCCCCAACGGTTGTTTATTCGAAGGCCGAAAACGTTTCCAATTTCCGGCACGAGCACAATATTTTGAAATCGCGTGACGTGAATGACTGTCACCATGCTCACGACGCCTATTTGAATATTTGCGTTGGCCGCGCCATTAATACGTATTACCAAAAATACATATGGCTGGAACTTCAAAAAAAGGATACCAACGAAATAACAAACGACATCAACAAACAAAAGGGATCATTGAACCTCGAGAACGTCTTTAAAGAGTATCGCGATAAAGACGGTATCGCATGCCGAAAACCTTTATTGGACAAAGACGGCGGGGTGGTTTGGGACTATAACGCGTCTGTTCAGACAATTAAAAACAACATCTACAAACGCGTGGATGTCTTAATTACCCGAATGCAGTGTTTGAAAGGGAATTTCTTTGAGAAAACCCAAACTAAGCCAAAAGGCGAAGGAAGCGTTCCGGTGAAAGAGGTTCTGCATGAAGTGGTGGATGGAAAAGAAATTACTCGGGAATCTCCCTTGACGGATTGTTCAAGATACGGCGGTATCCCAAGCTTGTCCTACGGCTTCTATTCCTTGGTTGAAATGGTTTCAAAGAAAGGAAAGAAAGAGGTCTCGGCGACTATTGTTGTTCCAGTGCCTAATCTTTATTGCCGACCGGGGGACAAAGAAGCCCTTGGACGATATTTAACAAAGAAACGCGGGCTTAATGTTAGACGAATAATCATCCCTTGCTTGCGGCCCAACTTTGTAGTGGTAAAAGATCAATCAAGAGTCGTGGTTAGCGGTGTAGACACCGCGATGAAGTCCTATCATATTAAGCCCGATTTCTCTATTAAGTATTCGGAAAGCGAAATTAGTACTGTCCGTAAAATTAGAAAATTGATGGATTTGGTTTCAAAAAAGCCGAAAGAAGTGGAAGAAGAACAATTTATCAATCAAACCTTCATTTCGAAGGAAGATTCCCTCATTCTTAGCCCGGCAGGGAGCCCATCGGCCAAAGAAGTAGTTTTAACGAATGAGGAATTGGTTTCTCTATATTTAAAGTTTGGAAAAATACCAAGCTATTTGCTAACTCTGCTTCCGGGTTTTTCTTCTGTAATTGACTTTTTAAAAACCGAAAAATCTAAAGAAATCTTTACGGCTTTGTCGATTTATAAAAAAAGCAATTTGCTAATTGGCCTTGTTGAATATTTTAATGCTTCATCTGCGAGGGTTGATTTGTCCTTAATTCATGGAGGTAAAAACGCGGGTAAACTGGCCATCTCCTCTGTTCTGCCCAAAGGTTCTTGTATTCTTGCTGAGTCCCCGACTGGTTACTACACAAAAGTTTTGTGGAAAAGCGAGTAAAGAGATATGTCGTTTAGAACAGTAGTGATTAAGTCGAGATGCAAACTTGAATATTCTCTGAATTATCTGGTTTGCCGGAATCCGGAATCCGAGACGAAAATTTGCCTAGACGAAATCAATACTTTAATCATCCAAAACACAGGGGTGGCCATAACGGCCGCCCTTTTGTCTATGATGATGGAAAAGAAAATAAAAGTTATCTTTTGCGACCATAAAGCGAATCCACAGGGCGAAATGATCCCCTATTACGGGGCTTACAATAATTTAGAGAAAATAACCACCCAGATGCATTGGCTGCCGGAAACCAAAGGAAAGCTTTGGCAAATGGTTACCTGCCAAAAAATAGCTTGGCAGGCCTCGAATTTGGATATTGTTGGTCAAAACCAGTGCGGAGATAAACTGCGAGAGTATATCGGCGAAGTAGAGGTGGGCGATGTTACTAACCGCGAAGGACATGCGGCGAAGGTTTATTTTAATGCCTGCTTTGGAAAGGACTTCAGCAGAGGACAAGATTGTTCGATTAATGCCTTCTTGAATTATGGGTATTCCATAATTCTTTCAGCCGTTAACCGCGAAATTAAAAGCTTTGGTTATTTGACGGAACTTGGTATTCACCATATTGGCAAAGAAAATCCCTTTAACCTTTCGTGTGATTTTATGGAGCCTCTTCGGCCTTTTATCGATCGGCTGGTTTTGAAGGGCCAAATTAACGACGAGAATTTTAAACAGGAGTTGATTAATTGCTTGAATACCGATGTGCTTTTTGATGGAAAAACAATGTTCTTAGACAACGCAATCCATCTCTATGTGCAGTCCCTGCTGTCCTCGCTGAATGATCAAAGTCCGGAGAAGGCTAAATTTATTGATTATGGGAGCTTATAGGTTCATGAGGTCACTTGTTCTCTTCGACTTACCCGTCGAGAAGGCTGCGCAGCGAAGGGCGTATACAACGTTTGTGAAAGGCCTTAAGAAAGCTGGCTTTTACATGCTGCAGGAGTCCATTTATGTGAAGATGGACATTGATGGTCAAGCTGCGGAACTAACGAAGGGTAAAGTAAACAAAATACTGCCAAAAGAGGGCTTTGTAGCCATGCTGCGTATCACAGAAAAGCAGTTTTCCTCAATGGACTTTTTGGTTGGCGAGTGTGCGGGCGATGTACTTTCTAACGATGATAGGATCGTGGAATTATGATGGAACTCAGAATTAAAGGCTTAGAGACTAAATTTCCCTTTTCTCCTGGGGAAATAATGAATCTGTGCGTTGAATCACCGGAATTTTATTATTGCTTGGTGCGGGCACTTTTTCGCTTAGACGAAGAGCTTATCGTTGTGGTAGATGGATCTAAAGTCTACAAAACAGCTAAAGAAGTCCTTTATCTTGATTCGTTCTGCGATCTGTCTCCTAACAGCAAGGCTTCTTTAACAACTCTATATAAAAAGGCAGGAAGCTTGCTGCTAAATGGCGAAAGGCAAAAAAGATACGAAGAAATCGAAGCGGAGTTGTCGTCTTTCCTGTCTGAACTTTCTCTAGATTTTTCATATCCCGTTACTTTTGACGATCAAATCGAACTTGGAAAAATTATGCAAAGCTTCAATTTTCGTTATGACTTGGAGGCGGACACCGACTTCTATGAAGATCTTGTTGCTTATATGAAAGCGGTTTTGGATACAACAAATCCTCACTTTTTGGTAACGAAGGATTTATTTTCCTATCTTGCAGAGAAAAATGTCCCCAATTTGAAAGCGGAATTAGAATCGTTGGGCATAACTTTAATAAACGTTTTTGGAAAAAACAGAAGCGGCCTTCCAAAGGAAGAAAAAACAGTCATATTGGACGAGACTTTGTGTGAATTCTAACGTCAATGATATAATTCTAAACGCCTAGATAACGGGCGGTTGTGAGCCGCTTTCACCCCCTAAACCCCATGTATTTGAGGTTTGAGAGTGATGTTGTTCTAGGTATCTCTCTAACGACGAGACCTGGCATCGTCCAAGATCCTCTGTTTGAGAGTGATGTTGTTCTAGGTATCTCTCTAACCCGCATCGACCCGCGCAGAAGCACCCACAGTTTGAGAGTGATGTTGTTCTAGGTATCTCTCTAACT
>JBNMGG010000014.1:0-33468 GCA_050872145.1 Candidatus Alloenteromonas sp. | reverse complement strand
GCAATCTTTCCGCTCCAGCGAAAGAGGATCCCGAGCAAAGAAAAAAGCCCCATGCCGTCGAGGCAATGGAGCCCATTCATCAATTGGTGCCCGAAGCCGGACTCGAACCGGCACGTCCTCATCAGACATTGGATTTTGAGTCCAACGCGTCTACCGATTCCACCATTCGGGCGTGGCGCCTCACAAGAAATGAAGCGATTTGAATTATACGAATGAGGCAGGCCCGGTGCAAGATTTCTTTGTCTGTTTTGCCCTTGTGCGAATTGGTAAAGGGCATTCCATTCGTTTTGCGTGGATAAACCAATCGCTTCAATCCTGCAAACATCAACTCATTTCGTGGGGACGTCCTCGTCGTTTTGTTCGCCGATTTGGGAGTCGTTTTCGTTTCCGTACATGGCTTGATACTCCTGCCTATATTTCGCCATATGTTCAATGAAGTGATAATAGTCGTTAATACCGCAGGAGCAGCCCAAATACTTTTGAGCCCTTTCGAGTTGCTTTTTGCCGAACTCAACCAAGTCAAGAATCCGCAGATTGTCATTCATGTCAATCAGCTTCACCAAGGCGGATACGGGGTTCATCATGCAAATCCAAACATATTCGGCGTAAGGGACCTTCTTATCATGGGTGATGCGCTTCAAAGGGTCACCGATGTTCGCGTCAAAATAAAGTTTGAATCCGCAGTCTACATAGATATTGCGGACGTCTTCGAAGCTAAACTCGGTATCCTCGATCACATCATGAAGGAGGCAAACCTCCTGCACCCCATCGAAGGGGATCCGGTTTTCATCCAATAAGTCCCGATCGATGCAGCCTAATCCGTCCGCCCCAATGCCGATCAGGTTACGATAAGTGATCAAACACCTTCCGGGGTGGTTCGCATAATCTTCTCCGTTTTCCCTTTTCTGATTTCGATGGGCGTACTCCATGATTTCCATCGCCAGGTAAACCGAGCTCCCCATGCAGTCATCGATGTATTCTTCGTCCAATCCTTTGCTTAGCAGATACTCGCGGATTTTCTTTACGTTCTCGTTCATTTTTTCTCTCCTTGTTACGCCGCTATGGTAAAGAAAAGGAAAAGAGCTTAGGTCAAATGGCGTTTGACATTTTCTTATGGCTTAGGCAATCAGGGAATCCGCGTATCCGTTTTCTTCCAGCAGCCGGTTTACTTCAACGATGTCGTAGATTTTGTTTTCGATCGCGTAACGGATGATCAAGGCATAGGGGTTTGAGGAGGCTAAGGTGAAACCAGCCTTCTTTAGCAAATATTTGCATTCATGGTTCGTCGCTTTCATCGCGAAGACCATCTTCAGGCAAACATTCAGGGATGGGTGCGATTTCCCGGAGATGATGGAAGACCACAGTTGCCGGGAGATATTGGCTTTGTTGTAGAAATCCGCGGGGTTCTCGATGTCGTGTTTATCCAATAATGAATAAAGATAATCCACGAAGGATTCCGATTTCTCTTCATCGGCCCGGTGCCGGTCCATGAATTCCTTTAGGCTTTCCATGCTTTGAGCTTACAAGCGCTGCTTTCTCCTGCATTATACCAACTTGCCTTCCTCCTTAGACCATCACAAACCGCTTTTTGGATTTCAAAAACAAAGGGGACGTGTATCGATCATTCAAAAACGACTCTTTGAAATATCCGCGTCATCATCTTTTTAGTTTCCCTAGTTAACAAAATTTCTCTTTGCATAGCAAAGACCCGATCATACGCGGATTTTCGTTCATTCTTTGTTAACCAACGCCTATACTTTTCTTTGCATGAAAAAGACGAGCATCTACGACATCGCCAAACGCGTCGGGGTTTCAGCCGCCACGGTATCCTACGTTTTAAACGGCAAGGAAGGCAAAGTCTCCCCCGCGACCAAGAAAAAGGTCTTCAAAGCCATGGAGGACCTTGGCTATACCCGCGACCACGCGGCGGTTTCCTTATCCACGGGCAAATCCCACCTCATCGGCTTAGTTCTCCCCTACTCCTCCCCGGCGAAGGCGTTCCTCTTCAACCCCTTCTACGCCGAATTCTTGGGATTCTTCGAAGAAATCCTCAAAAAAGAGGGATACGACGTAATCCTTGGATCAGACGACGAGGATTTCGAGCAGTGGTACAAATCCAGGGCCCTAGACGCCGTCATGGTTTTGGGGAGTCTCAGCAAGAAAACAGAAGAAGCCCTTTTGAAGGTGAACGCCAAAGTCGTATTGGCCGACGTCTACGAAGATTACGAAGCCCCCTTCCCCAACGTGCGCTTCCACGATGAGAAAGCGGAATATCTCGCTACCCAGCACCTGATTTCCCTAGGTCATAAGAACATCGGCTACTTAGGGGGTCCGGATACGTCCATCGTCAACCACAAGCGTTTCTGCGGATACGAGAAGGCTTTGATGGAATACGACTACCCCATCCCACAAGACTGCATCTTTCGCTCCATGACAACGTTGGAAGGCGGATATGAAATGGGCGATTTGATTCAGCAAAAACTCAACCGCATCAGCGCCATCGTGGTCGACGCCGACATCGTGGCCATCGGTTTGATCCGCCGCTTATTGGAACGAGGCGTCAAACTCCCCGAACAGCTCTCCATCGTCGGCTTCGACGACATCCAGCCGGCCCAGTACATCTTCCCTCCCCTCACCACAATCCACCAAGACATCAAAGAGAAGGCAACCTTGTCGGCCCAGGCGATTTTGGACGAAGTCAAAGGCCTCATCCGGGAGAAGCGTTCCTTCATCATCGAACCGAGTTTGACCATCCGCTCCAGCACGGCAAGGAGGGGCGAATAAGAAAGCCCTTTCAAAAATTTTTCGGTTAACAAGCGAACCCATATCCTTTGGATATGGTTTCAAAATTTAGTTAAGCGGTTAACGTTTTTCTTCTTTTTGCCTCCCCGCCATGGAATAATAGGGGCAGCGAGGTTATCGACATGGACAAACACTCCCCTTTGAAATCCATCAAGAAAGTAACCGCTTTCACTTTGATGCTCAGTAGCTTGGCTCTTGCTGCTTGCTCCCCCTCCGCGGAAGAGAACTCCTCTTCTTCCAGCGAACCCAAAGGGAGCAACCCCTACTACAACGAAGCCAACTTCGTTCAGCCGGAAAAACAGGTGAGCAAGAGCAAGCTCGTCACCTACGAAGGACCCAAGATGATGGAATCCTCGAAGAAGGTTTCCGTCAAAGCCAACGGAGAAGACCTTTTCGTCTACGAGACCCGGGTCAATCACAAGCGCGAATTCACGTGGGAAGAGCCGAAAACCTACACCCAAGCGGTCCTCTTCGATTTTGAGGGAACCGTCCATTTGGACGTCACCATCACCGACGAAACCGTCCAATCCGCCCTGCTCCGCCCACTCGTATACGGAGTTACCCCGGAATTCAATGAGCACACCATTTCCTTCGATTTGTCCTATTCGGGCAACTACGTCCTCGAATACAACGACAATTCGGATGAGGCGATTCAGATCTTCGCCAACGCCATCGAGGAAAACCCGATCACCGAGGAAGACGCGAAGAAGGACCCCAACATCATCTACGTCGGCCCCGGCGTCTACGATGCGGGCGCCTTCCCTATCAAAGACAACACCACCGTCTATTTGGCCGGCGGATCTTACGTCTATGGCCAGTTCTCCGCCGAAGGGGTCAGCAACGTCACCATCAAAGGAAGGGGCATCGTCTCCGGCTCCATCTACAGCAGAAGGAGTTCCAACGAATACACGATCCCCGTGGTCATGAGGAAAGTCAAAAACCTCACGATCGAGGACGTCGCCTTCTTCGACCCGGCCGGATGGACCCTGCATCTTTGGAAATGCGAGAACGTCCACGTCAACAACGTCAAAATCATCACCGCCCGCAGCAATGGGGATGGGATTTCCATCCAATCCTGCAAGGACGTGGAAGTCTCCGGCGGATACGTCCGTACTTGGGATGATGCCTTGGTCGTGAAAAACTCCGATCTCGGATCCACCAGCAACATCAACATCCACGACGTCGTGGTTTGGAGCGATTTGGCCCAAGCCATGGAAGTCGGCTACGAAACCTATGGGCCGAGCATGGACGGGATCACCTTCCAAGACATCACCGTCGTCCACGCCTTCCACAAAGCCGTCATCTCCCTGCATAACTGCGATCAAGCCAAGATCACCAACGTCACCTACAAAAACATCACCGTCGAGGATTGCCAGACCCTCGGGGACAACCGGACCGACGGGGAAAACGACTTCCTCATCGACTTCACCATCGCCTATAACGAAGAATGGTCCAAGAGCGGCGAAAGGCGCGGCGCGGTCGACGGCGTGAACATCGAAAACGTCAAAGTCTATCAAAAAGCCGATTCCGTCGGGGCGCGGATGCGCGGGGAGGACGAATCCTCCGCGATCAAGAACGTGACCATCAAAGGCCTGGAAATCGCGGGCAAGCAAATCGAAAACGAGGAGCAGCTCGGACTCGCCAAAAACGAATTCGTCCAAGGATTGAGCTTCCAGAAGATGGACACCGTCCTCGGGGCCAACATCCATCTCCCTTATCAAAACAAGGTAACCGGAAGCGAAATCGAGAAAACCAGCAAGGACAACATCTCGCAAGAAGGCTTGATGGTCCCCGAATTCGCCAAATACACCGGGGAGCCCTCCTTCATCGGCGTAAAAGCCGAGATGGGCGGGAACGCCTCCTCCAGCCACGGCGCCGGAAGCAAAGCCACGACCCCGGGGGACGATGGAAGCGGATCCTTCTTGGCGGAAGGTTCAAAAGCCGGATTCGCCTTCGATGGGAACAAGGAAACCTATTACGAATCCGCCGCTTGGAAGGGCGAGGATTCCGAATTCGCGACCCTAACCTACGATTTCGCGCAGAAGACCAACGTCGGGGTCATCCGCCTCTATGGTGACCAAAACAACCCCTACTCCTTGGTTTACAGCATCCAAGTCTGGGCCAGGAAGAAGAAGACCGACGGGACGATGAACGACAAATACACCCGCCTCGTCACCACTAAGGACTACAAGATGACCCCCGCGAAGGGGAACGTGATCGACATCAACCTGCCGACCGCCGACTTCGCCGGCATCCAACTCCGCTTCGTGGCGACCAACACCCTCCAATCCCCCAAGACCTACCGCGTCAGCGAAGTCGAGTTCTACCCGCCTTCCCTGACCTACATGAAATCCATCGTTGACTCCACCGAGCACAACGACGTCTACCCGGTCCAGAACGTGGTCGATGGGGAAACCGGGGGCACTTCCTATTACGAATCGAAGACCCTGCCGGCGTTGATCGTCATCGATTTGGGGGACATCTACCGCCTCTCCAAGCTCGTCCTCTCCCTGCCGCCGATCCTCACTTGGTCCTCGCGCGTCGAAAACATCGAGATCTCCGTCAGCGATCAGAACCTCGCCTATAGCGCCTCCACCCCCTTCTCGATCGTCAAGGAGGCCAGCGATTACCTCTTCGATCCCCAAACCGGGAACCGGGTAATCCTCGATATGGGCGACGTCGCCTGCCGGTTCCTAAAAGTGGTTATTAACTCCAATAGCGCCAGTGGAGGATACGGGGGACAACTATCCGAAATCAGCGCTTACGGAGTCAAATAATTCGATTTGAAATGCTTTCAGAAAGGAAATGAAATGAAAAGCAAAAAACTCATCTGGGCGTTCTTGCCGCTGAGCGCGGCCATGATCCTCGCCTCCTGCGGGACCGATACGCCCGCGCCGGAACCCTCTTCCAGCGAAAACCCCACCACCTCGGAGGTCGGGGCCTCTGAGCTTCCGCCCAGCTCGGAAACCAGCAGCCAAGAAGGCGAAGTCATCACTCATCGGCAGGGATTGAACAAGACTTTGGCCGAAGGCGCCGTCACCCGCGCCTTCGATAAGCGCTTCGACGTTTCTTTGGAGGACTTCTCCGGCGAGAGCCTCAGGGGGACCAGCAACGCCGAAATCCATAACGGCATCCTCCGCGAAGTCGTCGATTCCAACCTCGATTCCTTCCAAAAGACCCCCGGAGCCGCCATCTACAAAATGGCCAGCGCTTCCTTCGGCGGGGAAAAGACCCTTTTGGGTCAAGGCAGCGTCCACTTCAAGATGCGCGTGGTCGAAGGCAAACTCCCGATGAAGGATTTGGTCTTCGGCATCCGCCCCTCCAATGACGTCGACGCCAACATCTACCCCATCAACATGGGCGAAGCCCTCAACGCCGACGAAGAGGCCAATCCCGAACTGACCAACGAATTCCAGGACATCTCCATCAACGTCGGCGCTTCCGTCGGGGATGAGAACACCCTCTTCCCGGGCACTGAATTGAAAGTCCTCAGCGAAGCCGTCGGCTTCCACCTCTACGTGAAAGAGGACGCCGAAGTCTCCGCCGTGGTCGAAATCGCGGAAGTCTCCTTCCAAAAAGGCGACAACACCACCGTCATCGATGACTTCTCCCGCCAGGAAATCGGCGGCAACCCCAACGTTTACTGGGGCCCGACCGACTGCGCCGACGCAGTTTTGATCCGCAGGGGCTTGGCCCTAGGCAAGGGGCAGAAATACACGACCCCCGAAATCACCACGGAGAAATCCCACATCGTCCTCTCCGCCTTGGGCGATATGAGCCACGTCAAGATGACGGTCGCCTATAACGACGAAGCTTCCACCGTGAAAACCGCTTCCTTCCCGCTTTGGAAAGCGCAAGGCGACAAAGCCGTCGTCAACGCCGTCGACGGAGCCTACGCCAATTTGGCCATCGGCCTCGATGCCTTCGGCGGGGTGGATGAGGGCCACGTGAAGACGGTCACCCTCGAGAACGAAGGCGATAACGTCTTAGAGATCTCCAACGTCTTCCTCACCTCCTTCGAAGAGCCCGAGCTCGACAAGAAGTATCCTTCCATCAACCCCAAGACCGCGGTCACCTTCGACAACTTCGAAAGGACCTTCGCTTCTTTGGATGGCAACTACGATGCCTCTCACGCCGATTCCCGCAACGTCGACGCGGGCATCTACCACTTCCTCAGCTATAACCACGGGGACAAGATCTACACCAAAGACGGCGTCCTCCACATGCCAGGGACCGAAGCCGGGAACAAAGACGACTACGACCACGTCGGCATCGGCTCCAGCCACGTGCTGAAAGGGGCCAAGTACCTCGTCTTCTCCATCAAAGGCGAAGAGGGAACCGACCTCAATGGCTTCCGTTTCAAGATGGGCGACATGGGCAAAGAGAACTCGTTCAACTCCGTCCTCGCCATGGAAGGGGTCAAGACCTACGGCGACGCCGCTTACCAAACCCCCTACACCACCGCGGAAGGCTTCTCCTGGTACATCGTCGACCTCGCCCAGAACGGGCTTGAGGCCGGTGACAACATCCACATGTACTACACCGGCGAGAAGGACATCGAAATCGATTCGATCTTCTACGCCAACGACTTCAACGTCTACCAAGACGCCAAAAACGTCATCAACGACGCCGACGTCGATCTGAACGCCTATCACTGGTTCAACTGCATCCACGCTTCGAGCAACTCCTCCTACCTCTACTTCAAGGCCAAGGGCGACGGGGTTGCGAACTTCGACACCTTCCGCTTGGAGATGAACGGAAAACAACTGTTCTTCAAGGACGGTTTGAAGCTCTACGACAAAGCCGGATCCGAGGTCAGCAGCTCCACCCTCATCCCCGAAGAAGAGACGACCTACTACGCGCCGTTGTCCGCCTTCCCCGAAGAGGGCGATGGCTGGGTCCACTTCCACTCCGGAGAATATGAGGAAAAAGAAGAAAACAAGAAGCCCCGCGGGAAAATCTCCGTCTCCGAAATCGGCATCGCCGAAAAAGGCTTCTCCGTCGATGGGAACGCCGCGACCGACTGCGTCATTTCCAGCGAAGACGAAGCGGCGGGATGGAAATACATCAGCGGATGGACTTCCACCGTCGAGGCCAAGAAGATGATCGTCCACGTTTCCGGGGACGCCGACCTGGATCTGTCCCTGTTCCGCGTGAAGAGGGATAGAAACGGGGAAGGAGCAGAATTCTGGGCCAATCAGAAGCCGCTCCTCAAGACGCTAAGCGGGGAAGATTACGACATCAACGCCAAACTTTCCGAAGAAGGCGTCGACTTGGTCTTGGATTTCGCTTCTGCCGGCATGGACGTTCAAGTCGGTGATGCGATCCATTTCTTCACCGGCGGAAAGGCCGGAACCATCCACTTTGGGACCGCCAAAGCCATCGCAGACGAAATGCCTGCCGGCATGGCGACTTCCGCTTACGTTCAGACTTGGGCTAAGTAAAATTAGCCAAATGGGGAGGGGCGAAAGCTCCTCCCCACACCTTTTGGAGGCATTCCCATGAAAAACAAAGCGACAAAGTTGGTCTTATTATCCCTCGGAGCCCTCTCCTTGGTTTCTTGCGGAGGTTCCGGCGATAATAAAATCGAACTGAAAATCGGCTTTTGGCCCGAATCCACTTCCGCCCAGGATGTGGCGATGTACAACGTTTGGAAGGAACGGTTCGAGGCAGACAACCCCCAATACGTCATCAAAGCAAGCCCCTATACCTATTCCACCGAGACCGTCGGAAGCAAATTCACGACGAATTCCCTGCCCGACGTCTGGCAAACCTGGTTCACCGAGCCGGAGAAGCTTTTGAAGCAGAACATCATCCGCCCCATCACCTCGCAGCTGAAAGAGCTCGGTTGGGACCAGAAGATGGATTCGGAGATGAAGGAATCCCTCACTTTCAACAACGAGATTTACGGCGTGCCCCGGGATGGTTACGGCTTGGGTCTCCTGATCAATAAGAGGATTTTGGGCGAGAACGGGCTTCTGCCGGAGATCGACGGCAAATATTCCCTCTACAACAAAGACGGCACCCCCGCCTACCCCACCACGTGGGAGCAGGTCTACGATTATTCCAACACGATCGTCAACGAGAACGGCGACGCGGCGAAAGGGTTCATCATGTACTCCGCCAACAAAAACGGCGGCTGGGTCTTCTCCAACATGGCTTGGAATTACGGAGCCACGCTGGAAAAGGAAGAAGGCGGGAAAATCAAAGCCACGTTGGACTGCCAAGAAGCGGTCAACGCTTTGGAATGGATCAAGAAGATGAGCGTGGAGGGCCTATTGGTCGAGAAGGTCGGCTGCGTCTACAACGATTGGTATTCCAACATCAACGAGAAGGTCGCGATGGCCGTCGTCGGAAGCGACGTGCTCCAGCAGGCCGCTTTGCAGGGAAGCTGCGACATGGACGATCTCGCCTTCGTCCCGATGCCGACGGGGGATGGGGCCCATCATTATTCCCTTTACGGCGGAACTCCTTTCGTCTTCACCAAGAAAGTCAGCGACGAAAAGGTCGAGGGCATCCTCAAGTTCTTCGACTACATCGGCCGCTCCCCGTCCACCAGCGAGAACAACCTCCTCGCGAAGAAGGAAGGGTATGAGGTCGCCAAGAAGAAAGGCCAGCCGATCCTCCCTTCCATCATGCCTTGGTCCAACGAAGACTATGTGGAGAAAGCCAAGCAGCTCGAGGACGAATACATCAACGTCCAAATGGAGGACTATTCGCCCTTCTTCTCCACCATTCAGCAGAACAAACACCCCGAGGTGCCCTACAACGCCCAAGACATGTACAAAGCCTTGGACACGGTGATCCAAGGCGTCTTCACCTACAAGGAAAGCGCCTCCTGCCAGGCGCTTCTATCCACGGCCAGCCAAACCCTGCAGAAAGCCTTGGATAAAAGCTTCAATCAGTGAAAGTTATGTTCGCCCTTAGCAAAAAAGAAAAAGGAAGGAAGAGAAACTGGAAAAGCGTCCTGAAGAGGAATCTTTTGGGATGGGCTTTCATGATCGTCCCTTTGCTTTTGTTCGTTTTCTTCGTCTGGTACCCGATGGGGAGGAACATCGTCCTGGCCTTCCAGAGCCCGGATTTGGAGAACCCCGTCTTCGTGGGATTCCAAAACTTCAAAGACGTCTTTGAGGACCCAACCTTCCTCAGCGCCTTGAAGAACACCTTCCTCTACATCCTCTATTCTTTGCTCATCGGGTATCTAGTTCCGGTGATCCTCGGGTTCCTGCTTTCGGAGGTCATCCACGCGAAAGGCTTCTTCCGCGTCGTGCTCTACCTCCCCTGCATGATCTCGGGCATCGCCGTGGTGTTCCTGTTCAATTCCATGTACGGGGATGGGAGCACCGACCTCTTCAACGTCATCATCCAAGGCTTTGGCCTGAAGCCCCACCCTTGGAAGGGCTCGGTGAACCTCGTCATCCCCCTCATCGTCTTGGCCATGACCTGGAAAGGCGCGGGGAGCACGGCCCTCATCTATCTTTCTTCCTTCCAATCCATCGACGATTCGATGTACGAAGCCGCGCGCATGGATGGGGCCAGCTCCACCCAACGCTTCTTCCGCATCACCATCCCCGCGCTCCGGGGCACGCTATTGACCCTCTTCGTTTTGCAGATCATCTCGGTGTTCCAAGTCTTCTATGAGCCGTTGGTCATCGGCCCCAACGGAGGGCCGCTGGACGCATCGATGTCCTTGATGCTCCTTTCTTACCTCTACGCCTTCAACGATTTCGAATACGGCAAATCCGCGGCGACGTCCCTGATCTTGGCCCTCATCATCTTGGCGTTCACCCTTCTTTATTCCCTGCTCGACCGCTTCTTGAAGAAAAAGGAGGGGAAAGCATGAAAAAGTACGTCTTCCCCCGCCTCAAGGACAAACGCGGTGGATTCCTGAACTTCGCTGACTACCGTTCTCCGGCCCATAAAGTCGGATACGGGTTCATCCTTTTGCTTCTTTGCATCTTCTCTTTCTTCGCCCTGTTCCCCGTTATTTATCTATTGGCCTCCGCTTTGAAGTCGGATGGGGAAATCAACTCCGCCCATTACACGTTTTGGCCCAAAGTATGGGACTGGGGCCGCTTCATCCGCCTTTGGGGCGTCGTTGACTTCGGAAGGTATTACCTCAACACCTTCGTTTACGTCATCGGGGCGGTGATCTGCGCCGTGGTGTTCAACTCGCTTTTGGCCTACGCGATCGCGATCCTCAAGCCGTTCGGCTACAAAGTGATCGATAAGCTCATCTTCCTGGGCTACATGGTCCCGACCATTCTGAACATCCTCCCCCTCATTCGGGAAATCTCCGCGTTCGGCCTATTGGCGAACCAAGAATCCTACCTCACCTTCCTCCCCCTTTGGCTGAGTTTTGGGGCCAACGCCTATTACTACATGCTGTTCAAAGACTACTTCCAACGCCTGCCCAAATCCCTCATCGAAGCCGGATCGATGGACGGGGCGAGCCAATTCCAGATTTTCCGGCGCGTCGTCTTGCCTCTTTCCAAACCGATCATCGGCATCGTCGCGATCTTCTCGATGACCGCCTCTTACAGCGACTTCCTCTTGCCTTACCTCGTCCTGCAGAACGACAAACTCAAAACCTTGATGATCGGCATCTACGACATCGGCTCCGCAGGAGACATCCTGAAGTCCGAGGACTTCCTGATGCTTCTAGTCTTCTCTATCATCCCCCAAATCATCGTCTTCCTTATCTTCCAGCGCCAAATCATGAGCGCCGGCGCGAGCAAGGGAAGCAAGGAGTAATTCATTATGGGAAAAATCAGAACGCGTTATTTGGAAGTGGAGCCTTTTTCCGTGACGGAAATCGGGTTCCACAAAGAACGGAATCAAGTCAGCGAATCCATCTTCTCGCTGGGAAACGAATATAGCGGCGTCCGCGGCTTCTTCGAAGAAGGGGTTTCCCTTCCTTCGCTGATCGGCACTTATTACAACGGCATCCTCGAATATTCGCTGGAAGAGACCCCAAGCGCTTACAAAGGCATCGTCAAAAGGACCCACTTCACGATCAACTCCACCAACTATCTGAAGCTTTGCCTGATCATCGATGGGGAAAAGCTCGACTTGGCCAAGGTTTCCTTTTCCTCCTTCAAGCGCACCCTGTCCTTCCGTTCTGGGCTGCTGCAGCGCAGCTTCATCTGGCATTTGCAAAGCGGGGCGAACGTCAAAGTGGCCTTCACGAGGCTGCTAGGCATGGAATCCCCCAAGCAGGCTTTCCAAACCGTCAGCCTCGAAAGCGATAAGGCCGTCGATGTTTCTTTGTCCTTCTCTTTGGACGGAACTATCCTGCATTGGGGCAACCACTGCTATTGGAACCCCGGGGAGGTCATCGATGAAAACGGGGAGTACGGGCTGTTTTTGAAAACCCCGACCACCCACCAAAGCCTCTTGACCCTGATGAGGATCGAATCCTCTTTCTCCCCGGAGCATGTAGAATCCAAGGAAAAGGAAATCAACGTCCTTTACCATTTCGCGCTGAAGCCCGGGGAAAAAGAGACTTTCTCCCGCTTCGTCAGCAACGTCGTGGACAAAAAAGAAGATTCCCGCTTCGCAGAAAGGAAGGCGGAGGCGGAAGAAGAACTCTGCGCTTTGTGCGGAAAAGGGACCTTGGGCCTTCTGAAGGAAAATGAGGATTTCTTCCAAAAAGCCTATGAGAAATCCGATATCGAGATCGAAGGGGATCCCGACGACCAACAGGGCATCCGCTTCTGCCTGTTCAACCTTCAGCAAGCCTATTCCGGCCTCGCCCCGGACAACAACATCGGGGCCAAAGGCTTAAGCGGGGAGGCTTATTCCGGGCATGCGTTCTGGGACTCGGAGACCTATTGTCTGCCCTACTACCTTTTCAGCAACCAAAAAGCCGCGAAGGATCTCCTACTTTTCCGTTACAACACGCTGCCGCAGGCTCGGGAAAGGGCCAAAGACCTCGATTGCGAAGGGGCCGCCTATCCGATCGCTACCCGAAACGGGGAGGAGGCCTGCACCCTTTGGCAGCACGCCTCCACCCAAATCCAGCCCACCACCGCCGTCGCTTACGCGATTTTCCATTACATGAATCTCTACGACGATGCGGACTTCATGAACCGATACGGCCTGGAGATGCTCCTTGAAATCGACAAGTTCCTCCTCACCCGCGGCCAGTGGAACCAAAACCGCACCCATTTCGGTTACTACGGGGTCATGGGCCCGGACGAATTCGAAGTCATGGTCAACCACAACATGTACACCAACATCATGGCAAAGAAGACCTTCGAATACACCCTCTCCGTCCTCTCCGACCCGCGCTTCGCTTGGCGGTCCGTTGCTGAGAAAGTCGGGTTCACCGCATCGACTTTAGAGGAGATGAGGCACGCCATGGACAAAATGCTCATCCTCTACGATGAGAAAACCCATCTTTATGAGCAGCACCAAGGCTTCTACGACCTGCCGCATATCGACGTGGACAAAATCCCGGTCACCGATTTCCCCCTGTATTCCCATTGGTCCTACGACCGAATCTACCGCAACGACATGATCAAGCAGCCGGACGTCTTGATGTTCCTTTTCCTCTATAACCAGGACTTCGATTTGGCCACCAAAGAAGCCAACTATGACTACTATGAGCCGCGCTGCATCCACGAATCCTCCCTCTCCCCATCCGTCCATTCCATCTTGGCGGAAGAACTCGGCAAAGAGAAAGAAGCCCTTTCTTTCTTCGGGTTCGCGACCCGTTTGGATTTGGACGACTATAACCGCAACACAAGCGAGGGGCTCCACATGACCTCAATCGCCGCGGCCTGGATGAACATCGTCTACGGGTTCCTAGGCCTCCGCAGCGACAAGCCCGAGCTTTCCGTCAACCCCGCCCTCCCCGAAAGGTGGACCCATTATTCGGTCAAGCTCACCTACAAAGGGAGCTTGCTTCGTTTCGACGTGGATAAATCCGCTTTGACCATCACCAACCAAGGAGCCCCGGTGGAAATCAAAATCTACGGGAAAAAGCGCCTCGTTGAGGGGGAATTGGAGATTGCCCGATGAGCGACTTCATCGTCTTATCCCATTACAACCCCTCTTCCCGGGTTCTAGAAGGCAACCGCTTCCTTTTGGGCAACGGCCATCTTGGCTACCGCGGGACGCTGGAAGAGGAAGGGAAAGCCCAGATGCCGGGCCTCAACTTAGTTGGGGTTTACGACAAAGCCGGGAACGCGTGGAGGGAATCGCTGAATTTCCCGATTCCCTTTTGCTGCAAGACCTTCGTTTCCGGCAAGGAGCAGGATTGCCTCACCCAAGAGCCCATCTCCCATCAAATCAAACTCGAATTGGAACAGGGCATTTTCCAGCGGAAGACCCTTTTCCCGTCCTATTCGATCTCCTCGGAGCGTTTCCTTTCGCAGTCTCAGGACAATCTTTTGGCGTCCTCCCTTTCGATCCAGGCCCAAGAAGGGGGCGATTTCCGTTTCCTCTTCGGGTTGGACGCGGACATCTTCGAATGCAACGGTCCCCACTTCCCTCAAAAAAAGGTGACCCGTTACCCGGATTTCCTTCTTTTTGAAGGAACCACCAACGAAGGCAAAACCGTCTATGAGGCGGTTTGCTATCTTTCTTCTATGCCCGCGAAAGAAGAGGGGGAATCCTTCTATTCCGCGGAGGGACATTTGAAGAAAGGCGAAACGTTCTCTTTGCAGATCATCAGCCTCGTCTTCGAGGAAAAGGCGGATTTCGCTTCGGAAATCGCCAAAGCGAAGGAAAAGGGATTCCAGGCCTTGAAGCAAGAGCACGTCGCTTCTTTCTCTCCCCTTTATCAAAACGCGAAGATGAAACTCCTCGGGGATAAGGAAGGAGAGGAAGAAGGAAATTACTCCATCTACATGCTTCTGATCCTTGGGGACAAGCATAGGGCCAGGAGCATCCCCGCTCGAGGCGTCAGCGGGCAAACCTACAAAGGAGCGATTTTCTGGGACAGCGAGATTTTCCTTCTCCCCTTCTTCGCCCTGCAGCAGCCCCAGGTGGCGCGCAACTTGCTGAAGTACCGGATCAACACCTTGGAAGGGGCCAAAGCCAAAGCCAAGGAATTCGGATATCAAGGCGCCTTCTTCGCATGGGAAAGCCAGGACAATGGCCTCGAGGCCTGCTCCAAATACAACGTCACCGACTACAAGACCGGCAAGCCGATCCGCACCTACTTCAACGAAAAGCAGATCCACATCTCCGCCGACATCGCCTACGCCTTCGAGAATTATCAACGTCTCACCGGGGATTCCTCTTTGCTAAAAGAAGGCGGGATGGAGCTTCTTTCGGAAGTGGCTTCCTTCTACCAGAGCTATGCGAAGTTTCAAAACGGAGCGTACCACCTCGACGACGTCATCGGCCCCGACGAATACCACGAACGGGTCAACGACAACGCCTTCACCAACTACATGGCCGCCCACGCGATAAGATATGCGATTCAGCAAGCCAAAACCCTCGGAGGCAAATACCTCGAACTTATCCCGAGCTGGGAGGAGTTCCTTGATAAGCTCTATTTGCCAAAGCCCAACGAAAAGGGAGTCATCGAGCAATTCGAAGGATACTTCCAAAAAGAGGATTGCTCTTTGGCGGAGGTAAGAAGCCGCGTGAAGGACCCCAAGCAATATTGGGGCGGGAAAGACGGGCCGGCCAGCCCCACCCAGATCATCAAGCAGGCCGACGTCGTCGCGATGCTCGTGCTGCTTGGTGAAGAATTCGATCAAAGGATCAAAAAAGCCAACTACGACTACTATTTCCCGCGCACCGAGCATGGGTCCTCCCTTTCTAGCAGCATGTACTCGCTGCTAGCCACCCAAATCGGGGAAAGCGAATACGCCTACTCCATGTATCGGAAATCCGCTTCCATCGACCTCTATGGCGAGCAAAAGCTCTACGCCGGGGGCATTTACATCGGCGGGAGCCACCCCGCCAGCGAAGGAGGGGCTTACCTCTCCTTGGTCTATGGCTTCAGCGGATTTACAATCGAGGGAGACCATTTCGCCCTCCATCCCCATCTGCCGCAGCAAATCAAAGGGATGGAATATTCCCTTCTCTTCCACGGAAAACGCTACAAAATCACCATTCATGGGAAGGAAGCTTCCCTTCAGGAGGTTGCATTATGACAAAAGGAATGATCTTCGATTTGGACGGGGTGATCGTATCCACCGACCATTTCCATTATCTGGCCTGGAAGAAGATGGCCGACGATGAGGGGATCCCCTTCGACGAAACCGTCAATAACCGCCTCCGGGGCGTTTCCCGCATGGCTTCCTGCGAAATCATTTTGGAGAAAGCCAAGCGGTGCTATTCGGAGGAGGAAAAGCAGGCCCTCTGCGAAAAGAAGAACAACCTCTACCGCGAATACCTCAAGCAATTGACCCCCAAAGACGTCGATCCGGAAACCCTTGCCACTTTAAAGCAAATCAAAGCCATGGGCATCCGCACGGCGATCGGCTCCTCCAGCAAGAACACGAAGTTCATCTTGGAGAGGATCGGCCTTTCCGATTTCTTCGACCAAATCGTCGATGGAACGATGATCGAGCATTCTAAACCCGACCCGGAGGTCTTCCTTTTGGCCGCGAAAAAGATCGGGCTACCCCCCGCGGAATGCGGAGTCGTGGAAGACGCCTACGCCGGAGTCGAAGCCGCGAAAAGGGGAGGGTTCACCTCTTACGGCATCAGCGATGCCTCTTCTTCCCCCAACACCGACCACCCCTTGACGAAGTTCTCGGATCTGCTCCTTTATTTGGAACAGGAAAGCAAGCCCAGGATCCGCATCGAGCACCTTTACAAAACCTACCCCAATGGGGTCACCGCGACCAAAGATTTCAATCTGGACATCAATGACGGCGAATTCGTCGTCTTCGTCGGCCCCTCCGGATGCGGAAAATCCACCGTCCTGCGCATGATCGGCGGACTGGAAGACGTGACGAAGGGGAAGATCCTCCTCGACGGAGAGGACATCACCGACAAAGAGGCCAAGGACAGGGACATCGCGATGGTGTTCCAAAACTACGCCCTCTACCCGCATCTGACCGTATTCAAGAACATCGCCTTCCCCCTCGAGGTGGA
This sequence comes from Candidatus Alloenteromonas sp., assembly GCA_050872145.1. GTDB lineage: Bacteria > Bacillota_I > Bacilli_A > RFN20 > CAG-826 > Alloenteromonas. The sequence goes on along the minus strand of JBNMGG010000014.1, from coordinate 16,602 downwards.
AAAAGTACCCTTCAAGCACTTCTTCGATTTCAAGTACCGTAAGCAAAGGAAGCTTGAAATCAAACAGAAAGTCGAAGCCGCGGCCGCGAAAATCGGCTTGAGCGAATACCTAAACCGCCGCCCCGCCAACCTCTCCGGAGGGCAAAGGCAGAGGGTGGCGTTGGGAAGGGCCATCGTGCGCGATCCCAAAGTCTTCCTCTTGGACGAGCCCCTTTCCAATCTCGACGCGAAGATGCGCGTTCAGATGCGCTCGGAGATCACCCGCCTCCACGACAAGCTCAAAACCATCTTCATCTACGTCACCCACGATCAAGTGGAAGCCATGACGATGGGCAGCAAAATCGTCGTTTTGAAGGACGGGGTCATCCAGCAAATCGGAAGCCCGGAGGAGATCTTCCTCAACCCCGTGAACCAATTCGTCGCCGGGTTCATCGGCACCCCGCAGATGAACTTCTTCTCCGCGCAAGTCCAAAAAGAAAAGGGACGTTACTTCCTTTCTTTGGAAGGGCAAAGCATAAGGCTTCCCATCCCTGAAGAAAGGATGAAGGGATTCGACGACAATTGGCTCGATCAAAGCATCGTCGCCGGCATCCGCCCCCGTTCTCTCTCCGTGGAAGGCGACCTTTCTTACGTCGATCAGGGATTCTCCGCCAAAATCAACCTTTTTGAACAGCTTGGGGAAGAAACCCTCCTCTACACCACTTTCCAAGGGAAAGAGAAGGACCTCATCATTTCCACGACCGGCCTAGGGCGCTTCCAGAAAGGAGAAGAGGTCGGAATCAGCTTCAATTTGGAACATCTATGCCTCTTCGCCAAAACAAACGGAAAATCGCTTTTGAAGTAATCGCCCTCTTGCTGGCTTTGCCCCTCCTTTTCTCTTGTTCGGGCAATGCCTCTGAGGAGAGTAGTTCCATCCCCATGTCATCGATTGAGCAAACCTCTTTCCCCAAGGACGAGGACAATTTCAAAATCGTCGAAAGCGATTATTTTTCGCGCGAAGAGGAGCCGGAAACCCCCGGGGAAGTCAACCAAATCAAATTCGGCGACCCCGTGGAGGGAATGAAGCTCTATCCCACTTTGCGGCTATTCGCCGCCGGGGAGCAAATCCCCGTCTACGCGGTCAAGGTCAATTCCAACCATACCTGGAACAAAGACGCGAAGGGAAGAAGCGAAGACGCGGTTGCCTCTTTCTCCTTGAAGGGGAAAGCGACGTTGAAGCTCCAATGCGCCTTCAACCCCAAGGAGGATGTGACGATCCGCCCGTTAGGAAGAAGCATCCCCTGGTCCGTCGATTCGAGCCGCTGGGTCATTTCATTCATGATTTCATCCCCGGGGCAATACCTGATCGAAACCCGTTCCCGCACCCTGCATCTATTCGTCAACCCCTTCAAGGAGATCCCCGCGGGGGCCACCGTCTTTTCCCCGGGGCTCCACAGCAAAGAAAACGACCCCCGAATCAACTCAAACGACGAGATCGTTCTCCGAAACGGGGGCAAGATCTATTTGGAGGAAGGGGCGATCCTCCGCGCGAAAATCCGGGCCAACGGAGCTTACAACGTCTCCGTGGAGGGCCCAGGATTCCTGGATGGATCTTCTTTCATCCGTGACGTGGACAAAGGAATTGCCAACGTCCCCATCGATTTTCAGTTTTGCCGGAACGTGAAGCTAGAAGACTTCGCCCTCCTCGACCCCGCGGGATGGGCGTTCAATCTATATTGCTCCGAGAAGATGAGCCTAAAGAACGTGAAGGTCATTTCCTCCCGTTCCAACGGGGATGGCATTTCGGTCCAATCCTGCAAAGACGTCGATGTCTCGGATAGCTTCGTCCGCAGCTGGGACGACTCCTTGGTCGTGAAGAACTACGTCAATTCCAAAACCGGGCAAGAAGGAGAAACCTCCTCCATCCATTTCTCGGATTGCCTCCTTGACACCGATTTGGCCCAATCCATGGAAATCGGATACGAAACCATCGGGGAGAAAATGGAGGACATTTCCTTTGAGAACATCACTGTCCTCCATGCGTTTCACAAACCCGTCTTCTCCATCCACAACGGGAACAACGCCGCAATCAAAAACGTAACTTACCGCAGCATCACCGTGGAAGACGCTTCCCTTGGGAAAGGGGACAATACCTTGTTCGATTTCGACGTATCCCATTCCCCCACTTGGAGCGACGCCCACAAAGTAACCCCTTTAGGAAGCATCTCCGGGGTCACTTGCTCCAACATCAAAGTCCTATCCGGAAAAGAAAACCCACGCATCAAAATCTCCGGAAGCATCGAGAAGCGCCCCCAATATCCAAACGAAGAGCACCGCGTGGAGGGGGTCCGATTCGAAAACGTGGAGATCTGCGGGAAAAAGCTCTCCGCCTCTTACCCGAACATGTCGATTTCCCACGCCGACCCGCCGACGTTCCTAGAAGGGGACGCCACCGGGGCTTCCTACCCTTCAAGCGACGTTTCTTCCTTCGGCTCAAAGCTCATCCGTGTAAAGTAAAAGCCTCCCCGAGCTCCGCTCAGAGAGGCTTTTTCCTTTATTTCCGGACGTTTTTGTACATCGGCCCGTAAGCTTCGCAGGCGCGGAAGTCCGCACCCTCCAAGTCGGATCCGAACAGCCCCCAAGCAGCGGGGCGGTAAACGTCTTTGTCCTCGACGTTGTGCATAGCGACGGGGATGCGGAGGATGGAAGCCAAAGTCAGCAAGTCTGCGCCGATATGGCCGTAGGTGATGGCCCCGTGGTTGGCGCCCCAATGGTTCATGATCTCATAGGCGCTGGTGAAGGGCCCTTTGCCGGTGCAGCGAGGGGCGAACCAAGTGCAAGGCCAAGTGTAATCGGTCCTTTTCCAAAGGACGTCGGAAACCTCATCGGGCAAAGCGACGCTGTAGCCTTCGACGATCTGCAGCACCGGGCCAAGCCCTTTGACGAGGTTCAAGCGGATCATGGTCATCGGCATCTCGGCGCGGGTGAGGTAGCGGGAGCTGAATCCGCCGCCGCGGAAATAGCCAAGGTCAGCATAAGGCCAAGTGGTGGCGTTCATGCACTTAGCGATATCCTCTTCCTTCATCTCCCACCACGGCTTCATCACGTGGTTGCCCTTTTCGTCGGTGACTTCCCCGCAGGCATCCAAGCACTGGGCGCCGCTATTGATGAGATGGAGGAACCCATCGGAATCCTTGGCGTGCCCTTGGATATCGTATCCGGTGACGCGTTTGACGCTATTGCCGCTCCAGAAGGTGCGGACGTCGGCGAAGATGGCGGCCCTTCCATTCAAAAGCCTTTCGAACAGCATCCCAATCCCGTTGAGGGTGTCGTTTTCGGTAGCCAAGGTATAGGGTTCGCGGGCCCCGTTCCAATCGAAGGTGCTGTTAAGAAGCGCCTCCGGGAAATCGCAGTTGGGATAGAAGTCGGTCCACTGACGCTGCCCTTGGAAGCCGCCGACGATTGCATTATGCCCCAAAGCCTCTTCTTCGCACCCTTCCGGAAGGTTCTTGTTCCCGTTGTAGAGGTCTTTGATGATGCAGCACATCTTGACCGTGAATTCCCAGTCTTTTTCCTTCTGCTCCGGGGTCCTTTGAAGTTCAACCGGGTTTTTGTCAAAGCCGGGCTTGCAGTTCTTTTTGGCCCAAGCGAGGGCTTTCTCGTATTCCTTATGGTCATAGATGCCCAAGGTCATGCGGCGGATGATTTCCACCTCATCGACGCTTTCCACGCGCATCCCAAGGTATTCTTCGATGAAGTCGTGGTTGATGATGGATCCGCCGATCCCCATGCAGCTGGAGCCGATTTGCAAATAGCTTTTCCCGCGCATGGTCGCGGCGGCGATGGCGGCCCTGCCGAAGCGAAGAATCTTAACCTTCACATCCTCGGGGATCGAGTGGTCGTCTTTATCTTGGACTTCGTGGCCATAGATGCCGAAGGCAGGAAGGCCTTTTTGAGCGTGGGTGGCCAAAACGGAAGCTAGATAGACCGCGCCGGGACGCTCGGTTCCGTTGAACCCCCAAACGGCTTTGATGGTCATGGGGTCCATATCCATGGTTTCGGCCCCATAGCACCAGCAGGGGGTGACGGTCAAAGTGATATCGACGCCTTGCTTTTTGAAGTAATCGGCGCAGGCTGCAGATTCGGGAACGCGCCCGATCGTAGAGGGGGCGATGACGACTTTCACCGGTTCCCCATCGCTGTAGCGAAGGTTTTCTTCGAGCAGCTTTTTGGCGGACAGAGCCATTCCCATGGTCTGCTCCTCCAAAGATTCGCGGACCTTCAAAGGCCCTCTCCTGCCATCGATGGTCGGTCGGATGCCAATCACCGGGTAGGAACCAACGAAACGTGATTCAAATCCCATTTTCGGTAACTCCTTCTGTTGATCTATTTGGATTCGTCGGATTAAGCATAGCAAACAAAGGCAGGCTCAAAAATACCCCCGTTTCTCAAAAATAGATTATTTCGTAACTTCACTTCGACAAAGGAGCGAGGAACTGGGCGAGCTTATCGGCCAGTTTCTTGACCGAACGCCCGCTGGTGTTGATCATCAAATCGTAGTTTTCCTTCGCACCCCACTTTTTACCGGTATAGAACTCGTAGTATTTCGCGCGGTTGCGGTCGATGGTTTTGAATTCGCGGGCCAAGGTACGGTCGTCGGTTTTTTCGCCGGGCTTCTTTCTCAAACGGCAACGTTCCATTTTGGAGGGAGCGTCCGCATAAACGAACAAACGGATCGGGTGGAATTCCTTCAGCACCTCATCCGCGCAGCGGCCGATGATGACGCAGGAAGATTTCCCCGCCATCTCTTTTAGGATCTTGGCCTGGGTCGCATAGATGTCGATGGACTGGTCCAGATTAGGGTCGGAAGCCATCGAAAAGGACATCCCATAATGGATGGGAAGCAAAGGAATGGGCTTTTTCTCCGTCACCTGCTCAATGTATTCCAAACAATAGGGGGTCTGCTTTTCCAACTCCAGTAAAATCTCCTGATCGTAATAGGCGATGTGGAGCTGATCAGCCAAACGCCGGCCAAGCTCGCGTCCCCCGCTGCCGAATTCGCGGCCTATAGTGATGATTAGGCTCATAGAAGCACCTCTTTTGAAAAAGTATAAAACGATTTGAGTTCCCGTTGAGGTCCAAATTGCGAAAAAAGAAGAAGAACGGGCAAGGCCATCCAAAATCGATAATCCGATATGAAAGCGCTTTCCAAAGTTCGTTGAGAATTCTATAATTCGGTAAACAGGGTGTAACCGCTTACACCCGGAAAGGACACATTCTCTTATGAACGAAAAAGCAAAACGCTTTTTCAAAAACCCATTGGGGATTGGAGCGTGTTGCCTCATCGGGGCTCTTTTAACGAGCTTCGGGGCACAGCTGGTCAATACTAGTGGGTATTCGGTTAAGGTGACCAGCGGGGTCGCCGACATGGATTCGTTCTACGCGAAAACCTACGAATCCGCCGCCGTCAAGCCCTTCCGTCTCTCCACGGTTGGGGAAAAGAAGGACGGCATGGTCAACGCCAAATTGGCCTATGACCTCTACATCCCTAAAGGAGTAGACGCCAACCACCCCGCCCCCGCCGTCGCTTTGACCCACGGGTATTTGAACTCCAAGGAATTCGAATCCGGGGTTGCCCTCGAACTCGCCCGGCGCGGCTACGTCGTCATGGCCTATGACCAATACGACCACGGGGATTCCACCTGGGACACCCCCGCGCAATTTAATTTCTATGTTTGGTCCGCCTACGACGCGATGGAATTCCTCTACGGCCAGGATTACGTCTTGAAGGCCGCCGATGGCACCGGCATGATTGGCCTTTCCGGCCACTCCATGGGCGGCTTCTCCAGCGAAATCGCCGTCGCCTGGGACGAATTCAACACGATGATGGGCGTCTATTCCAAACCCAAAGTCACCGCGATGCTCGCCCAAGGCGCCGACTTCCGCTACGTCGATGGCTACGTGAAGGGCTATGCATCGGCCTTCGGAAAAGACTGGGTCACCTACAACACCTACAATTCCAGGACCTGCGGCGCCCTCCAAGGCGAATACGACGAATTCTTCTTCGACAACTCCGGCAAATCAAAAGGGACCGTCATCGAGAAAGACTACGCATCGGACAAAGTTGGCTACTCCATGCTCGGCCTCACCAAAGCCGGCGAACCCAATAAGTTCTACCAAGTCGACCCCGAAACCAATACGGCCCTCGCGGAAGAGCAAACCGATCTTGCGGCCAAATACGGGGAACGCATCATCTACAAAGTCGCGGGCGACCACCCCTACAACACCTGGTCCCCGCAAGCCACCAGCTGCATCATCGACTTCTTCAACCACGGATTCGAGCATCAGACGAAGCAAGCTGGGCTCAATGACCTAAGCACCTACGTGACCATCAAAGACGGCTCCAAGCAAGTCTGGTGGCTCAAAGAGGTCTTCACCTGCATCGGCATGCTGGCGGTCATGGCCGCCGTCCTCTGCGGATTGCTCGGCTTGACCAACCTCCCCTTCTTCCGACTCGCCAACACCGATTTGGCCCTCATCCCGGAAGTCGAGGCGCCCAGCAAACCGCAAAAAGCCATTGGAATCGGCATGACGGTGTTCTCGCTGCTTCTGTCCGCTTTCATGATTCCGGCCTTCTTGTCGCCAGGATCCTCCAGCAGCGCAGCCAACATCGCCATGATGACGACCATGATGGACGTGGTTATGTATGGAGGAATCGGCATCGCCTTGATCCTCGCAATCGTGGCCATTGTCTTCAAAGCCGGCAAAAAGGAAGGCGGAAAGGACCTTATCCGCCCGGCCGGGGGAGCGATGCTCATCTCCTTCGTTGCCCTTGCTCTCCGCTGGCTCATCAACGATGGGCAGAATTACATCCTCAATTCTACCAACCGCTGGTTCAATGCCCCCTCCATCGGCACCGTCGCGACCTGGGCCATGGCGTCTGGGCTGTTGGCCCTCATCTTCGCCCTCATCTCCCACTTCTTCCTCAATCCGAACCGGACCGCTGCCCACCTTGGGCTGAAGGCTTCCTGGAAATCCGTCGGCGTCTCTTTGCTCAACGCCATCGTCGTTTCCGGCGTCATCTGCGCCTTCGTGTGGATGGTTCAGGGGATCTTCAACGTCGACTTCCGCGTCTACACCTATGCGATTAAGACAGTGAACGGACCCGCGTTCGTATCCGCCCTCCGCTACCTGCCCTTCTTCTTCCTCTTCTATTTCTGCGCCGGCATCTCCATCGCGGTGGCGACCGCCGGGAAGAAAGGCTGGAAGGCCGACCTATTGGCCGTCGCCATCGAGGTCGTCCCCTCCGCGCTGTTCCTTCTCTACCAATACGGCATCCTCATCGCCACGGGCACTGCCCCCTTCGTCAACTGCGACCTCAACGGCATCTTGGTCCAGGGCTTGATCTTCACCCTCATCGGCCTTGCCGTCTATCAGCGCCGCAGCTTGGAAAAGAGCGGCAACATCTGGGGCGGCGTCTTCCTCAACACGATCTTCTTCACCTTCCTCACCTTAGCCAACACCACCATCTACAATTTGAAGTAAGTTTGCTTCAACGGCCCCGGGTTCGCCCCGGGGCTTTTCGTTTATAAAAAAGGCCCTGAGGGCCTTAATGGATTTTCCCTTTGGCGCGCCCGAGCGGATTCGAACCGCTGACCCCAAGCTTCGGAGGCTTGTACTCTATCCAGCTGAGCTACGAGCGCATAAGGTGGTGCACTGGATGGGAGTCGAACCCACACCGGTTGCCCGACTAGCTCCTGAGACTAGCGCGTATACCAATTCCGCCACCAGTGCACGCCGATTTAATATACTCTTGATTCAAACAAATGTCGAAGGGCCATTTACCAGAATGCCAAAATCCCGTTTGGTTTAAAAAGAATAGAAAAGGCAAGAAAAAGATAACCGAAGAAGACTATGATTACAGCAATATGAAACCATTGACCCACGACGAGCTTCTCTCCGCGATTTCCCGCTTCTCTTTTGAAGGAGAGCTCCTTTCCATTGAAGAAAACCACAACGGGCACATCAACGACACCTTCGTTTTGTCCTTCCAGCAAGAAGACGGAGGAAAGAAACGCTACGTTTTTCAAAGGGTCAACACGACCGTTTTCCCCCATATTGAGGGCGTGATGGCCAACATCGACTCGGTGCTTTCCTACATGGAAGGGAAGATCGTCCATTGCGGGGGCGATCTTGCCCGCGAGAAATTGACCCTGATCCGCACGAAGGACGGGCGAACCTATTTCGAAGACGGGGCGGATTCCTTCTTCCGCGCCTACGCTTATTTGGAAGGCAGCCGTTCCTACAATTCCGCCTCCGCGGATATCTTTGGAAAATCCGGATATGCCTTTGGGAAATTCCAGCACGATCTAGACGGCTTCCCCGCGGAGAAGCTGTTTGAGGTCATCCCCCACTTCCACGACACCCCCAAACGCTTCTTGGATCTGAAGCAGGCCATCGCGAACGCGAGCCCAGAACGAAAGCAGCAAGCGGAAGAAGCGATCGCTTGGGCGCTATCCCACGAACACGTCGCTTTCTTCTTGACGGGCAAAAACCTCCCCATCCGGGTCACCCACAACGACACCAAGCTCAACAACGTCTTATTCTTCGAAGACGGGAAGAGCTGCGTGATCGATTTGGACACCGTCATGCCGGGCCTTTCTCTTTACGATTTCGGAGATTCAATCCGCTTCGGGGCTAACACAGCCGCCGAAGACGAGAAGGACCTGTCGAAGGTGAAACTCGATCTGGAATATTTCTCCTCCTACGCGAAGGGCTACCTCTCCGGGGCTCAAGGGAGTCTCCAAAGGGCAGAAATTGAGCTGTTCCCCGAAGCGGGCATGACGTTGACTTACGAATGCGGAATCCGCTTCTTGACGGATTTCCTCCAAGGAGATACCTATTTCAAAACCTCCTATCCTGACCACAACCTCGTTCGGGCGAAGGATCAGTTCGCTTTGGTGGATGACATGGAGAGGAAGCTCCCTGAGATGAGGAGAATCGTCTCCGGGCTTCTCCAATGAAAAAAGCCACCCTTCCGGGTGGCGAAGCATCCTTAGCCTCTTATCGCCGGTAAGCGACTTCTCCGTTCACCACGGTCATAAGAACGTGGAAAGAAGAATCAAGAACCGCGAAGGAAGCTTTTTTGCCGACTTCGATGCTCCCGTAGTCTTTGTCCAAACCAAGGTTTTTTGCGGGGTTCAAGCTAACCAGGTTAATGAGGTCGGAGTAGGTATAGCCGAACTTCCCCGCGATGGGGGAAACATTCCTCAGCCCCTGATCCAAACGGAGGATCGACGCCGCGATGGTTTCATCTGCCAGGCGGGCGACCCCTCCGGAGACATGGATTTTCTGAGACCCAAGATGGGCTTCAGCACCTTCCGAAAGGTATTTCGCTTCGCAGGAATCGGAAATCATCACCACGTCCTGCTTCTTTTTTGATTTGAACATCAACGCCAAAGCGTCGGGGCAAACGTGGTAGGTATCGCAGATGATCTCGGTTTTCACGCCGTCTTGAAGCAGCCCTTCCCCCGTGATCCCCGGCTCGCGATGGTGGAAGCCGCGTTGGGCGTTGAAAAGGTGCGTCACGCAGCGGAGGCCTTTGGAGATCCCTTTTTTGAAGACTTCCGAAGTCGCGTCGCTATGGCCGATGGACGGGGTGATGCCATGAGCAAGACAATAAGAGAGGAACGAGGAATCCTCATCGTTTTCGTAAGCGAAGGTGATGAGGCGGACATTGTCTCCGCTGGCAAGGCGGAAACGCTCGAGCAACGAAACGTCCGGCTTTTTGATGAACGCGGGATCCTGCGCCCCTTTATGGGCTTCGGAAATGAAAGGCCCCTCCAAATGGAGGCCTAAGATTTCCGCGCCCGTATGAGGGGCTTTTTTATATTCGGATACACATTGGCAGGAGCGGAGGATTTTCTCCTCACTTTCAGTCATCGTCGTCGCCAAAAAGGCCGTCACGCCTTCTTGGACGAGGGCATCGGCCATGGTTTGAAGGGAGGAAATCTCCCCATCCATCACATCGCGCCCCTTCGCCCCGTGGATATGCTCATCCAAGAAACCGGGGCACACGTAATACTGCTGCCCTTCCAAAAGGGGAAGGTCTGGCGTGGAAAGGGAAACGATCCGATCCCCCGAGAAAGACAAATCGCCTTTTTTGACCCCATCCGGAAAGACGAGGTTCACGTTTTTGAATCCTTGAGTCATGTTTACTCCCTCGCGAAGCAAAGCAGATTGCCGATGGCCGTGGCTTCGGAGGGTCCTCTGCGGACGGGGAGCCCGGTTTCCTTTTCCGTCAAGGAATTGAGGATTTCCGCGTTTACGCCGCCACCGAATACGCAGATGGCTTTCACTTTGGACCCCGTCAGCTTCTCCATATTCGCGATCGCCCCTTTGTAGCCAAGGGCAAGCGAATGATAAACGGAATAGAACAGTTCGCCATAGGTTTCCGGTTTCCCATAGCCTTTTTCCGCGAGCAGGGACTCCACGCAATCCTTCATGGACTCAGGATTGCTGAGGCGCCCATCGGTGACGTCGAAGACGCCCGGATAAGACATGCCCCTCTCCGCGCTGGCGGTGATTTCGGGAAAGGAAGAAATCTTCAGCTCGTCTTTGAGGCGGTTGACGATCCACATTCCCATGATGTTTTGAAGGAAACGCACTTCCCCGGGGTGGCTGAGCTCGTTGGTGAACCCCGCTTGATACGCCGCTTCGGAGATGATCGGAGAAGGCAATACCCTCCCCAGCAAGCTCCAAGTTCCGCTGGAAAGAAGGGCATCCCCCTCTTGAGCCCCGGAAGCAAAGAAAGCGGCGGCGGTATCGTGCTCTAAGGTCGCGTAGACTTCGCAGTCATAGCCGACCTCGTTTTGGATTTCCTGCAAAAGGAATCCGAGTTTCGTCCCGGCGGGGACGATGGGGGCCAGCAAAGATTCGTCGATGCCGAGGGCGGCGAAGACTTCTTTGCAGGGATTTCCGTTTCTTTCGTCCAGCAAAGCGCTGGTGGAAAGGGAGGAAAGCTCGTTTTGCTTCACCCCAGTCAGCAAATAGCAAAGATAGCTGGGCAGCATCATGAAGGTCTTCGCCTTCGCGAGCTTCCCGCTTCGCTTGTCGCAGTAGAGCTGATAGGCGGAATCGAAGTTCTGAGGGAAAACCCCCGTGGCGAGGAAGAGCCCTTCCGGGGTCATGAATTCCTTCTGCGCTTGGAAAGTGCGGACGTCGCGGTAAGACTGGACCAAACCGATGCGCTCATCGTTTCGATCCAGCAAAGCGTAATCGACGCCGAAGCAATCGATGCCCATGGAAGAGGGGACCTTCCCCAACTCCTTGGCTTTCTTCATGCCGGCGAGGATCTCTTTGAAAAGAACTTCGACGTCCCAATGGCAATGCCCCTCCCCTTCTTGGATCAGGGGCGTCCGGAACCGGTAAATCTCTTCCAAAGCCAGCTCCCCGTCCTGATAGTGGGCGAGGATGTGGCGGGCGCTGGTGGCGCCGATGTCGACGGCGAGGAAATACTTCACTTGAGGTATCCCTCTTTCGGGCTGAGGTGGAACCCCGCGGCGATTTCTTTCAGATTCTCATCGGTGATGACCTGCTTCTTTTCATACGGCAAGGCCATGAGATAAAGCATGCAGGCTTTCTCGACGGTTTCGATGAGGCCGAAGGCTTCATCCAAATCATCGCCCGCCCCATAAATGCCATGGAGAGTCCAAACCACGCAGCGGTATTCCTTCATCTTTTCAGCGGTGTCCACGCCGATTTTGTTGGTCCCGCAAAGTTCCCAAGGGAGGACGCCGATGCCTTCGGGGAAAACGACGATCTCCTCGGTCATCGTGCGCCAAAGGTCTTTGGTGAAGCTCTTTTCGTCCAAATCGTGGATGGAGGAATAGGTGAGGATGTTTTGCGGGTGGCAGTGCATGATGACGTGGTTGTTGGGGTTAACCTTAAGCCGCGTGGCATGGCACATCATATGCGCGAAGATTTCGCTGGTGAATTTAGAGCCGTTGTCAAAACCCCAAAGGACTTCGGCGGTCTTCCGGTCTTCTTTGATGCGGATGACGCCGGTGTTCTCGGAAGGATGGGCTTTGGTGTTGCGGAAATAACGGCCGGTCCCCGTGATGGCGAAGACCCTGCCGACCAAAATCGGGTCGACTTCCAAAGGGAGGGGGATTTCGCGGATAACTTTCTTCCCACCATCCAAATAGGCGTCGACATCGCAGGGATCCAAAAGGAGGGAGATGTTCCCGCCGTTCCTTTCGTCCCAGCCAAGACGATACATGTTATCGATGATTTCCAGATAATCCTGGAAACGGCGGCAATCCAAAATAGTCTTTTCCATGGTTTTATTTCCTCGTTTTCAAAACTTTGTTTTCGTACTCTTCGACGGTTTTATACCAAGCCCCATCCTCAGGAACGTTTTGCCTGCGGCAATACTCGGCGAAGATTTCCCCGAACGGGAGGGTCTTGATGTCCTCAGAGAGTTCAAGAAGCTTCGTATGGTCGTGCTCATCTTGAGCTTTTTTCAACAAAGCCCAAGGAGTCAAAAGGGAGTTGAGCAAAGCCTTTTGCGCATTGCGGCTGCCGATGACGAGGGCGGCGACGCGGTTGATGGAAGCGTCGAAGAAGTCGAGCCCGATGTCGGTGCGATCAAGGGCCCCATTGCGGACAAGCTCATCGAAGACGGCCCTCAAGTCGTCGTTGTAGCGAATCACGTGGTCCGAATCCCAACGGACGGGGCGGGACAGATGCAGCGCGATGCGGGGCAAATAGCAAAGCAAGGAGGAAATTTTGTCGGCGACGTTCTCGGTGGGATGGTAATGCCCCATGTCCAAGAGGCAGAGGATCTGACGGGAAACGGCGTAGCTGACATAGAACTCATTTGAGCCCACCGTGTAGGACTCAAGCCCAATCCCGAAGACTTTGCTCTCCACCGCCACATCGACAAGGCTCTTGTCGTAAGGCACGGAGAGAATTTTATCCAAAGAGTCTTTGAGCCTCATCCTGGGGCCCAAGCGATCGGCGGGGTCCTCCTTCATTCCATCGGGGATCCAAATATTGCAAAGGCAGCGTTGGCCGGTGGCTTTGGCGAAGTCCTCCGAGACTTTGATGGAATTGACGCAATGCTCAATCCAATATTGACGGGTCGCCTCATCGTTGGCAGAGAGGGAGCAGCCATCGAACATATGTCCGGAAGAGAAGCAGGTGGGGTTGAAATCAAGCCCCAAATCGTTCTGCTTCGCATAGGCGATCCAACGCGCGAAATTCTTCGCGGTGATGTCTTTGCGATCGACCACGTCATCGGATTCATAGATGGCGTGGAGGTTGATTTTCTTTTTCCCCGGAATCAGGGAAAGGGCGACGGAAAGGTCCTCGGTCAATTCCTCGAAGTTCTTCGCGCGGCCGGGATAATTCCCCGTGGCTTGGATCCCACCCGTGAGATCGCCACCGTTTTCGAATCCAGTCACATCGTCGAGTTGCCAGCATTGAAGGGAAATGGGGGTCTGGGAGGCTTTCTTCAGCGCCTCTTCGACGTCCACCCCATAGGCTTCATAAGCTTTCTTTGCTTTTTCAAAATCAGTCATATTTGACTCCTTCGGTTTTATTTTACCTGATTTAACTATCTCTATCCCCGGGCGTGATTGACTTTGCGCATAAGTTGCAACGTGCGCAATTTCATAACAAAAAAAAGAAAGCTGAATGCATAAGAAATCTGTTTTTTCGAAATCGGAATTCCATGGCAGCGGCCCATCCTCGTCCTCTTTGCCCCAGGCAGCATCGCATTCCGTTGACATAATGCACAAAATAGTTTGTTTTTTCGTATTTTTGTTTATTTGAAAGCAACTTCTTTCAAAACCGTCCAGGAAACGGCATACTTTAGCAAGTTATGCTTGATTTAGAGAGAGATGAGCAAATTCTAGAAATTCTTCAGAAGAAAAAAGCCTGCACAGTCTACGAGCTCGCCCAAAAACTCTTCGTTTCCGAGTCGACGGTTCGGCGGGATCTGACGAGGATGGAACAAAAAGGGCTCGTCACCCGGACTTTCGGGGGAGCCATTCTGAAATCCACGCCCACGATCGAAGAAACGTCCTTTTACCTCCGGGAAAAAGAAAACCTGCAAGTGAAGAGGGCGCTGGTCCGCGCGGCTTTGCCTTTCATCCAAGATGACACAGCCCTATTTTTGGACTCCAGCTCCACCACCCTGCAAATCGTCTCAATGCTCAACGACTTCAAAAACCTCCGAGTCATCACCAACGGCCTTGCGATCGCCAATGAGCTCGTCACCAAAACGAAGCATCAGGTGACCTTGGTCGGTGGCGATATTCAGCCGGCCTCCAACTCCGTTTTGGGCTCCCGGGCCGAAGCGATGGTCGAAGGCTATCACGCCAAGCTCGCCATCATGTCCACCGCCGGGGTCGAGCCCGAATTCGGCTTCTCGGAAGCAACAGAGCAAAGCGCAGATCTCAAACGGATGATGCACAAATGCGCCGAAAAAACCTTGGTTTTGTTCGACGAGACAAAAATTGACCGCAAAAACCTCGCAAAAGCGTTCTCTCTTGATGCGGCCAACATCATCATTTCCTCCGTCCCGCTTTCCGAGACGTACAAAAGCAAAGCGCCGGATTCGACCTTCGTCGTCGCTTCTTTGAATTAGGCTTTCACCTATTGGCCTTTTCAAGCGCCAACGCGGCGGCCCCATAGATTCCGGCGTCGCTGCCCAAAGAGGAAACCAACACATCCACTTTCGGCGAGATCGTTCCGCCGAATCCATACCCCCGCTGACGAAGGTAATCGTCGAGCCTTTTCGCAAACGAGGGCCCTTGCTTCGTCAGCCCTCCCCCGAGGATCAATGCCTCAGGCCGGAAGGCGTTGATGAAGTTCAAGCAGCCTTCGCCGAGATAATGGAAATAGGCATCCAAAACGTTTTTGGAAACTCCATCCCCCATCCTTTCCGCATCGAAAAGGAACTTCGCGTTCAATTCATCTGGGTTTTTGCAGAATGACCATAGCAGCGATTCGGGATGTTCCTTCATGGCTCTGGCCCCATCGCGGCACAAGGCGGAGGCAGAAGCATAAGCTTCCAGGCAGCCTTTCCTTCCGCAGGTGCAAAGCCGCCCGTCGAGTTCGAGGATTGTGTGGCCAAGCTCAGCTCCTTTTCCCTCGTTTCCGGAATAGATCTCCCCGTTGATGAATAGTCCCGATCCAACCCCGGTCCCCAGCGTCAGGAAGACGATGTTCCGGTAGGTCTTCCCCGCCCCGAAGTAAACTTCCCCCAAAAGAGCCGCGTTCGCGTCATTGTCGATGGAGCAAGGGAGCCCGACGGCCTCTTCGATTAAAGACGCGACGGGGAAATCCCTCCATCCCAAATTGTTCGAATAATCGCAGGATCCTTTTCCAGGATTGATCGCCCCGGGGCAGCCTACCCCGACGCCGACGCAATCCGGATGGGCTTCAAGCTTCCTTTTTGCCAAATTCAAAAGCTCGTTGAGCATCCCTTCTTGATTCAGGGTTTTGTCGATGGGGAGGGAAAAGGGATCCACCATGGATCCGTCTTCCAAAACGAAAGCGGCCTTGATGCTGGTGCCGCCGATATCGATTCCAAGTGTTTTTTTCATCCACGGAATCATATCCCATGTCGCCTCTCTACGGGAGGGAGCAAACAAAAACCCTCCCATTTCGGGAGGGCGTATCCTCTTGGGATTAGAGGTAATACTTGTTGAGGACTTTGAGGTCTTTTTCGTCGAGCTCGTAGACGAGGGGTTTCCCGGTCGGGATTTCGACGTTGATGATCTGCTCGGGGGTGAGGTGTTCAAGCATCATGACGATGGCCCTCAGGGAGTTGCCGTGGGCGGCGATGAGGACTTTCTTCCCGGCCTTGATCTCCGGGGCGATTTTCTCATCGAAATAGGGCTTCACGCGCTTGGCGGTATCGATCAAGCACTCGGTGAGAGGGCAATCATCGATCGTCATTTCCCCTTTGGCAATGAGTTCTTTGTATTTCTCTTGGTTGCCCGGCCAGCGTTCGTCGTCCTTAGTGAGGGCTAGAGGGGGGACGTCGGCGGAACGACGCCAGATATGGACTTGCTCATCGCCCCATTTCTTGGCGGAGTCAGCTTTGTTGAGGCCTTGGAGGGCGCCGTAATGACGCTCATTCAAACGCCAGGTGAAGAACTTCGGGATGTTGGTTTCGCCCATTTCGCCCAAGGCGAGGTTCATCGTGTCGTTGGCCCTCTTCAAAACGGAAGAGAAAGCAACGTCGAAGGTATATCCCTTCTCTTTGAGAAGACGGCCGGCCTCCTTGGCTTCCTCAACCCCTTTGGGGGAGAGGCTGACATCGGTCCACCCGGTGAAGAGGTTGGACAGGTTCCATTCCGACTGACCGTGACGGAGCAAGACTAATTTGATCATGGTTTATTGACCTTCCTTTCGGTACGGAGAAATTATAGCGACCCCACGGGGAAGGGAAAAGAAAAAGGGGATGCCCGATTGCGTTTCAAAAGTGTAGGTGGCAATAAAAAAGGGAAGTTCCATAATTGAATCGTCAAAAATACAAGGAGGAACTTCCGTGAAGATTCTAGCACAATCCACCGACGGAGTGGATATATTAGTGGGCGCCATTTTGGG
>JBNMGG010000075.1:0-1210 GCA_050872145.1 Candidatus Alloenteromonas sp. | reverse complement strand
GTGCTTGACGTCATTCCGGTCATCCCACCGGATCTTCGTCCGATGCTTCAACTCGACGGCGGACGTTTTGCGGCCAGTGACTTAAACGATTTATATCGCCGTGTCATCTCCCGCAACACCCGCTTGAAGAAGCTTATCGATATGAATGCCCCATACGTCATTCTCATGAACGAGAAACGTATGCTTCAAGAAGCGGTCGATGCCTTAATCGACAATGGCCGCCGCTCTAAACCGGTCACCGGTCCTAATGGCCGTGCCCTTAAGTCCCTCTCCAGCGGCTTAAAAGGCAAACAAGGACGCTTCCGTCAGAACTTACTCGGAAAGCGCGTTGACTATAGCGGACGTTCCGTTATCGCCGTCGGACCAGACTTAAAGATGTATCAATGCGGATTGCCACGCGAAATGGCGATTCAATTGCTTCGCCCATTCATCGCCGCGATCCTCATCAAACGCGGGTATGTGAGTGCCCATAAGCAAGCGGATAAGATCATCGACCGCTATGACTCCATCGTCTATGACATCGTCGAAGAGATCGTCGGTCAGCATCCAGTCCTTCTTAACCGTGCTCCAACCTTGCACCGTTTAGGCATTCAAGCCTTCCAGCCAAAACTCGTCGATGGACACGCCATCCGTCTCCATCCGCTCGTTTGCCCAGGCTTCAACGCCGACTTCGACGGCGACCAGATGGCCGTTCACGTCCCACTTGGCAAAGCCGCCCAAGAAGAAGCGCTCGATTTGATGCTCGCTTCCAATAACATCCTTGGTCCAAAGGATGGAAAGCCAATCGTCATTCCTTCTCAGGATATGATCGTCGGAAACTATTGGCTCACCTTAGAAGAGACCAAAGAAGATTATTTGGCCCGTGTTTCGAAACTTCGTTCCATCAAGATCTACGATTCTAACCCATTAGAAAAGACCGCGAACGAAGAGCAAGCGCTCCAATATGAGCAATTCGCGGAAATGGAAGGCACCGTCTTCTCATCCGTCGCGGAAGTCATCCACGCCTACGAGACCCACGTCATCGGCCTTCATGACCGTATCGCCATCCGCAGTGAATCGCTCCACAAGACGATTGCTCCAGAGACTGATCCAGATAACATCAACGATTACGGTCTTCCGTTCTACGCCAAAGACAAATACATGCTCACTTCCGTCGGCAAGATCATCTTCAACGAGATTTTCCCAGACGATTTCCGCTACATCAATAGCG
>JBNMGG010000005.1:0-78737 GCA_050872145.1 Candidatus Alloenteromonas sp. | reverse complement strand
GCAAACACGGCCTTTCGGAGACGATAGATTTCCTCATGGGGAGGGTCTGCGGAACGCGCAAGAGCCATGATTACAGGGAATCGTTCAGAAAAAAGTCGACATGGCTTTGATTTCGTTCCAACATTTGCACCTATATCTAGCGATGGGCGCAATGCCTGTTTTTTTCCTCTTGCAACGCCGAAAGGGTCTATCTATAATAGCAAAGCCCTTAGGGCAATGCAGGTGTAGTTCAATGGTAGAACACGACCTTGCCAAGGTCGATACGCGGGTTCGATTCCCGTCACTTGCTCCAGTAGCAAGTACCCCCAGCTTCGGCTGGGTTTTCTTTTTTTCCGCGCGGGGTCGGGTTTATAATTTCCCATCATGATTGAATTGCACTGCCACCTCGACGGATCTTTGAGCAAAGAAGACGTCGCCTATTTATGCCATCTCAACCACAGGGACGTGGACATCGAGAAAGTGAAACTCTCCGCGGACAAATCCGTCCACAGCCTCACGGACTACCTCTCCTGCTTCGATTTTCCGATTTCCCTTCTACAGACTTCGGAGAGTTTAACCTACGCGGCCTATTCCTTATTTAAGCGCCTTGCTAAGCAGGGGATCCTCTACGCCGAAGTACGCTTCGCCCCGCAGCAATCCACCTATCAAGGCCTGAGCCAAGAAATGGCCGCCAAAGCGGTTGTCCAGGGGATGGAAATCGCCAAAAGGGAAGTTGGCATCGCCGGGCAGATTTTGCTTTGTTTGATGCGTGGGGAGAACACTCACGCGGCGAATTTCGAGACCATCGACGTCGCCGAGGAATTGCTCGGAAAAGGCGTCTGCGGGCTCGACTTGGCCGGGGCGGAGGCCCTTTACCCCACTTCCGACTACGAGAAGGAATTCCGTCTTGCCCGGAAAAAGGACGTCCCCTTCACGATCCACGCCGGAGAAGCTTCCGGAAGCGAATCAGTTTGGCAGGCCGTCCGCTTTGGGGCGAGGAGGATCGGGCACGGGATCCGCGCTATTGAAGATCCGCAGCTGCTTTCCTTCCTCTCCGGGGCGCGCATTGGATTGGAGGTGTGCCC
Organism: Candidatus Alloenteromonas sp.; assembly: GCA_050872145.1. Taxonomy (GTDB): domain Bacteria; phylum Bacillota_I; class Bacilli_A; order RFN20; family CAG-826; genus Alloenteromonas. Next base: position 77,673 of record JBNMGG010000005.1, on the reverse strand, counting down.
CACTTCCGAGGTCGACACCCATTGCATCGTTTCTTATGAGGATTGCCCCATTCCGGCTTTCCTTTCCAAAAACGTCCTCTTTTGCTTAGGCGCGGACGATATGACGATCTCCTCCATCACCCTCCCGGAGGAATTTTCCAAAGCAAGCAAGGTCTTCGGCTTGACCGCCGATCAGAAAAAAATCCTCTTGCTCAACGCGGTGGAGATGGCGTTCCTCTCCGGGGAGCAAAAGGATTTCTTGAAGGAAGCGGTTTTGAAGAAACTTCAGAATCCGGAAGACGAGTTCTGATCGCCTTTGTCTTGGTTGTCCTTTCCCGAATCTTCGGGGTCTTTTTCATCGAGCTTCTTTTTCATTTCGTCGATGCCTTTTTTCAGGTTGTTGATTTCCTCTTCGTTCAGCTCTTTTTGGGCCACGCTTTGCTTCAAGGAGGATTCGGCTTCGCGAAGGGAATAGGCCAAGAAGGGCTTGGTTTCGGTTTTGGCGATTTCATCCATGACGTAGAAGAAATAAGGCAGGAAGAAAGACAAAAGCAAACAGGCGCCGAGATATCCGAAGGAGAAGGAAAAAGCCAGGTTTTGCGTGAAAACAAAGCCAAGGGATGAGCCAACCCCATATCCGAGAACGAACAAAACGATCCCCGGCCAAACAGCGGGGTAATAAGCTTTATAAAAGGATTTTTTCTGTTGGCGGAAGAAGTCGGCGAAGAGGGCGTTGGCGAAGCGGGAGGGGGCGCCTCCGAGGATGGAACGGATATAGACGTTGAGGGTGTTGCGGGCGATTTCGTGGACGAAGTAGAGCCCGGAGATGCCTAAGGAGGCCAAACTGACGATCGCGGTGAACATTTGCAGGGAGGAGGCGGAGAGATAGAACTCCAACGCTTCTTCCAAGGTCGTGTTCTGCTGGCTGAGCAGCAAGGCGAATTCCTGCGCCTCCGAGGCGAAAGAAGGAGAAGAGGCCAAGAGGATGTAATAAAGGGGGAACCCCAAAACGAGCAGGGAGAGGATTAAAGCCAAAAGGGACCGGAGCAAAGAAAACCAGAAGCGGTAAACCCCGAAATAGAAGGAATAGTAAAGGCGGAACCCTTGGAAGGTTTGGGCATGGGTAAGCCCGTTTTCCTTTCCATCCCTCAAGCACATCAATTGAAAGGAAAGAAGGGAGGGCAGGCCAAGGAGCAAAATCCCGAGGAGGGCGAAATCGAGCCCGAGGAAGCCAAAGGACAAGCTGGCCCCGAAAAGCAAAAAGAAAACGAAGGAAAGGGCAAGGGAATCGGAGAGGCTCCCTTTGTATCTTTTCAAGGCCTTTGCGGCGAAGGATTCACTTTTCTTTTCCATGGAGGTTCAATTCGGCGATGTCTTTGGCTGCCACCGCGATCGCCCGGGGATCCATCGGCTCGATGGGGAGGGATTCCTTTTCGGCGATGAAGGCGGGGAAATTCTTCAGCGAGACGACGAAGCTGTTGCTAGAGGTCACTTCATAATGGGACAGAAGGCAATCGTCGTTGACCAAGACGACGGAGATGAACAACTTGCGGTTGAGCCCAGACATCAAAGACATCCTCTGAACGCGGATCTCGTTGATCCGCAGAGGATTTTGGATAACGGTTCCGGCTTTGTTCTTCTTGGAGTAATAGACCCAGCTCGGATCGTTTTCCTTGGCTTTGATGGCCCCTTCGTAGTAACGGTCGCGGATGCAGTAGATGAATTTGTCGCCGATGAGGATGTGATCGATGTGGAATTCCTCTTCGTCCGCGGTTTTGTTGGAGAAAGAGTTGATCAAATAGAAATCCTGGTCCAAGGCGACTTTATAGATCCTTTTGTAATACATCTGGATCGTTCTTTTCCGATAAAGGAATCGCTTCACGATTGGGCCGAAGAAAAGAATCAGGAAAACCGCACCGACGAAGATGGCGCAAACGATGAATAAGCAAAGCTCAACGGGATAGGCCATTTTAGAAATGATCGGCGACGGCGATGGCGGTTTCGATCATATCGGTGAGGTTCTTCTGCCTTTCTTCCGAGGTCATGGCCTCCGCGCCTAAGAACGAGTCGGAAACCGTCAAAATCGTCAAAGCCTTTTTGTGGTATTTCGCGGCGATGCAATAAAGGGCGTAGCTTTCCATTTCGACGCCGAGGACGCCAAGTTGCGCCCATTTTTTCCATTCGTCGGGGTCTTTGCAATAGAAGTGATCGGCGGCGAGGACGTTCCCAACGTGGATCTTTTTGCCGAGTTTCTTCCCTTCTTCGTAGGCGGAAAGGAGCAAAGGGAAATCGGCGATGCCGCTATAGACGCCGCCGTGGAGGTCGTACTCCCCCATCCAGTTGGAATCGGTGCAGCTGGCTTGGGCAAGGATGATGTCGCCGACCGCGCACTCTTTTTGGTAAGTGCCGCAGGTGCCGATGCGGATGATGGCCTCGACGCCATACTGGGAGAAGAGTTCATTGGCATAAATACCAAGGCTCGGCTGCCCCATGCCGGAAGCCATGACCGAAATCAGGGTTCCGTTTTTGGTTTTGCCCGTATAGCCATAGACGTTGCGGACGCTGGTGACGAGTTTGGCATCGACGAGGAAATTGTCGGCGATCATCTTCGCGCGGAGCGGGTCTCCGGGCATCAAAACGAGTTTGGCGAAATCGCCTTTCTGGGCGGAAATGTGGGGTGTCGGCATAAAATATCCTCCTAATTGTTGGTTTCTTCTTTTTTCTCGTGGGGGGCTTCGACGAGGGCCATGTAATCCTCGAAGGTGGAGAAGAACTCATCGGGCCCTACTGTGCGGAGCTCGCCTTCGTGAGCGATGGAAATGCGGCCGGTCTCTTCGGAGACGACGACCGTGACCGAATCGGTGGTTTCGCTGATGCCGATGGCGGCGCGGTGCCGGGATCCGAATTTGCCCGTGAGCGGACGGGTGGTCGGGGTGTAATAGACGCTGGCGGCGACGATCGTGTCGTTGCGGATAATGACCGCTCCATCGTGGAGGCGGGTTCCGGGGTAGAAAATCGTTTCCAGCAATTCGGCGGAAACCGGGGCGTCGATGCGGGTTCCCGATTTCATGACCTCATCCAGGGAATCTTTTTTCTCGAAGGTGATGATGGCGCCGACTTTCTTCTTGCTCATGGAGATGACGGCGGTTTCGACTTTGCGGTACACCGCATCCCGATCGAAGAGAGCCTCGGGCCCGTTTTTCTGACGTTTGAACCATTTGAACTTCGAGGCTTTGCCCGTCATGTTGTTGGAAATCAAATCGCGGTTCTCATTGGGGTTGGCCAAGAAAAGGACGATCGCTTCGATCCCCAAGGCGATGAAGCAAAGGATTGCTGGGAGGGAGAGGCCGAACCCCCAAAGCAGAAGCGCGGTGATCTGGGTGGAATAAAGGACGATTTTGGCTACCAGGCGGCGGAAAAGGAACCAAAAGGCGAAATCCATGACTCCGAAAAGGAGGAGGATGAATATCAGGGAAAGGTAATTGACAGGAAGATTGATTTCGAAGAAGGGGCAATTCATAGCGGGAATCTTGGCCTAAAGGCCATCTCCAAAAAAGAGTATAGCAACTCGAGGGTTAGAAAGAAACTTTTTGCCCGCTTCAAAAACGACAAAAAAGGGGCGGATGACGCCCCAAATTGAACGAAAGGAAAGCCTCAGAGCAAAGAGCGCTTCACCTCGCGGTTTTTGCCTTCGTAGAAAACCGCCAAGGTGCCGGGGCCGACATGGGCTCCCGTGATGAGGTCGTAGAAGGTGATTTCGACGTTCTCGATGCCTTTTTCCTTCAACGCCTCCTTCATCGACTCGGCCTCTTCCTTCGCCGCAGCGTGGGTTATGTAGACTTTCGAGGCTTTGTCTTCGATGTTGTCGGCGACTTGCTGAACGAGGCGTTTGATGGCGGCTTTGCGCCCAACGGCTTTGGAAGTGACGACGATTTTCCCTTCTTCCGAACCATAGAGCAGAGGTTTGATCATCAAAGCGCCGGCCAAGACGGCTTTGAGGTTGGAAATTCTGCCCGTCGCGGCCAAATACTTCAGGCTGTCGACGGTGAATTCGCTTCGGATGCGTTCGACGTAATCCGTTGTTTTTGCAACAATTTCTTCGAAAGGAAGACCCGCTTTTGCGAGCTTTTCGGCGTAAATGGCGATCATCCCTTCCCCGAATCCGGCGGTCTTGGAATCGATCGTGGCCATCACGTCCTGTCCCTTTTCCTCATTGAGGCTCGAAGCAATCAGCTTCCCGCTTTGGCAGGATCCGGAGATGCCGCTGGAGAGGGAGATAAAGACAACCTTGTTGCCCTTTTCGATTTCCTCGCGGGCTTTCTCTTCCAAAAGCCCGGGGCTCGGCAAGGAGGTCTTCACGGCCTTCCCTTGCTTCATTTCGGCATAGACGTGCTCGGACAGTTTCTCGGCGTCGACGTTGTCTTCGTAGCAAAGATAGTTCTCCCCGCCGATCTGAAGAGGCATCGGCAGAACGTAAATGGAGAGGCCGTTCTCCTTCAAGTAAGAGGAGAACAGATTGCTCCCGGCATCGGTGAATACGCTAACTCCCATAAAATACCTCCTTAATGTGTGCGGCGTTATTCTAGTTTTTAATACTAGATAATACAACCATCATGCTCGAAAAAGAAAAACCCAGCGAGGCTGGGCAATGGTTTTCTGGAGCACCCCGCGGGAATCGAACCCGTATATCCAGCTTGGGAAGCTAGTGTTCTACCACTAAACTAGGGGTGCAAGCTTCGCCTTTCGGCGAGGTCTATTATACAAAAAGCGCTTGGCTTGTCTACTCTTTCTTTGCCTTCTCTTCCGCGAGGGCCTTCCGCTCAGCCAACAAGGAACGGGCATAGGAAAGGGCTTCTTCTTTGCTGGCGAAAACCTTGGCTTCCTTTTTCCCCACGCGGACGATCCACTTGCGGCCGGAAGGAGATTTTTCCTCGGCTTGAGTCCAAGGTTTTTCCAGTTTTTCTTCTTCTTTTTTCTCTTCTAAAGGCAAATGGGGATAGGGCGTTTCGCGAGGGGCGAGCTTCTGTTTCCCTTCCAAAGCCTGCTCCCCGAGGCCAGCCCGGCGGACTTCCTCCACCATTTCCTTTTTGCTTTCGCTGTTGGCGAGGCTTTCCTTCGTGTCTTCGTTGGCGCGCGCTTCCACAAGATTCAGAAGTTTGAAAAAGCGATGGAAGGCGAAGAAGGGGCCGACGAGCACCACCGCCCCGACATAGCCAAGCCAGAACATATACGCCCCGGAAAGCCGCGGCTTGCTGATTTTCTTTTCCAAGGCAGCCATTTGGATTTTGTTGGCCATTCGGCAAATCCAAATCAAAGGGGCGATCCCGAGGGTCAAAAAGCCCAAAAGGTAAGCCCAAACGAAGGGCATCTGCTTATCGATACCCTTCCCATCCAGCAAAGAAGCGACTTCCTTGCGGACGGAAGAGAGGACGCAGACGGGGTAAATCCCTAAGGTAAGGATGCCAAGAAGGACAAAGGCGAGACCGGATCGTTTCACGTGGGGATAAGGCATGTTTTTCTCCTGGTGCAATTCTAATACGAAACTCCGCGAAGAACAAAAAACCGCGGGCTGGTCCGCGGTTAGGTTCTCGCGTGGTGGGTGCTACAGGGATCGAACCTGTGACCTCCTGTACGTCAAACAGGTGCTCTCCCAGCTGAGCTAAACACCCATGAGTCCTGCGAGGCCGCTCATCGCGGCTTGCTTATTATAGGAAGGGGCAAGAAGGACCGCAAGGGGAATTTTCAATCTTCTTTTCCGATGAATTTCAGCGGAAAAGAACCGATTCCGAGCGAAGAAATCGCGTATGGAGGACCTTAGTTTTCGAGGCGGCGTTTCGATTCGGTCCCTCCCCTGACCTATTTCTTCAACGTATCCCGCAAAACGATTTCCCCTTCGTCGTAGACTTCCGCGCCGAAGGGGGCGAGGAAGTATTTTCCGAATTTGAATACCTGCAGCCCCAGCGGAATCCCGATGAGCGTGCAGCAAAGAAGGGCCCCGTAAACGTAAATCTGGGCGATTTTGTATCCGCCTCCGAAAATGTAATAGAAAACGTTGCGGACGGGATGGGCTTCAAAATTCAATACGACCCTCTTCCCCGCCGGGGCGAAAACCAAAGCCATCAGTTTCCAGTAAACCAGAGGGACGCCGAAGAAAATCGGAAGGATGAGGAGGCAGCTGAGGAAGCCGGCGAAAAGGCATCCGATGGCCAGCTCAATGCCACAGAAAAGAGCCCAAAAGATATTGAAAAAGAAGTTCAGAACTTTCTTCACTTTACTGGGCTTTTGCGCTTTTTCTTCCATTTTTTCTTTCCTTTTCTCCCATCCTAAAGAAGGCGAATGACAAGTCAACCCGCTTCCCAGGGTTTGCCGCTTTCCGTTGATAAAACAAACCTTCGAACGGGAACAAAAAAGCCCGATTCATCATCGGGCGGTTTTTCGTTGGTGCCGACAGCGGGAATCGAACCTGCGACCTATTCATTACGAGTGAATTGCTCTACCAACTGAGCCATGTCGGCGCGAGTAATAATATAGACAATCCTCCCCCCTTCATCAAGAAAAAGAAAGCCGGCGGGGTTAGATTCTGCGGAGCCTTTCCAAGGTGAAAACGATGCCCACGGAAGCAAACACCTCTGCCAGAGGCGTTGCTAAAATAGCGAAAATCGTTCCCGCGCCAAGCCCGGAGCCGGCGATTAAGCCGACGTAAGTAAGGGAAGCCAAAGCGATGGAGCAGGCGAAGAGAATCCCCAAAATGCGGATGGGCTTGAAATGGGGATAGCCCCTTTGGTAGCGCACGACGAGGACGTACAAAGCGATTCCAACCCCCGCTTCACCCATTAAGAAGAGGATGTAGAACGTTCCAAGAAGGATGAGGAGAGGGGATCCGCTGTAGAGGATGTTCACGAAGGACATCTGCCCATAGAAAAGCTTCTGCAAATAAGAGAAGGTCTCCATGGAGACGAAAAGGGCGATGCCCGTGTAGGCAAAATCGTCATTGCGGATGTTGGCCAGAAGCAAAATCAAATACATGATCGCATCGAGAACGAAATAAAGGATGGTGATCCAGTCCGAGGAGCGGAAAAAAGTGAAGGAAGTTTGAATTTCCGCATAGAGGTAATAGCCGAAGAAAAACAGACATGCCAAGGAGAGAAAGGTAACCGCGAGAATTTTGTTTTTGCTCATGGTGGCTATAATAATCCCAAAGGTGATATCCCGCCATGGTCAAACCCGTTTTCCAGTTCCGCCTCCCGAAAGAGGCCAAAGCAATCCGCGAAGAAGTGTTCGTGAAAGAGCAGGGTTTTGCAAACGAATTCGATGAAATCGACGACCGCAGCTGGCACCTTGTTTTGTATTTGGACCAAACCCCCATCGCGACGGGGAGGGTCTATGAGGTCGATCCCGAGACATACCAAATCGGGCGGATCTGCGTTCGAAAACCCTTCCGCGGGCAAAGCGTTGGAACCTATGTTGTCAAATTCCTTTGCAACAAAGCCATCAGCCTGGGGGCGAGGAAAGCAGTCCTGCTCGCCCAACTAGACAAGCAGGGGTTTTACTATCGAATCGGATTCCGTCCCAACCCCAACGGGGAAGTCATCATGGATGAGGGGGTGCCCCACATCAAAATGACGAAGGTTCTCGTGCGGAGCAAAAGGAAAGCGAAACCTATTTATCCTTATTGATTGAGGAAAGTCGTTTTTCGATTAGGCTGAGCTCTTTGCGGAGCCATTTTTTGCCGAGGGTCTCCCTCAATGCGCTGTGGGTGTCCGCGTAATTGAGAAGCCAAGCTTCTTTGCTGCGGGGAAAACTGAAAAGATGAAAAGGCCACATGTGGCAGCGAATGGCCTCTTCCTCAAGCTCATTTAGCCCGAAGTCCCTTTTCGCGTTCTCCAAAGCGTATTCGGGGTGGAGGTTCGCGTGGTGTTTGGGATGAGGCTTCTTATGCCAATCGTAAAGGAAGTAATCGTGGAGCAAGCTGGCCCTCACCAAACTTTGGGCATCGACTTTCCATTTGGCTTTTTTAGCAAGGCGCAATGCGAAGAGGCAAACGGCCAAGGAATGGTCGTAAACCGAATATCCCCCGTGCTGGCGGAATTGTTTCTCTTTTTGGAAGCTTTCCGAACGCAGGATGTCCTCGCCATAGAGGAACAAAAGATCGACGAGGTTTCCCTCCACCCGGGCGCGGTGATTTGCTTTCCTCTGCTTTTTCGTTTCGCTCATAAATCGATTTCCTTCACGAGCAAGGCTTCTAGCCCCGGCTTCAGCTGGCAAAGCAGCTTTCCCCCGCGGAAGACCCCAACGTTGAAGCGCTTCGGGTCGGACAGAAAGCAGGCGCAGTCCTTCTCCCCTTTGGGGTTCGGATGGAAGGAAGAGAAATCGTTTCCTTTCAAAAAGCACAGGGAAAACGCATCGGGCAAGGTTTCTTTCTCCGAAGGAAGAAGGGCCCACTTTTGCCCGCAAAGAAGAAAAGAAGAGGGTTGTTTCAGGGAGTGCCACTCCGGATCCGGGGAAAAGACGAAATAGCCTTCTTCCCCGTTTTTGAAATAGCCAAAGCCCAGGCAAATCCCGTAAAAAGCGGCTCTTTCCTTCAAAATCGGAAGGGCCCGGTCTTCCTCTCCTTCGTCGTTCCCTAGCATTGAAGGAGGGAAAAACAAGGCTTGGCAACCGGCTTTATGGGCGTAAGGCAGGTAACGAAGAATTTCTAGGAGCGCCTCCTCCCGGGAATAAAGCAAGTCGGGGCAGGAGGCCAAGGCGATTTTCACGGGGCAAATTATACGGCAACGCGGGCAAGACGAAGCGGCGATGTTGGAATATAATGCCCACATGAGCATTCAAACGAAAAGAGGAATCTCCATCGCGATTCTAATCGCCGCCATTTTGGGGGAGGGCCTAGGATTGGGCCTTTCCTTCCTTCAGCAAGGGGACTCCTACCTTTATTTCACCATTTTGGGCAACGCCTTCTACGCGCTGGTCGCCTTGATTCTATTGGTCATGGAAACCGTTTGCCTCGCCAAGAAGACGAAGCTTCCCCGCTGGGCCTACGTGCTCCATTACGTGGGAACGGTCTGCGAGACCATCACCCTCCTCACCGTTTGCTTGCTTTTGGTGTGGCTGCAGGGCCCGGGGCTTCTTTACGCGGGGGCGTTTCCCTTCCTGCATCTGCTTTGCCCGCTTCTCGCCTTAGCCAACCACTACTTCTTCTTGGGAAAATCCGATTATCGCTACACCGACGGCGGATTCGGTTTCATCCCCGTCTTGGCCTATGCCGCGGCGATGATCCCCCTCTCCGCCTGTGGGATTGTCAAACCCGTCTACCCTTTCTTGGACTTCCATGTGAATTCCTGGTGGATCACCCTTCTTTACGCCGTCGGGGCCTTGGTGCTTCTTTGGCTGATTTGCTACGTCTTGATCCGATATGGCAAAAAGGGTCAGGAACTGACGGAAAAAGAATAAAGGAAAAGGGGCGGCCGAAGCGGTCACCCCCTTTTTTGCATCACTGAGCCAACTTGGTATCCGTACGGATGTAGCTGCGGTCCCTGCTTTTGACGATGCCGATCGTCGTATCGACGTAAGGCATCAAGATCTTCGCGTTGTTGCTCGGCAAGCCGATGATCAACTGAATCGACAAATCATTGAAGTAAGACATGGTCGCCGAGATACGAGAGGCGTCCATCTTGTTGAAGGCCTCGTCGAGGATGACGATGCAGCCCGCCTCTTTGTCGAAGCTTCCTTCGTGGACGATTTGGTCGAAGGAGGCGGCAATGATGACGTAGAACGGGGTTTGGGTCTCACCCCCGGATTTGCCGCGGGAGATTTTGGAGAAGAAGGAAATCTCGCCTTCCCGGTTGGTGATTTGGATGTCATAGTTCATGAACATCCGGTAATCGGTGTAGAGGCGGAGGAGCTTCTCTTGCTTTTCGTCCCCACTGGTGGCGGTGAGGCGGTTGAAGAGGTCCTTCATCAAAGCCGAATCGTTGGAGTCCAAGGAATCGAGGAAGAGGTCTTTGGAGGAGATTTCGTCTTTGGAAGTGAAGATGTCGTAATAAGGGCCGAAGGAGGGGTCTTTGCTGCGGGTGATGACGAATTGGTAAACTTCCCCATCGTTGCCAAAGGGCTTGTCCGCGAGGACTTTGTTCAGTTTGCGGATGTTGGCCTTCTCGTCGAGGATGTGCTTGCGAATCTGGGCGATGTAGTTTTCCTTGAAGGCGTTGGCGCATTCGGCTTGGGCCCTTTCGAGGTCCTTTTTGAATTGCCCCAGCTCGCGTCCAACGACTTTGCTGTGCTCGGTGAGGAAGTCGGAGATGTTCTCCATCGAGGCAGCGGAGTCGAAGCGGAACTCGTTGATGTAGGTCGCCATCGCGGAGATGATGGCCCTTTCAAGAGAGGAGATCTGCGGGGTCAGAGAAGCGATTTGCTTAGCGATTTCCGCCGGGGAGAGGGAGGAGTTCTTCTTGGCGAATTCCTCGAGTTTCTCGGCGACCCTGGGATCGGCGGTTTTCAGGGAAAGCTCCTCGGAGGATTCCTTCAAACTTTCCTGGAGATCGCGGATCTGGCGCGCGGCCAGATCGGATTCGGCTTGCAGGCGGGTTTGCAGTTCCAAGGAGGCGTCGCGGGCCTTTTCGAGCTCCGCTTTCTCCTTCGCATAATCCTCCCCGGACCCGTGGCCGCCTTCTTTGGAGGCTTCCTCGAGTTTCTTCCTTTCGATCGACAAAGCGTTTTGCCTAGCGAGGAGGTCGGCGTATTGTCGCCAATAGTTGGGCGAATCCAAAAGCTGCTTCCTCTTGGAATCGGAGGCTTTGTTGAGCTTGTTGCGAACTTCGGCGACGCCTTGGCTGAGTTCAGTGACTTCTTCGTTGGCTTTTTGCAGGTCTTTCTGCAAAGAGGCGAGTTGGGCGGAGTAAGCGCCTTTGCCGATATAGGGGGTCGCGTAAATTTCCGGGCGGGTGGCGCGGGAAGCTTTGTTGCGGTAGACCATCACGGTTTTGGTGATGGAGGCGTCGTAGTATTTGAGCTCCTGCTCGGAATCGACGCAGATGATGTCGCCCAAAACGTAATTGACGTAGCGTTGGGCGTCGGGGTCATTGGTCACGACTTTGGTGGCCAAGGAATTGGGGCGGGCCTGCCGGTCGTCGAGTTTAGCGACATTGACCAAGCCGACGGAGTGGATGTGGTAAGGGCCTTTGTTTCTTTCGTAAAGGGAAAGGGCTTTGTCGTAATATTCCTCTTTGACGAAGAGGTCGAAGCGGCGGGTATTCAAATACCCTTCCACCGCATTCCTCCAGCTTTCTTCCCCGGGGGCGATGTCGATGAGCTCGCAGAAAGGATGGACTTCGATGTCGTGCCCTTCCTCTTCCACGAATCCCCGGTGGATGATTTTCATGAGGGTTGTGGCGTTGTAATCGTATTGAGGAAGGCCACGGCGGAGGGCGTCGAGTTTGACTTGGAGGCCCTGCTGCCTTTGCTTGGCCTCATTGAGCTCGCCCCAGCGAAGGGCCATCGATTCGTTGAGGGCGTTCCGGCGGCTTTCAAAGGCCTCGTCATAACTGGAGAGTGCGGTTTGGAAGCCGGCGAAGTCCTCGGATTTGATGTAGGAGGAAAAATCGCCTTTGAGGGAAAGGGAGCGGGCCAGTTCGCTCTCCTCCAAAATGGCGCGGTTGAAGCGCGAGAGCAAGGGCATCAAATCGTTGACGGATTTCTGGGCCTGGAGGAGGTTGCGTTGGTTCTCTTCCAACGCTTTGTACCAATCTTGCCCCGAGAGGGCGAAGAGTTTGCGCTGGACTTCCTCGATTTGGGCGACGATGACGCTGCGCTTGTCGGCCTCGTCCCCGATGAGAGAAGCGTTGGTCTTGATGGTGGCTTCCAAAGAGGCGATCTTCTTCTCCGTGGAAGCCTTACCTTTGCGGACGCTTAACGCTTGAAGAAGGGATTTCTGCAGGGATTTGTCCTCATAGTCCGAATTCATGGAGACGATGGATTCCAGCTGTTCCTTCTTCTTTTCGTCGATTTCGACGTCCTTGCGGATTTCCATGTAGGAATGGATGGACGCGCGGATGGAGGCGATGTCGACGTTGTGCTCGGGCAAAAGGAAGTCGAAGACGAAGTCATTGACCTCGCGGATCGGCTTGAAAGCGATGGCCTTGGGGAGGAGCTCGTAGTATTTGCTGCTGGCGAGCCCCAAAGCACGCGCGATTTGCGATTTGATCTCGGTCTTCGTCCCTTTCACGGGAACAAAACTTCTCTCCCCAAAGAGGGCGTTGGCCCTTTCTTGGAGCAATTTGGCGTTCAAAGCCTTTTTCTTGTCCCCGTCCAAAGTGAAGAAAAGATCGTCTTGGATGTGGCCTTGGCGGATCAAGTAAAAGGATTGGTCCGCCTTCGGGGCGGCGTCGCGGATTTCCAAAGCGCATCCCAAAACCAAGGATTCTCCGTTGGGGTTTGCGAATTCCAAGGCGACGTGGGAGATGAGGTTTGGCCCCGGGCGGAGGCATTCCCTGCCCTCGGCGCCGATAGTGCCACGCATGTAGGTCTCGACCGAGCGCGAGGTTTCGTCGGTGGCGGCGAGGTTGAATTTGCTGGACCCTCCGGCCAAAACGAAATAAAGCGCGTCGAGCATGGAGGATTTCCCCGCCCCGTTTTCGCCCGTGACGAGGATGTTCCCAGACACGGAGACGGTGTTGTCGTAAAAGCTCTGCCAGTTGATGAGCTTGATTTTAATCAGCTTCTGCATCGCTCTTCCCTCCTTCTTCTTTCTTGGAATAGGCCGCCAGTTCAGCAGCGATCAAATCGATGTCGCTTTGGCCCATTACGACCAAAATGGTGGGCAGAATGACCATGCGGGTGGAAGCCTCGAGCTTGCTGCCTTTGAAATCGAGGATTTTGCTCCGGCGGAGCTTTTTCAAGGCGAGATCGTATTCGGTCATCCTTTTGATGGGATGGAAGATGTTGGTTTGGTTCACCTTCTCCACGAGCTCTTCGACGCCGATGGCGTTGTCTTCCGGCGAGGAAGCGGTTTTGGAATTCTCGTAGTATTTCAAACGGAGAATCAAAAGGAGGACCGTCTCGAATTTGTTGAGGCGAACGCGGGAGCGGTCTTCTTCGGTGGAGGGGTAGAAGAAGCCGCGTTCTTGGTCGAACTCCAAAACGTAATCGGTCAAAGCAAAATAAGAAGTGAACAGCGATTTCCTTTCTTGGACGAAGTAGAAATCGTAGGCGTCCATTTTCTTGTTCTTCAGAATGAAGGTTTCGTTCAGGAACTTCGAAACGACGCGGGCAAATTCCTGCTTCTCACCATCCCCCATGCGCCGATATTCGTCCACGAAGGATTCGGCGATTTCGTTTTTATCTGCCATGGCGTTTCTCCTTTTTCTTCAGTTGGAATTCTTCTAGTTCATGCCCGATTCGGACGTAGCGGTCTTCCTTGAAGTCCAAACTGTAATCGAGCTTCCGATCCTGCGAGATGAGTTGCATCATCATCAGCATGATGAGGTCGCCTTGCTCTTGCGTTGGAATGTCGATGGAGGGCATTTGCTCCTTCTCCCCCAAAAAGGAAAGGGCTGCCGCGTTGATGTTCTCTTTGGAATAGGGGTCTTCCCCGAAGATGCGGTCCAATCCCTTCTCGACTTCGGAGGCATCCCCTTCTGGGACCGGAACTTCCACTTCCACCGGCTTCTCCCTTTGGAAGCGGGGGCTAGAAAGGCTTCTGGCGTCCAGAATCCCTGAGGATTCGATGCGGATCAAATTCTCGAAAGGATAATCGTCGGGGACATCGGCGATGGCCTTGAGACAATCGTTGATTCTCCCGGTGACGTCTTTGGTGGACGTAAGGAGGAAGTCAAGCCTGGCCTTCGCCGAGGAAAGGTACTTCGCGTTTTGGGCGTCCAAGACATCGAGGTATTTCTCAATGCCCTCGAAAGAGGAAATCACGTATCCGGCTTGGTCGCGGATTTCGCCTTCGATGGCCTCATAACGTTCTTTCGTCAAATCTTTGACGTCCTCGGTCATAACCGAGTTGGCGACGAGCTCCTCCATGTGATCGCGGAGCAAATCGCGGAGGATATTGATAATCTGGGAAGAATAACGGGAGGGGTTGTCCCTCATGCGGAGGTTATTGAAAACGCGGAGGATGACCTGGCTTTGATATTTGCCCACCAAAGTGGAGAGGATCTCACGCGGGGACAAGTCGGGGTTGTCGGTGAGGGTGTCGAGGAATTCCTTGATCTCGCTGGAAAGGCGGGAAAGGGAGTTCATGAGTTCCTTCGTCAAACGGTAAACCTGCTGAAGGATCGCGGTCGATTTGCTTAAGTCGAAGCTTTGCAGGGTGGAATAGATGACGTAGACGTACCCGGTGTATTCCAACGGTTTTTCGGCCCGTTCGGTGTAGTTGACCAAAAACTCCATCGTGGCCTTGCCCGCGGAGGTGAAGGAAACCAGGGCGTTGTACCCGCCCAAAGACTCTTCGTTGATCCAACCGAAATTTCGGAACTGGCGCAATTTGACCTGGGCTTTGTCGCGGGCGCTTCTTCGGGTGATGTCCCCGCCTTCCCCGTCGTCTTTCACTTCTCCGGAGTGGTCTTCCAAAAACGCCGAAAGGGCGCCAACCGCCTCTTCCTTGGGGATGAAGTCCCCGTAATCGATGGATTCGGAGAGGTGGTAAAGGATGCGGAGCAATTCGAAATTGCCCCGTTTGTCCTCCGAAGTGAGGACGGAGAACATTTTTTCATTTACGCTGTCGAAAAGATTGTCCATGAAACTTCGACATTATGGCACAGCGGAAAACCCGCCGCCATCTTTTCTACATAGTAGAAACGCCTTCCTTTGGCCCTTAGGGTCCTTGAGAGGCGTTCCCCTTGGCAGCAAAATAGGCCGAAGAAAAGAGAAAAAGAGGCGCCTATGAATCAGAAAGTCATCGAAGAAATCCGGAAAATGAACAAGGAGAGGGATTGGGATCAGTTCCACACGGGTGAGAATCTTGCCAAGTCAATCGCCATCGAATCCGGGGAGCTCTTAGAACTGTTCCAATGGGGGCATGAGGCCAAATCCGTGGACAGGCTGAAAGAAGAGCTCGCCGACGTCCTCTCCTACTGCTACATGCTCGCCGATCGGTATGGCTTTGACGTGGACCAGATCGTTTTGGATAAGTACAAGAAAAACGAAGAGAAATACCCCGTTAGCAAATCCAAGGGATCCAGCAAAAAGTACGACGAATTCGACAATTAAATCTCACAAGAGGCCCCACATCATGTCCAGCACCATGAACACGGTGGCCAAAAAGGCGGAGACGAAGAGAGCCCCGAAGAGGAAATAATCCAAAAGGGCCGTTTTCTTGCTGGGTTTGCAGTAGAAGAAAGCCAAAAGCCCCTCCGCAATCGGGGCGATCAGCAGTGCGTAGCGAATCCGCGCGAAGCCAAGAAGCGAGGCGGGGACGATGAAATAGGAAGCGGCTAAGCAGGCTTTCCAAATCGCATCGCCCAAAAGGGCGCTGCGGAGATATGCCCCGCCGCGCTCATCCCTGCCGGACCACCCGGAGACGGTCGCGAAAAGGAAAAGCAAAAGAGAGAAGAAGGGAATCAGAATCCAGTAAGAGGCATAGCGATCGGGAATGCCCCGATAAAGGTAAATGAAGACCCCAGACAGCAAGCAGGCGACAATGGGAAGGGAAAACCCGAAGACCAAATAGCAGGCCCAAGTCCCTTTTCCCCAGCTGCGGATGTTGGGGCGTTTGGCTTTGCTGCCAAGGCGGGGGCGATATTGCTCCGGAGCGTGGCCATAGAGCAAAGTGAAAGCAAGCTCATTGCTTTTTTCGGCGACTTTGTGCGCGTGGGGCGAGCGGAGCAAATCCTCCAGCAAGGGGTTGAAGCGGAGTAACAAGGCTTCGTTCAGATGCTCCTTGATAAACAAAAGGGGCTTGCCCAATTTCTCCAAATTCCCTCTTTTGGGATGAGTCCTTTCGATTTCCTCGAGCACGGCGCGCATATGAAGGGGTTCCATCCCCAAGGCGATTGAAGCGGCGAGCAATTCGATTTTCAGTTCAAAGGAGAAGGGGCGGATTGCCTTGACCACCGCGTTGAAGCGGTCTTTTTCCATGCCTTGCAGGGCCAAAAGGTGTGCCAATACGAGGAAATAGAAGTCATCGGGGGAAGAGACGGAAGAAGCGAATTCCGATACACGGGTCGCGAATTCCTCAGGTTTGCTTTCGATGGCCTCTGATTCGTAGAAATAGAGTTTCAGCTCTTTCTCGTCGTAAGCGTAGCGGAAAGGCGCGAGGCGGATTTCGCTTTTGGGGAAGAGGTTCCTCAAGCGGAAAAGGGTCAATGCCGACTCCAAGTCCCGCTTCTTTTTGAAGCAGACTTCGCTCAAGGAGTTGTAGCAGTTAAGCAAAAGTTGGCCGAAGCGCTCTTTCTTAGCCTTGGTGGCTTCGCTTTCGACTTTATCCGATAAGCCCATCCGCCAAAACGGGAGGAGAGGCAAGAATAGGCTCACCTCGGAGACGCCGCTTTCAAGCAGGCTGGAGCAGGAAGAATACAAAAAGCCTTTCGCGGCATCGATCAGCTTTTCCTCTTCGCTTTGCTCTTCTAACCCTACGGGCAAAGAGAGGCAACGCTGATAATGCCTTTCGGCTTCGTCCTTGCCAATGCTTTCATGGCGCTTTTCTTTTTCCTCGAAAGAAAGGGAGGTTAATCGGCAGATCAGCCAAGGGCGGATGGTCGTAGCTTCTTTCTCGACTTTTAAAGGATAGGGAGAACCCTCGATTTTAAGGGGTAGCGAAGCGGCCAACTCAGCGGCTTTTGCGTATTTCTTTTCATGGCAAAGAGAGGAAATTTGCAGGGCCGTTTTGCCCCAAATATTCGAAAAGGAAATGATTTTTGCGCAATTCTCGCGGTTTTCCTTCTCTTTTCGTTTCGTTTCCAAAACGCGGGATTTCAGCAAGAGGAGTTGCTTATTTTGCTTCTCCAATTCCCCAATGGCTTTTTCCGTCTCCGGAAAGCGAAGGGAGGGATTTGGGAAAGGAGGCAGCGTCTCGGGATCGCTGAGCAAAGGAGAAGGAACTTGGGGCGTTTCGATGTCTGCCATTCTCATTTCTCCTCCTTTTGGAACGCGCGGCCCAACTCTTTGGTTTGGGAAAGGAAAACCTCGCCGAGGGAAATCCCTTCTTTCCGAAGCTCCTCGGCCCGGCGCTTCGCCAGTTCAAGACAAGATTCTTCAATCTTGGCATCGCGCTCGGCGATTTCCTTTTCGATGGCGGGCTTATTCATCTTTCTCTCCTACAAAAAGGGAAAAATAGCAATTGGCGAGGGACGTGGCGGCTTTTTCGTCCATTTCCGCGAGGGCCTTCCCGCCCAGCTTTTCCTGGCAGGATTCGTAAATGGAAACCGAGCGCGTCATTTGCTCCAATTGCCTTTGTTGGGATTGGGCGAGGAGGCTCAGTTCCGAAGCGGTGCTTTCATCGAGAGATTTTGAAAGATCAAGGACGTCCCCTTCGATTTTCTCCGTTCTTTCTGCCCAAGCCTTTTTCGCTTTTCCCATTTTCAGCACCTCACGCTTGGTTGTTTTTGGGATCGTCGAATCCGAATCCCGCGCCTTTTATGGCGCTTTCCTTCATCGTCTGTACCTCCTCTTCGTCCACCACTCCGACGAGCACGAAGAAATCCAGCAGCGCCACCGAAAGGAGGAAGGGAGCCGTTTCTTGGACGGTTTGAGGATATTCCGGGAGATGACCCGCGACGTTTAAAGCGTCTTTGGCGATTTGAAGCATGGCATCGTATTTGGCATCCAATTTGCCATTGGCCCGAACGAAATTGTCGATCAAATCCAAAACGCTCGCGTCCGCGCCGCTTTTCTTCACGCCTTTGACGATTTCGATTTGGGCGGAGGAAAGGTAATTTTTCACTTCGAAGTCCGGATTCTCGGGAAGACCGTTTTTCTTTTGCTCTTCTGCCATGGTGCGTCTCCTCCTTCTGGTTTCATTTTAATTCAGCTCGGAAGCCCATCAAGAATTCATTTCAAAGGCAAGACCTTCTCCGAGGCTTCCAGCATGTCGGAGAAGCGCTTCAAAGAGGCGTCGGGGGAAACGGAGGCGCCGAATCCGTAAGAAGCATGGATGAACTTCAATCCGGCGAGGCGAGTCTGCTTTTCGTCGGAGGCGGTATCCCCCACATAGGCGGCGCGGTCGATACGGTAGTCTTTCACGAGCTTGGCGATCGATCCATGCTTGGGGAGTAAGGTATCCCCATAGCAAAGATGGCCCGAGAAAATCTCCGGATGCTTTAAGGAAGCCAAGTAATCCTCGATATAGCCCTTTTGGCAATTGGACATGATCAAGAGGAGGTACCCTCTCTTTTTAAGTTCGAGCAAGGTTTCTTCTTCCTCCGGGAATTTGTCGCCCGGGTGAGTCCCTAGATATTCGATCTCGTAATCGAAAGCTTCTTTGGCCCAAAGCAGTCCTTTTTGATAATTGGGGGAAGAATGGGCGATGTTTTGCTGGATTTCCTCCATCATCAGCCCCATTTGGGCGCGGACTTCATCCGCGGAGATGGAGAAAGAGGGACCAAAGTATTTCTTCCCGACCTCGCTCCAGGATTCGGCCACTTGCTTGCTAGAATCCCAAAGGGTGCCGTCCAAATCAAAAATCAGTGCAACGCGTTCCATAACGAGTGAATTATAAGGCCTTAAAGGCCTTTCCCGCTACTAAAGCTCCCCTCCTTTTGGTATAACAAAGCCATGGGCATGGAAGGAAACGACTTATCCACCGACAACATCGCCACCAGCGACGAGCTTTCGGCCTCTTCCGTCTATGGTGTGGGCAAAGACACGCACTACGCCAAAGGGAAAAGGGCAACTCAGATCGCCGTGACGGCCACTTCGCTGCTCGTGGTGGCCGGAGGGGCGTTGGGGGCAGCCAATTTCAACCCCTTCCTTAAGGGGACCCCCGTCTTGTCTTCCCCTTCCTTCACCTACGAAAACGAAGTCTTAACCTACTCGTTTTCCCTGCAAAACGAAGGGAAATTCCAAGTGACCTTCTTGGTTCAGGCCGATAAGGCGTCCGAGCCTTTGTTCACCCTCGACATTTCGACCCCGCAGGATTATGCAGGGACGGTTGAAGGCATCAAGAAGGGCATCGCCTACGAAGGGAAATGGAACGTCACCAACGGCTTCGACTACGAAACGAGCCAGACCCTATTCCGCATCAGCGAAGAAGGAGAAATCGAATGAAAAAACCGCAAATGAGGCAGCCGACTTTGGAGGAACTCGAAAGCAAAAACGAGGCTGTCCTCCAAAAGAAGGCGAAAGAAGCAAAAGAAATCCGCGAGGAGAACAAGACCTGGTGGAATAGCAAAACGCGGAGCCAAAAGACCTCGTTCATCGTCTCCTGTGTTCTGTTCGCTGCGGTTTTGGTTTGGATTTTCCTTTGGATCTACGCGCGTGATTTGTTTGGGGACGAAATCGCAAAAATCGCTTTCGGCGTGAGAAGCGACGGTTCTCTCTATCGAAATGGTTGGGAATTCTTGGGCGAGAAGATCGTCAGCACCGGGAACGCGTGGCTTGTCACTTTGTCCTCCATCGCCGTGGCCTTCTTCGTGACCTTCCTCACCAATTTCATCATCGGCCTTTTCACTTGGAGGGGGAAACGAAGCAAAACGATCGGTTCCTTGGTCCGCAGCTTAATCCGCTATGTCGTGATCCTCATCACCATCGCCGTCATCCTCACGGCTTGGGGGGTCAACGTCGCCTCCATCGTGGCGAGCCTGGGAATCCTGACCTTGATCATCGGCCTTGGATGCCAAAGTTTGATCAACGACGTCGTCGCTGGGCTCTTCATCGTGATTGATGATTTCTATGACGTTGGGGACATCGTCATCATCGATGGCTTCCGCGGGGTGGTCACCGACATCGGCTTGAAGTCGACGAAGCTCAAAGACGACGGGGGCAACATCAAAGCCATCAACAACTCCACTATCACCACCGTCACCAACCTCACCCGGGCGCCGAGTTTGGTCACCATCAGCGTCGGCGCTTCCTACAACGAAGACGTCGAGCACGTGGAAGCGGTGATCGCGAGAGAACTGCCGAAGATCAAAGAGAAAATCCCCGCCCTCATCAGCGGCCCAACGTACCGGGGCATCAAAGGGTTCGACGATGCCGCAGTCGAGTATTTCTTCATCGCGACTTGTTTGGAGGAGAACCGCTTCCAGACCACCCGCGACTTAAATCGCGAGCTCTATCAGATGTTCGTGAAGAACGACATCCTCATCCCCTACAACCAAATCGTCGTCAATCCGCCCGACCCCAAGCGGCCCACCGCCAGCGAGGAGGAAAGGAAGATCGCCGAAAAACTCGACGCCTCCTACCGGAAAATCAACAAGACCACG
This sequence comes from Candidatus Alloenteromonas sp., assembly GCA_050872145.1. GTDB lineage: Bacteria > Bacillota_I > Bacilli_A > RFN20 > CAG-826 > Alloenteromonas. The sequence goes on along the minus strand of JBNMGG010000005.1, from coordinate 57,337 downwards.
AAAAAGAAGAATATCCTGCAAAAAGCCCGCGATTCCTTGTCAAAGGCCGCAGAAGACCAATAATCAAAGCAGGGAATCCAGAAGCGCCTCGACTTTCTTGAAGCGCTTCTTTTTCTTTTTGCAAAGATTCCCTTTGGCAAATACCACCACCGGATTCCCCAAGGTTTTGAGGTCTTCGAGGGGGTTATTTTGATAAATGGCGAGGTCGGCTTGCTTTCCGATTTCGATCGACCCCGTATCCTTGGCGATTCCCAGGATCTCGGCGTTTCCCAAAGTAACGGCGCGCAAAGCTTCCGCGTTGGTGCAACCCACCACTTTTTGGTAGAAGCAAACTTCCCGCCACATGGTGGAATGGAGAGAAAAGGGGCAGGAGGCGTCGGTGCCTAATCCCACGGGGATGCCATTTTCATAGCAGGTCTTCGCCGCGGAGGCGATGCCTTGGTAAACGATTTTTGTCGCTTTGATTTGCTCGGGGCTGTATTTGGAATCCTCCGGGGGCAAAGCAACCGTGGGATAAGAAGGCGAAAGAGTGACGACGATGTGGCTCCTTCCTTGCTGGAGGCGAGCGATGTTGTCTTGGTTCAAAGCTGCGCCATGCTCAATCGTATCCACCTCAGCCTGCAGGCAATCCGTAACGCTTTGGCTGCATTCGGTATGGGAAGAGACTTTCTTCCCCCGGGCGTGGGCTTGATCGACGACGAATTTGATGTCCTCGTATTTCATCCTCGCTTCCCCGGGGTGGTTGGAATCGGTCGCGTCCATCACCCCGGAAGTGGCCATGATTTTGATCCAGTCGCAGCCTTGCTCGATGTTCTTCTCCATTTGGGCGAGGTATTCCTCGTGGGTAGCGCAGCCGATGGAGATTGTGCCAACCCCATGCCCATCGGGGCTTGTCAACGCGTAGCCGGAGGTCAATAAAGAGGGCCCGAGGAATTTGCCTTCCTCCATTTTCTTTTTCGCCCAGATGTCGGAGTAACGGATATCGCCCAAGCTGCGGACGGTCGTGATTCCGGAATAGAGGGCTTGTTGAAGAGAGGCTTTAGCCTCGTGATGAAGATAGGCCAGTCCGATTTTGGTGGGGATGAGCTTCTTCAAAAAGTCCTGTCCCTTCCCTTTGCTGGCGATGGCTTTTTTGGGGACGCCGTTTCCGAAGAGGTGGCAATGGGCGTCGATAAGGCCCGGGGATAGGTATGTCCCTTTCAGGTCGATCGCCTTATCGCCCTTCTTTTTGCTAAGCCCTTTCCCAAAGGAGACGATCCTCCCGCTTTCGATCCGCAGGGATGCCCCCTCCAGCACGCGGCCAGATTCGACGTCGATCAGGGAGGCGTTTTCCAAAAAATAGTTCTTCGCTTTCTTCATAGGGCTATTGTCATCGATAAGAAAAGAATTACAACCACTTTCCCCAAGAGCATAATGAAGCCATGAGCAAAAAGAACCATCGCGAAGATTATGACCCCCGAGTTTTTCAGGGCATCGCCCACCGGGGATTGCACGGGAACGGCATCACCGAAAACGGGCTAAAGGCCTTCCAAATGGCCGTCGATAACGACATGGCCTTCGAATTGGACGTCCACCTCAGCAAAGACGGAGTCCTTTATGTCTGCCATGACGACAGTCTCCTCCGCACGACGGGGAAAGAGGGGATCATCGAAGAGCTCACCTCAAAGGAAATCGAAGAATACCGCCTCCTCGATGGAGAAAAGGTTCCTTTGTTTCAAGAGGTCTTGGGCCTGAACCAAGAAAGAGTCCCCATCGTTGTGGAACTGAAAGTCCATAAAGGGAACTACAAGCCCCTCCGAAAGGCTCTTATGAAAGCACTAGAAGGAATTAAAAACAGCAAATCCATCGTCTTGATTTCCTTCGACCCCCGGGCTTTGCTCCACTGCTCCAAGCGCTTCGTCACTCAGCTTTTGGTCTGCAAGGAGCATGATTGGACGTTCAAACTCAACGGGCTCTACGATGCCTTGGATTTGGACCAAGCGCTTCTAGAAAGAAAAGAGGTTCTCTCCTATCGGAAAAAAGGCGGGATCGTCAACGCGTGGACGATTCAAACCGAAGAGGAATTGAAACGCGCGAAAAACTGTTCCGACATGGTCACGTTCCAGTTCATCGATCCTTCAAGGGTGAGGGAAATCCTCTCGAAACGTTAATCGACTTGGTCTTCCATGATTTCGAAGGCGGCCTCGCGGCCGTCTTTTATGCATGCGGCGATGTTTTTCGGGCCCAAATAGCAGTCTCCCGCGAGGTAAAGCTTCGGGAGACTCGTTTTGTGGGATTCCCCTTTTTCGAAGGAAGTCCCCAAGTTCGAGAAATCGATCTTCTGCCCAATCGCGGGAACGAGCAAATCGCAGGGAATCTGGGTTTCCGAGTTCGGGATTTCATGGAAGCTCGCGCGGCCGGATTCGTCTTTCTCGCCGAGTTCCATCGCGACGACTTTCAAAGCTTTCAGAGCCCCGTTTTCGTCCGTGACGATCCCGGATACGTTATGAAGGAAAAAGAAGGAAACGCCCTCTTTCTGGGCTTGGAGGATTTCACATTCGTTGGCGGGCATTTCCTTTTGGGACCTTCGGTAAAGAACGGTGACGTCTTTGCCAAGTTTTCTCAACGCGCGAGCGCAGTCCATGGCCACGTTCCCGCCTCCCCAAACAAAGCAGGAGGTATATTCGGGGAAGGTTTCCCCTTCTCCGTTATAGGCGTGAAGCAGCGTTAAGCCTGGGATGATTCCTTTTTGGCAAGGAAAAGGCCCGGGGTTATCCTTCTCCGCCCCAACGGAAGCCAAAACCGCGTCGAAGTTTTCTAGCAAATAAGAAAGAGGGATCTTCGTTCCAACCGGAGTTTGGAAACGGAAAACCACGCCCAGGGAAGAGAGGTCCCGCTCAATGTTTCGCAACGGGGCTTTGTCGAAGCGAAAGGCGGGGATGCCGGTAACAATCGTCCCGCCCAGTTCTCTGTTCTTTTCGAAAACCTCAACGCCCCATCCTTCCTTGGCCAAAAACCAAGCGGCGGAAAGACTAGCGATTCCGGCGCCGATCAAAGCGGCTTTCTTGCCGCAGCTTTCTTTTTTCGATAAATCTCTAGGGAAGGAAGAAGCCAAAGAGGATTCGATTTGGGGCACTTGCACGGGTTCGCCCTTCAGACCCTTCACGCAGCGGAGACATTGCCTTTTGAAGTCGCAGAGGGAGGAAGTGATTTCGGGGAAAGGATTGGTGGAGTATAAAACCTCAGCCGCGCCTTGGAGATCTCCGGATTTGATCTTCCCGTTCAATTCCGAAATCCGATCCCCAGCCGGGCAGAACTTCTCGCAGAGGGGGTTCGGACAGCCGAGGCAAGGAAGAGCCAGTTCTTTTGCATCCATTCTTCTTTCTCCAAAACGCCTAAAATTATAAAGCAACCCCCACGCATTTCCATGAAAGAAACCCCCGTCATTAAAACCCCTCGACTCCTGCTCCGCCCTTTTGAAATGGGCGATGCAAACGATGTCTACGAATGGACCTCCTCTTGGGAGGTGACCCGTTACCTTTGGTGGTACCCCAACCGCGACATCGAAGTGACAAAGAAGCTGCTCGCCAATTGGATTAAGAAGGGAAGAAACTATTCCTGGGCCGTAGAAAAGGACGGGGAAGTCCTTGGGGAAGTGCAAATCATCAAGGATTTGCCGGGAAATGGCTTTGAACTTGGCATGATTTCCAAGCAAAAGAGCTGGGGGCATGGGTATATGAAGGAAGCCATTTTTCACGCCTTGGATTATTGCTTTTCGCAGGGAGGATACCAGTTCGGCTATGCGGAGTCCGATGAAAGAAACGTTCGATCTCACGCCCTGCTAGAAGCGCTTGGGTTCGAAAAGTCCGGGCGGAAGGAAAACATGCTCATTGAAAAGAAGAATGAGAGTATCAATATCCTTTGCTTCACGCTCCGGCAAGAGAATTTCCGAAAAGCCTTCGCGCTTTGGAAGCAACGTTGATCCTATTTTTGGTAGGGCGTTTTGCTCCCGGGGTAAACAAGGGAGCCGACCGCTTTGATCAAAGGGATGCAAACCAGCCCAATCGCAACGGAAGTCAAAATGGAAATCCCAGCCCGAATGAGGTTGGTGATCCAAACGAAGGAAAAGGGATATTCATAAAGGAAAGCGTCCAAAAAGGACACCCCCGTGTTGGCAACGGTCACGGCCAAAGAGGCGAAAACAAGGGTCGCAAAATAAGCGATTTTGTGCTTTTCCAAGGCCTGGCCTTTCCTTTTGAACAAAGAAGAAACGAAGCCGATGATGAGCGCCCGCACCCCCGGAATAAGAACCCAAAGGGGCGTCGTGAGGCTGATTCCGTAATTAATGGTTTGGGTGATGAATTCGCCGATGCAGGCCACGGCGAAGCCATCCAATGGGCCGAAAAGCAAAGAGGCGAAGACCACCGGCAAAGAGCCGAAGCTGATCCTCACCATCGGCCCGATTTTGATGTTGACTAGCGTCAGCACCACAAATAGGCCCGTAAGCATCCCATCCACGCATAAGCGCCGGACAATCGAATCGTGATTCCCCATGAAAACTTCCTTTCGCGATGGGGAGGCTCAGCCCACCAAGCGGCAGCGAAAGTCCACCGCGGGTTCCCCCTTCGTCCTTGGGCGACCTCCCATCCGCAAGGCACTTAACGCGAACTTTCTACTCAAGAAGGCTGTTGCCAGAAATCTGGCTCGGCAATCATAGCATAACGGGAAGAAGAAAAAAGGAAGGGGCGAACCCCTCCCTCACTTCTTGCTCTTGGCAAGGTATTCGGCCAAAGCTTTTTGCTGTTCATGGGCCCGGTTGTAGGCCTTTTGCTGCTTTTCGATGAGCTTTTTGTTTTCAAAGTAGTTGATGCCCATCGCCCTTCTGGCGCGGAAGGCGATCGAAGCGGCTTTCTGCTCCGCCTTTTTGGATCCTTCTTCCAAAATCGAATACACGCCTGCGATGTTTTTCTCCAACTCGTGACGTCTCTGCCTCATGGGATCGAGAACGCCGTTGATGACGCTGACCAAGAAGCGCTTGACGACCATGTCGCCGAGGCCTCCGCGGCGGTAATGGGCTTTGAGTTCTTCGAGGTTTTTGTATTGGGGCAAATAACGGGCGAAGTCTTCATCCGTGGCAAAGGCATCCAAATAGGTGAACACGGGGTTCCCCTCGGTATGGCCCGGATCGGAAACCTGGAGGTGGGTCGGATCGGTGAACATGGAGAGGACCTGCTTTTCCACGGTTTTGGCGTCGTCGCTGAGATAGATGCAGTTCCCGAGGGATTTGCTCATCTTGGCTTTCCCATCGGTTCCGGGGAGGCGTTTGGCGGCTTCGCTATCGGGCAGCAAAATCGAAGCTTCGTGGAAGACATTCCCGTAAAGCGAGTTGAATTTTCGGGCGATTTCGTTGGTTTGCTCCACCATCGGCTCTTGGTCTTCCCCCACGGGGACGACGGTCGTGCCGAACATCAAAATGTCCGCGGCTTGGGAAATCGGATAGGTCATGAACCCAACGGGGATCGAATCCCCGAATTTTCTCATGGCAAGTTCCGACTTCACGGTGGGGTTCCTCACCAAGCGAGAATAGCTGACAAGATCCATGAAATAGCAGGTGAACTCAAAAAGCTCGGGAACCCGGGACTGAACGAAAATCGTCACTTTGCTCGGATCGATCCCCGCGGCGAGATAATCCAAGGCAACCTCAACCACGTTGTCGCGGACCTTTTGGGGGTTGCCCGCGTTGTCGGTGAGAGCTTGGGTGTCGGCGATCATGATGTACATCTCATCGAAATCGCCTTGGTTTTGGAGCTCGACCCTCCTCCGCAGCGAGCCGACGTAGTGGCCGATGTGGAGCCTTCCGGTCGGGCGGTCCCCGGTGAGCATCACTTTGGGTTCTTTTTTGATTTCTTCATCCATAACTGTGCCTCTTATTCTACACCGCTACTTTTTCCGGTGCTCTTCCTTCCATTTTTTGATTTGGTCGTTCCTAGCTTTGTAGCGAGCTTCCAAACCCTGTTCGGTCGGTTTGTAGTATTCACTGCCAACGAGTTTGGGCGGCAGGCAGACTTCATTGGTGACCTTTTCGGGAGCATCGTGGGCGTATTGGTACCCCTTCCCATAACCTAAGTCTTTCATCAAAGCCGTCGGAGCGTTGCGGATATCCATCGGAACGGGTTCGGAGACCGTCTCCAAAGCGTCCTTTGCGGCAGCATCGTAAGAAACCTCCATCGCGTTGGACTTGGGGGCCAAAGCCATGTAGACCACGGCCTCGGTGAGGTTGACGTTGCATTCGGGGACTCCGATGAAGTGGCAGGCTTGGTAGGCGGCCACGGCGATTTCCATCGCGTGGGGATCAGCCATACCGACGTCCTCGGAGGAGAAGCGCACGATCCTCCGGGCGATGTAAAGGGGATCCTCCCCCGCTTCCAGCATCCGGGCCAGCCAATAGATGGCGGCGTCGGCGTCGCTGTTGCGCATCGACTTATGCAAAGCGGAGATGAGGTTGTAATGTTCTTCGCCTTTCTTGTCGTAGAGGAGGGATTTCTTGGACGTGCATTGGGAAACGTCCTCTTTGCCGACGAAGATGCTGCCATCGGATTTGGCGTCCCCGTTGAGAACCGCCATCTCCAAAGTCGATAAAGCTTTCCGCGCGTCCCCATTCGCGAATCCGGCGATTGCTTCCAAGGCGCCGGGTTCGAAGTGGATGACGCTATTGCCGAAGCCTTTCGGAGAGGAAACCGCGTTTTTGAGCAAGCGGAGCAAATCCTCTTCGCCCAAGGGTTTCAGCACGAAGACCTTGCACCGGGAAAGAAGAGCCGAATTGACCTCAAAGGAGGGATTCTCCGTCGTGGCCCCAATCAGGATGATGGATCCTTTTTCGACGTAGGGCAAAAAGGCATCCTGCTGGGCTTTGTTGAACCGATGGATTTCGTCCACGAACAAAATGGTCTTTTCCCCGTATTGGCGGTTCTTCTCCGCCTTTTCCATCACTTCTTTGATTTCCTTGATCCCCGAGGTGACCGCGGAGAAGTTGATGAAGGTGGCCTTCGTCTTATTGGCGATGATTTGGGCGAGGGTTGTTTTGCCTACGCCCGGAGGCCCCCAAAAAATCATGGAGGACACTTGGTCGGATTCGATGAGCTTCCGGAGGATTTTTCCTTCGCCCAGCAAATGCTCTTGGCCGACGAACTCCCCCAGACTCTGCGGGCGGAGTTTGGCCGCTAAGGGTTCCTTGTTTTCTTCCCCAAAAAGGTTTGCTTGGTCCATGGCAAGTATCCTACCATCCCCGAGGCCATCTTCCAAAAGGAAGAGAAAGCGTTTTCCCCTATCCAAAAGAGGAAAAATGTCCGACAATCAACCAATAGGAACTTCACATGGAAAAAATCATCGTTTTGGACTTTGGCGGTCAGTATAACCAGCTCATCGCCCGGCGCGTTCGGCAATGCCACGTTTACAGCGAGGTCCTGCCTTTCACGACCCCTTTGGAGAAACTTGCTTCCGAAGAAGTCAAAGGCATCATCTTCACCGGCGGGCCCAACAGCGTCTACGAACCCTCCTCCCCCCACATCGACAAAGCGATCTTCGATTTGGGCAAGCCCATCCTCGGGATCTGCTATGGGGCCCAGCTGATGGCCTATACCTTGGGCGGGAAAGTCGAGCCCACCCAAAAAAGCGAATACGGGAACACGGAAGTCCGCTTAACGGGCCGTTCTGCATTGACCGAAGGGGTCCCCGAAGTCAGCAACGTCTTCATGTCCCACAACGACCGGGTCACCCTCCTTCCGGAAGGCTTCTTCGTAACCGGGAGCAGCAAAGAATGCGAAAACGCGATCTTCGAGAATCCCAGCAAAAAGCTCTACGCGACTCAGTTCCATCCCGAAGTCGAGCACAGCGACTACGGGCAAAGGATGATCGAGAACTTCGTTTTGAGGATCTGCTCCTGCAAAGCGGATTGGCAAACCTCTTCCTTCATCGAAAGCCAGATTAAAAAAATCCGTGAGCAAGTCGGCGACAAAAAGGTCCTCTGCGCGCTTTCCGGGGGCGTTGATTCCTCCGTCACCGCGGCTTTGCTAGACAAAGCCATCGGGGAAAACCTCACCTGCGTCTTCGTTGACCATGGGCTTTTGAGGAAAGACGAGGCCAAGCAGGTCGAAGCCCTGTTCGGCGATAAGAACAAATACCATCTCAACTTCATCCCCGTGGATGCTTCGGGTCTCTTCTTCGAAAGGCTGAGCGGGGTCACCGAGCCAGAGCAAAAAAGAAAAATCATCGGCAAATCCTTCATCGACGTCTTCAACAAAGTCTCCCAATCTATCCCCCATTGCGAATACCTCGCCCAGGGGACCATCTACCCGGACCGCATCGAATCCGGGCTGGGGATCTCGGCGAAGATCAAATCTCACCACAACGTCGGCGGGCTGCCCAAAGACACGGGGTTTGAAGGCATCGTCGAGCCCTTGAAGGATTTGTTCAAAGACGAAGTCCGCGAGGTCGGCTTAGAGCTTGGCTTGCCGCGGGATCTTGTCTTCCGTCAGCCCTTCCCCGGGCCGGGGTTAGGCATCCGCATCATTGGAGAAGTCACCCCGGAGAAAGTCAAAATCGTCCAAGAGGCCGACGCGATTTACCGTGAGGAGATGAAGCGCAGCGGATTTGATGAAAAATCCTCGCAATTCTTCGCCGCTTTGTCCAACATGCGCTCCGTCGGGGTCATGGGCGACAGCCGCACCTACGACTACGCGATTGTCCTGCGCGCCGTCTCCACCGACGACTTCATGACCGCTAAGCCGGTTGAGCTGCCCTACTCCCTCATCACGCGCATCGCCGACCGCATCGTCAACGAGGTCGATGGGGTGAACCGCGTCCTTTACGATTTCACCTCCAAACCGCCGGCAACCATCGAGCTTGAATAAACCAAAGGGGCTTCAGCCCCTTTTAAAATATTCATGCACGTCCCTTCTGCTTTTTAAGAAAGGCCCCATGAGTTCGATGGAGGTGGCCATTTGCTTATCCCCATCAAGTTCACAGCTCTAATGAGTTGGTCTCTTCGATTTAATAGAGCAAAAAAGCCAGCCCTTTGGTTGGACTGGCTCATTTTTGAAGTAGATTTATTCCCCGTGGGAGTAATTGGGGGCGGCGACGGTCATATCGACGTCGTGGGGGTGGGATTCGCGCAACCCGGCGTTGGTGATGCGAACGAAGTGGGCGTTTTCGCGCAACGCCATCAAATCCTTGGCGCCGCAATAGCCCATGCCGCTGCGCAATCCTCCGACGAGCTGATAGACGTTTTCTTCCACGGTTCCAGAATAAGCGACCCGAGCTTCAATCCCCTCGGGGACGAGCTTCTCCACCGCGGTGGTCGTTTTTTGGAAATAGCGATCTGCGGATCCCCTCTTCATCGCAGCAAGGGATCCCATGCCGACGTAGGTCTTGAATTTCTTTCCATTGACTTCCTTCACCTCGCCCGGGGATTCCAAGCATCCGGCAAGCAGAGACCCGAGCATCACCGTATCCGCGCCCAAAGCCAAAGCTTTGACGATGTCGCCGGAATACTTGAGCCCGCCATCGGCGATCACGCAGACGCCCTTCCCTTTGCAGAAGGAAGCCACTTCGTCCACGGCGCTAGCCTGGGGCATGCCGACCCCGGAAACGACGCGGGTCGTGCAGATGGAGCCGGGCCCGATGCCGACTTTGACGGCGTTGGCGCCGGCTTTGATCAGATCCTCCGCCGCTTCTTTAGTGACAATGTTCCCAGCGATCAATTGGAGGTCAGGATACTGCGAGCGGATTTGGGCGACGACTTTGAGGATGTTGGCGGAATGGCCGTGGGCCGAATCGACGGTGATGACGTCGACCCCGCTTTGCAACAGGGCGGCAACCCTTTCCATCGTGTTGGCCCCGACTCCGACGGCGGCCCCACAAAGGAGCCTTCCCTGATTGTCTTTGGCGGCGTTCGCGAAGCCTTCCGCGCTGGCTTTCTTGACCAAAGCGACTTCCTCGGCTTGACGTTCGATGGACATGTTCTTGTGAATCATGCCGATGCCGCCGACCCGGGCCAAGGCGATGGCCATTTCATGCTCGGTGACGGTGTCCATGGCCGCGGAAACAACGGGGACGTTGAGGCGGATTTTGGGGGTGAGGTAGGCTTGGGTGGAAACCTCGGCGGGCACCACTTCCGATTTTTGGGGAATCAAAAGCAGGTCGTCATAGGTCAAGCCGACGGGAATGTTTTCTAACTTCATGGGTTACCTCCGGAAGAAAACCGATAATTCATTATAGGATATCAGGTTTTGCCCTTTCTTTTCATCGTAGCGCTTTCTTTTCCTTCCACTTTTTTTGAGGTTGCCCCCGGAAGGCTGCGTTGTTAACATTGTCAAATATCATTCGACCCGCATTAGGAGAGACCCCATGAAAGAAATGGTAATGTCCCAGGACGAGATTCAATCCGTTTGCCAAAAGCTCGGGAGCCAATTGACCCAGGCTTTGATCCACGAGGAGAAGATTCCCCTCTTCGTCGGGGTCATGAAAGGCGCGCTCAACTTCTTCTATTCCCTGATTCCCAATGTGAAGATGAAGATCTTCACCGATTTCGTGGAAACCTCTTCTTACGAAGGAACACAATCCACCGGGACAGTCACCCTCACCAAAGACCTCTACTTCAACCCCGACGGAAGGACGGTCGTGATCGTTGAGGACGTCGTGGATACGGGGCTTTCGATGAAATACCTCGTCGCCTATCTCAAAGCCCATTACAAACCCAAGCGCATCCTCATCTGCGCCCTCTTCGACAAGCAGGCCATGCGGAAGGAAGAAATCCAAGTCGATTTCGCCGGGATGGTGCTGAAGGAAAACAAGTTCCTCGTGGGATTCGGGCTTGATTACCGCGAGTTGGAAAGGCAAATCCCCTACGTCTACGTCCCGGAAGAGAAGGACATCCAGGAAATGGACGCCCTGCTCGACCAAGACAAAGCCATCTAACGTAAAAGGCTCTCCGCGTTTCCGCGGGGAGCCTTTTCTTATCCTTATATATCTTAGTTCTGGGTGCCGAAGATGCGGTCGCCGGCGTCGCCCAAGCCTGGGCAAATGTAGGCGTTTTCGTTGAGCTGGCGGTCGAGGGATCCGATGTAGAGAGGAACATCGGGATTGGCTTCGCAGAAGGCCTTCACGCCCTCGGGAGCGGCGATGATGCAGACGAAGTGGAGATGCTTGGCCCCGTGTTTGCGGAGCATTTTGATGGCGTCGATTCCACTTCCCCCGGTGGCGAGCATCGGATCGAGGAGGTAAACCTCCATGTCCTCAAGCCCTTTGGGGAGCTTGCAGTAATATTCGTGAGGCTCATGGGTGACTTCGTCGCGGTAAAGCCCGATGTGGCCGACGTGGGCCGTGGGGATGAGCTCGGTGAACCCATCCACCATCCCCATCCCGGCGCGGAGGATCGGGACGAAGCAGAGATTGTGGCCGATGACCATCGGCTGGACGGTCTTCTCAATCGGGGTTTCGATTTCGGTCGGAACGGTCGGGAGGTCGCGGAGCGCTTCATAGGCTTCCATCATCGCGATTTCCTTGACGACGGAGCGGAATTCGCTGGTCGGCGTGTTTTTGTTGCGGAGGATCGAGATTTTGTGCTTCAGCAAAGGGTGCTCAAGCAAAACGACGTTCGGATAAGCGGACAAGTCCATAGGGAACAACCTTCTTTCTAGCCCGTTATTTTATCATGGACGTCTCTTAGATGAACCCCAAAAAATGAGTTTATATCGATAAACCGCTTTCATCTTTTTCAGCCGTTGCAATGCCTTATATTTATTTAACGTCGATGGGTCGTATATGTCGGAGATAGGGTCCGACAGTCTCTACGTCCGGTCCAAAAAGCCGGGCACTACGAGCCAGGAAAGGAAGCAAACAAGAAAACCACGCGGAAGCTGCTCTCATTTTTGCGTTTTTCTTCTTTGCTTCGGAATTCCGTCTCCAGCCACAGTACCCCCAACGACAAAAAGTCTTAATCAACAAAAGGAGGAAAAGACTATGGCTGAAACAGTATCCACTGTAGAAACCTCACCAGAGAGCAAGCAACCGAATGGTTGGTCACCGAAAACCGGATTCGGCCGGTGGCTCGACAACTACTTCGGCATCAGCAGCAGGGGATCCTCGATCCTCAAGGAACTCATCGGGGGACTTGTTATCTTCCTGGCGATGTTCTACATCCTTCCGCTGAACGCGGGCATGCTTTCGACCAACTGGGCCAACATCCCCGGCGGCAACACCGCTAACGTCCGCATCATCGGCGAAGGAGCCAACGCGGTCCGTCAAATCCTTCTTTACGGCGATACTTGGGCCAATGCGATGGAGGTCTACGCCGGCGTCTTCGCCGCCACCGCCATCTCCGCGGCCGTCACGACCATCTTCATGGGCTTCTATGGCAAACTCCCCGTCGGCCTTGCTTCCGGCCTTGGCTTGAACTCCTTAGTCGCCTTCAACGTCATGCTCGGCATGGGTTGGAACTTCGCCCAAGCCATGTGCTTAGTCATGGTCGATGGCGTTCTCTTCTTGATCATCTCCATCACCCCGCTCCGTGGCTGGATTGTTCGCCACATCCCGAAGTCCTTGAAATTCGCGATTTCCGCGGGTATCGGCTTCTTCATCTGCTTCATCGGCTTCCAGAACATGGGCATCATCGCCGACAACAGCGCCACCTTGGTCGGCCTTGGCAACTTCAAGAGCCTGCCGGTCCTCATCGGGTTGCTTGGCATCATCCTCGTCTTGGCTCTCTCCGCTTTGCCTCAGAAGAACAAAGCCTTCTTCTGGATCACCACGTTCTCCGTCATCATCACCATCGTCATCATGGCCATCATCTGCGGGTCCTTGGGCTCCAGCGGAGTCGAAGGTTTCTCTCCGTTCTACAACGAGAACTACCACATCTCCCAGATTGGCAACTTCGGCAAGCTCTTCGGCGCGGCCTTCATGGGCTTCGACGTCTACACCCAGCCGATGGCCTATGCCTTCACCTTCGCCCTTCTCTTCGTTGACTTCTTCGACACCACCGGCACCTTGGTCGGCGTTGAAGCCGGGGCTGGCATGGTTGACGATGCCGGCCGCATCACCGTGGACGACAAGCCCGCGATGATCGTCGACGCGGTCGGAACCGTCTTCGGCTCCATCTGCGGCACCACCACCGTCACTTCCTTCGTTGAATCCACCACCGGCGTCGCCGCTGGGGCCCGCACCGGCCTTGCCGCCGTCGTCACCGGACTTCTGTTCGCCCTCAGCTTGGTCATCTACCCCGCTTTGAGCGCCTTCTCCTCCAGCGCCGTCACCGGCCTTGCCCTCGTCTACGTCGGCATCTGCATGTTCAAGAACCTCGAGAGGCTTGAATGGAAGGATTGGGTCGCTGTCGGCAGCGGCTTCCTGACCGTCATCGTCATGTGCGTCTCCTATTCGATCAGCGACGGCATCGCCTGGGGCTTCATTGCCTACACCGTCATGACCCTCTGCGCTGGGCGTTTCAAGAAGGACGACATCGCCGTTGCTTGCTGCGCGGCCGCCTTCATCGCCATCTACGTGGTCAAATACGCCACCGGCATCGCCGGCTAGTTGAATTCTTTCCTAAATTCTTCCTGCGGGGGCAGCCAAAAAGGCTGCTCCCGTTTATAATTTCCCCGAAAGGCAATCTACAGTTTCATGGATTTAGAAAAGTACATCGGCGTTACCCCCGACTTCCCGAAAAAGGGCATCTCCTTCAAAGACGTCTCCCCCCTTCTGCGCGATCCGGAGGCATTCCGCGAAGCAATCGACCGACTCGCCCAATTGGCGGAGAAATACCACCCCGACGTCATCATCGGGCCCGAGTCCCGGGGCTTCATCTTCGGATCGGCTTTGGCCTATAAAATGGGCATCGGCTTCGTCATGGCCCGCAAAGCGGGAAAACTTCCCGGCGTGACCATGAAGGTCAGTTATCAGCTCGAATACGGCACCGCCAGCATGGAGATCCCCGCCTCTTCCTTCAAAAAAGGCGACCGCGTCTTAATGATCGACGATTTGATGGCGACCGGAGGAACCTTCGCGGCGTTGAAGAAGCTCATCGCTTTGGCCGGGGGGCAAGCCGTCGCCTGCCTTACGGTCATCAACCTTGAGGAGCTCCACGGCGAAAAGGCCGTTGACCTTCCCTGCGAGAGTTTGATGACTCTCTCCGATTCTCATTGAAATAGCATTCGGCATTAAGCCCGCTTCGGCGGGCTTTTTTCGTTGAAGGGTTCTGATTTGATAACCATCAAAGAAAGAGGAGTTTTATATTGACCATTATCGGCCCACAAAAACGGCGTGGCTTAGGATGAACGTCATTTCTCGTCCGGCAGAAACCTCTCCTCTAGTGAACAGTTTTGCATAAAAGCGTAAAAGTGTTCAGTAGTAGTGAACAATATTATTGAAAGTAGAAAAAGTGTGCCAAAGGGAATTCGACGATTTTATCCGCGCCGATCCCCTGTCACAGAAAATGTTGATAACCACAGATGAAATAGACTATTCGACCAGTACCGTCCGTCCCATCTCTTTGAAGGATTTCTTAATGATGAAAGAATTTTGATTCGCTTTTTCACGGCCATCCGCCAAACGAATCAAAGCGATGCGTGGAGTGAAATTCGGGTCGAGCATCCAAATTAGAATCGAAAAGCGCTATCAGTCGAGACGCTTTTTGCAATTGCTTTGAATCAAGGAATGTGCAAAACCCACTGTCAACTGAAATGGATTAGCGACGTGAAAATCGAAATTGCAATATTTCTAAAAGCGTAAAATTTTAGTAACCACCATTGCTGAAGGGAGTAACATAGATATATGAAAAAATTAGGCCCTCTAGGCGTCTGGCCGGCTGTCTCCTTTCTTTGGCGGTGCTGTCCATACCCTGCAGAGCAAAGCGGAAAGCCAAACCTTTACCTTAAGCCATGAAAACGAAGTTATCCACTTATTTGAGGAAAAGCATAAAAAGCGAAAAAAAAGAATTACATTGCCTCCTTTTTTGTGTTTTTTGCGCTTTTCATATCTCTTCAAGCTCTACTTGGATTTGGCACCTCCGCCGTGAATTCCTTCTTTTTTTATAGCCCCGGGTTCCTTTCTGACTGCTACTATTCCTCCATCAACGAAAACGTAGCTTTTTCCAATATCCCCCTGGAATATCAAGGCGGAACGGGGAAGGCGAAAATCCAAGAAGATGGGCACAATATCACTTATCAGGTAAGAGCCACCCAGGCCTGCGCGAAGACGCCTTTGGGCTTTCTTGTCACTTCGCGCCTTTATTTCATGCCGGAATCCTCCCCGAGCTTCGCTCTTCCGAAAAGCGGCAGATACTCCATCGCTTACAACGTGAAAAATCCGCAATCGGAATATTTCGATGATGAGGGGATCTCTTATCCCCTCGTTGGAACCGGCTCTCTTCTAGAGAACAGGCCGGCCATGGAGCAGTTGGAGGCGCTTGGCTTCTCCTCTTATTCCCTGGTAGCGTTATTTAGTCCAGAGGAAGATTCCTCCTTATCCGGGCGTTTTGTCATCTCCTATCCAAATTTCAATCCGTCAAACCCTAACTGGGCCCCTGGCAGTCAGCTCAACCGCCAATATCAAGAAGGAAGAAAACAAATCCCCAGCGTCTTCTACGTCGGGCTGCTGCTGCCTTTCATCGTCAATCTCGTCGTTGTGTTTGGCATCATCTCTTCTTTAGACCACAAGGCAGCCTCGGAGATCTATTCCCTTCGCTTAATCGGAGTCCCCTACCGGAAATGCTACGGATTGCTCTTGCTTCGCCGAACGTTTGAGGCCTTATTCGGTTACTGCTTCTCTTTCGTCGTCTGCTTTCCCATCATGGCCTCTTCTTTGCCGGAATTCATCCCGGCGCTGCTGATTGGGCAAGCCATCGTTTTGTGCTATGTGATGTTGGCTGTTTTGATTCATTCCTCTTCGTTTTGCAAGGCCTCTTTTTTCCGGAAAAAGAAGAAAGGAAATCGTTATGCTGAAGATTGAGCAAATCTGCAAAAGTTTTGGAAGCCGCACGATTTTGGACCATTTGTCCCTTTCGGTGGAGGATGGAGCGTTCGTCTCCGTTTTCGGGGAGTCCGGATCGGGCAAAAGCACTTTGCTGAACATCGTTTCCACATTGTTGAAACCCGATCAAGGAAACTTATCCCTCAATGGCTTCTCCTATTCGAGCCTAGGGAGGGCGAAGCGGGAAGATTTCCGAATCGCCAACTTCTCCTATATTTCCCCTGAGGCGAACCTCCTATCCCCTTTAACCGCGGAGGAGAACATTCTTTTTCCTTTATCCCTGCAAAAGCTTCCTTATTCCCAAGAAGACTTCGATTCCATTTGCGGGGCTTTGCTGCTAGATCCCCTGCTCAAATCCCCCGCTTCCTCTTTGTCTTCCGGCGAGCAGCAAAGGGTAGCCGTCGCCCGGGCGTTGCTATTGAAGAAAAAGGTGCTGATCGCCGATGAACCCACAAGCCACCTCGATGCGGATTTATCGAAAGCGGTCATCCATTTGCTGCGCGAAGAAGCCCGAAAGAATTCCTCCATCGTCCTCTGCGCCTGCCATGACCGAACCTTGATCGACGAATTCGACAAAGTCTATTACTTGAAAAACGGAGCACTTTCCCAAAATGAAGAGGAATCTTGAGCTCGCTTATTGGAAAGCCAAGAAAGGCGCGAGGCGTTCTTATTTCAAAACGGGCTTAGGGATTTTCTCCCTCATCGCCTTTTCCTTCGCCCTTCTTTCCTTTTTCCGTCCTTACTACGAGCATCAAAATTCCTATCTCCCAAACGATCAGGCAACGATGGTTTTTTCAGGGAGCGAGATAAGCCAAAGCCCATTAAGCGCAGAGCAAACGCGAGAGCAGGCGAAGCGCTTTGCCCATCAATGCCTGAGCCGCGTGGAAGAAAAATCGTCTTCCCGATGCGAAATCGGCCTGCTTAAAGCAGAGGATGGCACCTACGTTTTGGCCGGTCCATCGGGATACGACCTTTCCCTGCTCGGAAAAATGCCTTTAACGGGTGGCTTCTTCATCCCCAAAGAAGGAGACTCCGTTTTGCTTTACGACATCGAAGCGAGCCCAGCCATCGGCCTGAACACTTTTTTCTATTCGCAGATCGATTCCGACTCCGCTCATTTCTCCTTGGAAGCGGAGCAAAGGCGCTCCCCCGGCGTGGAGATGCCCTTCGACCCTTTGTCACAAGAATCCGTTCTCTTTGTGATGTCTTGGGACACCCTCCCCTCCTCCGTTTCCTATACCTATAGCCTCCTACGGTTTGAAGCAACCACTCACCGATCAGGACTCCCTTTACTACACGAACCTCACCTTTTACGGGGGCGGATCCCTCATCCCCGAGGAAATGGCAAATTTCCTTTACCCCTCCCGCCCCTATTCGCGCTTCTATCCCCCTTTCCACGCCATAAGCACGTTGATTCTGACTTTGTCTTTGACCGTGTCCGCCTTTCTTCTTTTCGCCCAGTGGGCCAAAGACATCGTTGTCCCCGAAAAAGAAAGAAAAGAACGCCAGTGCCTGCGCCTAATGGGCATGAGCGGAAGCCGCTTCGCGTTGGGGATGCTCTTCCAATCCGCGCTGCCCTTGCTTTGCGCCGCTTCCATCGTCCTGATTGCCTACCACATCTTCATGGGGATTTTCCGCGCCATCGCAGGATTCAGCTTCTATTTCGGCTGGAACGCCTATCTTTGCTTGCTTCTCCCCGTTCTGCTGACCGCTTGCTTTAAGCTTGTCCAAGGGAATGTGGAATTCCGAAAATTCAAATAAGCCTCTTTTAATTTCTACCCCAAAATGCCAAGGGAGGTTTTCCCGTGGAAGAAAACGAACTGATCGATTTGTTGAAAAGAAGACATTCCTTCCGGGCCTATTTTGAATAAGCCCATCGAACAAGAAAAAATAAGCAAAATCACAGAGAGGGGATTTTGAAGGCTGGTGACGTCGTTCCAGCCTTCGTATTCGGCGGAGAAAACCGTTCTCCTGAGTGAGCACGTCCATCTTCGCTTGTTGCTAGGCTATTATCTCGTCCTTGGTCGGCTCGCGCGTCATGGGGCCCCTTTTTCTCGGATTCGCCGTCAAAAGAGAGATTTGCCCTTCGCTTAGCAACTTGACTGACATAAGAAAACCTCCGACGGCATTGCAATCGGAGGCAATCATTTTGATAAGCTTTTTCAAACCGCCCGAATTACGAGATCCAGTTCATTTCTCTATCAGTTTTTTATTCCGCAAGGCCTTTCTTTTTTAGATATTCGTAGAGCTCCGTGCCCAATTGGATATGCCCTTTTGTGCTGGGGTGCAAACCATCGACAAAAAATTCACTCGGGCCTTCGAACCCTTTTGGTGGGGCTGGCAGCTTGCTTTCGTAGTAATCAATTCCGAAAGCGTCGCACTCCCTGCGAATCGCGTTGCGGTATTCTTCCAAAACAGGGAATTCCTTCCAGCATTTGCTGCCGTCGCCATAGGGGCTGTCTTCGTCTTGGCGCGGAGTGGGGATGATAAAGCAAATTTGTTCTCGCCTAAGCTCTTTCTTAGTCAATAGATATTGGATGAGCTCGTGAAGCGCGCCATAGAAAGTCCATCGGGTGACATCGCCCATTTGGCCCAATTCCGCATCTCCATGGCCGAAATCGTTGGTCCCACCAAACACGAATAAGAAATCGCACGAATTCATCCATCTCGCACGAAGGATAAACTCCTCATCCGGGTTGTTTTTGGCGTTAACGCGTTGCTTGGCAATGCGAGAACCGCTGAGACCGTAATTCCCTTCTTTTGCCTTAGCCAAACGGCAACACACGGTGGAATAGACGTTTTCAGGACAGTCCGCTCCGATCCCTTCCGTGATTGAGTCGCCAAGAAAATTGATGACATAGGGTTGTTTCATATAAAAAATTATAGTCAAAGGCGACCTCAATTTTCTTCCAAATCATTTGCTTTTTCGCACAGAAAGAAACTTTTATATCACTCATTAACCGACCCTTAGAAAATAACGTAGTTTAGGATAAGCGTCTTTCCTCGCCCACCAAAAATCGTTCGGCAGAATTGCTTTTGGAGTGGAAGATGTTCATCCATGAGCAACGTTTAAAAAACGAAACCTTTGAAGACTCGGATTCAATCAAGGCCACCACCATAATTAGAAAGCGAGGAAACACCGTGATTCCTGCCGAAATGGCGAGTTTCTTCACCCCGTCCAGGCCATAGACCCGATTCTATCCCTCCTTTTCACGCTGCAAGCTTGCTAATCCTGACTTTTTAACCATATTTTCTTCCTTCTTTTCGCCCAATGGGCCAAGGATATCTTATCCGCCGAAAAAGAGAAAAGAGCCTTCCCCATTCGCCTAATAAGGCTCAACAGCATCCGTTTCACCATCAGGCAATCCGCTTCGCCTTGCTTTGCTGCGTCTCTTTCGTTTTGGCTGTATGCCCCGTCTTCATGGCGATTTTCAGACCCGTCGCCGGATTCAGTTTCTGCTTCGATTGGGCCGCTTACGCATGCCGATTCCTCCCGATTTTGTTGACCGCTTGCTTTAAGCTTGTTCAAGGATTTTTGGAATTCCGCAAATTCGAATAACCATCTTTTGAAAACGGCCTAAAATGCCACTGGAGGTTTTAACCATGGAAGAAAGGGAATTAATGGATTTAATGAAGGATCGCCATTCCTGCCGGGCTTATTTGGACAAACCCGTTGAGGAGAAGAAAATCGAAAAAATCATCGAGGCCGGGATTTTGTCCCCGACGGGGATGAACCGCCAGAACACGATTTTCCTCGCGATCAAGGACGAGCGAACGATTCGGGAACTGTCTCGGATCAACGCCTCCTTCACCGGAAATCCGAACGGGGATCCCTTCTATGGGGCGAAGGAGGTCATCGTCGTATTGGCCAGCAAGCAGACGACGACTCGAGTCTACGACGGCTCCATCGCGCTGGGATATATGATGCTCGAAGCCACCGCTTTGGGATTAGGCTGCTGCTGGATCCACCGCGCGAAGGAAAGTTTCTCCACCGAAGAAGGCAAGGCCATCTTGGCGAAAGCCGGGATTGCTGGAGATTACGAAGGGATTGGGAACCTCATCGTGGGGTACGAAGACAAATCCCAATCCTCGTGCCACCCCAAATCGAGCCAAGGAAGAATCTTCGCTTTATAAAAGCCAAAGCGTTCCTGAGGAAGGAACGTTTTTTTGTCGACGAAAAAAGGCGGCCGTTAAGCCGCCTTGGGATAGGATGAGGAATTACTTCGCTTCCGCAGCCGGGTCCGCTTTCTTTTCGCGGAGGATGGCGTTGAGAACGATGCCGAGGATCATCGCGACGGAGACGGAGGTGATGGAGACGGCGAAGCTGCCGATGGCGAAGCTAAAGACCAATCCGCCGATGCCGGCCACGAGGATGACCGAGGTGACGAAGATGTTCTTGGTCTTGGCCATGTTGACGCGCTCATTGATGAGCATCTTGACGCCGGAGGAGGCGATGAAGCCGTAGAGGATCATCGAGACGCCGCCGGTGACGCAGGCGGGGATGGTCTGGACAAGGCCCATCAAGGGGCTGAAGAACCCGAGGGCCATGGAGAACAAGCAAGCGAGGAAGATGACTTTGGTGGAGGCGATTTTGGTGACGCCGATGACGGCGACGTTCTCCCCGTAGGTGGTGTTGGCCGCGCCGCAGCAGATGCCGGAGATGGCCGTAGCGACGCCGTCGCCGATCAAGGTGCGGGTCAAGCCAGGCTTCTCAAGAAGGTCGCGCTGAAGGACGCCGGACATGTTCTTGTGGTCGCCGATGTGCTCGCAGATGGTGACCAAGGAGACGGGGATGAAGATGAGGGCCGCCTGCCCGACCGCGGAGCCGGTGAGGGGAACCACGTTGCTGCTTTGAGAAGCGACGAGGAAGAGGAACTTCGGATAGTCGATGAAGGATTGGACGGTGACGTGGGCAACCCAAGACCCATCCATTTGCTTCGTTGCGAACAAGCCAACGAGCGGGTCGAAGTTGATGACGTGGCAATATTCAGCACCGCAGCCGTAGTAGCCGATGAGGGTGAACAGGGCCGCGACGACGTAGCCGCTAGCCATGCCGAGGACGAAGGGGACCAAGGAGACGGTCCCTTTCCCGTAGTGGGCGCAGAGGGCGGTGACCAGCATTGCCACGAGCCCAGAGAGGATGGCGCACCAGTTGTAATTCCCGCCGGTCCATCCGGTGGTCAAATTGGAGATGGCGCTTCCGGCAAGGGAAAGTCCGATGACGATGATGACCGGTCCGACGACGATGGTCGGAAGGAGTTTATTGAGCCATTTGACGCCGAAAATTTTGATGAGGAAGGCGACGAGGCAATACACCACGCCGACCATGGCCATGCCAACCGGGAGGATCCAGAGGTTGACTTGTCCCGCGGCGGCGTCGATTTTGATGGCCTCGCTCATCGCCGCCATGTAGGCGAAGGAAGAGGCGAGGAACATCGGCGATTTGAATTTGGTGACGACGAGGTAGAAGATCGTGCCGATGCCGGCGCTGAAGAGGGTCGGGGCGATCATGACGGCAGCCAAGCTGACTTCCGCCCCGTTCAGGGTGACGGTCGAACCAGCGAAGACGATCATCGGGACCGTGATGCAGGCCACGAACATGGCCAAGACGTGCTGGATGGCCAGGATGATCCACTTTCCTGGCTTCTTGGGGGCTTCGTCGACCTCAAGCAGCATTCCGTTCGGATGGGGTTGTAGCGCTTCGTTTGCAGCGGCGCCGTTTTTGTTTCCACTCATTGATGGGAACCTTCCTTTCCTGGATGCGGGCAAAAAAATAAGGCCCTAAGGCCTCAAAACAAACGACGGGAGGGGAAGAATCGGCCCATGTTGGCGACGATATTTCCTTTCCCGGTTTGCATCATTTCGCTTGCTCCGGGACTTAAGTTTAAGGCCTGATGAGGATGCTGGGAAGGGGGATGATTCCTCTTGGAAGCGCTTTCTAAATTTGAGGGACGTTGATCTCTCTTATCGATTCGCGAATCAAGTTTCGCGCCAACGGGAAAAGAAGACTAAAATCAACGCGGAGGAAAAACCATGAACGAATCATCCATCAAAGACGTTTTGCTTATCCAAAGCGAATCCTTCCGTTTGCAGGAAGACATCAAGCTCATCCAAAAGGGCATCGAGGACAATAAAGAAGTCGCCCACGAGGAGAAGGAGAGCATCTTCAAGAAGTTCGGCAAGAACATTGGCAACTCCGTCAAAAAGTCGCGCACCGAATCCTTGGAGAAGGAACTTGCCAAAGACCAAGCGAGGCTTTTGGAGGTCAACCCCGAGAAGAAAGAGGAAGAGCCTTTGGCCGACCTAGCCAAAAAAGAGCTCGACGTCGAGGCGAAGAAGGTCGCCTTCGCGCTTTATTATCTGGCCAACGATTCCTTTGAATACGCGAATTCCAGCGAATCCGAAGAAGCCCTCTCTTTGGCCTTGTTTGGGAACAAAGAAGCCTTGTCCAACTATGAAAAGGAATTGGAAGCCAATTTCCGCACGCTGACGGTTTCCCTTTTCTCCGGCATGAAGTACACCGAGGAAGTCAAAGCTGCCCTTGGGGAATACTTCAAGATTTTGAATCAGAAAGTCGAAGGGAAATGCGCCCTTTGCAGCGCGAAAGCCCTCTTAGGCGAAGGGCAGGACAAAGTCGCTTCCTGCTTGGGTTTCTTACTGACCGGGGAAAACGGGCTCCCCTACTGCAATGACCAAAGCAAAGGCACCGAGGCGTTCCTTGCTTTGACCAAAGAGGATGTCCAAGCCCTTTTGCCCTTGAAGGCCACCTTGATTCAAGAAAGCAAAAAAGGCTGGACGCCGGAGCAAAAGAAAGCCAACGTCCAAGCCATCGTCTCTTCGCTTGCCTCCCTTGTTTCCGGGCTCTACCAAGCCTTCTTGCTGGACGGGAAGGACGAAGAGTTCTGCAAGGACAAAATCAAGATCCTGCTTGCCTTGATCGACGACTTGAAAGAACTGCTGAAGTAAGGCCTAACGAAAACGTGCTCCGGAAACCCGGGGCACGTTTTTTTAGTAAGAGGAGACGCGGAGCAATTTCTCGGCTTCTTTAACTTGCTCTTCGCTGGGAGGATTGACCCCTTCCAGGCGATAGGGGATGCCGAGCTTTTTGTATTTGAACGTCCCGAGGGTGTGGTAAGGGAGAACTTCGATTCTCTTCACATTCCCTAGGCTAGAGAGGAACTCCCCTTCTTGGGCGAGGATCTTGGGATCATCGTTCCATCCGGGGACCAAAACGCGCCGGACCCAAATGGGGAACTTCTTCTCCGCGAGGTAATGGAAGAGGTCCAAGACGTTCGCGTTGTCAGCCCCGACCAATTCTTTATGGATTTTAGGGTCAAAGACCTTCATGTCCAAAAGGAACAAGCTGCTATTTTCAAGCAAAGCGTCAAACTTCTGCAGCCATTTCTCATCCCGATGAAAGGGGCCTCCCGCCGTGTCGATGGCCAAAGATACGCCGTTTTTGCGGCAAATCTTGGCGAAGTCTACCAGGAAATCGAGTTGAGAAAGGGGCTCTCCGCCGGAGACGGTGATTCCGCCGTTGTTCTTCCAATAAGGCTTGAAGCGGGACAGTTTGGCGAAGGCCTCCTCCGGGGAGATGGGGTTGGTCTTCAGAAACGGCCAAGTATCGGGGTTATGGCAGAAAAGGCAACGGAACGGACAGCCCTGAAGGAAAAGGACGGACCGTACCCCCGGTCCGTCCACGAGGGCGAAGGATTCGATGGATTGGTAATAGCCTAACGTCCCCATTGTTTTTTCTCCTTATAAAGAGTGGTGGCAGGTTCTGGAGATGACGTCCATCTGCTGCTCTTTGGTGAGGTCGATGAACTTGACCGCATAGCCGGAGACGCGGATGGTGAAGTTCGCGTATTCGGGCTTCTCGGGGTGGTTCATCGCATCGATGAGCTTCTCCTTGCCGAAGACGTTCACGTTGAGGTGGTGAGCGCCTTGGTCGAAGTAGCCGTCCAAGACCTGGGCGAGGTTGTTCTTCCTCTCCTCTTCGCTGTGGCCAAGCGCGTCCGGGGCGATGGTCTGCGTGTTGGAGATGCCGTCGAGAGCATATTCATACGGAAGCTTGGCAACCGAGTTGAGGGAAGCCAGCAACCCGTTCTGCTCCGCCCCATAAGAGGGGTTAGCGCCCGGGGAAAGCGGCTCGCCGGCTTTGCGGCCATCCGGAAGGGCCCCGGTGGCTTTGCCGTAAACGACGTTGGAAGTGATGGTGAGGATGGAGGTCGTGGGCTCGGAATCGCGGTAGGTGTGATGCTTGGCGATCTTGCCCATGAAGGTCTTCAGAAGCTGGACGGCGATTTCGTCAGCGCGGTCATCGTCGTTGCCGTATTTGGGGAAGTCCCCCTCGATTTGGAAATCGGTGGTGATGCCCTGCTCGTTGCGGATGGCTTTGACTTTGGCGTATTTGATGGCGGAGAGGGAATCGACGACGTGGGAGAATCCGGCGATGCCAGTAGCGAAGGTGCGGCGGACGTTGGTGTCGATGAGGGCCATCTCGGCAGCCTCATAGTAGTACTTGTCGTGCATGTACTGGATGAGGTTGAGGGTGTTGACGTAGATGCCGGCGAGCCAGTCCATCATCAAATCGAATTTGTGGAGGACTTCCTCGTAGGAGAGGTACTCGCTGGTGATGGGCGAATACTCGGGGCCCACTTGCTGGAAGGACTTCTCGTCCTTGCCGCCGTTGATGGCGTAAAGGAGGCACTTGGCGAGGTTGGCGCGGGCGCCGAAGAACTGCATTTCCTTGCCGGTCTGGGTCGCGGAGACGCAGCAGCAGATGGAATAGTCATCGGTCCAGATCGGGCGCATGACGTCGTCGTTCTCGTACTGGATGGAGGAGGTGGTGATGGAAATCTTGGAGGCGTATTTCTTGAAGGCCTCCGGGAGGCGGGAGCTCCAGAGGACGGTCAGGTTCGGCTCCGGGGAGGGGCCCATGTTCTCCAAGGTGTGGAGGAAGCGGAAGTCGTTTTTGGTGACCATGCTGCGGCCGTCTTGGCCCATGCCGGCCACTTCCAAGGTGGCCCAGACTGGGTCGCCGGAGAAGAGGGCGTTATAGGAGGGGATGCGGGCGAACTTGACCATGCGGAACTTCATGACGAGGTGGTCGATGAGCTCCTGGGCACCTTCTTCGGTGAGGGTGCCGTTTTCCAAATCGCGGTTGATGTAGATGTCGAGGAAGGTCGAGATGCGGCCGACGCTCAGGGCGGCGCCGTTGTGGGTCTTGATGGCGGCGAGGTAGCCGAAGTAGAGCCACGGCACCGCTTCTTTGGCGTTGTTCGCGGGCTTAGAGATGTCGAAGCCGTAGGAAGCGGCCATTTCCTTCATCCCCTGGAGGGCGCGGATCTGCTCGGAGAGCTCTTCGCGGAGGCGGATGACGTCATCGGTCATGGTGCCGTCGCCGCAATTGGCTTTGTCTTCATCCTTCCAGGCGATCAATTGATCGATGCCATAGAGAGCGACGCGGCGGTAGTCGCCGACGATCCTGCCGCGGCCATAGGTATCGGGGAGGCCGGTGAGGATTTTGTTGTGGCGGCATTTGAGCATCTCCGGGGTATAGGCGTCGAAGACGCCGTCGTTGTGGGTTTTCTTATAGAGGTGGAAAGCCTTGTGGATTTCCGGGTCGACGGTATAGCCATAGGTGGACAAAGCGGTTTCGGCCATCTTGATCCCGCCATAGGGCATGAAAGCGCGCTTCAGCGGCTTATCGGTCTGAAGGCCCACCACTTTCTCGAGGTCATTGTCCAAATAGCCGGGGCCATAGGAAGTCAAAGAAGAGACGACGGAAGTCTCCATGTCGAGGACGCCGCCCTTGGCGCGCTCCTCTTTCTGAAGCTTCTGAAGCTCATTCCAAAGCTTTTCGGTGGCTTGGCTGGGCCCTTTCAAGAAGGACTCGTCGCCGTCATACGGGAGGTAGTTGTTCTGGATGAAGTCTCTGACGTCGCAGTCTTCTTTCCATTTGCGGCCCGAGAATCCGGACCAGGCAGCGTTTTCAGTCATGTGCATTCTCCTTGCTACAGGGAAATTAAAAAGGATGGGAAAGGTGACAACAAGGAAAGTGCATAAGAAAGCGCTACCAAAGTTAAGGAAACTATTTATTCGACGGCATCGCCTCTTTTCGGTAAAAAGATAAAAAGAAAGTCCTCCCGGAGGAGGACTGACGTTTAACGGGTTCCTTACTTGTACTTCACCATCAGGGTGTGGGAATCCTGGAAGGCGGTGTAGACGGAGGAAAGGGGCTGGTTGTTGACGATGCGACAGATGCATTCCCCAAGCATGTCGGAGAGGGAGATGGCCTTCACGAAGGGAAGGGCGGCGAAGCGTTCGGGCAAGGGGATGGAATCGGTGACGATGATCTCATCGAAGGCTTTACCGTCCTTGATCAAGTCGTAGCAGGGATCGGAGAAGACGGCGTGGACGGCGGCCATGCGAACGGATTTTGCGCCGAATTTACGCAGGGCGGCAGCGGCGTTGACGGCGCTGCGCCCGGTATCGATCATGTCGTCGACCAAGATGCAGTCTTTCCCTTCCACGTCCCCGATGAGGTTCATGACCTCGGGGGCCCCGGTGGCGTTGCGCCTCTTGTCGATGATGGCGATCGGGCAGTTGTTGAATTGCTCGGCCAAGTCGCGCGCCCTGCCCACGCCTCCGTGGTCGGGGGAGACGATGACGAGATTAGCGAGGTCGGGTTTGGCCTGCAATAAGGCCCCGCCTAGAAGCGGGACGGCGGTGAGGTCATCGGCCAAGCAGGAGAAGTAGCCTTGGATCTGCGCGGCGTGGAGGTTGACCGTGATGATGCGGTCGAGCCCGGCGGTGCAAAGCAAATGGGCGACAAGGGCGGCGGAGATGGGCTGGCGGGCATGGGCTTTGCGGTCCTGCCTGGCGTAGCCGAAATAGGGGCAGACGAGGTTGATTTCCTTCGCCGAGGAGCGGCGGAGGGCGTCGATGAAGATGAGGGTTTCCATCAAATGCTCATTCACCGGCGGGCAGGTGGATTCGACGATGAAGATCTGCTTCCCGCGGACGGAGTCGATCGGCTCGACCAGCGTCTCGCCGGAGGGGAATTTCTTGACGACCCTTTCGCCCAACTTGATGTTGAGTTTCTTGGCGATTGCCTCCGCCAATTTTTGATTGGCCGAAAGCGAGAAGACGACGGCGTTCTCGAACATGAAGACTTTTCCTCCCTAAGTTTTAAATTAGTTTAAGCCCTATGAGTTTTGACTTCGAGGGGGGTTCGCGCGTAAGCGCTTACGTCTCGATTAATGATGGCACGAGCACTGATGGGTCGGGCCGTCTGAAGGGGTAAGTTCGCCTTTTAGAAAGGAATTCAAAACGTCTTGGCAAGATCCAGAGAGGGAAGCGTAAACCTCGATCCCCGCTTCTTTCAGGAAAGAGTAAGCCCCTCCCCCAATGCCGCCGCAGAGAAGGGCGTTCACCCCAAGTTCCTTCAAAAGGGAAACAAGCCCCACGTGGCTAACTCCTCCATTTTCATGGATTTGTTGGGACAGGATTGTCTCCCCTTCCACTTCAGCTAAAAGAAACGCGGGGGTTTCTCCGAAGTGCTGAAACACCATGCCGTTTTCATATGCGATTGCGATTTTCATTGCAAAATCCTCCTGGCAATCAGTTTACGGGGCGGAAAGAAGAAGGGCAAACCCAACGCTTTACATTTTCTTTACATCCAATTTCCAATCTCATGGTTTTTGCAAAAAAGGGGACCTCCTAAAGTTTTTCCGTACAAAGGAAAAAAGAAATGAACAGAAAAATCGTATTCGTTGGCGCCCTAGCATCCGCGGCGCTGCTTGTCTCCTGTGGAGGGGCGAAAGGGGGCTTTAACTACGAAGCCCAGATCTCGGTGATCTGCCGCGAGGACGGCTCCGGGACCAAAGCGGCCTTCCTCGAAATCATCGGCTTGAAAGGACAAAAAGGGGACGTCAAAGGCGCGATCATCCAAAACTCCACCGCCGCCGTCCTTCAGGGGGTGAAGCAAAACCCCTACGCGATCGCCTACGATTCCTTAGGATACGTCACCGAAGACGTCAAGAAGCTCTCCGTCAATGGGGTGCCCTGCACCTTGGAGAACTGCAAAACCGGGGATTACGCGATCTCCCGCCCTCTCAGCGTCGTCTATAAGGAAGCCACCATCAAGGCTTCTTCTGTCTTCTCCTCTTATTTGGCTTTCCTCTCCTCCAGCCAAGTTCAAAAAATCATCGGCGACAATGGCTACGTTTCCATCGTCGACGGGGCGAAGGAATATCAGCCCTCTCCCGAATTGGCAGGCCAAATCAACATCTCCGGATCGACCTCCCTGCAGCCCTTGATGGGGCTGATCGCCGAGGAGTTCAAAAAGGTTCAGCCCAACGTCACCGTCAACGTCTCCGGCGGGGGATCGGGGACAGGTTTGTCCGATGCGGAGAACGGGACTTCCGATTTCGGGATGATTTCCAAGAACTTCGTTCAAACCGATGCGCCTAGCTGCACCAGCCTCACGGTCGCCAAAGACGGGATCGCCGTCATCGTCAGCAAAGACAACCCCGTGGAATCGATCACCATGGACCAGTTGAAGTCCATCTACGGCAACGGGGAGGGCGAGCACATCCTAACCTGGGCCAGTTTCAAGGAATGAAGGTCAGCCGCGCTTCTTGGATCAATCTCCGCGAAAAGGGAATGAAGGGGGCTTTCTTCGCCGCGGCCTCCTTCTCCCTTTTGTCGCTTCTTTTGATCTTGGTTTATCTTTTCGCCACCGCCATCCCTTTCCTGAACCGGATCGGCTGGGGGCATTTTTTGTTTGGGGTGGAGTGGGCGCCTTTGGCCGAAAACCCAACCTACGGGATTTTCCCCATGATCGTCGCCACCCTTTACCTGACCGCGCTTTCCACTGTCTTAGGGGGCGGGATTGGGCTATTGGTCGCCATCGCTTTGTTCCGCTTCCTGCCCAGAAGAATCGTCAAGCCCATCAAAGCCTTGATCGACTTGCTCTCGGGGATCCCCTCCGTCATCTTCGGGTTGTTCGGCATCACCTTCGTCGTCCCTTTCGTTCGGGATTACATTTCCCTCAATGGGAATGGGTACGGTTTGCTTTCCTCGTCGATCATTTTGTCCATCATGGTTTTGCCGACGATGGCTTCGGTCAGTTACGATGCCCTCTCCGCGGTGAACCCCTCCTACTATGAAGGGGCTTTGTCTTTGGGGTCCACGAAAGAAATGGCAACGTTCAAAGTCGTCCTCCCCGCGGCGAAAAACGGCATTTTTGCGGCTTTAGTCCTTACGATTGGCCGGGCGATGGGCGAAACGATGGCGGTCATCATGGTTTTGGGGAATTCCCCGCAAATGCCGACTTCTTTGACCCAATCCGTCCGCACGTTGACCTCCAACATCGCCTTGTCGGCGACGGAGATGAACGGGGACGCCAAACTCTCTTTGGTCGCAACGGGGGTCGTTTTGTTTGTCTTCGCTTTGGCCATCAATCTGATTTTCGCCCTGATCAAAGGAAGGAGGGGCCAGCATGTTTAGCTTCACCCCTTACAAAAGGAAACGCTTGTTTTATTCCTCCGCGAAAGGATGCGCTTACCTTGCCACGTTGCTGGGGTTGGTGGCCTTGTTTGCGATTCTCATCTTCGTTTGCAAAGACGGGGCATCGGGTTTGTCGTGGAATCTGTTCTTCGGCGATTACCGGGAGGCCTCCCCCACCATCGGGCCCGCGATTTTGGGGACTTTGCAGCTATTGGGATGGTCGCTTCTCTTCGCTTTCCCCATCGGGGTTGGGGCGGCGGTTTTCCTCGCCGAATACACCTCCACCGATTCGCTTCCGGTCCGCCTCATCCGCTTGGCGACGGAGACCTTATCCGGCATCCCCTCCATCGTGTATGGGTTATTCGGGAATCTCTGCTTTGTGGTTTCCCTGCATTGGGGGTATTCGATTTTGGCGGGGTCGTTGACTCTCGCGATCATGATTTTGCCTCTGATTGTCAGAAACGTCGAAGAAGCTTTGAATTCGGTTCCGAACTCTTTGCGGGAAGGGGCTTACGCCTTGGGGGCCAGCAAGGTGAGGGTCATTTTCACCGTCGCCCTCCCCAGCGCCGCTCCGGGGATCCTCACATCCTTGATTTTGGCCATGGGAAGGGTGGTCTCCGAATCAGCGGCCCTTTTGATGACCATCGGCATGGTGGTCGGAAACGTTCCGGAGACTCCTTTGTCCCCAGGGACGTCTTTGGCGCTCGACATTTACTACTTCTCTTCCTACGGCCATCAAAAAGAAGCAGCGGCCACGAGCTTCGTTTTGCTTTTGTTCGTCCTCTGCATCGATTTATTGGCGTTCGCATTGGGAAAGATATTGGAAAGGAGAAAGGGCAAACAATGAACCAAGACTGTGCGATCGAAGCGAAAGACCTTCGCCTTTACTACGGGAAAAACGAGGCTCTGAAGGGCATCAACATGGTGATTCCCAGCAAGCAATGCACCGCGTTAATCGGACCCAGCGGATGCGGAAAATCGACGTTCCTGCGATGCATCAACCGCATGAACGACCTCATCGATGACTGCCATATCCAAGGCGAACTTCTCATCGAGGGGAAGAACATTTATCAAAAGGGCGTGGACGTGAATTTGCTCCGGAAAAGGGTTGGGATGGTCTTTCAAAAACCCAACCCCTTCCCCATGTCGATCTACGACAACATCGCCTACGCCCCCCGAACTTTCGGGATCCGAAAAAAGGACGAACTCGACAAAATCGTGGTCGCCTCCCTGCAAAAGGCGTCTATCTACGAAGAGGTGAAGGACCGTTTGCGCGCCAGCGCCCTCTCCCTTTCCGGCGGGCAGCAGCAGCGGCTTTGCATCGCCCGGGCCTTATCCGCCGGGCCGGAAATCTTGCTGATGGATGAGCCCACCTCCGCTCTCGACCCCATTTCCACCGCGAAAATCGAGGAGCTGATCTCCGAGCTGAAAAGCAGCATCACCATCGTCATCGTGACCCACAACATGCAGCAGGCTTCCCGCATCGCCGACCAAACGGCTTTCTTCCTGCTGGGGGAACTCATCGAATTCGCCCCCACGGAGGAGCTATTTTCGACGCCGAAGAAGCAAGAAACGGAAAATTACATCACCGGGAGGTTCGGATAATCATGGAAAGAAGATTCGACGGAGAAATCAAAGAGGTCAAAGCCAGCCTCACCAAAATGAGCTATTTGGCGATGGAGCAGATCCGAAAATCGCTCCGCGCCTTTGAGAAAAAGGATTTCGCTTTGGCGAAGGAAGTCATCGACGGGGACCGGGAAGTCGACGCGCTGAACAAAAGCATCGAGGACAAAGCGTTGAGGATTTTGTTGCTGGACGCCCCGGTCGCGAAGGATTTTCGCAATGTCTCGGCGTCCTTGAAGATGATCACCGATTTGGAAAGGATCGGCGATTACGCGGTCGACATCGCCGAGGAAGTTCTCACTTTCCCCAATGAGCCTTATTTGCGTTTGTCCCCTTCCCTCCCGGAAATTGGGGAGGAAGTCATCGAGATGGTGAACAAAGCCATCCGTTGCTACGTCAACGAGGATCCGGAGGAAGCCAAAACCCTCGACCGGGACGACGACCAAGTCGACAAGGATTACTATCAAATCAAAAAAGAGCTCATCCGCCTGATCCGTGAGAAAGAGGAGAACTCCGAGCAGGCGATTTTGTTCATGATGATCGCAAAATACCTCGAAAGGATTGGGGATCACGCGGTCAATTTGGGGGAGTGGGTCGATTACGTCTCCACCGGGGAGCTCCCTCCGCGGTAAAATAAGGAAGTTATGTCACAGCCCCACATTGCCTGCGTCGACGACGAAGCCTCCATCCGCGATCTCTACGCGGCCGCTTTGCCTTTGGGTGGATTTACCCCGGTCCCATTAAAAAGCGGCAAGGAGCTCTTCGAAGCCCTCCGCGAAGAGAAAATCGACCTGATTCTTTTGGATTTGATGCTCGAAGGGGAGGATGGTTTCCGATTGCTTGCCGACTTGAAGGAGGATCCGAAATGCTCATCCATCCCCATCATCATCGTCTCCGCCCGAACGGGGGAGGTCGACAAGGTGAAGGGATTGAACCTCGGGGCCGACGATTACATCTCCAAGCCTTTCTCGGTCGCGGAGATGCTGGCCCGAATCAAAGCGAACCTCCGTCGCGCTCAACGGGAAGACAATTCCTCCAAGAAGGTTTACAAAGACCTTTCCTGCGACTCCAAAGCCCACGAAATTTGCCTAAATGGGGTCCCTCTTTCCTTAGCGAAGAAAGAGTTTTCCCTTCTGTCCTATTTCATCTCAAACCCCAATAAGGTCCTTTCCAAAGACGAAATCCTCTCCGCGGTTTGGGGGATTGCCTCTTCCGGAATCGAAACCCGGACCATCGACATCCACGTTTCGAAAATCCGCGCCAAAATCCAAGGGTCCCAAGCCGGCATCGACACCGTGCGCGGGATTGGCTACGTTCTCCGATGAAAAAGAAAACCATCGGCTTCAGCGTATTGATCATCACCCTCTCCCTTTCGACGATGCTGGGGTGCGGGATCGGAGCCGCTTCCACCACCATCAAATCCCAAGCTGAATCCTCTCTTTACCAACTCACGGAAGCCTACGCGCAGGGATATAGGGAAAGTTCGACGAAGCTAACCGTCAGCGACCCTTCCGTCCGCGAAACGATCATCGCCTCCGATGGGACCGTCTTATTGGATTCCCAAGCCGTTTCCGACCAAAACCACCTAAGCCGTCCGGAGATCCAAACCGCTCCTTTCGTGGGCGAAACAAAGGGGAAAATCTATTCCCGGCGTTCGGAAACCATCGGGATTGATTACCTTTATTACGCCGTAAAAGTCCCCTCTTCTTCCGATCCGCGGGGTTTTGTCTACCTCCGCGTCGCCTTAAGGCTTTCTTCTTTCGCTTCCTTTTTGAATTCCTACGTCCCTTGGATGATTTTGGTTTTCCTGCTGACTTTAGGTGCCTCCATCGGGCTGTCCTTTTTGCTTGTGAGCAAATCCACCGAGCCTTTAAAGAAAGTCAAAGGCCAATTGGACGATGTCCTTTCCGGGAAGCCCCTCCCCCCGGAGGAAATTTCCAAGGACCCGGATTTTCAGCCGATCCTCGCCGACATTTCCTCCCTTGCCGAACAGCTTCAGAAAACAATGGGTTCCTTCCAAGAGGAACGAAATCGCCTGAAGCTCGTTTTGGATCACGTCCAAGACGGGATTTTGGCTTTGGACGAGAAAGGGAACATCCTTTTCTGCAATCCCTCCGCTTCTTCTTTGTTCGATTTGAATCCAGACCTTCCCCACCGCGATGCAGACCTCGGGATCGGCTCCCTTTTGGATTCCCTTTTTAAGAAAGGGCCTAGCTCCAACGCCGAATTTGAAAAAGGGGGATCAACCTTCTTGTTGACGTATACCTCCTCGCCCGAAATCCGGCTTCTCGTCTTCACCGACGTCACCGCCGAAAAGCAGCAAAGCAAAATGAGGAAGGAGTTCTTCGATTCCGCCAGCCACGAATTGAAAACGCCCCTGACTTCCATCATGGGTTTCAACGAGCTCATCGCCCTGAAGGAAAAAGACCCCGACGTCCTCGCTTATTCCTCCTCCATCGCCAAAGAGGCCAAGCGCATGCTAGGGCTCGTCAGCGAGATGCTCTCGCTTTCGAAAATGGAATCCGAGGAGCTTCCGCCCCTAGCCTCCCCCACGCCCCTAGCCCCCATCGCCGAGGAAGCCCTCTCCGACCTCTCCGCCTTC
This sequence comes from Candidatus Alloenteromonas sp., assembly GCA_050872145.1. GTDB lineage: Bacteria > Bacillota_I > Bacilli_A > RFN20 > CAG-826 > Alloenteromonas. The sequence continues at coordinate 23,601 of JBNMGG010000005.1, read as the reverse complement.
GCGCAGGAAAAGGACGTCGCCCTCTCCGTTTCCGGAGAAGGCTCCCTTCCTTTGTCCCCGCAGGAAGCCTATTCGGTTTTGAAGAATCTTTTGGAGAACGCGATCCGTTACAACAAAAAAGGAGGATGGGCCAAGCTCATCCTCTTCCCGAACGGATTCTCTTGCCAAGACAACGGCATCGGCATCGCGTCCAAGGACCAAAAACGGGTCTTTGAGCGTTTCTATCGCGTGGACAAATCCCGTTCTCGGGAAAGCGGAGGGACGGGGCTTGGGTTAGCCATCGTCAAGCACATCTGCGAAGCGCGGAACGGGGAAATCAAACTTCTTTCCAAACTCGGAAAGGGAACGACGATCACGATTACTTTTTCGGCTCTTCCATAGAGATGGGGCGGCCGTTTTCGTCATAGTTGGAGGCGGTGTCCTTCGATTTATTCGGATCGATGAAAATCAGCTTTGAGACCCAAGAGGCGGCCTTTTGCGGCGCAGAATCCCCCTCTTTTATTTTTTCCTTGTGATTTTCGATCACGTTTTTCACCGGGGCGGGCAAGGCTTCCTGCAGTTTGAGGCGGGCGGAGATCAGCCCCTCTTTGTATTTAATTCTCATTTCGTCGTAACGGAGCTTCATGCCGGATTTCTTTGCCCATTTGGAGACGCGGGTGAACACCCCCGCGGACAAAACGAAGTCGATGAGCATGACCCCATAGACCATCCCGAGAATGAAGATGAAGCCGAAGTGGGCTTCCCTTACCCCGGAGACGCCGAACATATAAGCATAAGCTTCTTGGGCAAGCTTATAGACGAAGGGGTTGAGACCGTAATAGAAGGCGATGGCCAAAGCGAACCAAATAAGATTGAACTGGGGGCAGATGATGCCCATGATGTTCCCCTTCATGTTCGTGTAGTCCCAAAGCTTGACTTTGAACCCTTTCACGAAGATGAGCCCGGCGACGAATTCGAGGGCGATCATCGAGCAGCCCATGATGGCGATCGGCAAAAGGTCGGCATAGCTCGGGCCCCTGGCTTCGCCGAGGAAATCATAGAAGCCGAAGGGGTTATAGAAAGGCCAGGAAGTCAGGTAATAAAGCAAAAGGATGACCACGGTGAACATGATGACCACCCCAAAGCCATAAAGCGGGAGCCAAGGGCCCCTCATGAAGCCGGGGTTAACCCATTTCTTCGCGGTGAAAAAGCGCCGGAAGAACACTTCCAGAAGGTATCCGAGCATGCAGCCGGTTAAGAAGAGGAACAAATACAGAAGAAGAGCTTGAACGGGTTCTAATCCAAAAATCATGGGAAACCACCTTTCCGCTCCATTTTCAAAGAATTCCTTCTATTTATCAAGGCGAAGGAAAAGCCCTGGGAAGGAGGCACCCAGGGCTGAAAGGAGGCAAACTAGCCAAGAGGCGCGAGTAGTCCCTCTTTTTCAAGAGGTGGGCATCCTCGTCTGCCTTCAGGATTCCCATTCAAGATGGGCTTTCAACAACGGGCGAGCGCGATCAGGATTCCCGAAACGTTCGCAATGTAGGGGGACAAATCCCTCTTGGCGGACTGGAGATTTCCCTCCAGCACCACCATTATAGCGAGGAAGAAATCGGTGAAAAGGGAAAGATGTAAGCGCTACCAAAATTTTGTTTTGTCAAGCCCCCGAATGAAGAATTTACAAAAGGCAAAACCCCTATCCTATACAAAGAAAAATCCATCGACTAAACTTGGCCTATGCAAAAACAGCAAACAAAAAACGAAAAACGCGGCGCGGGCGGCTTCTTTTTGGACCTCGCCAAGGGCGCCAGCTTAGGCGTGTCCGCCGCCATCCCGGGATTAAGCGGGGGCACCATCGCCGTCGTGGAGGGGTGCTACGATTCCCTGATTCAGGCGATTTCTTCGCTACGAAAAAACTTTAAAAAATCCTTTTTGTTCCTCCTCCCCTATTTGCTTGGTTTGGCTTTGGGGGCTTTGGGGGCTTTCGTCGGCATCAAAAAAGGCTATTCCGTTGCCCCGTTCACTTTGACGGGACTCTTTGCGGGATTGGTGTTTGGTTCCCTCCCCGTGGCCGTTTCCGAATTGAAGAAAGGGGAAAGCGGAAAGCAAATAGCAATCTACGTCCTCTGCTTTTTCCTTTGCTTCCTTCTCGCTGCGGGACTAGGGGTCTTCACGGCCCTCTGCAAAGTCAATTTGGGGGAGCAGCTCCTCAACCGGACGTGGTGGATGTACCTTCTAGTTCCTGTCTGCGGCTTTTTGGCTGCCTTCTCTTTCATCGTCCCCGGCATTTCGGGATCCATGACTTTGATGGTCCTAGGGATGTATTACCCCATCCTCTACACCTTCATGCCCGCGGATAAAGGCAATCCCGAACAGGTTGCTTTGAGCCTTTGGGGGAATGGGGATTCCGCCTTCATCGGAACCGGGATCGCCCTTTTGCTCCTATTGGTCCTTGGGGCCGTCGCCGGGTTAGTGGTTTCCTCTAAAGTCATGGGGAAGCTTTTGGAAAAGAAAAGGGTCCCGACTTTCTACGGCATCCTGGGTTTGATCTTGGGTTCGTTGGTTTCCATGTTCATCAACTCCGACATCTACCCCAAGTACATCTCCGGCTCCATTCAAACTTGGGATTACATCATCGGTGCCGTCCTCTTCGTGTTGGGCGCGGTTGGGGTATTCTTCCTCATCCGCCTGGCCAAGAAAAAGAAGCCGATGCCCGTGGAGGGAGAATAACCGTGCACGAGCTCAGCCTTTGCACCGAAATGGTGCGGACCCTCGAGAACCTGATGGACGAAGAGGGTTTGCATAAAATTCAGAAAATAAAGCTGCAAGTCGGAGAGGTTACGGGGGTTTTGCCGCGTTTTATGCAGGATTGCTGGGGACCGGCTTCCGAAGGGACGAGGCTTGAAGGGGCGAAACTGGAGATCGAATACCTCCCCTCCTCCGCCCGCTGCCCCAAATGCGGGGAAGTCTTCCACCCTGAGCATGGGCAAACCACCTGCCCCAAATGCGGATGCAAGGACTGTCCCATCGAAAAGGGGTTCGAATTCGAGATTACCGAAATCACGGGGGAATGAACGTTCCCCTTTTTCTTTGGGGGTTGCAAAGTCGGAGTTCCCTTTTAAAATACGAATTGGGATTTCAAAATGGACAGCAGGACATTCTTCTATGAATTTGGCAAAGAGCTCTACGCGATCGACGGCCTCTACGAAGATTACGCGCGATCGAAGAACGTGAAGGGCAATTTGCTTTGGGTCCTCTACGCGCTGAACGATGGGAAGAAGCACAGCCAAATCCAAATCGCCAAAGACTGGGAAATGCCCAAGACCACGGTGAACACGCTGGTTCTAGAGTTGTTCAGCAAGGGCTATCTGATCATGGAACAAATCCCCGGCGAGAAAAGGCAAATGTCCATCTGCCTCAACGCGGAGGGAAAGAAGTTCGCGGATTCGGCCTTGAAGGATCTCTATGCCTTGGAAAAGCGAGTTTACGAATCGCTGCCGTTCTCGCAAAAGGACTTCATCCAAAATCTGAAGAAGATGAAGCAAACCCTCATGCAAGAGGGGATTTCAGGAGGAAAAGAAAAATGAAAAAGCAAACAGCCGGGCACGATGCCCTGGGGGAATTCGCCCCGAAATTCGCCGAGCTCAACGACGACGTTCTCTTTGGCGAGGTTTGGTCGCGGGAGGCGGAATTGTCTCTCCGCGACCGTTCCCTCATCACCGTCAGCGCCCTGATCGGGAAAGGCATCGTCGACTCTTCTTTGACCTACCATCTGCAAAGTGCCAAGGAGCATGGGGTCACCAAACAAGAGATGGCCGAACTTTTGACCCACATCGCCTTCTACGCGGGCTGGCCCAACGCCTGGGCCGCCTTCCGCCAAGCGAAGGAAGTCTACAAAGACGACGACACCCCACTTGTCCACGGAGGGATCTTCGGGATGGGGGAGGAGAACGTCGCCTACGCGAAGTATTTCATCGGCAAATCCTATTTGAAGCCCCTCACCGGGCCCAAGGACAATCTCCATATCTCCAACGTGATCTTCGAGCCTGGTTGCCGCAACGCCTGGCATATCCACCACGCCAAATCCGGCGGAGGGCAGATCCTCTTGGTCGTCGAGGGCGAAGGGTGGTACGCCGAAGAAGGGAAAGCACCCCGCAAACTGAAGGAAGGCGACGTCGTGGTCATCCCCGCCAACGTCAAGCATTGGCACGGCGCCACCGCCGACAGCTGGTTCTCCCACCTCGCCATCGAAGTCCCCGGGGAAGAGACTTCCACCGAGTGGCTTGAAGAAGTCGACGACGCCTCTTACGCGAAGCTCAAGGAAAGCAAATGAGAAAGGCCCTTTCCCTTTGCTTGGTTTCCCTTGCCTTAGCCTCTTGCTCCGTCTCCCCTTCGAACGAGAGAAGCTCTTCCTTAGAAAGCAGCCAGTTCGAAACATCGATCCCCGGAAGCGAGGAAAGCTCTTCGATCGTCGTGGTCTATTTCTCCGCGACGGGACATACCAAGTCCGTCGCCGAGAAAATCGCCTCGCATCTAGCCCTTTCGCCCATCGAAATCGAGCCCAAGGACCCTTATACCGCGGAGGATCTTAACTACTCCTCCCCCACTTCGCGGACCTCAAAAGAAAACGCGGATCCCTCCTGCCGGCCGGAAATCGCAAATTCAATTTCTTTGGATTCCTATTCGACGGTTTTCCTCGGCTATCCCCTTTGGTGGGGAGAAGCCCCGAAAATCCTCTACACCTTCGTGGAAAGCCAATCCTTCGAAGGGCAACAGGTTTACCCCTTCTGCACTTCCGCTTCCTCTCCGATTGGGAATAGTGCCAGCCACCTTGCTTCCAATACTGGGACTTGGCATGAAGGAAAGCGTTTCTCCATCGGAACTTCGCAAGAAGAAATCAACGCCTATCTCACGAGCTTGGGGTTCTAACCCCTGGCTTTTTTTCATAAAAAAGGGCGTTTTCCTTCAAAAAATCCGAATCTTAATGCAATAGATTAAAACTCATTCCCAAGGTCGGCCAACATGGAAAAAGTTGGAAGCGCTTTGTGTCAATTTATGGTCAAGGATTGACGAAAAGTCCATCAATTTCCGCTTCTGCGGGTTTAGAATACCCTACCAAGGACTTCCTTGGAGTTCGGGCGAAAGCCCAGAAAAGGAAACAGAAAACAGAATGAAGTCCAAAAAAGTCAGCATGCTTTTCGTGCTGTCTCTGGCCGCGATGGGGATCGCCTCCTGCGCAAACGACACCCCCGCCTCTAGCAGTGAAACCACCTCCGAGCCGGAAAACTCCCAAAGCCAGGTGAGTTCTCCCGACACCCAGGCCCCTTCTTCCAATCCGACTTCCGATTCTTCCACCTCCGAGGAACCCGCTCCCTCCAGTGAGTCCTCCACCTACGAGGACGCCTCCTCTTCCGAAGAACCGGCTTCCTCCAGCAGCGAGTCCTCTTCCGAGAGTTCCTCCTCTGAAGAAGATCCCGACCTCGTCGACGGCTACCGCCGCATCGAAAGCATTGAGGAGCTCGCCTCCGCCAGCAAAGTCATCATCGGGGCCTACAACAAAGCCGACCTCTTCGGCATGACCGCGACCCCGAAGCGCGAAGACCTGCCTTGGTACATCACCGGGGAAGCCCTCAAAGAGGCCAACGACCACAAAGACGTCGCGACCATCTCCAACACCGCCATTTGGGACGTGACCAAACTCGGAGAATCCACCTTTAAGTTCACCGTCGACGGCAAAGACCTCCACAGCTACATCAGCGGCACCCACTACAGCATCGGCGTCGAAGCGGGCAAAGAAGGCACCGACTGGACCATCACCTTCGATGAGGAAGGCAAAGCTCAGGCCCTCTCCTCCAAAAACGTCTACCTTCAGTATTATTCGAGCTCATTCTGCGGAACCAGCGAAGCCCACAAGGACAACGCCTACGTCTATTTCTACGTCCCCGGCAAAATCTCCGTTCCCACTCCGGACACCCCCGACGTCCCCAAAATCGACGACTCCGACCTCAACTACGGCGGAACCACCGACAGCACCCACTGGGAAGGCTTGAACTTCAACACCTATGGCAATTCCTTCCGCGGCGCCCTGAAACAGCTCATCGCCTCCCGTTACAAGACCAACTCCGCCACCTATAGCGAGTGCAAGGAAATCGGCATGTCGGCCGCTTCCTACCCCGAAGGATCGGATACCTTCGTCCCCTTCTACCACGCCGCCCCCAACGTCAGCGAAGGCGTCACCGGAAAGGGGGCTTACACGGTCAACCGCAACGGTAATGAAAGCATCAACCGCGAGCACACTTGGCCCAATTCCCGCGGATGCGGCGAAACCGGACCGGGCTGCGATCCCTTCATTATCCGCCCGACCCTTGAAGCGGAAAACTCCGGGCGCGGGAATAACTTCTACGGAACCGAATCTGCGACTTGGGATCCCGCTTCCTGCGGCTACGAAGCCGCCCGCGGGGAATCCGCGCGCATCATGTTCTACGCCGCCACGGCCTATTACGGCACCTGCGGCGAAGGCGGATCCAGCAAAGGAAATGAGCCGCTCGAGCTCTCCAACAACCCCAGCGACGCCACCACCGCCCACACGATGGGAACCCTTAAAGAGCTTCTGAAGTGGAACGCCAAATACCCCGTTACCGCGATGGAGAAGCAAATCAACGAGTACCTCGCCGCGCACGGATATGGCCGAAACCCCTTCGTCGATCACCCCGAATACGCCAACCAAATCTGGGACTTCGACGGAATCCGCACCAAGACCTTCGACGGAATCGACATCCCCGACGTCGACGAACCCTCCATCGACATCCCGGAGCTCACCCCCAACGGGGAAAATGCGGAAGTCCTCAACGCCAGCATCTTCCAATTCACCAAAGTGACCGAGCCCGAAGGCTTTAGCATTGGTGGCGGAGCCATCCAGGTGAAGATGAAGAAGGGCACCTCGGCCTGCCATTACAACAAATCCGACAAAACGATCCTCGTCTATCCTAACGGCGGCATGGAATTCACCGCCAGCGAAGGCAACATCGCCAGCGTCGAGTTCGAGTACAAAGCCGTTCCCTCCTCATCCGGGAAAACCATCTCCGGCCTCACCTATTCCTGCTGGGGCAAAGACACCGAGCTTGAAGTGAAGGACAACGAGACCGTTAAGGTCAGCATGCCCGTCAACGGAAAAACCTTCTCCTTCAAAGTCGCGGGAGAAGGCGGCTACTTGGCTTTCTCTTCCATCCTCCTCAACCTCGCGGACTGAGTTCCGCTTCTTCCAGGGCTCCCATTCGGGGGCCCTTTTTGAGTGGTTTTGTTCAAAAAGTCCGCAAAACGTTTCCCATTTGCCGAATTTAGCCCTATTTTGCCTATTCCATCTAGAGGCGATAGGGCCTTTTTTGCTAGACTTTAGAACGATATTTTCGGAGGGGTGGGACTATGCCCGAAATCGGTTTTGACAATGCGAAGTACCTCGCGATGCAAAGCGAGCACATCCAAGAGAGGATCGCCCAATTCGGGGGCAAGCTGTACCTCGAATTCGGGGGCAAGCTCTTCGATGATTACCACGCCTCCCGCGTCCTGCCCGGATTCGTCCCCGACGCGAAGCTGCAGCTACTCCTCAAAATGAAAGACGAGGCCGAAATCGTCATCGCGATCAACTCCCAAACGATCGAGGAAGCCAAAACCCGTGGGGACTTGGGAATCACCTACGATCAGGAGGTTCTACGTCTGATCGACGCCTTCGCCGAGGCCGGCTTATACGTAAGTTCGGTCGTTTTGACCCAGTTCCAAAACCAGAAAGGGGCCAAAGTCTTCGAGAAGCTTTTGCAGAAGCTCGGCGTGAAGACCTACCGTCACTACAAAATCGATGGCTATCCCTACGACGTGGACAAAATCGTCTCCGAAGAGGGCTTAGGCAAAAACGATTACATCGAAACCACCCGCCCCTTAGTCGTCCTCACCGCCCCCGGGCCGGGAAGCGGAAAAATGGCCACCTGCCTCAGCCAGCTTTACCACGATTTCAAGCGCGGGGTGAAATCCGGGTATGCGAAGTTTGAAACCTTCCCGGTTTGGAATCTTCCTTTAAAACACCCCGTCAATTTGGCTTATGAAGCCGCGACCGCGGACTTGGACGACGTCAATATGATCGATCCCTACCATTTGGAGGCCTATGGCGTCAGCACGGTCAACTACAACCGCGACGTCGAAATCTTCCCCGTCCTGAACCGGGTGTTCATCAAAATCTTCGGCTCTTCCCCCTACCGCTCCCCGACCGACATGGGCGTCAACATGGCCGGGTTCTGCATCTGCAACGACGAGGTCTGCCAAAAAGCTTCCCGTCAGGAAATCATCCGTCGTTACCTCAAGGCCTTGGTCAAGCGTAAACAAGGGCAAAACAACGAGGGCGAAATCGCCAAAATCGCCTCCATCATGAACAACAACGGGATTGAGGAGAAAGAGCGCCGCGTCATCGCCGAAGCGAGGATGAAAGCCGAGAAGACCCAAGGGCCCGCGGCGTCGATCGAACTCGATGACGGAACCATCATCACCGGGAAGAATTCCCCCTTGCTCCGCTGCAACAGCGCCATGATTCTAAACGCCTTAAAGCATCTTGCCGGGATCCGCGATTCGGTCTTATTGATCCCAAAGGCAATTTTGGAGCCGATCTGCAAACTGAAAACCGAATCCTTGGGCGGGCACAACCCCCGCCTCCACTTGGACGAAATCCTTTTGGCCCTTTCCATCTCCGCGGTCACTAATCCTTTGGCCGAGATGGCCTTGGAGCAATTGCCGAAGCTTCGCGGATGCCAATCTCACAGCACGGTGATTCTCTCGGAAATGGACAATGGAACCCTTCGGAAGCTCGGCATTGAAAACACGAGCGACCCTTTCTACGAGACGAAGAAGCTCTATCACAGCCGTTAAAAACGGATTCTTATTGATTCTTTCGGTGGAAAACGCAGACGGGGGAGTGCTTGTCCCCGACCTTTTCGATGAGCCCTTCTTCCATCATGGGATTGATGAGGGCTTTTAGGAAGTAAGCCCGGCTAGAGAAGGGCGTGACCTTCTGCAAGTCGGCCACCCCCATGTCGCCTTGGGACAAGGCCTCGAGGATCTTTTCCCTCATCGCCGCGTCCGCTTTTTTCTTCCTTCGGAACAAAGGACGAGCGTAGCTCTCCTCCTCCCCCAAGGACAGGGACAATTTGAATCCGCCCTCCTTTAGCCGAATCGCTTTGCCGTGGAAAGGCGAATCCGGGTTCAAGGACAAGCAATTCAAAAGGGGATCATACTCTTCGCAGAAGGAACATAGGGAAAGCAAGCGGAGAAGGTGTTCTTCCCCGCTTTTCTTTTGCAAACGCCCCGGGCAGGCGAATTGGATTCGGGTTGGGGCAAGGGAAACTTCGATGGGCGAATCGCTTTCGTAATCCCTTTTCAAAAAGCAAAGGGCCAATGCCTGCTGGAGCTCACGTTTGGCATTCAAATCGTCTGAAAAGGCTTTGCTGAGGAAGGAGGAAGGGCTGATGAAGAGGAAATCAATCGTTTCGGAGAAAACGTCCTGGAGGGGCCCTAAAACGGTTTTTTGGGCCAAAGGGATTTGACCTTCCGAATCGAACACGCGAATCACAACCGAAGTGTTTTTGCCGTTGTACAAATCCTTGAATAAGGCCAAAGCCGTCCGACAGGAAGTCGGAGTTAGCAGGATACCGTTATCAAGCAAGGTTTGGTTCAGCGGCAAAGGGGAAAGGAAGGAAGCGAGGTTCGAATAAGCGCTAGCCCGGAAAGGGGCTTTGCTGGGGGAAGCCAAATCGTTCCAATTTTCTTTTTCATCTGCAAAAGGCAATTCCTGCCCTTGTTCAAAACGAAGGGCCTTCCCTTGGTAGTAAAAGAGTTCAGAGGATTTGTCCACCGCGGCACCCAAAACGTATTTCTCCGCCATATCGTCCAGGCTGCGCATGAAGAAGCGAAGAGGAACGTTTGGGAAAATATCATGTTCCCAAGAGGCAGTGAGCACCGATTTGATTTCGGCAATCTCATCGATTTCCAAACCATCGGCCTCTCCATTGGGGTTGACGCCGAAGAAAACGATTCCGCCCCGGGTGTTAGCAAAGCTCGCCAAGGCTTTAATCGCGCTGTTTTTCTCTGGCTGATCACCTTTTGGAAAATAAAGCGCATCGAAGTTTCCCCAAGGGGCTTCCGGTAAGATTTGCTGAATTTGAATGCCCATGTCAAAATTCCTCAATTAACATTACTTTAACATTGCTCTAAAAGAAACAACATTACTCTTAATAAAGATATTGTTATTTCATACATTCCTTTGCGCAAAGCGTAATGTTACTTTATCGTAAGAGTAATGTTTTTTAAGATAGAGTAATGTTTCGAAAAAGAAATGTTTTAACGGCCATTAGAGGCGTTTTCCCTTTTCTGCATAGAGAACTCAATGAAAAAGCGTTTTTGCCTCAGAGAGCCGTTTTTGTGGTTTTTCATCGTCAAAAGAAAAGCCCCGTTTCCGGGGCGAAAATCCAAGAAATTGGCTTTATCTTCGATTCGGATCGGAACCGTAAGCAACGTAGTTGATGAAGTCTTCTTCGTTCATCGGACGGCCGAAGTAATAACCTTCCATCGCGTAGACGCCAAGATGGGAGAGGAACTTGCACTGCTCCTCGGTTTCAACTCCGGTGGCCACGATTGCGATTCCGGCCTTTTGGGCATCGGAGCAGAACCGGGCGAAGGAAGTCCCGTCGCGAGGAGAAGAAACGGCGTTGGCAACCACCAAGCGATCGGTTTTGATCGTCTTGATGCCGAACTCCTTCAAGGTATCGAATTCGCCGCGTTCGTAATTGAACTCGGAAGCGACCCATTCAAGGGCGAGGGAAGAAAGCGAAGTTTGAAGTTTCTTCACCGCTTCAGCGTTCTTGGAAAGGTAGGCGGCTTTGATTTCGAATTGGACATATCCTTTGGGGAAATGGTATTGGGAGAAGGCTTTCTTGACTTGCCCCGGGAAGCTTTGGTCCAGAAGCGAATCCAAGGACAAATAGATGGCGAGGTGAGTCAAGCCGACGTTCCGGAAAATCGTGTAGCCATATTGGGAGAAAAGCTCGCCCATGGCTTGGAAGGAGGAAACGTCGATGCGGGAGACAAGCCCGGCCTTCTCAGCAAGCGGGATGAATTCGGCCGGGGCGATTTCGCTCTTGTCGGGGCCGTAGAGGGCGGCGCGGATGTCACCGACGATCGGACGAAGGGTCTTCCCGTCGACGATCGGTTGGAGGAAGGCGCGCATCTTCTCTTTCTCGATGGCTTCTTTAAGCAAGAAGGTGACGAATTCGCTGCGTTTGGCTTTTCGAGGGGCAGAGCCGCTTTGGTCAACCAAGTATCCGCTGCCGAGTTCCTTGCAGCGCTTCATGTCGTTTTGGACGAGGGTCACGAGCTGACGGGCGTTGCTGACGTCGCCGGGATAAGCGATGAGGGCGTAAGAGACGTCGCAAAGTTTGGATTGGGCGCCGGATTCAAGGGGAATCGCGTAGATCTCGGCGACTTCCTCAACGAAGGAGATGGCCTTGGTTTTGGTGTAGCTCGGCAAGAAGAAGGCCAAGGTATCTTCGTCGAAGCGGTAAATGAGGTCTTCGTATCCGGCATCTTGGAAGTTTTTGACGATCTGCCCGAAGAGGGAGGTCGCGTCGGTTTCCGGGAGGGATTCGGCCAAGGATGCGAAGTTGTTGATGCGGGTGGCCAGGACATAGCCGGGATTGCGGTTTTTGCAGTCGCGGTTGACCACCAGGGCCAAGGCCTGCTGGTTGCGGATCATGAACGCCTCGTCGACCAAGCGCGAGCTCCGGAGGGCGGAGGAATCCACGCCTTGGGGCTCGAGTAGCAGCGTGGAGCGGTCCGCGTAGGATCCGCGGTACTCCAGAACGCTATAGGAGCAGGGAGAGGTGGAAAGCTCTTGGAAGAGGCGGCTGCAGCTGCCGTGAGTCAAAGGGCAATAGGAGCACGGGGCGTCATTCCCACGATGGAAGGCGCGGTAGCAGAGGTCGCCGACGTGGGCTTCCGGATAGGCTTTCTTCAAATCGTCGCTGAGGAAGCTGAGGCGATGGGTGGCCCGATCGATGGAATAAAGGTAACGATGGGTTCTCGTGGAGAGGGCGTCCAATAGGCGCAGGGAGCCTTCTAACCTCTTTTCTCCTTCCATCTGGTAGACCACGTCGCCGACGAAGCTGGCGAAGGAATCCAAGATGCTGTGGGTCAGAAGGGAATCGAAGGCTGCTTTCTGATCCCCGCAGAGGAAGAGCAAAGCCACTTTCTTGCCCGATTTCTCGATGGAGCGGAGGAATAGGGAGGAAATACCGATGTTCTTGAGGAAGGAGGCGTATTCCCCCGGCAGCTTCTCCACGTCGCCGACGGCGAAGTAGAGGTCGGAGGAGGCTTCTTCGAATAAGGGATCAAGAATCTTGGAGGGAATCCTTTGGCCGAGTTTGCCGAAGGAGAGGTTCTCCCCGTTCCTGCCCACGTCCATCTCGACGCGGTACTCTGAGGATTCGGGGTCGTAGGTGAGGTAGCCGCCGCTAGAAAGCCCCAGGGTGGAGCTAGCCCAAGTGAACAAAGAGGAGAGCAAAGCGATTTTCTCCACGCGGGTGGGGAGGGATTGGAAATGGGATTTCGAGGTTTCGAGGAACCCTTCGTAAATCACGAGCTTGTTGTTCTCGGTGAGGATGGTGCGCGGGAAGTAGAAGCGATCCAGCGAGGAGACGATGTTGACGTCGTCGCTTTCCCGCAAGGCTTTCTCCGCTTCGGCGTAGAGGTCGGACATCGAGACATAGGGATAGATGACCCCGCCGATTTTGCAGTAGGAGACGCTTTCCCCTTCGCCTAGATCCAGCAAGCAGAAGTCCTGAGCCATCCTCTGGCAGGATGTCTTCAAAGCCAAGATGGCCCCAACTTGGTAGACGAAGCAGGAGAATCCGCCTTCCCTTTCCCCGATCATCGATCCGGGGAAGTGCGAGCGGATGGCCTGCAAAAGGGCGCTTTTCTCTTTGGAGGGATCTTCTTTCTTCGATTCGAGAGCGAACATCAAAAGGGCGCTGCGGGAGGAATGGGTGGACTGCAATTCAAAATAGAGGTTCTTCTTGAAATCCTCCTCCCGGAAGACGTGGCCGAGGGCGATTTGGTCGCGGACGGTTTTGTCTTGGGAAGTGTTTTTGGCGACGATTTCGAAACGGGAATAGTTCTCCAAGAAGGCGTTGATGGATTCTTGAAGGGGAAGGAAGACCCCAAGCTTCTTCTCATCTAAAGAAAGCAAGGGCATTGATCCCCCGCGGAAAGAGGAGATCTGCTCTTTCAAGGAATCGACGGCCTCGCCCTGCTTCTTAGAGAAAGAGGTGTGGAGGATGAGGGCCATGATCGCGGTGAAGAGGAACAGGGCGGTGAAAAGGGAGAAGAAGAGCCACTGGGCCCAATAAACTTGATAGGCGATGGAGAAGCCGAAGGCGATCGCAAACCCAACCCCAAAGAAGAGGAAGGCAAGCAGACTCCAAAAGGGTTTTTCTTTCCAAATGCTCTTATTCTTCATAGATTCTCTCCTTGGTCCAGCAGCGTGCGGCTGACGATTTTGCCGATCGTCGGCATCGCCTCAAGGCCTTTTCTGCGGAAGTTGAGGCGCTGCTCCAGATTGCCGAGCTCATAGGCGACGGATTTGATGGAAACCACCGGGACTTTCTTTTGACTGGCGGCAAGAAGGATGCCGCCCGACCCCGAATCGTAGGCCTTCAAAGCCTCTTGGGTGAGGAAATGGGGACGCAAAATGGAGTCGATTTCCTCTTTCTCGGTGAAGAAGGAGGAAGCAGAGAGCAAATAGCCGCGTTGGATGTAGCGCGAGCTGACGAGGTAAGACTCCCTCTCGGCTTTGTCCGAAAGGCGCAGATCGCCCACGAAGAAGGGGCTTTCCCCCGGCAATTGTCCGTAGGAGAGGGGGTATTCTTTGGAGAAGTCGACGCTAGAAAGGTAGACGCGGTCGGCGATGAGGATGTCCCCTTGGCGGAGCTCCCTTTGGAAGGAAGCGCAGGTGCCGATGTTGAAGATCAAATAGGGGTCGTAGCGGTCGATGAGGACGGCGCTCACCATGGCAGTGGTTTCGTTGCCTTCCCCGACCGCGGCCAAAACCACCTCATCGGCGAAAAGGTGGCCGAAATAGGCTTTGACTTTGCCGAAGACGTCTTCGGTTCTTTCGATCCTCATCTTCGCGGTGAAGTAGAGGATGTCGTCTTGGGTCTGCCCGAGGATCGCGATCATTTCTTTTCTCCTTTCTCCGTGGGAGCTTCGAAGGGGTTGTTCTTGAGGAAGCGCTGAAACTCGAAGCTATTGAGCGGATGGGAATAGTAATAGCCCTGCACCGCGTCTAAGCCCATGCCCTTAAGCAAAGCGACTTGCTTTTCCGTCTCCACCCCTTCGGCAATGGTCCAAATGCCCAGGGAATGGGACAAGGAGATGATGGCCCGGACGATGTCGCGGCTCTTTTTGTCGACTTCGATGTCATCGATGAAGGATTTGTCGATCTTCAAGGTATCGAAGGGCAGCTTCTTCAATGAGTTGAAGGAAGAATAGCCTACGCCGAAGTCATCGATGGATGTAGCCATGGAAAGGCCTTTGATTTTGGAGACGAGCTGATAGAGGAAGGCGGCGTCGCGGGCGGCCAGGGATTCGGTCAGCTCGATGTCGAGCCACTTATGCTCCACCCCGAAGCGATCGGCGGTGGAAGAGAGGAAGTTCAAAAGCCCTTCGTCATAGACCGTGCGGCGGGACAGGTTGATGGATAGCTTCACCAAGCGTTCCCCGTCGTTCTCCCATTTGGCGAGGTCGCGCAGGGCGTGCTCGTAGATATAGTGGTCCAAGTCGACGATGAGCCCGGTCCTCTCGGAGAAGGGGATGAAGAAGCTCGGGGGGAGCAATCCCCGGGTGGGATGGTTCCACCTCACCAGGGCCTCGGCCCCGTAGAAGCGGTTGGTCCGCAGATTGAATTTGGGCTGATAGAAGATTTGGAACTGCTCCTCTTTGATGGCCCGCAGGATATCGGAGGGGAGCTCTCGTTCGTTGTTGGAGACGCTCATCTGATCCTTGGAGAAGGGGACGACCGCGGAGGAGAAGCGGTTCATCGCGTTGTATTTGGAGGCGAACAGGGCGTGGTCGATGGCTTCGTCGACGCTTTGGCATTCCCGCAAAGAGCAGGAGCCGAAGAGGATCGTCAGCGAGCTGATTTTCCCTCGGGCGGCGACTTTGTTCTCAATTTGGTCGCCCAAGTCGCGGAGCTGGCGTTCGAAGAGCTCCGCGTCGATGCTTTTGGTGTAGAGCAAGAAGCAGTTCATCGAGGAGAACCCGAAGCAATATTTGCCGTAGTCCTGGAATTCAGTGCAGATGCAGTCATAGGCGATGGAGTTGATTTCCTTCACCTCTTGGGCGCCGTAGAAGTTGAGGATGTCGCTGTTGATGCCTTTGATATTCAAGCAGGCGACGATCCCATCGCCGATCTTCTTTTTCTTGCTGCCGGAGAGCTTGCGGACGGTTTTGGAGAAGGCGGAGGAGGTATAGACGAAGGTGGGCTTGCTGAAATAGCCTAACGATGCGCTTTGCTCGCTTTTCATGCGGCTGCGAAGCCAATAGAAGAGGAAGGCCAAAAGCAAAGACCCGACCAAAGTGGCCAAGCCGAAGTAGAAGAAAATCCAGTTGATGGGGCTCCCGCCGGAATAGCGGGTTTCCAAAAGGATCCCAAACGTCAAAAGCAAAATGAAGAAGACGGTGGCAAGGGCGAGAAAAGCCAAGCCCCAATAACCGTAGGAGCGGTAGGTTTTCTCAGCGTTTCTTTTATTCTTTTCCATGGTCTTTTTCCTCCTTCCTCATTTCTTTTTTGATTCTTTCCTTTTCCTTCTGCAGCTGCTTGCGGAGGATTTCCTTTTGCTTTTCCTTCTCTTCTTCCATCTCCATTTGGATTTGCACTTTGATGGAGGCTTTCTCGACTTCCCGTTCGTAACTGGCTTCGTCACTCGGATCCACCCCAGAGGCGTCGACGAGGGCTTGGACCCTCCGTTTCTCCTCTTTCTTCAACGCGGCTTGCTGCTTGAAGGAGGAGGCGAAGGAGAAGCCTGCCATGGCAAGGAGGGGAACCCCCACGACCACGGGGACGAAATAGGGGGAGGATGTCACGACCAGCACCCCGCCCAAGAAATCGCTTTTGGAGACGATGGTCCCCACGTAGTCTTCCTTTTTGATCCTCTGGACCCCTTGGTAAGTGGAGGAAGAGGAGGAATAAGGGAATCCCGCTTTGGGGTAGGCGTCCCCATAGCAATAAAGAGTCGAGTCGATGATTTCGATGACCCGGTGGGAGACCAATTGATCGGGGTAAACCCCGTCGGTGGTCGGGATATCAAAGCGGAACGTCACGATGTCCCCGGGGACAACAGACTCGAAGCTTTTCTTCTCCAGCACCGCGGCCGTGTCGATCCCAAGCATCCAGGGGCCGTTCTTCTTTAGTTCGAAAGAAACCCCGTTCCCCGCTTTGCTAGCTTCTTCCACCGTGTAATAAACCCCGGTCACCCGTCCCTGCTCCGCATTCCCTTCCCGGGTCAAATACAGCGAAGGGGTATCCGGGCCATCCATGGATCCAGTCAAAACGCGCAAAAAGGTTTTTCCAAACAAAGAGGGCATGCCATCTTTTTTGCTCGAAATCAAAAGGGAGCCCTCCAAGACGAGCATCCCCGCGGCCAAAACGAGCAAAATCCCATCCACGAGGGTCGAGACTTTGAACTTCTTCTTTTCCTGGGCCATCGCTTACTTCCTCACTTCCGGATGCTCCATGGGGAAGGAATAGGTCTTCTCCCCGCCTTCTTGGGAAAGCAGGTTCTCCTGTTTCTTGTACTTCTTTTCCTTAACTTCGCGGACGGCTTCTCTAGACAAGGCCAAGGCGTAGCGGATGAGGTCCCAGGTCTCCGGGGAAAGCTCCCCTTCGGGGTAGAGATCAAGCTCGGAATCGCTGGGGATGGTGATTTCGAGTACCTGCGAGGAAGACTGCTTCTTCGGAGGCAATTGGCTCGGCGTCCCTTCGGCCTTCGGGGCGAATTCCTCCAAGGGTTTCTCCACTTCGGGCGCCCCTTCTTTTCCGGGTGCGAAATAGAAAACGTTGGGGTCGTAGGCGTTTGTTTGGTTGCTTTCTTGTCCCGCCTCTTCCACGCGCTTCAGCGCGGGGGCCGGGGTCAAAGCGAAGCCGGATTCGAATGCCTTTTCCTCGATGGAAGCGTCCTCGCGGGCTTCGCGGAGGACGTTCTCCCTTTCTTTGCCGAGCAAGGAATCCTCATAGGCCATCCTCTCGGCGGCGCGCTTGGCGGCAAGGCGCATAGCCTCCTGCTCGCGGATTTCCTTGTCGCGGGCTTCGATTTCGTCTAAGCGCGTCTGCTCGGCGCGCAAAAACTCGTTGAAGCGTTGGTTGCTGGCGATGGCCAGTTCATCCTCAAGGCGGGCGCTTTTCTCCCTCCAGGCGTCGTTTTTGATTTTGATGTCGCGGGCGTAGATGATCTCTTCCCTTCGCTCATCGGCGCGGTTCCTCTTGCGGAACTTGGCTTCTTCCTGGGTGAGGGCCAGCTTGGCTTCGCCTTTGGCCCTTTTCCGTTCGCGGAGCAACTTGTCGTAGGCGGCTTTGATCTGCGGGAACTGGGTGTATTGGAAGCGGTCGTCTTGGAAGGCGATGTCATCGATGGATAGCAGGGTCTTGGGGATGATGGTCTTGTTGACGTCCCCTTCCTTCTTGGGGATTTGGATCGCGTCGGCCTCGTGGGCTTTGAGGGTCAAAACGTCCCCCAGCATCATCGCGTAGATCTCGGATGCGTATTCGGGGTCGAATTTGACGTTCCTCTCCAAAATGGAGTAATCGATGCCGAGTTTGGTGTAGGTATTGAGGAATCGCCAAAGCTTCAAGGCACCTTTGTAGTCGGGATTCTTCTCCAAGAGGTTGGTCATGGAGATGGGGTCGTGGATGGGCTTAGCCCCTTTCATTTTGACCATGAAGGGGCAGGAGATGTAATAAAGGGCCCTTTGCTGCAGGACTTCGATTTGCCGGAGCAAATCGTCATTGACCTTCTTCAGTTCCCCGGATTCGCTGGGGACGGAGAGGCGGATGCGGTTGTCGACTTCGTATTTGACCCCGTCCAACTCGAAATCGGAGTGAACCAAAAGGACGTTGGAGTTGCGGGTTTCCCCGTGGGACTTGATGTATTGGTAACGGTTAGCCACGAAGACGGATAAGCGCAGGATCAAAGACATCACCAAGCGGTTTTCGTAGATCTGGTAGTTCTCGTCGCTGCTGATGTTGAGGATCTTCTCGGGGATGACGTTGCCCTCCTCATCGAAACCATGGACGAACTGGGAATGGGATGCCAAATGGGTGACGGATGCGCTGGAGACGCGCCGAGCCAAAGCGGCCAAGACGACTTCGCGCTTCTCCTCGATGAAGGTGCGCGGCTTGGCGATGATGTTGTCGATGTGGCGGAAGCCCTCATTGAGCTCTTGGATCCACTTCACGTCGAAGGTCTTGGCTTCCTTCCGGACGCGGTGGGCCATGTAGTTGTTCCCGTTTTCTTGGACGAAGGAAAGCAAGGAACGGTACTTCGAAAGCTTATCGAGCGAGTCGATCTTCTTGAGATAGGCTTTCTGAAGCGCCTGGAAGGATTCCTTTTTTTCTTTTTCGGCCATGGGATTGCTGTTTCTTTACCTTTATTGGGCTCCGGCGGCTTTGAGCAAGTCTTGGATCTTGCCTTTGGAGACTTTGAATTCGTTCTTCCCGAACAAACGGGTCAATTCTTTGTCGAGGGCGAGCAATTCATCGCGCAGGAAGGCGACGTTGAGGACCTCGAACTTCTTGAGGATCTTGGATTTGAAGATGTAGTCCACTGCTTCCAGTTCGGTCCCTCCGCAGGCGACGTAAGCCGGGACGAAGGCGTTCATTTGCTTCAGGATACGGTTGCCGAAGGCGAGCTTGAAGTTGGTGATGACGAAGTCGTCGAGCTCAGCGAACTTCTCCAAGGTCTTGCTGGAGATGGGGTAGTCGGCGCTGGCTTGGGAGAAGAGATTCTTCAGATAGTCGTAGGTCACCACCATCGGCGATTCGTGTTTGGCTTCGAAGGCGATGCCTTTGTTGTCGAAGAAGAGGGACATCGCGCGGTCGTAGACCTTATCGGTGATGGTGAAGGTGGAGTCGTCGTTGTTGGCGGTCCCGATGAACCAGATATTCTGCTCGATGTGGAGCTTCCCGTCGACGATGTGAGCGGGGTCGTTGGGGGCGGAGGAGGCGATGATGTCGATGTTCCACTGAGTGGGGTTTGGCATTTCCATGACGGAGAGGAACTCGGCGAAGTAATACTCGATACGGGCCAAGTTCATTTCGTCGAGGACGATGAGGTTGGGATCCTCGCGGTAGCCGGCTTCGTAGACAGCGCGCAGGAACTCGGTCTCGGTGAAGCGCTTGGTGAAGTCATTGTAGTAACCAACGAGCTCGGAGCGGTCATGCCAAGAAGGCTGGACGGAGACGATGGTGGCCGGGTTCTTGAAGAAGCGGCCCAAGGCGTAAGGCATAGAGGTTTTGCCGGTGCCGGAGATACCTTCCAAGATGATGAGTTTGGAGGTGGCCATGGAGGCGAAGAGGATGCGGATGGTCTCGGGGGTGTAATAGAGGTGCATCTGGGAAGCGGCGAAGTTGCGGAAGCGCTCGCAGATGTCCTTCAAGGAAGCGTGCTTGTCGGCTTCTTCCATGGTGATGACCCTCGAGGCGGGGTCTTCGTATTTCCGGTCGACGTTGACGAGGCGCGGGAAACGCAGCTTCTCGTCGCCGGGTTTCTTTTCCTCCTTGTTCTCTTCTTGGGCGGCCATCGATTTGCCGGAGACCGATTCTAGGGACAGGTTCAGGATGCGGCGATTGGCCATTTCGGAGTTATAGAGCTCGATCTGCAGCTGCTCGACTTCCTGCTGGAGCTTTTCTTTGTCGACTTCCCTTTTGTAGAACTTGACGTACTTCTTGATTAGAAGGGCCAATAGGAACAGCAGGCCCCCGACCAAGCCGATCAGCAAAAGGGCGAAGAAGACGAAGAAAAACCAACCCCAAAAGCCGAAGTTCTGGTAATGGTTTTTGAAAAAGTAATGGTACTGCTCGAAATAGGATCCCCACGCGACGAAGGGATCGTACCATCTCCTTTTGAACCAATCGCCCACGTATTGGAAGAAGGCGACGATCATTTCCCGTAGATAAGCGAAGTAGTCTTGCATAAGTTACCTTCCTCCTGACGTCAGCGTTTGGCGTCGATCCCCAGTTCCGGGAGGGGGAAGCCCGATGTTCCTTTGGGGGCGTAGATGCCCGTGAAGGAGATGTTGGCGGCCAAGGTGGCGGATGATAAGGAGAGCTCGCAGTCTTTGTCCCAACCCTCCAGGTAAAGGCTCACCACGAGCCTCCGGGTGGAGTTGCTGGGCACGTAGAGCAGCGGGCGCTTCGTAGAAGCGTTGGGCAGGAGTTCGGATAAAGTATAGCTTTTTTCCTTGGCGATAAGGCCCTCCTGTTTGACCTTGGCCAAGCTTTCCTCGGTGATGGCGAGGTTTCCTTCTTTGCTGGACCCATCCAGGGTCAAGAAGGGGTTTTTGGGATCCGAGGGCCCGGCGGGAGAGTATTCAAGCTCTTCCAAGGCCCGATCCGAATAGTCGCCGTAGAGGATTTCCTTCCCGTTCTCGTCGGCGTCCCAATACCCATCGGCGGGGCGGACGTTGAGCCTGCCCCCGTAATAGGTCTCCGAGGGCTCTTCGACGTTGGGCTCATAAACGGAGTAGCCCATGTTGGAGAAGAAGGAGAGGCGGCAGGCAGATTGGATTTTGTCCAGCTGCTCGGCTTTCTCGATGTCCCCCGAAGCGGTTTTGAGATTCGCTTCCTGATCAGCGGAGAGGAGGGTCGAGGAATCTAAGAACAGATAGACGCTGCTGGTGGAGGTGAAATAGAACTCCAAGGAGACGAACTGGTTGTTCCTTTCCGCCACCGGGGTTTCCCGGACGTAAGAGTCGAAGTCCGAATACCCTAGATGCAGGGAGGGGTAATCCTTCTCCGGGTCCAAGAAGGGGTTGCACCAGGAATCCTGGAACATCCCCGAGACGGGGGAGAAGGAGAACTCATCGGAGAAGCGGAAGCGGTTCTGCTCATCGGGCAGGATGTAGCCGCTGGAGCCGGAGATCTTCAGCCGGGCGGAGAGCTCGGCCCCTTTGTAGGAGAAGGTCAGATCCCGGACGCGGGTGAAGCTGCCGATGCTGAACCACGCGAGCGTGCTCGTCGCGAGCGGGCACGCGAAGAAAACCAAAAGACCCGCATAGGCCGATAAAAGCCCCAAGCGGGTGCGTTTATGTCCTTTTTTGGAGGGGGTCATAAACTTCATGGTTTCCGGTTTGCTCCGTTTCTGGTCGATTTGCATTCCTTAGTTGAGCTTCTAAGGCGCCCGAAAGAAAGGGGCGAAGCCTCAAAAAGAATCCCCACCTCAGTTGGAGGAAGAGGAATCCTGCGAGGCTCTAGTCTTGGTGCCCACGATGTCGATGCCAAAGGCAAGCGAGCCATTTTGGGGCATTTCCACGTTTTCCGTATCCGGGTCGAAGCCTTCGAACCACATCAAAACCGTGTAGCGGATCACCCCTTCCCCCGGGAGGGATTTGCCCTCGTAGGAGAAGACGGTGAACAAAGAGCTTTGCCAATCAAAGAAGTTCGTGCAGACGGCGCGGGACTCCGGGTTGGTGGAGCCGGGGTCGGAGACGTATTCCGGCAAAGGGGTTCCGCTGGTGGTGGCGGGATAGGCGTAGGTCACTTGGCTATGGGTGGCCGGAAGGTCGCCCAAATACAGGTTCTCGTAGACCCGGATGCGGATGAATTTCTCTAGCGGCACCGAAGTCAAGTTGCCACTGGCATCGTAAAGATTGCTGGGCTCGGTGACCGAGGTCGCTGCCATCTTGATCGAATAGGTGACCTCTTCCGCGGAGATGTTGCGCAGATAGAAGGTGTAATTGAAGTAAACGCCTTCCTTCGAATCCCCCGAACTGGAATCCGCAGTGCCCACTTGGGCGGTTTTGGCGGCGGCTTGCTTCTTGGCGTCCATCACCTCGTCGTAGTTGTCGGTGGTGATGTCGGCGTCGAGGATCGAAGCCTTGGGGAGATTGTCCGCGGCGATCGCGGCGGTCGAAGTGATGCCTTCCGCGTTTAAGTAGGAGCTTGGCTTCTCTAGTCCGACCCCGCGGCCGGTTAAGGCCAAGACGGTGCCCATTTCCAAAGAGGCGTCGGGGTCCTTCTGCAGTTTGACCGTGAAGGATCCGAAATTGGTTCCAAGGAAGGCGATTGTGCCCAGCGTCAAAACGCCGACCGCGCCAATGCCGACGATCGTCCATAGAATGGCTTTTCGTTTTCTGGCTTTGACGAATTTCGGGGTCGGGGGATTAATCTGCTTCTGAGGCTTTGCCTCCGGGGTATCCGGAGTTTGCTCAGAAGGGGCTTTGCTCTCCTGTTCCTTGTCCAAAGTAGTTGCTCCTAAAAGAAAGCATCCTGAAAAATCAAGACGTGAATCAAAAGGGATCGATCGAGGCGTTTCTTCGCTTGCTTAAGTTTTCACTTACCCATCGGAACACTTATAGCAAGGCGGAGCAGAGGCCCGGAGGAATCCGGATTAGGCTCGAAACGAATAAACCCAGTTGCCCACAAGGTTGTTTTCGAACCTACGGCAACTGGCTGCCCGTTTTCAGGGCCCTGTAGCTTTGCGCCGCCTGATTGCTCAGACTTTGCTTTTTGCGGGCAATAGTGTAAAAGCCCGCCCCGCCAATTGTCAAGGCATATCATAACAAAAAAGGAGGGATAAATCCCTCCGATTTTGATGGTTCCGTCAGTCCTTCTTGGATTCGCTTTCCTCGCGGAGTTCCTTGAGGATTTCTTCTTTGGCCTGGCGTTTGGCTTCTTCGGCGATGGCGCTCTTCTCTTCTTTGGACAGGACCGATTCTTTGCGGGTGGCGTAGAGGATCAGGTAGATGCCATCGATCACGAACAGGAGAATCGGGGGCAAGACGCAGATCAGGAAGAAGGCGGTGCTATGGGTGCACATCCATCCGATCATGCCGGGATGGTTCTCGGCCCAAACGAGCTGTTCGTTCTGCGAGGCGGAGGAATAGCCGGAGGTCAAAACGAGAATGGCGCAGACGAGGCAGAAGATAATGACCGCAACTTCCGCAATCCCGACTGCAATGAGTGTGATTTTTTGCTTTTTATCCATGTTAAATCCTTTTATAGAGCGGATAACTAGGCGGATTATATACCTAAAAGTTTTGCTTTCAAACCTAGCATATTCAGCCTTTGATTCCCGTTTTTTGCTCGTTCCCTCAAAATCCGCGCTTGATTTTGTGCACGGCAACCATAATAATAGCGTCGCCAAAAGCGCAGGAGGATTGCCCTCCCCCCGCGCCCATGGCGCCGAGAAAGGCCCGCGGCAGCGGGCGGAAAAGCCCATCGGAACCCTCGGGGCGCGCACGCAGAAGGCCTCAAAAAGAGGACAAGCGGCGCGCGGAAGGGAAATTTTTTCATGAAAACGTCCAAGAAGATCACCATCG
>JBNMGG010000048.1:0-6956 GCA_050872145.1 Candidatus Alloenteromonas sp. | reverse complement strand
GGCCCATCCGCTTCGCCGACTTCAAAGACGGGGAAATCGTGGACGCGAGGATGGCTCCCAGCTACAAAGGCAAAGCCAAGGAAGCCAAAGTCAAAACTCCTTTGCTCGCCTCTGACACTTTCGTTTTCCTTCAACGTCAAATTGTCAGAGGCGAGCAAAGGAGTTTTGACTTTGGCTTCCTTGGCTTTGCCTTTGTAGCTGGGAGCCATCCTCGCGTCCACGATTTCCCCGTCTTTGAAGTCGGCGAAGCGGATGGGCCCGTCGTTGCTCCAATTCCAGGAAGAATCCGAAAGGACGTTGAGCTTGGATCCGTCTTGCCCTTCGATTTCGATTTGGGCGTAGAACTTGGTTTGCTTGCCAAAAACGTAGGTCCTGCCTTTGGCACCGATGCTTCCTCGATACCAGCCATCGGCCAAAAGGACTTCAAGGACGTTTTCCCCTTCTAAGAGCAAAGGGGTGATGTCGTAGGTTTGGTATTGGATCCTCTTCCGATAGTCGGTGGATCCGGGGGCCAAGACGAATTCCCCCACCCTTTTCCCGTTCAGATAGCATTCGTAAAAACCTTCCGCGGAGAGGTAGGTCCTCCCTTTTTTTGGTTTGGGGCAGAGGAAGGATTTGCGGAAGCAGTCGGCGGGGTAGCGTTTGCTTTTCTTGGGGGAGTAATCTCCGGCGATCCATTTGGCTTTGAAGTCGCTTTGCTCCAGCAAGCCCATTTCGAAGGAGTGGGTTTGGCTTTTTTCTTGGAAATCCCCCTCCCCTTCTTCTTTCAAGGAAAGGGCGAACTCGACCCGGTCCCGGGAAGAAAGCGCCTCGGGGAAGTCGATGTGCATTGAGGAGGTTTGGAAAGTCTTTTTCCTTTCCTCGCCCCCATTGATCGAATAGGAAAGAAGGACTTCTTTTTGCCTTCCCTCCCCTTCGTCATTCCAGAAGATCCGGGGCGAGGGGACGCCAAGACCAACGGGGTCTAGGAGATATTCGGTTCGGATGGCTACAGCTTTCATTTGCCTGCCTCCGACAGTTCAGCTTGGAAGCGCGCGTAGACGTTTTCACCTTTTTCCTTTTCTTTGGCCCAGTAGGCGGATAGTTTGTTCTGTTTCGCGGATTCTTTTTCCTTTAAGCGAAGCTGCTTCTCCTCCGAAAGGGATTCCCATTTCGCTTTCTTCTTGGCTTCCGCCTTTTCCTTTTTGAGGGATTCTTTCTTTTCCTGAGCCTCTTCTTTGGCCTGGGCTTTCTTTTTCTTCGTCGAGGATTTGTCCAAGTATTCCTTCTTCTTGCTTTCGAAGTCTTCGCCCTTCTTTTTGCAGCGTTCTTCCAAAGCCTTCAAGTCGGCTTCGATGGCTTCTTCCTCTTCTTTGGCTAAACGAACTTGGTTGCGGATGGCGGCGGGTTCCCAAACTTTGCCCGCGGAGGCGAATTCCTTTTTCTCCCTTTCGACGAGCTCTTCCTGCTTGAAGGAAATCGTCTTCTCGACGTTGACGAAGAAGAGCAACAGGGCGCAGAGGAGGCCCGTGAAGACTTCTAGTCCGACAAAGAGGAAGGTGAAGAGATTGTTGGCGGCTTCATTCTGAACGAAGGAGACGTAGTTGGCGCCCCCGTTGACGAAGTGGGACTGGATTTGGTTGGCGATGCCGCCGATCTCGCTTTCCAAAACCGGGGCTTGGTAGCCGGTTTGGGTGAGGGCGAAGTTGAAGATCCCGGTGCAAACCCCGACCATGGCGACGGTGATGATGGAGTAGATCGACATGGCGATCCCGTCCACGCGGAAGCCGGTCTTCCATTCCAAGCTGTCGAGGTTGTCCGCGAACAGGGCCATGAAGACGTAGGCGCAAGGAAGCCCGCCGATGTTTTTGATGAATTGGCCGACCAAGACCAAAACGAGGTTGGTGGGGAACATCCAGCAGAGCGCCGATCCCAGGGCGTAGATAAGGAAGCCGAACATCGTCACGTTCCTCTTGCCGAATTTCTTCGCTAACGGCCAAACGGCGAAGATGCCGATCCCCATGGGGATGCCGCCCAAAACCGAGACCATCGTCTGGGTGAATCCGTCGTTATAAGTGCCCAAAACGTAGTTGCAGTAATAGACAAGAGCCATGTTCTTGAAGGTGCTTCCGACGGTGTAAATCAGGAAGTAGGCGACAAGAAGCAAGAAGTATTTGTCGGTGAAGAGGACTTTCAGCTGCAAACGAAGGGGGATCTTCTTCTCGCTTTCCTCCCCCGCTTTTTCTTCTGTGATCCTCTCTTTGGTGTAGTAATACTCCAAAAGGGTCAAGGGCAAAGCAATCGCGGAGAGGATGCCCATGACGAGGATCCAAAGCTCTTTGTTGACGCCGATCAAGGGCATGATGGCCATGGGGAAGACCAAGGCGACGAGGATGCCCGACATCATGATGGTGGAAACCTGGTTGAAGACGCTGAGCCCGCCGCGTTGTACGGTGTTGCGGGTGGAAAGGGGCACCATCAGGCTGTGCGACATGTTGAAGATGGTGTAGCTGAAGGAATAGAACAGGTTGTAGGAGAAGATGACCCAAATGAGCTCAAGCGTCAGATTATTTTCAGGGACCAAAAACAGCAAGATCCCCGAGACGGCGAGCAAGGGGGCGCTGAGCAAAATCCAGGGTCTGGCCTTCCCTTGGGCGGTATGGGTGCGGTCGATGACGATGCCCATCAATACGTTTGTGACCGCGTCGATGATTTTGGAAACAATCGGGAAAAGGAACAGGAACATGCCTCCCCAAACCCAATTGAGCTTCAGAACGTCGGTGTAATAGACGTTGAGGTAGGTCGCGAAGACCGCGTTGAGGAGCAACGCTCCCGCGGGGCCGAGCAGATATCCGATCCATTTCTCGGCCGGGGTGACGTTTTTGCTCTTCACCCGCGAGGCGAAGATTCTCCCCGAAAGAGCCGGCTTACTTTTTGTTTTTTCCATGATTCTTTTCCTCCTGAATCATTTGTTTCAACCCTTGAATGGGATGGTTGTTAACCAGCCCAAGCATCAATAGCGCCATCTTGTAGGAGAAGGCGCCGCTCGACGAGAAGCACATCGAACGAAGCGAATTGGCGGGCATCATCCGATATACGAAGTTCCCGGCTTTCATCTCGGCTTCCCTTTTCTTGGGGTCCTCCAGCCGCTTTCCTTTGTTGTATTGGCTTTTCCCGACCCCGGCGACCGCTTTGGTGAAGATTTTCCCGAACAAAGTATTCATCTCCCGCAGCGGGGTTTCCATCGTATAAGGCCTTTTCCCCGGCTTCCCCGGGGAATAACTCACGCCGATTTTTGAGCAGAACTCCTCGTCGGTGAGAGAGAAAGAAAGGGGCACGTCGAATCCCGTCGAGGCGCTCCCTTGAATTTCCAGTTTCTCTTCTAGAGGGGTGTCCGCGCTGGAGAACCCGGCGTAGAAAACGTATTTCCCGGTTTGCAGCTCCAATCGTTGGGAAGAAGAAGAATAGGCGCAAAGCTCCGAATCGGGGCAAGCGAGGCGGATTTGCTTGGCTTCCCCTTTCTCCAAGGAGAATTTGGCAAAGGCGACGAGCTCTTTTACCGGGCCGTTTCTGCGCGGCTTTTTGACGTAAACCTGCAAAACCTCCTTCCCTTGCCTCCCGCCGACGTTTTTCACTTCGGCCAAAAAGGAGACGCCATGCTCTTCTTTTTCGGCGCGGAAAGACAAAAGGCGGAAGTCCGTGTAGGAAAGCCCGAATCCGAAGGGATAAGCGACCTCCTTATGGAAGGTGGAATAGTAACGATAACCGACGAAGATATCCTCTTTGTAATATTCCTCGTTGCTTTTCCCAAAGGATTCAATCCCCGGGATGTCCTTTTGGGAGAAAGGCCAAGTCTGGGCCAATTTTCCGCTGGGGTTTTCTTCCCCGAACAGGATACGGGTGACCGCCTCGGCGCTGTTCTCCCCGCCCAATCCTGCCCAAAGGATCGCGGAAACCCCAGCGTAGGAAGTTAGTTCTAACGGGGTTCCGGAGAACAAGATCAAGACGACCTTCTTCCCGGTTTCGAGGATCTTCTTCAATAAAGAATCCTGATTCTTCTTCAAACAAAGGGACGTTTTGTCGTAGCCTTCGCTTTCCTGGAAATCATCCATCCCGGCGAAGAAGAGGACCACGTCTTTCCCCTTTATCCCTTCCAAAGCCTCTTTCTCGAGCTTTTCGTTTCCCTTCTCTTCCTCGTTGAGAAAGCCTTTCGCGAAGCAATAGGAGACCTTCCTTTTTTGGAAAGCTTCCGGGAAGGAAGAAAGGAAGAAAGGGTTCAGCATCGAAGAGCCCGAGCCTTGGTAGCGGAGGGAGGAGAAGAACTCCCCGACGCAGGCGAAGGAAGAAGTGGGGGATAAAGGCAAAACCGTGTCTTCGTTTTTCAGCAGCACGATGCTATCGAGGGCTAGCGATAAGGCAAGGTCGGCGTGGGATGAGAAGATTTCCTTTTCTTTTTTCGCCTTCTCCGCGGTTCTTTTCTCCAAATCAAGCAAAGGGTTCAAAGATGAAATGACTTCTTCTTTTCCAAGCGTTCCTTTTTCAAGTCCCTCCACCACCAAAGCGACGTTGTGCTCAACCTGCCCGGGCATCTCGAGGTTGCATCCGCTTGAAAGGGAAGCGATTTTGTCGTGGGTTCCGCCCCAATCGGTCATAACCACCCCGTCGAATCCCCATTCTTTCCGGAGAATATCCTGCAAAAGGTGAGGATTTTCAGAGCAGAAAACGTGGTTGATTTTGTTGTAGGCGGTCATCAAAGCCCAGGGATGGGATTCCTCGACCGTTTCGCGGAAGGCTTTGAGGTAGATTTCCTGAAGGGCGCGTTCGGAGACGATGCTGTCTCCGGCGAAGCGATGATCCTCGTTCCCATTGCAGGCGAAATGCTTGGGGGTGGCCCCCACCCCTTCCGACTGCACGCCCTTTACGAATGCGGAGCCGAAAGCTCCGCTGAGGAGGGGGTCTTCGGAACAATATTCAAAATTCCTTCCGCAAAGGGGGTTGCGTTGAATGTTGATCGCCGGCCCTAGAAGCACGTCGACGCCGTAGTAGGCGCATTCTTCGCCAATGGCTTGACCCATTTTTTCGAAATTCTCCGGGTTGAAAGAGCAGGCTAGCGTCCCCAAGGCGGGAAAAGCGGTCGAAGGGAGGGTATCGGCGATGCCAGAAAGGGAATCCCCCTTCTCATCCAAGGGGCGGACCCCGGAGGGCCCATCGGAAAGGGTGAGCTTCTTCCCACTTGGTAAGGGATTGGTCTTATTGGGGGCGGATCCTTGAGTCAAAGCGGCCAAAAAGGAATTCGGAAAAGAAGACAATTCCTTGCTTTCGGCCTCTTTTTGGGATGAAAGGGGTTTCATGATTGCCATTATAGAAGCCACTTTTCAACTTTTCTTGTCGCTTTTTGCCGTTTTATTGTCTATTCTTCTATTTTGATGGGTGAAATTGATTTTGAATACCTTTTGTCGAACGCTTCTTCCCTCTGCGGGGTCCCCGTATCCGTTTTTGAGGATGGGCATTTCTCCCGTTGCCTTTTCCTGAGCCCATTCCCGGTTTGCCCCTCCCTTTCGGTGAAGGAGGAAATCGAATCCTCAACGCAGGAAATCGGGTTCCGCTTCGACCGCTTCTCCTCTTATTACGTCTTCTTCAAAAGCGGGCCTTCCCTCTTCGTTTTCGGTCCCTGCCGCGAGACGCCTTTCCAAAAAGAGGAAGCCCATGAGTTTGCTTTCTCCTTGGGGGTGAAACCCATCGAGGCGCCTTCTTTCTGCGCACGTTTATCCCAAATCCAGCCCATGCCTCTTCTTCCTTTGCTCCTTTCTTGCTGCAGCCTCTACCATGTTTTCACGGGCAGGAAAGCCGACGCCTCGGCTTTGTTTGCGGAGCCTGCAGAGAAAAGTGGGAAGGGGGAAGCGAAAGAAGAAATCTCTTTTCGCATCGAAGACCACTCCTCCTCTTACCGGGCCGAAAAGGAGATGCTTTCCTTCGTGAAAAGAGGGGACGTCCGCGGGCTTGAGGAATGGGTTTCTTCCTTGCCCTCCTTCCGTCCCGGGGAAACGAGCAAAGAAGAAAAAGGGCAATCCAAAAATCTCTTCATCATCACGGCCTCTTTGGCGTGCCGGGCCTCGATCGAGGGAGGCCTTGACCCCAATTTGGCTTTGTCCCTTTCGGATATGTATTTGAAAAGAAACGAGGCTTTGGTGGACGGCTCCTCCCGCTTGAGCCTCCAGCTTGAGATGCTTCTGGATTACGTTAAGAGGGTGAACTTGCTTTCCGGAAGCCAAGGATCCCTCCGCCTTGTCCTTTCCAACTACGCCGAATCCCATTTCGGCGAGAATTTCGCCCTGAAGAAAGTGGCACAAAGCCTTTCGCTTTCGGAAAGCTCTCTGTCCGCTGCCTTCGCCAAGGAAAGCGAGGGGGGCGTCATCGCGTTTTTGAAAGATTGTAAGTTAAAGAAGGCGGCCCAGCTTCTGCAAGAAGGGAATAGCAGCGTATCGGAAATCTCCTATTACCTCGGTTACCCCACCTCCGCTTTGTTCTGCCGCAACTTCAAAAAGAAATACGGGATGTCGCCTCTCGAGTACCGGGAAAAAGAAAAGAAGGCCTGAGCCTTCTTAGCGTTTGATGGTCGATTGCCCTTCGACGAAGTGGGCTTCGAACTTGGCTTGTTTGTCCACCAGGTTCTGGGCCATTAAATCGGTGAGCATGTACATGGCCCTCTTGCCGACCTCGGACATGTCAATGTGCATGGCGGTCAGCGTCGGGCGGACGATGTTGGCGTATTTGGTTCCGACGAGGGACACCACTTCCACATCCTCCGGAACGGAGAGCCCGGAATCGGTGGCGGCGTTCTCCACGGCGGCGGCGATGGAATCGCGGTAGGCGATGAGATAAGCCTTCTTGTGGGTTTCGAAGTATTCGCGGAAATCGGCGTAGGTGTGGGTGTAGGAATCGTCGCAGTTGATGACGTTGTAATCTTTGCCCAAAGT
>JBNMGG010000013.1:0-34245 GCA_050872145.1 Candidatus Alloenteromonas sp. | reverse complement strand
GCCCTAAGGGCTTTGCTATTATAGATAGACCCTTTCGGCGTTGCAAGAGGAAAAAAACAGGCATTGCGCCCATCGATTGTCGGGGTGGAACAGAAGAGTGGAAGAGATTATAATCTCTTCGCCTTTCCAGGAGGTTTCACCATGGCCGACAACAAAGATCTTGCCGAACTTCTCTTCCCCGACGTCACGATGACGGTCGATGATTTGGAAGCGAAATATCCGCCCCGCGGGCTCAAAGAGGGCGCCCAAGTCACCCGCTTCGCCCCGTCCCCGACTGGCTTCCTTCACACCGGGAGCCTTTTCACTTCCTTGATTTCCTATACCCTTGCTAAGCAATCGGGCGGCGTTTACTTCTTCCGCCTCGAGGATACGGATACCAAGAGGACCATCGCCGGCAGCGGCGATTTGCTCATTGAGCAATTGGCCCAGTTCGGCATCGTCGCCGATGAAGGCTATACCCCGAACGGGGACGTCGGCGCCTATGGGCCGTATCAGCAGTCCAAGAGAAGGGACATCTACCGCACGGTCATCAAGCAAATGATCATCGATGGATCCGCTTATCCGGATTTCTGCACCCCGGAAGATCTCGATGCCATCCGCAAAGTCCAGGAAGCCAACAAAGTGCTCCCTGGTTATTACGGGAAATACGCCCGCGACCGGAATCTCAGCGTCGATGAGCGCATTGAGAAAATCAAGGCCGGGACCCCTTGGGTCATCCGCTTCCGTTCCCTTGGCGACCACGATCGCAAGATCAAATTCAACGACGCTATCCGCGGCGAAATCGAGCTTCAAGACAATGACACCGACGTCGTCATTCTGAAGTCCGACGGGCTCCCCACCTATCACTTCGCCCACGTCGTCGACGACCACTTCATGCGCACCACGGTCATCACCCGCGGGGAGGAGTGGATTCCTTCCACTCCGATCCACCTCGGCATGTTCAAGAGTCTCGGCTGGCACGCTCCGCGTTATGCCCACATCCCCTCCATCATGAAGCTGGACCACGGGAATAAGAGAAAACTCTCCAAGCGCAAAGACCCCGAAGCCGCCGTTTCCTATTTCTTGGAGAAGGGCTATCAGCCGCAGGCTTTGCTCGTTTACTTGATGTCCATCGCCAACTCCAACTTCGAGGAATGGACTTCCGCCAACAAGACCTACGATTTCTCCAAATTCGCCTTCCGCTTGAAGAAGATGTCTTTGGACGGAGCCCTCTTCGACCAAGATAAGCTGAATTACTTCGGCAAAGAGATGATCGCCAAGACTCCGCTCGATACCCTCTTCGCTTCGGTGAAGGAATACGCGGAAAAGTATGACCATCCCTTCTTCGAGAAAATCGAAAGCGATGAGGCCTACTTCAAAAAGATCCTCAACATTGAAAAAGACCGTAAAAATCCCCGCAAAGACTACGCGAAATACTCGGATATCTATCCTTTGGTGAAATTCTTCTACAAGGATGAATACGAGAAAATCTTGGCAAATCCTCTTCCTTTCAACCCTTCTTATTCGAAAGAGGAAATCGTTTCCCTGCTGAGCGATTTCCGCGACAAGATGCTCTTTGGGACCGAGGAGAACGTCTGGTGGAATTCCATGAAGGAAATCGTTGCCGCCCATGGTTTCGCGATCTCCAACAAGGATTACGCTGAGCATCCGGAAAATTACAAAGGGAACGTCTCCGACGGATCGGAAGTTCTCCGCGTCGCCATCACCGGCGCCAAAGATTCCCCCAATCTCCACGAAATCCTGGAAATCTTGGGGAAAGAGGAAGTCGTCCGCAGAATCAACGAGACGATCGCCGTCCTCAGCAAATAGTTCTTGCACAAAATCCGCGGGAGTGGTTAAATTCATCTCGCGGCTATGGCCCCATGGTCAATCGGTTAAGACGGGACCCTCTCAAGGTCCAATGCCTGGTTCGACTCCAGGTGGGGTCACCAACCAAAAAAAGAAAGCTCCGCGGAAGCGGAGCTTTTGTTTTGCTTTCAGAGCATTTCCAGCATTCCGGGCAAAGAAGCGAAATCGCGGAAGTAACCCGCGGGTTTTTTCCTCTTTATCTTTTCTTCATTGCCGTATCCTGGCTCGAAAATCAGGCAGGGGATCCCATTTTCGTTTGCCCCTTGCGCATCGAGCTCCGTGTCTCCAATCATGACCGCTTGGCCGTTGACGCCGTTTTCTTTCAAACAATCGGATATGATTTCTCCTTTGGTGGATTTGCGCCCATCCGCGCTGGCGCCATAGACTCCGTCGAAATAGGGCAGAAGGTTAAAATGCCTGAGGATATCGATGGCCAAGGAACGTCCTTTGCAGGTGCAAACAAAGAGGCGATTGCCTTCCGCTTGAAGGTCCTTCAAAACCTTTTCCACGTTCGGATAAAGATAAGCGAAGTACTTCCCCTTTGCTTGATATTGCTCCCGATAGATTTCCGTCGCCTTTTCGATGTCGTCTTCCTTTACCCCGCAGAGCCGGAAGCAATCTCGGAGCGGCGGGCCGATGAAAAAATCCAAATCCTTTTCGGGGATGACGGGATATCCAAGTTTTTTCAGCGTGAACTGCGCGCAGGATTTGATGCCGGGGGCGCTGTCGAGGAGGGTTCCGTCTTGATCGAAGAGAAGAGTTTTTGCCATAGGCATGATTCTAACTTTTCCCTCTTCCTTCTTCACCCGTTTCCGCAAAGCGGGGTTGAGTTTATAATTCGTGGGCCATGCAAAGCCAATTTTCTAGAACCGAACTGCTCCTAGGCGAAGATGCGCTCAAGACGCTTTCGAAGAAGCGGGTCGCCATCTTCGGGATTGGGGGAGTCGGAGGCAATGCCGCCGAAGCCTTGGCCCGATCGGGAATCGGGGAATTGGACTTGATCGACAACGATGAGGTTTGCCTCTCCAACATTAACCGTCAAGTTTTCGCAACGTTGGATGCTGTGGGGGAGAAGAAGGTCGAAGCCGCCGAGAAGCGCCTTGCCGAAATCTCCAAAGAGCTCATCATCCACAAGCACTGCTGCTTTTATCTCCCGGAAGAAAGGGGCGATATCGATTTTTCGCAGTTCGATTATGTGGTGGACGCCTTGGATACGGTTTCCGCGAAGATCGATATCGTCTTGCAAGCAAAGAAAGCGGGCGTGCCCGTCATTTCGGCGTTGGGCTGTGGGAATCGAACCGACCCCAGCCAATTGAAAGTCTGCGACATCTCCGAAACAAGCGGAGACCCCTTAGCTAGGGTTGTTCGGCGCGAATTGAGGAAAAGAGGGGTGACTTCTTTGAAAGTTGTCTTTTCCGAGGAACTTCCCGTCCGTCCCTTGGGTTTAGAGGAAATGGGACGGAGCGAGGACGGGCATCGAAGGAAGAGTCCCCCGGGATCGACAGCCTTCGTTCCTCCTGTGGCAGGTATCCTGATTGCCCATCAAGTCGTTATGGATTTGACCTCCTGGACAAAAGAAGGAAGAAGCAAACCCTCAAAGCAGGCTTTGGATGCCTTCAAAGAGGAGAGATCCTCCTCTTTGAAGTGCTAAACGCAGCCAAAATAAGCGCGTGTTGAGAAAGCAAACGAAAAAACGGATAATTGTGCCATTATGATTTTGACGAGCATTCTATATTTGATTTCCTTGTCGGGGTCTTTGGTCGCGGCCTATTTCCTCTCGACCTACAATGTCTACTATTGGCTTCTCGCCCTTCCTTTCTGGTTCGTCTCTTTCTACCTTTGCTTCGCCCTATGGATTTTGCTCCTGATCGTTTGGGGGCTTTTCATCAAAAACAAACCCGTTCCCGAGCGTCCGAATAGGTTCTACGTAGGGGTGACCCACCAAACGATTGTCACTTTTTTCTGGGCGATAAACATCCATGTCCGCGTCCGCGGAGGAAGCAAAATCCCCCAGCAGAAAGTCCTTTACGTGAATAATCACGTTTCGAATTTCGACCCCATGGCCATGATCGCGGCTTTCCGTGGGCCTTTGCTGGCCGTCACCAAACCTCAGAACTACGACTTCCCCATCGCCGGCCCCTTCATCAAGCAAGCCGGATTCGTTGCCATCAATCGCGAAGATGCGAAAGAGGGCGGGAAAGCCATTAACCGTGCGAGCGATTATCTCCGTGAGGGGATTTGCGACGTTGAGATTTGCCCCGAGGGAACAAGAAACAAAACCAACCAAACCTTATTGGAATTCCACCCCGGCTCTTTCCACGCCGGCATGGATGCCCATGCCCCCATTGTCATCGTCGCAATCAAAGGCACGAAGGAAATCAAGAAGCGGGCGCCCTTCCTGCCCTGCTTCGTTTATTTGGATGTTCTGAAGGTCCTTACCCCAGAGGAATACGAAGGCATGACAACGGTCCAAGTCAGAGACCTCGCATACAATTTAATCAAAAACGACCTTGAAGGGGGATTGATGTATGAACTACCTGCTTTTTAACAGCAAATCCAACGCGAATGAAGGCGAAAAAGAAGCCAAATCCGCGGCGAACAAATTGGCGGAAAAATACGGGGATTTCAAATTCTTAGATTTGATTTCTTTGCAAAAAGCCGATTTTTTCTCCGCACTTAAACCGGAGGATATGGTTGTTGTGGCCGGTGGAGACGGAACGCTAAATCACCTTGTTAACGACATCAAAGACGCCCCAATTCCTGAAAAGCTCTACCTTTTGCCCGTCGGAACCGGGAACGATTTTCTCAACGACGTAAAAGAAGCGGCGTTGAATGAAGATGGCCTTGTCCCCCTTACTTCCTACTTAAGAAAGCTCCCCGTCGTTGAAACGATGGGGATTAAGCGTCGCTTCCTCAACGGCATCGGATTCGGGATTGATGGGGAATGCTGCGTGAAAGCCGATGAGATGGTGAAAGCTGGCGAGAAGGACATCAACTACGGAAGCATCACGGTCAAACTGCTGATGAAAGGCTACGTCGCCCCTTCTGCCAAAGTGAAGATCGACGGCGAGGAGTTCTCCTTCAAAAAGGTTTACATCGCCGCTGGGATGAATGGACGTTTCTATGGAGGCGGCATGGAAGTCGCCCCAATGCAGAAGCGTGGAGATGGAGAGCTCTCCTTCGTCTGTGTCCATGGGGCCGGCAAACTCCGCACGCTCCTTTTGTTCCCTTCTTTGTTCAAAGGGACCCACATCAAAAACAAAAAGCTCGTCTTCGCCAAACGCGGGAAAACCATTGAAGTCGAATTCTCCCGCCCGACTGGACTTCAGATCGATGGCGAAGTCGTGAAAGACGCGACCTCCTACAAAGTCTATTTCCCCGAGGACTGACGTCGTGAGAATCCCTCCTTTTCTTGCTAAAGGCGATTCCCTTTCTTTGGTCGCCCCCTCTTTCGGAACAGCTACCGAACCTTATTTCACGCGCATGAATGCCTCCCTGGCCAATTTTAAGAAGCTTGGCTTCAACTCCATCGTAGGACCGAACGTTTTCCGCGACGAAGGCATCGCCGGAAGTGCTTCCCCGGAAGAGAGGGGGCAAGAGATCAACGAAGCCTTCGCCTCTTCTTCCAAAGCCGTTTTCTCCGTCGGCGGAGGCGAAACCATGGTTGAGATTTTGCCTTTCGTGGATTTCAAGCGGATCGCCGAATTGCCCCCGAAGTTCTTCATGGGCTATTCCGACAACACCAATTTGACCTTTCTCTTGCCGACCCTTTGCAATACCGCTTCCGTTTATGGCCCCAACGCGGCCTCTTTCTACGCCCTCCCGCTCCGCTGCGCCGAAAAGGACGCTATCGCCTTGATGGAAGGGGAGAGGGAATTCCTCGGCTATCCGAAATATTCCATCTCCAAAAACAATCCCTCCGCTCCGCTGCGCCGCTATAGCCTCACGCAAAAGAAAATCATCGAACCCGTTCACTATGAAGGCCCCTTCCAAGGAACCCTTCTTGGGGGATGCCTCGATTGCCTGGTGACCTTATGCGGAACCCGTTTTGACAAAGTGAAAGAATTCCAAAAGCAGCATCTGGAAGGAATCGTCTGGTTTTTGGAGTCCTGCGACCTCAACGCCATCTCGATTCGAAGGGCCCTTTTCCAACTGAAAGAAGCGGGATGGTTCGACTCTGCCCAAGGCTTTTTGATCGGAAGGCCCCTTCACCCAGAAGAATGCTTTGGAACCACCGCCAGGGAATCCTATCTGTCTCTGCTCGAAGAGCTTGGAAAACCGATTCTCTACAACGTCGACCTCGGGCACATCCCCCCTTCACTTCCCTTGCTGTGCGGGGCGGAAGCGCAAATTTCGATGGTGGGGGACAATTTCCGGGTCCGCTATATCTACTGATTCGACAAAAACTATATTTTCACAGAAAAACTTAGACATTGTACGAAAATAAATAAAGATTTTTGCCCGAGAAACCGCCTTTGGAATAAAATTTTTGACGTTGTTTTTTGAGAAAGGTCCGCGGTTAAGCGGGTGGTTTTATGGACACCAAATTCATTTTCGTTACGGGCGGAGTCGTCTCCAGCTTGGGCAAGGGCATCTCGGCTGCATCGGTCGGCCTTATCCTCCGAAAAAGAGGGTTCAAAGTCTTCACGATGAAGTTTGATCCCTATCTGAACGTTGATCCCGGGACGATGAGCCCTTATCAGCACGGGGAAGTCTTCGTGACCGACGACGGGGCTGAGACCGATTTGGATTTGGGCCATTACGAAAGGTGGCTCGACATCAACTTGACGAAGGAAGCCTCCGTCACCTCCGGGAAGATCTATAGCTCCGTCATTGAGAAAGAGCGCCACGGCGACTATCTCGGCGCCTGCGTCCAGGTCATCCCTCATGTTACCAACGAAATCAAGCAAAGGCTGCTCGACGCGGCCAAAGCCTCCGGGGCCGACATCGTCATCGCCGAGATCGGCGGGACGGTCGGGGACATTGAGTCCCAACCCTTCTTGGAAGCTATCCGCCAAGCCCGCTTGCAATTCGGCTACGACAATACCTTCTTCCTCCATAACACCCTTGTCCCGTATCTAAAGACATCGGGGGAAACTAAAACCAAACCGACGCAGCATTCCGTGAAGGAAATGGCTTCTTTGGGCCTTCAGCCCGATGCCATCATCCTCCGTTCGGAAGTCCCTCTCGACGACCACACCAAAGAGAAGGTTTCCCTCTTCTGCAACGTCCCCTTGCAAGGTGTGTTCGAATGCGACGACGCTCCGGTCATCTACGAGCTTCCGGAGAAACTCCATGAGCAGGGGATCGACAACTACATCCTTTCTCACTTCCGCCTTCCCACGGAAGGGAATGAGCCTGACCTGAGCGACTTCATCTCCCTCACCGAAAAGATCAAGAACCTGAAGGAAAAGGTCACGATCGCCTTAGTTGGCAAATACGTGGAGCTTCACGATGCCTACCTCTCCGTCTCCCAAGCTTTGAAAGCAGCGGGATATTACCATAACCGTGACGTGGAAATCCGCTGGATTCCCTCCACCGATGTGAAGCCGGGAACCGAAGAAGGCTTTTTCTCCGACGTGGATGGCATCTTGGTTCCGGGCGGCTTCGGCCATAGGGGAAGCAACGGCAAAAAGCTTGCCATCCGCTACGCCAGGGAACATCAAATCCCCTTCCTCGGCATTTGCTTTGGGATGCAGCTTGCCATCATCGAGTTCGCCCAGAACGTCTTGGGCTTGAAGGAAGCAAACTCTACTGAATTCGATTCGGAAACCAAATACCCCGTCATCGATTTCCTCCACAACCAATACCAAGGAATCGATATGGGCGGAACTCTTCGCTTGGGTGCATACGACTGCGACATCCAACCGGGAACCCTTGCCTATCAATGCTATCAAACCGAGCACATCCGCGAGAGGCATCGCCATCGTTACGAATTTAACAATGCGTTCAAGAAACAATTCGAGAATTCGGACATGGTCTTCTCCGGCATCAACCCGCAGACGGGGCTGGCTGAAATCATTGAGTTGAAAAATCATCCCTTCTTCATCGCTTCCCAGTTCCATCCCGAATTCACTTCGCGCCCCCTCCGCCCGAATCCTCTGTTCCGCGAATTCATCGGCGCGGCGATCAAATACCATAAATAAGTTCCTAAACGGAACAAAGAGGGCCAATGCGGCCCTCTTTTTTGAAATATAAGGGGCGTTGATTCGTTTTTGAGATTGAAATAACCACAAAGGACATAATGGGACGAAAAATCAAAAGCGGTGGTTCCGAAAGAAAAACAAAATCAAAAACCGATGTTTTTAACTAAAAATAGTTTATCCGTGTAATTGTTTTTGCGATATAGCCCCTATTTTTCCTTTTGAGGCCCTCAAAAATCGAGATATTGCCTTTTGAAAATCAAAGAAAGGCAAAACCCCGATATTTCCGAACTTCTTTTCTTCCAATAATGGCTTTTTGCGGGCTTTTCGTTCTTGTTTTTCGAAAGAAAAGTGACATAAAATCAAGATGTCTTTCATATAAAGGAGATAAAAGCTATGAAAAAGACCGTTCGTGGCCTGACAATCGCAGCTGTTGTGTTGATGATTGTCGGGATCGTGATGTTTGGCTTTACGCCCAAACTCATCCAGGTTTCCGGAAGCGACGCCGTGTTTGGGGCTCGCGCGCTTCTGACCGCCTTCCCCGAAAAGGTGATGTCTTTGTTCAACCCCCCGTTGGGCCTTGCCTCGTGGATCGTCCTAGGCGTTCTGGCCTTCGTGCTGATCCTCTTCATCGTTCACATCATCGTCATTTGCGTGAACAAGAGGCCGAGCGGTTTGGCTGTTGCGATCTTCTTCTTGCTGTTCGGCGCGGCCTTCGCTGCCCTCTGCGTCGTCGTTTTCCTCCCCAACTACATCCCTGCCTATAAAGGAGTTTCCTACGTTGGAACCGTTCCGTTCCTCTCCTTCTTCCTTGCTTGCTATAAAAACGAATCGATCAACTTCCCGCTTTATTGGTTGATCATCGTCTTCGCCGAAGCCGGCATTACCGCCCTCGGCTTCCTCTTCTTCGTCATCGCCGATATCGCCGACATGGTCTATTTGGCCCAAACCCCGAAAGCGGTGAAGAGGGAATACGCCAAAGATTCCGCCCAAGCCAATGACGTTGTCATCGTCCATGATGAGAATTCCTCCGGCCCGACCCCGACCCCGGAAGAAATCCGCGACATCATGCACGACGAGATGAACAAAGTCTCCGCCAAGCCGGCCGCCGCCGAAGAGGAATACAAAGGCAAAACCGTTTCCTCCATCGAAAGCCCGCGCTCGGATATGCCCGCGACTTCCACTGCCATCTCCGGTCCGCTTCTGGTCCAATACATCAACACCTACTCTCCGGCGCAAAGCGCTGGCGTCCCCGAGAGGCGCAGCTCCGTTCCCTTGTCCGAGATCCAAGAGAACATGACCGGCGAGAAATCCCTGAAAGCGGAAGACATCCGCAAGATCGTCAAAGAAGAACTCGATTCGCAAAAGAAAGAATCCTCCTCCCAGCCCCTCATCGTCACGGTCCCTGCGCCCGCGAAGGAAGAAGAGGAAAAGAAAGAGGAAACCAAATCCCTCACCGCCGATGACATCCGCTCGATCATCGGAGAAGAATTGAAAGGGTATCTCGCCAAAGAGAAAGAGGCTGAGCCCGAAGAAGAGCCGGTCGTCGTCGAACCCGCCCCCGAGCCGGAGCTCTCCGCCGAAGACATCCGATCCATCATCCGCGAAGAACTCGCTTCCGAGAAGAAAGCCCAAGAAGAAGCCTTAGCCGCCAAGAAAGCGGAAGAGGAAAAACGCTTGGAGCAGGAAGCGGCCGAAAAAGAGGCTGAAAACCGCCATCAACGCGAAATCGAAGAGGCGAAAGCCAAAGTCGCCGAAGAAATCCGCCTCGCCATCGAAAGCGAGAAGGAAAAGGTGAAGCAGGCCGAAGCCGCCCAGAAAGAAGCCGAAGCCCGCGCCGAAGAAGAGAAGCGGAACACCCTCACCGCCGACCAGATTCGCCAAATCATCTCCGAAGAACTCACTCGGAAAGCCGAGCCGGTGAAAGAAGAAAAGCCGGAACAGCTCACCGCCGAGGACATCCGCGCCATCATCGCGCAGGAACTCAAGAGCGTTCAGCCCGCCGAGCCCAAGCAACCCGCCGCCCCGGTGACCATCATCGTCCGCGAGCCCGTCGACCAGCAGCCGGTGAAGCAGCCTGAGCCCAAGCAAACCGTCCAAGAACCGGCCCCGGCTCCCGTCCAGGTCGTCGAAGAGCCGAAGGAAGAGGAAAAACCCTCTGAACCCGAGCCCGTCAAAGAAGAACCCGCTCCCGAGCCCGTGAGGGAAGAGCCGGATAAAGAAACCGTCGAAGAAGAACCCGCGGTCGAAGCTCCCACCGAGGAAGAAGAACCGAAGAAAAGGGTTGTCGGGCAAATCAACCCCAACCTCCCTCCTCATGAGAAAATCATCCGCATCCCCTTCCCTGAGCGCATGGAAAGCGCGGACGAAGAACTCAAAAGCCACTACAACGAGCTCAAATCCGAAGCGATGAGCTACGGCGTCAAAAGCCGCATCTCCAACTCCGGTGACACCTTCCGCCTCCACAAAGTGACCTTCCTCAAGATCACCATCGCCGGCAAAGGCTTGAAGCTCTACTTCGCCCTCGATCCGAAAGACTACGCCAACACGACCCTTCCGATTCAGGACGCCGGGCACAAAGGGACCTACAAAGACATCCCCTTGGTGTTCAAGGTGAAGAGCGACCTCTCCTTCCGCCGCGCTAAGCAGCTGATTGCCGATGTCATGGCCAAGAACAACTTGACCCAAGGCGAGGTCGAGCAGAAGGATTGGGCTTCCGAACTCAAAAACGTCCAAACCTCCGACGACAAAGACGAAGACTGATATTCGCTCTTAAAGGCCCGCAACCCGCGGGCCTTTTTGTTTTGCCCCCATCTATGCTAAAATCTCCCTCGACACGAAAGGAAGTGATGCTCCGCTTTATGGATCCCCTAGATTGGGTTTCACTCGCGCTGCTGTTGTTCGCATTTGTCTTCATCGGCTTCTTCTCCGCTACCGAAACCGCCTTTGCCTCTTTGAATAAATACCGCTTCAAAGTCCAAGCGGATGAAGGCAATAAAACCGCCAAGCTCATCGTTTGGCTTTATGACCACTTCGATTCGACCCTCGTAACCGTTCTGATTGGGAACAACGTCGGTTCGATTTTTATTTCCGTTCTCTCGACGTCCTTGTTTTTGAAATGGTTTCGGAACTGGAATGAGAACATTTCTTCTTTGGTCGTCTCCATCCTCATGGGCTTCCTCACTTTCCTTTTTGGGGACACCATCCCGAAGTATCTGGGCAAAGGGGCCCCAAATGCGGTGGTGAAGTTCACCGTCTATCCCCTGACTTTTTTCTTTGGCTTGTTTTATCCTCTAGGTCTTTTATTCCGCGGAGTGACTTTCTTGGCGAAGAAGATCTTCCGCGCTAAGCCAACCCCGGAAGTCACAGAAGCCGATTTCACCTCTGCGGTGGAAGAAGCGGAGGACCAAGGGGAGCTAGAAAGCAATGAGTCCGACATCATCCAAGCGACCTTGGATTTCGACGATACGTCTGTGAAGGAAGTCCTGACCCCGAAATCGAAAATGGCCATGATCGATTTGAAAGGAATCACCAACGAGAAACTCATCGAAGCGATTAAACAAACGGAGTTCTCCCGCATCCCTTGCTACGTAGGGAACAAAAACGAAATCGTCGGGATTTTGGTCGTGAAAACCTTCCTAACGGCTTATTTCCAGAACCCCAAAGTCAATTGCCTTTCCATGCTGCAAAAGCCCTATTTCGTATCTCCCAGCGTTAAGCTGGACGATTTGGTGGCCGGCTTCCGCGACCGGAAGACCCAAATCGCCATCGTCAAGAAAGACGAGAACGTCTTGGGCATGGTCACCATGGAAGACTGCTTGGAAGAGCTGGTCGGGAAAATCGCCGAGCCGAGAAAGGAGTCCTTATGAGAGAGACTCTGATCATCGTCTACTGCGTGGCCATCTTCCTTTTGCTTTGCCTTTCCGCGACTTTCTCCTGCATGGACATGGCCTATTCTTCCGTCTCTCTTCCCAGTTTGGAAGAAGACTCGAAAAAGAGCAAAAAGGCGCAGAAAGCCTATTATTTTGCTTCCCATTACGAGGAAACCATCGTCGCTCCCTTGTTTGGGAATTCCGTCGTGAATATCCTCGCGTCTTCTCTTGGCACCTTGCTATCGGTGCAGATTGCCCCGGAGAATCCGGATCTGGCTTCGCTGATCGTTTCCGGTGTGATGCTCCTTTTGATTCTCACCTTCGGCGAGATTTTGCCTAAGGTCATCGGCAAGAGCTATTCCCTGTCTTTGTCCCTTGCATTTGCCTATCCCCTTTCCTTTATGCGGATCATCTTCTATCCAGTCGTATTCATTTCGCGCTGGTTCGCCGGATTGCTCACCAAACCCATTTTGACCAACGATGCGGTGGTGGATGCGGAAGAAGACGCCCCCAGCGACGAA
Source organism: Candidatus Alloenteromonas sp. (assembly GCA_050872145.1). GTDB lineage: Bacteria > Bacillota_I > Bacilli_A > RFN20 > CAG-826 > Alloenteromonas. The sequence continues at coordinate 21,861 of JBNMGG010000013.1, read as the reverse complement.
GAGCTTCAGGAAATGGTCAACGCGATTCAAAAAGAGGGCATCATCGATTCCAAATCAAAAGAGCTTGTCTCCAATTCCATCGAATTCATCGACACCTCCGCTTATGAAATCATGACCCCGAGGATGAAAATCGAAGGGATCGCCTATGATCAAAATCTCAATTCCTTCGTCAAACTGGAAGGCGCCTTCCGCCATTCCCGCATCCCCGTCTACCGTCACGATTACGACCACATCCTGGGCTATATCCCCGTTAAATCCCTCCTCCGGGCGATGCTCTATGATTCCGACTTATCGATCGAAGAATTGATGCATCCGGTCCTCAGCGTACCCCGGACGATGGAGATTTCCTCCATTCTCTCCCTCATGAAGAAAACGCATATCCACCTCGCCATCGTCAAAGACGAATACGGCGGAACCGAAGGGCTTTTGACGATGGAAGACATCCTGGAAGAGCTCGTTGGGGAAATCTACGACGAAGGGGAAGTGGTGCAACTCGATATCCAAAAAACGGCCAAGCGGAACGTTTATCTCGTTCGCGGGGGCATGGACATCGACGAATTCTTCAAGAAGTTCCATCTCTCCAAAACCGAGCTCGACGAAGATTACGAAACCGTATCGGGGTGGATCAACGATCGCCTTGGAGGCTTTGGAAAAGAAGGGGACCATTTCGAATTCGGGCCCCTTTCGGTGAAAGTCAAAAAAGCCTCCCCCTACACGGTCGTGCAGGCGGAGGTTACTTACCACCCCAGAAGGAAGCTTAACTGAGCTTGGAAAGCTCGGCTTGGTATAAGGCGTAGATTTGTTTTGCGATGGCTTCGATTGGACGCGCGTCCGTATCGATGATGAAGTCGACTTTTCCGACGTTCTCCGGGGCGAAGGCGGTTTCGTCGTTTTCGATTCGGGAGCGGATGGATTCTTCGCTGTCTCCCCGTCCGCGCATTCTCTCCTCGCGGGTTTGTTTATCCGCGCGGAGCAGGAAAGAGATGACCCGTTTGTTCTTCAAAGCCTGAAATGCTTTCAAGCCATTGGGATCCACGACCACGCAGCGATCGTCGGCGACCTGGTCTTTGGAGCAGCCGTAGTAGTGGTTGTTGTAATAGGTGGTCTCCACGAAGCAGTAGCGGGACTTCATCTGCAGGAAAATTGCCTCGGGCACAAAGAAGTAATCTACCCCATCTTGTTCTCCCTCGCGTTTGTCGCGCGAGGTGTGGGTGATGGCTTTTTTGATGCCGTTATGGGAAGCGAGGTATTTGGCGATTTCCGTTTTCCCCGAAGCGGAGGCCCCAACTAAGATAATCATCTGCTTCAATTATAAAACGAGGGAGGGCGTTGAGGAAAAAGAAATCCATTTGGGCGAAAAAGGAAATCTCCCTTTATAGGAAGGTGAGGTCAACCTATGGATTCCACCGAAAACTCAATCTCCCTTCCTTTCAAGGAAGATCCGGCCTGCTCAAAGATCAAGACGAAGGTCCGGCAGGCCCTTTTGGCATTGGGCAACAGCCCCGACCTGCACATCTATGAATGGAACGACGATTTTTTGAGCGAACGGTCCTTCCGCCCGGAAGCCCGTTATCTGCAAAGGGCGAAGAGGTTTTACGAAGGATTGGATCCTTTCCAAAAAAGAGTGCTGATTTCCGAATGTTTGGAGTTCGGGCGCGTTTATCCTTTTTGGTACTATGGCTGGGTTTCCGAGCCCGCCTATCGAAAAGAGAGAAAAGCCGTTTTGAAGGCCTTGAAGGCGGAGATTGAATGAATCGCTTTCCTTTCGCCTTTTTGACCCTTTTGGGCATCGCCTCTTCCTTCGCCGATACGGGCGGGATCCGTTTCCAGTCCATTTCCGGAGACCCTCTTTTGGCTGGCCGGGATCAAAATCTCGATTTCTATATCGCCCACGCTGGGAACGCCTATTCCTGCTTTGAGTTCGCCTTCGAGGTGAGCAAGGGGGAGGAAATGCTGTTTCAAAAGAAAGTCACGTTTTTCAAGGTTCCTTCGGGCACGGAGCATGTCTCCTTTTCTCTCCCTGGCTCCATTTTGGAAAAGGGGGTTCCTTTGCGATTCGAAGCTCGCCTGGAGCATACTTCATCCTCGGTTTTCGGAAGCAGTTACGTCTGCTACCAAAAGAAGCGGATGGTCCAGGAGGCGAAAGCCCCGGGCGTATCCGTTTACCCCGATGGGGAAAAAGACCAACTCATCGTGGACGGCCCTTATTATCCAAGCCTCGAGGCCGCTTCTTCTTATTTCGTCCTTTCCGGCGTTAAGAGGGACGTAGAAGGAATAGGGAACCATTTTGGACTAAGCAAAATCACGGCCCGCGGATACAACATTCCTGAGAAGTTCGTAAAAACGGAAAAGATTGGGGAACTGCGTATTTATACAGATTTTCAACGCTGGAAAATTGGGGAAAAGAAAAAGAAATTCACCGCAGTTCCCCTCTCTTTTCTGCCGTTAGGCAATTGCCTCTATTGCCTTTCTTTGTCGAAACAATACGGTTTTTCCCCGTACGATGGAGAAATGAAAGAGGAAGCCGATTCCCTTTATCGAACGAAGGATTTGATCATCCCGGTTTGGGGAGAAGGGCTTTCTTTACGTTTTTCGATTTATTTGAACGCCTTTACCCCCTTGCAGGAGACGGTTGTCTTTTCGCGTTATTTCACGCCGAGCTTTTCTTCCTTTTCCCCGGGCGGGGACTATTGGCTGAACTGGGAGGAACTCTAATGGGGAACTTCTTTTTTGCCGTCGCCTTTCTGGCCTATGCCTTCGCCTTTTTTCGCTTCGGATATGTCACCATGGGGGCGAACCGCTCTTTCTATGGACTATTCGGGGGAATTGTCGAATCCAGCGTCGTTCAATTGAACGAGGAAGGAGAGATGGTGGTCCCCTATTTTGATTTCGACGTGCTTCAAAAGCGGGTCGGCCGCCATTTTGAGGAAACCCTCGGTGGGTTATGCCAATACGTCTATCACGTAAGCCCGGCGGATCCCCTTCGGAAAGAAATCGATCCTCAGGGACTCCAAGCCGCCATCGTCGAGTTGAATTGCTATTGGGCGACCGGGGATGAGATTCTGAGCAAGCGGGCTTTCTTTTCCCTGCTGGAGGCGTCTTGATGGAAGAAGAGAACCCCCTTGTCCGTTTCGTGGAATCCTCCTTTTTAAGCGAAGTCCTCCGCCGGGAGGACGTCAACGACGTAAGCTTCAACGGAGAAGCTTTTTTCGCGGAGGGATCTTTCACGGGGAGGGAAAGCCTCCCCTTGAAAGAAAACAAGGAAGAAGTGGGGTCGTTCCTGAGGCAAATTGCAAACCTCGCCGAACGCCAGTTTTCCTATTTGTCCCCCATCTTGGACGTGAGCTTCGGCCGCTACCGCCTTTGTGCCTGCTTCTTGTCTTTGACGCGCGTAAAAGATCAAAAATCCTATTCCTTTTCCCTCCGCGTCGAGCATCCTGGCTCGGCGGTGGAGGAAGATCCCTCTTTCTTCCCAAAGGGGTGCCGGGAGATTCTCCTTGATAGCCTGAGCAAAAGGGAATCAATTGTCATCGGCGGGGAGACGGGAAGCGGGAAAACCGAGCTTCAGAAATGCCTGTTGCTTCATCTTCCTCCTTCTTGCCGCGTCTTGGTGATTGACTCGGCGGAGGAACTCGAATTGATCCGCGGTCTTTCGCCCATCGATTTGACGACCTGGGTCATCGACCCTTCCGGGAAAGGCGGGGATGTATCTTCTTTGATCCGGGCCGCCCTTCGCTTCAACCCCGACTACTTGGTTTTGGCGGAAGCTCGGGGCGGGGAAATGTTCGAGGCCCTCTCCTGCGCGATGAGCGGCCACCCGATTTTGCTCACCGTCCACGCGGGGTCGGCTCTTTCCATGCCGTCCCGCCTAGCGAGGCTTGCCCAAATGAAAGGCGGGAAGATGGTTTACGAGGATTTGCTGAACGATGTGAAAGAAAGTTTTCCCCTCTACGTTTACGTGAAGAAAACGACTTCCGAAAAAGGGATCCGAAGGAAAATCAGCCAAATCGGGAGGATGGAAAAAGGGAAGATGAAAATCCTCTTCAACGAGGAGGAAGCGGCATGAAAGGCGCCCTTGTCTGCGTTGTCCTTTCCGGCATCATCGCTTCGGTCGCCTATTGGTCTTCCTCTTCCCTTTCTTTTTCCCTTTTGATTTTGTCCCTCTGCCTTGCCTGCTTTTGTTTTCTTTGTCTGCCCCGAGTTCTTTCTCTGCAAAGGAAAAGGAGAATCCGAAGGGAGTGTTACCGATTCATGAATGCCTTTTTGACGACCTGCTCGGTCACCAATTCCCTCTCCCGAAGCTTTGAGGCCGCCTGCGAAGGAGCGGATGGGGAACTGAAGGAAACCATCCAAAGCATCCAAAGCGAGGAAGTCTATGGGCGCCTGCTTTTCATGACCCCTTATTTCGAAAGCCCTTTGTATGAAGTCTTCCTTTCCATCGTCGACATTTACCAAAACCGGGGCGGGGACATCATTTCCTTGGCGGGTTTGCTTCTAGAGGAGGCGACGAAGGGAGAAGAGGAAGCGGAGAAACGCTTCCACAGCTCCCTTGGCAAGCTTTTGCAATACGGATTGCTGTGGGGGATGTCACTGGGGATCGTCGCTTTCCTCCGTTTTGCCTTGTCCACCTTTTACGCCAGCCTTCTATCCTCCCGCACGTTTTTGCTGTCATTGTTCCTGTATTTTCTTTTTCTTCTGGGCAGCTTGGTTTTCTACTGCTTCGTCTATACCCAAGGCGTGAAGGTTTGGGTTCCGAAAAAGAAAGGGGCGGAAGATGAAAGGAAAAAATAAGCAGAAAGGAACCACCCTCGTGTTTGCCCTTCTTTTCCTTTTTTCGCTGGGTCTAGGGGCTTTGCTGTACTTTTGGAAAAGGAAGTTCGTCTATTCCTTCGTCCCCGCTTTGCTGCTGCTTTTGGGCTCTTTCTACATTGGAATCGGCAAAAGCAAGAGGAAAACCCGCGAGCAAGAAGAAGATGAAGAACAATTCGTGGAGCTGTTTTCCTTTTTTGGCATCTACATTCAAGACGGCTTCAACGTCTATAACTCCTTGGAAATGATTTTGCCCTACGCCAAAGGTAGGGTCCGAACCTATTTGGAAAGGCTTTTGGGCGAAATCGAGAAAGATAAAACCCTAACTCCCTATTTGGCGTTTGCTTCCTCTTTCGCTTCTTTGGAAATCAAAGAGGTGATGCTAGCCACTTACCAAATGGTCGATCAGGGAAGCGGTGGGGTTTACTTACAACAATTCCAACGTCTTTTCAGCAAGCTTTCCGACCAAAAAAGGGAAAGAAAAGAAAGACGTTATATGGAAAAATTGGACAATTTGAACTTTCTTCCTTTAGTAGGAGGTGGGCTCTCCATGCTAATGCTGATGCTTGGGTTGCTCGAAATCATGGGAGGGATGCTCCATGGCTTATAAACTCGGCTTGATGCTTTCGATGGCGTTCTTGATGAGCGTGATGCTTTTGGGCGGGGACATCATCGCCGTGTCCTCCATCCACTCATCCTTGGACGCCCTTGCCTTGGTGGTTGCCCGGCGCATCGGCCAGGAAGGCTATGTCTCCGAATCAACGGAGGCTCTTTTAGAAGAGCACCAGGTCAATCTATATTGCCAAGAATCCCATTTCCCCGCCTTGGGCGAAAGCCTCACCTTCACCTTGACCCAACTTTATTCCAGCTTGGTGATCTCCAAAGAAACCATGGTGATATCGGTCAAGCGCACCGCGATCGTCGGATATTACATGAATGGGGGAAGGGGGTGAGAAAGCATGAGCGAAATCAAAGGGCAGCTCCTCGGGATGGTATTGGTTCTGAGCATCTTTGCCTTGGTCGCCGGAGTCCTGTACGGGACCTTCAAGAAAACGGCCGAGAAGATCGATGATACGGTTACGAGCCAAGTCAATCACGAATACGCCTATTGAGCCAAGGGAACCCTTTCGGGGTTCTTTTGTTTGCAAGGCGGGGAATGCTTCTTATAATGGGGAAGAAGCGAGGAAAAAAGCATGACAAACGAAGAAATCATGAGCGAAATCAAGAAGAGCTTTGCCAACAGGCTCAACGTGAAGGTTGTCGACGAAGCCAAATCGCTTAAGGACTTGGGCCTCGACAGTCTGGACGTGGTCGAGATGTGCCTTACTTTGGAAGACCGCTACGGAATCCAGTTCGAAACCGAGGAGCTCTCTTCCATCAAAACCGTTTCCGATCTGTATTCTTCCATCGAATCCAAATTGGCCGCCAAGAAGTGAAAGGCGGATTCCAAATCCGCGGGGATCAATCCCTTTTTAGGGTTTGACCCCCCTTTCCTTTTTCCGACGAAGAGCCTTTGGATTTCAAAATAAGAAAAAGCAAATTCTCCTTAGCAAAACCGCTCTTCATCCCTAAGAAATCAGACGGTTTGAGAGTCAACGAAACCAATTTCGTTTTTACGAAAAAACTGGTTGCAAAGCGTTTCTCGGTTGCCTACAATGTTTCTCGCCCGTTTTATGGGCGATGCGCTCAGTTAGCTCAATGGTAGAGCAATCGGCTGTTAACCGATCGGTTGTAGGTTCGAGCCCTATACTGAGCGCCATTCTTGGCCCGTTGGAGAAGTGGCTTAACTCATATCCCTTTCAAGGATACATTCATGGGTTCGAATCCCGTACGGGTCACCAAGAGACATCAATCGAGCTCGTTCGCATTATGCCGAACGGGTTCGTTTTTCGTTATTGGCCCCAAAAATGCCTTATGGTGTAAGAAAAGCTATTCCAAAAAAGCAAAAACCGCTAAGGCCAATTTGTATAGCCCATTAGTTCTTCAGCATCGTAATGGGAACAACATAAACCCCGTTCTCCCGATAGCAGGGGCCGTGACTGGTTAGAATCATTTTGAATTGGGGAAGTTTTGACCCGCTGTCCTTTGCTGCTTTTTCAAATTTATTCAAAGAATCAAACCCATCCTTAAGGCTTTTTTCGCTATAAATTTTGATTTCGATCGCGCCGTAATTGCCGTTTCGCAACTCGATGATGGCGTCCACTTCCCGGTCCGCGCTGTCGCGGTAATGCTTTAGCTTGCCTTGAATGGAATCGGCGTAAATCGAAAGGTCCCGGACAGCTAAATCCTCGAAGAAGAATCCAAATGAGTTGAGGTCGTTTATCAAATCCGATGGCTCAATCCCCAAAGCGCATGTCGCCATGGACGTATCCACAAAATGGTGCGTCGGCGCCGTTCTTACGCTTACGGAAGTTCTGAGATTAAGATTCCAAGCCGGCATGTCGTAAATGATGAACAGGTCTTTCAGGACCTTTTCATAGGCAGAAAAAGTCTCGTCATCCAGCGTTTCCCGTATATGTGATTTTAAAATGTCGCTGATCATGCCTGATTTTGTCGCTTGGGTCGAGATATTCCTGGCAAACGACTTTAAAACGAGCGTCAGCAAGTCTGGATCTTTGTTTTTGAGGAAAAAAGCAAAATCATCGCTTTCGTTCTCGATTCTGAACAATCCGTCAAAATAGTTTTTTGTGGTTGAAATGGCGTATTCCTTCTTCGCCATCAAAGAGATTGGCCATCCTCCTCGGGTGAGCATGTAAGCTATATCCCTCAAGCCCATAGGATTGTCGTAGGCGTAAGTGGCATCACTTTTTTCTTCTTCTTGAAACAATTTTGACAAAGAAATAATGCCGGAAGATTCCCCCGACTCATACAGGGAGAAAGGCTTTAGATTCATGGTGGCGATTCTCCCGGCTCCGGAATGCTGAATCTTTGAAGGGTCGATTGGAGTGGTGCTGCCGGTGATAATGTATTTCCCGAATTGGTAGTCCTCATCCAAATCGTTTTTGATTTCATTCCAAAGTTCCGGTGCTTTTTGCCACTCGTCGATAAGGCGGGGATATTCCCCTTTTAACGCTCCGCGGGGATCGGAGTTTGCCAAGGCAATCGAGTTCCCGTTCTTCAAAGAGAGGCTCGACTTCGCGAATCTCTTGCACAAAGTCGTTTTCCCGCAAAATTTGGGGCCGGTCACCAAAACGCAGCCAGAGGAATTCAACTTTTCTGTTAAAACGCTTTCCGCTAAACGGCTTCGGTACTCAAAAGACATAATCAGCCCTCTCTTTCTTCTCAATTTAACCAACGAAAAGTCCAAATGTAAATAACGAAACCGACGTTTTGAAAGATTTAAAACCGACAAAATGAAAGATAGAGAACCGACAAAATGAAAGACTTAAATCCGACAAATTGAAATTTTATGACTAAATTGTTTTGAGGGCGATAGCAAGCGCATCATCGATTTTTGTTAAGATTGGCGACCGATTCTCCTGCTTTTCCTTCGTGAGCAACAACATCCGAATCGGTGGCCAAATGGCGTTAGCAAAAAGCCCAGCCTTTCGGCCGGGCCTATCAACGAATTGGCGATTACATGTCGTTCGCGTCCTGCACCTTTACGAGGACGTCGTTTATGTTTTCTTTTCCGATGATCTGGATGATATAAGTCCCCCCTGTTTTCATTCTATCTTCAAGAGGCTTTCCGTCGACGTCGTATATTTCGGATTCGTAGAGCGTGTAATTCACGCTGAGGTCAACGACCCATTCTTTTTCCTCATCGCTGCTTTTTATGGTGATTTTGAAGAAGGTGCTTTCGTTTACCTCTAGGTTCGTTGTGCAGGAGTAGACATCGATCGAAGCGTCGTATTCAAAGGTTTTGTATTGGTCGAACCCACAGACGCCGCACTGTCCGATCTCTTCATACCGGGCGTCATGCTTATGTTCCCCTAGGGATGTAATTGTCCCATAGGCTCGCTTTGTGCCCCCTTCGGTCAAGGCGATTTCCATCCCTTTGCTCAGGAGCGTTTTCTCTTTGAGGATAATGGTCACTTCATGGGTTTCCCCGGATTAAACATCTCCAGATCCTCGGGAAGAATCACACAGCCTTTGACTTCCCCGAGGTAACCTTTCGCTTCTCCAGAAGCGCAGGGGTAGTATTTGACAACCGGAGAGTATTTGCTGAAGAACGGCGTTCTCAATCCGCCTTCTTCTTGGGTCAAGGAAGTCAAACGGACTTTGATTTGGTTGTGGTAACTTTTGGAATCCGGGGTGAACAAAGCGGATCCTCTTGCAACCTCGCTTTTCGCCACTCCTTCGACCAATAGGCCGACCTCATCGCCCTTCTCCGCGCTTTCGTAGGTCTTTTTGTATTTCTCGATGCTCTTAATCGTCACTTTTTTGGAAGTCCCCGACAAAGAGAGAACGTCGTTAACTTTAACCTTTCCGCTTTCGATGATCCCGGTCAGTACCAATCCCTTGCTGGTAATGGTGAAGCAATCCTGCACGGGCATGAAGAATCCCACTAACGTCGGAACGGCGACGGTCTTGATCATCTTGCAAGTCGCGCAGGTGAAAGCCTCGATGCCCTCTTCTTCGTAAGTCGGCGCCTTGGTTATCGTCCCTTCGTCGAAATCATGAGGGGCGTATGAGCTTTTTTCCGTCTCATGCCCGCAGGTGGCTGCATGCCAGTGGTGGGTTTCGTCGAAGCGCCATCCTTCTTCGAAAGTATGGACGTGGGGGATGGAGGATACACCCGATTCGGAAGAAGACGGAAGTTCGTTTTCTTTTGAACTTTCTTGTTTTGAACTGGCGGAACTGGATGCTTCCTCACTTTTCACGGATGAGGAAGTCTTTGTTTCGGAACTGCTCGGGGCCGGGTTATCCTGTGTTCCGCATCCGGATAAAAGCAGAAGCGCGGAAGCGAAAGCCAAACCGGACCGAAGGAAAGGCGTCTTGTTTTCTTTTTTCATGTTTTCTCCCTCGAGAGCGGATTTGGCGAGCATGACGATCCACCAAAAACCGCTCCCTTTTTACGGGCTGAATATAACAAGGGCCCCTTTTTCTTGGGGAGTGCCATTCGGCACCCCTTAAGCGGGCGAAGGCGCTTAAATTTCCTTTTTGCCCCGCTCTAAAATCACCAATCCGCTTTCCCTTGCTCTTACGGCGAGTTGGGTCCGGGAACGGAATCCCGTTTTCAAAAGCATATCGGCGACGTGGTTTTTGATTATCCCTGGAGAGACCCCCATCTTCGCGGCGATTTCCCCGTTGCTGTACCCGCCGAGCATATAACGGAGGATCTGCAGCTCTTTCTTCGTGAATTCGCGGCTGGAGGCTAAGCCAACCTTCGTGGGCAGGGTTTCTTTCGGGAAAACCCTTTCCCCATCCATGACTCTTTCCATCACGGACAAAATGGAAGGCCCGTCGGATTCTTTGTACCAAAAGCCCTCTAGACCCGCCTTTTTGGCGCGTTCGAGGTAGGAGCATTCGGGCATGGACGTGACGATGATGATTTTGATTTTGGGGTATTTCCTTTTGATCTTCTCCGCCGCGGACAAACCACTTTCACCGTTTTCCGTCACCACGTCCATCAAAATCAAATCGATGGGGAAGCGGGCGCAGAGAACATCGGCCATCGAAGCATCGGCAAGGGAGGCCTGCAGAAAAAAGCGATCCGAACTTTCGATGTAGGAAGCGAAAAGAAGGCGGGGCATTTGCTGGTCTTCGACGATCAAGACGGAATATTTGCCTTCTTTCATTGCTTTGCCACCTTTACTTCGACGCGCAGCTCAAAACGTGGGTCGGAGGATATTTCCATTGTCCCATTCTCCCGTTCCACCAAGCAACGGAGATTGGATAGTCCTCCGCCTTCTTGGATGGGCCCATTTGGCTTTTTTCCATCGTTTTGAATCCAAAAAGAACACGCCCCATCCTTTTCCTCGAAACGCACCATCATTGAAGTCCCCTCCGCATGGGAAATCGTGTTGGTGAGGCATTCGTGCATGGCGTGGGCCAAGATCTTCTCTTCCCTTGACCCCGGGGCGGGTCTCTGACCGAAGTAATCGATCCTCACCCCGACCAACCGGGCCGCTTCGAAAATCGAATCAAGCCCGCTTTTCGCTTCTTCTTTTTGATTTTTCAAAGCCTCGATCTCGATTTTCCAAAACGAAAGCAGCTCCTTTCTTTGCGCCACGCCCAAATCCTGTTTCAACCTCTTTTTGCTTAAAGCCAGCAATCCCCCCAAGGCATCGTGGATTTTGGCTTTTGCCTTCAATTCTTCCTCTTCCTTGACGAAATCCCCGACGTTCTCCCCATATTCCAGAAGTCTCTTTCTCACCCTTTCCAAACGGATGAGGTCTTCCTTCAGCTCCGCGTTGAGGCGGTACTCCTGACTCAGGTCGACGGATAGGATCTCGTGGATGATCTTTCCATCCAAATGGTGGTCGGATTTTCGAAAAGAAAGAACTTTCCTATCGAGGAAGAAAAGGACCGTGGCCTCTCCGTCTTGAATTCGATGCACGCCCTTGGGGAGCGGACCCCTTTGGATTCTTTCCCAGAAGGCGTTCCCATTTAGCAAAGCCTCGTTTTGCAAAGCCAAGCTGATTTGGTTCATCGCTTCGTTAACGAGCCGGACCAAGCCATCGTCTTGGTAAAAGCAAAGCCCATTGGGAAGGGAGTCGAAACTCTCTTTGATGGAGAGAGGGGAGAGACGCCTTCTTTGGCGAAGCAAAGCGAAAAGAAGCAAAGACAGGGCAAGGAAAAAGGACAAGGCGAACAAGATCCAGTGAAGCCAGCAAGGAAGGCTCAGAAAAGAAAGGGACGGCTCGAAAGCCTCTCCTTTGACGCGGAAGGTGTAGCTCCCGCGGAGGGAAAGAAAAGCCAAGGCGAAAGAAAAGAAAAACGAGAAAGAAGAGACGGCGAGGAAAACAACTTTCTTGCTTTGGAAAAACCCGAGCAAGAAATCGACCATGCTCAAAACCAAACACAGGATAAAAAAGACGACGAGGGTTTGCTGAAGGGGGATTGGCATTTCAAGGAAGCTCATGCCTCCCCTCCTTTCCTAGAGCAAGCTCCAAATAAACGGCTTCTTCCGATTCCCTAACCGTTATCGTGGGGAACTCCTTTTTCAGTTTCCCAACCGCTTTTTGGATAAGGCCATCGCATTGGAAGGAAAGGACATTCGCCGCGAAGCGAATCAAAACGGAAGAAGACGGGGCCAGAGAAAGGCAAACGGAACGGAAAAAATCGAAGAAGGCGAAGCATTCTCCTTTGCTCAAGGAGCCCTTTCCCTCGAAATCCAGGCTGGATTCAATCCCCAGCAAAGGGAGGAAACCCAAAATCTCCGAGAAAGAAAGCCTCAATTCCTCCGCGGGGATTCCGCTGTCTTTCTTCGCCAAAAGGAGGAGATTGCTCCGACGCTTGATGCACGCGCCCAAAACGCAGCAACGGGCCATCTGGATTTCGTATTTCTCGGAGTCGATCGCCCGCTCAGCTTGAAGCAGGGATTCCTTCAAGGAAGCAAGCATTTCCCGGCTTTCCTCTTCGATTTCGCGATAGATTTTTTGCCCTTCCTCAACTTTCGCTTTCTTTGCCTTCATTTCGTTCTCTGCTTCGGAGAGGTCGTTTTCCTCTTGAAGGCGGGAACGGACTTCTTCTAGCTCGGCGTTGAGACGCTGAATCGTCCGGGCGTCCTCTTTCAAAAACGCATACCCTCCATGGATTTTCCTCCCGCTGAGGCGGAACCCATCTTCAAGAATTAAGGAAGAGGTCACGGCCTTTTCCATTTGATCTTTTTCGGGAGCCTCTGAAGGGTTCGCGGAGAGAACGAGATGAAAGCCCTTATCCACGATGAAGGCCGGGCAATCGGAGAGAACGAAAAACGTTTCATAGTCCCGGTTAGAAGGGATGAGCCCAATGAAAATGCAGCTTTCAATCAAAGCGATTCCGGTAAAGGAAAGAAGCTCCGGGACCTTGAAAGCGGAGGAATTGAAGAAGAAACAAAGGGAGGAAAAAGCCGCGCAGAGAAGGAAAACCACGCAGGGGATCCATCCTTTCCTTTTTGAGGCGAAGACGCGGCACTTGAGAATCAAAACAAGCAGGCTAGCAAGACTCACTCCGATTTCCCAAACAAGCGCCAAGTAGAAAACGATTCGATGCGTGTAGTGAAATTCCCCGTTTTCGAAACGCAGCAGGAAAACCCATTGATGAAGGTCGTTGGTGAAAACCAAAACCACCAAAACCAAAGCGGGAAGATAAATCAAATACCAAGGCCAGGGCAGCGCTTTGCCGTTTTTCTTTTCGATGTTCAAAGCGCAGAGAAACAGGGTAGGGGGGATAAAACATTGGGGGACGTAGTAGGAATACCAAAGGTAACGGCTTAAGGTGTCTTTTTCTTGGGTCATCCCGTATTTGACCATTCTTGCCAAAAACCAAAAAAGAAGCAGCGAAGCCACGGCAATCAGGAACGCCCTCAGATCCTTTCGGACGATTCTCCTCCAAAGGGAGAACCCCCAAAACAAAACGAGGAAAATCAAAAGGGCATGGGCCAGCAAAGCGAAGAGGGCGTGGAAGAATTCTGGGAGGTAGACGTCCACCGCCTGAAAGAAACCCGCCAATAGAAAAACGAAGAAGCAAAGCGTGTATGCGAAGAGGGGGTTGCGCCGAGTCTTCATGAGGAGATCCTGCGTCCTCATCATACCGCTAGCCCCGAAATCCGCGAAATAAGTCCAGAAGGCCATGGCTTTTGGTCTCAGTTTTTTATGCGGTTTTTTCGCCTTCTTTCCAAAGTTGGAACTTCCCTTCCAACAACAGGTAAAATGAAGAAAGAAAAAATCTGTTTGAGGGCCCGTCTATGGTTGAAATTTCCCAAGTGCTCGTCGATCGAAGGCTATCCCCTTTGGATGCTTCCCTGCGTCCTGAATTCTCCTTCGCTTTTAAAAAAGGCTCTCTGGGGCGAATCAAGACCATCCGTTACTTCCTCTCTTCCACGCCTTCCTTGGAGGGAGATGTCTATCGTTCCAAGGAAAAACCGTTCCAAAGGGAATTTGGGATTATCTACGAAGGAAAACCCCTGGAATGTCGAAAACACTACTACCTGACCATTGTTTTGCTCACTTCCCAAGGACAGGAAATCCGGGCGACCACATCCTTTTTCACCCGCTTAAGCGAGGAAGATTGGAAAGGGGATTGGATTGGGGTCCCATCCGCATGGAACGGGGGAGCCGTTTTCGCTAGAAGGGAGCTCGATCCCTTCGACAAGAAAATCAAGCGGGCTATGGCCTACGTCGCCGGCATCGGCTACAGCGAGTTCTACGTCAACGGGAACAAAATCGGGGACGAAGTGCTCGGCCCCGGATTCACCGCCTACGAAAAGAAAGTCCTCTACCGGACCTTCGAAATCACGAAGTTCCTCACTGGAAAAAATGATGTCGTCGGCGTGCTGCTCGGAAATGGGTGGTATGGCAAACGGGCGTTGAAATTCCAACTCTACATCGACTTTGAAGACGGCAGCCAGGCCGAGATGCATAGCTTCGGAAATGGCTATTGGAGATTCGGCCCTTCCCCCATCCTCGCCAATTCGATTTACACGGGGGAAACCTACGACGCGCGGGTGGAGGACCGTTACCCCCTCGATTTGACTTCCTCCAATTTCAAGGAAACCCCGAAATCCTGCCTTTACGGAAGCCTCTTCAACGAGCAGAACCTAGGGAAACTCGCCCCCCAGGAAATCGAGCCGATCCGCGTTACAAACGAAATTCGCCCGATTTCGAAAAAAGAATTCGCCCCAACCAATTTCGTTTTTGACCTTGGCAAGAATATCGCCGGCTTCTGCCAGATCGAAGTCCAAGGCGCGCGCGGGGCCAAGATCACCCTCCGCCACGCCGAGACCCTCAAAAGTGACGGCCATATCGATCAGACCAACCTCCGCACCGCCGATCAAGAGGACATTTACATCCTAAAGGGCAGGGGCGTGGAAAGGTTTTCGCCTCGCTTCACCTACCACGGCTTCCGTTACGTCGAAGCTTGGATCGACGGAGACGCGGAGCTTATTTCCCTCGTTGGCCTTCACGTCCATACCGCCTCCAAAAGAATCGGAGACTTCTCCTGTAGCGATTCTGCCATCAACGCCCTGCATGAAATGGCTGTTTTGACGGAAGAAAACAACCAGCATTCCATCTTCACCGACTGTCCTCAGAGGGATGAACGGTTTGGCTGGATCAACGACCTCACCGCCCGGCTCTATCAGAATTCCTATAACTTCGATTTGCTTCGCTTTTACCGGAAAGTGATCCAAGACATCAACGAAGCCCAAGACAAATCCGGCGCTATCCCCGACATCGCCCCGTATTTGACGCTAGGCTGCCCCGGGGATACTTCCTGCGTTTCCTATCTCCTTTTGGCGGAACTCGGCTATTCGAATTACGGCGATAAGAAAATCCTGAAAGACAATTACCCCCATCTCAAAAAATGGGTCGATTACCTTTTGACGCGGCAAAAGGGTTACATCATGGATTACGCCTATTATGCGGATTGGGTCAGCTGCGACGCTTTCACCGATGCGAAAAGCGACCCCATTCAAATCTCGTCCTATTTCCTATTCTGGCACCTCAAAACTCTCGCCTATTTAGCGGAAATTCTTGGCAAGAAGAAGGACGCCGCCTATTACAAGAAGCTTTCCCTGCAATCGAAGAAAGCCCTCAACGAAAAGTATTTCCACCTCGACCATTATGGGTCTTCCACCCAAACGGAGAATTCCATGGCCCTGTCCCTGGGGATTTGTCCCCAATCGGCTTATAAAAAAGTCTACGCTTCTTTGAAGCAATCCATCCTCGACCACGATTATCACCTCACCTCCGGCAGCCAGGGGTACCGTCACACGATGGCCGTGCTTTGCCAAAACGGGGACGCCGATTTGTTTTTGAAAGTGCTCAAAAACCCTTCTTATCCGGGATGGGGTTACATGCTGGAGAATGGGGCCACGACGGTTTGGGAAAGATGGGAGAAGGAAAACCAAGCGACCATGAACTCCTTCGACCATCCGATGTTCGGCTCCTACGATTGGATTTTCTACCATTACATCCTCGGCATCAAACTCGACGACATCTTCCAAAATGAGGTTCGCCTGGAACCGGTTTTCCCTAATTCCCTTTCGGAGGTTTCCGGATCCTTAACGACCCCCCGCGGGGAAATCGAGGTTTCCTACAAGAAGCAGGAAAGTGGGATCATTCTCCGTCTTTTCGTTCCTCTTTCCCTGCAAATCAAGGCTTCTTTCCCCGGGAAGAAGGTTTATTTGGAAGGTAAGGAGATGAAACAAAATCCCCTTCTTTTGAAAAACGGGGAATACCTTTTCCTTTTAAAAGATTAACCCTGGGTTTGCCCTTTTCTCCCTTCAACAAGGGGGCTTTACAATTTTTAGAGGGGCTTTAATTTTTCTTTCATGCCGGATCCTTCCGGCCTCCCATGAAAGGAGAAACGATGAAAGAAAATAGAAAATGGCTGTTTGTTTTGCCATTCTCCCTAGCCTTGTCTAGTTGCATTGTCCCCTCTTCCGCCTCCGCGGCAAGAGACGCGGGGGAGGAGAAACTGCAAACCTTCCTTACCCAAGCCCGAAAAGGCTTCGCCCTGAAAGGGAAGAAGGTCCAAAAGGTCGTGGACATGTCCGGAGAAGCGTTGTTCGAAAACGAGTATTCCTACGACTTCCAGTTCCAGACTGAAGGGCATGAGAGAATCTACCACGTATATTCTTACCCCTCCTCGGGAAAAACACAGACGGAAACCTATTCCCTCTCCCGCAGCCCCGACGGCTACGTCGCTAGGGAATACATCAACTACAAAAACGAAATCGCCTACAGCAAGGTGACCGACGACGATGGCTACTATTCCTTCTATGATGAGTACTTCATGAATCCGTTCGCGATCGTGGACGCCAAGGACTTCTCCATTCAAGAGGAGGAAGGGAAAACCGTCTTCACTCTTTGCCAAGAGAAGCTGAATTCCTTTGATTATTTCCTGACGGGGAATTCCCAGCCCCTCTCCTCCCTTTCCCTTGCTTATGACGGGGGATCCTGGAGCGTTTCTTCCCTCTCCTCCCTCTTCACCGGGAGGACCAAGAAAGAGGACAACACCTACACCCGCTGCCAATGGAGGTTCGAATCTAACTTCTCCCTCTCTGATATCGGCACCTTGACCCTAGAAGGGGCCAAGCCCAGCAAAACGAGGGAAAACGTCGCTTTGCAGAACGCTTTGTCTTCCATCGGCGACAATTTCACCCTCACCTGCGTCTTAACCCTCACCAGCGATCCCAATACGCCCCTGCAGACCAAGGTCAGCTATTTCGACGGGGAATCCTATTACATCGACTTGAACGCGGACAAAGACAATCCCGCGGAGGATTACCTCTACCACGCTGATCCCTTCGACCCTACGGATCTGCTCTATGAGTACCGTTACGACGCAACCAGCAAACTATGGATTCAATCCCCCTGCGACGAATCCAGCAGCTACAACGTTTCGCCCCGAACGAAAGAACTCTTCACCCCGCATCTAGGCGACGTCAGCGTCGACCTCTTCACCGAGGGAATGGACCGCGATGACTATTTCAGCTGCGACAACGACTACGCCGCCTCCTACATTGGGGAAGGCTTCTTCTCCGAAGGCGAGCTATTGCCTTACTTCAGCCTTGGCTATGGGGATGGGGCCAAAGTCAAAGTGGGGGATGGGACCCTCACGGCCGTCCTTCCCTTCTACATGCCCTCTTCCTCTAGCTATATCCCCGTGACCTACACGATCACCTATTCCAACGTGGGAAGCACCGTCCTCCCGGAGGTGGATCTATGAAAAGAAAAGTTAAACCCATTCTTATCTTCTCCCTTCCCTTGCTCTTAGCCTCCTGCTCCACCGGAGGCCCCTCATCCTCTTCTTCGGAAGAGCTGCCTTCCTCTGAGCCTTCTTCCTCGGACAGCCAGCAAATCGCCGTCCCTGATTACGCCTATACGCAAATCCAGGCCGCGGGGAACAGCTACCGCATGAAGGCCAAGGAAACCGAGACGGTCAAAAACGCGAAAGGGGACGTGCTTGAAAGCAACGTCTACCAATACGACTTCCTCAACGATTCCTCCTCGACCGGCGGCGTCCATCAAGTCAGCATCGCCGACGGCCAAAGCACCGTCGTCGATTATGTCCGCGGGACAAGGGGCTACGTCGCCAAAGAAGGCCTCTCCTACGCCAACGAAGTTTTCCAGACGGAAGCCCTCATCGATTCCTCCAAAGCCGTTTACGACCAAGAATTCGCCAATCCCTTCCTCTTGAATCCAAAGAAATCCCAACTGTTCGCCAAATACCTTTTGGGAGGCCAATACGCGGTCGACAAAATCGAATTCGTCTACGAAGGGGAAGCCTTAACCCAAATCCTCGTCGCTTCCTCGGCCTATTCGATGACCTACCAAGACGCGAATTCCAAACTCTATATCCCCGCGACTCTGACTTACCTTGCCGATTGCCGCTTCCAGAACTTAGGCGCATCCCGCTACGCGCACCTAGAGAAGGCCAAGAGCAAGGACGCGGAGAAGGAAGCGATCCTCAAAAACGCCTTCGAAGCCATGGGGAACAACTTCACCGCCGTGGTGAATTGCCATTATCAAGACGAGGAACCCAATTCCAAATACGACAGCTATTGGTACTTCACCGGGGATGCGGTTTACCACCAATCCCACATCGATGACGAAAGCCAACGCTACGACCTCTATTACCACAAAGCCGAGGGCAGTGGGGATAAGCTCTACCTCTACGATTACGACGAAAAGACGGGCGAGTGGATCTATAATTCGCCAATTTATAGCTCTTCCTACAACGTCGATCCACAGGATTATTCCTACTTCCTGCCCAAGTTCGCTTCCATGGCCCCCGAGCTCTTCACTTACGATGAAGACAAAGGCGCCTACATCTGCCAAATCGACGCCGCGGTCAAATACCTCGGCAACGATTTCCTGGGAGGGGGCTACAAGACCTCTTACTTCACCCAGGGCAAAGGCAACCAAGCCGAGGTTTACCTCAACAAAAGCGGAACCAAGGTCGACAAGGTCGTCGTTGGCTACAAAGACGTCGATAGCCAAGGATATGACGTTTCCCGGTCCTATACGCTGTCGTTTCTCAACGTGGGGAACACCAAATTGCCGAGTTTCATCAAATAAAGGAGATTTCCAATCATGAAAAAGAAAAGTGTCAACTCAAGTCTATTGGCCCTGACTTTCTTAAGCCTCGCCGCCTGTGCCCCTTCCCCCGATACGCCTGCTTCTAGTATCCCCGCTAGTTCGGAGGCCGGATCCAGCGCCCCCGCTAGCTCCGAAGAAGTCTCTAGCGCGGAAGTGCTAACCGTATCGATCCTGGCCCCGGAGAAAACGACCCTCGAGGTGGGGGAAGAGCTTCAACTCCGGGCCAAAGTCGAAGGGGGGTCCGTGGAAGGCTACAACGTCAACTGGATTTCCTCTAACCCCAAAGTCATCTCAGTCACCCAGAATGGCAAAGTCATCGCCTTGGCCGCTGGGGAAAGCCAAATCCAAGCCAAAGTCGGCGATTTCCTCTCCGAACCTTTGGTTTTGACCGTTCAGGAAGCCAGGCATCCCTCGGTTTCCTTAAAAACCCCTGAAAGCTCCGTCCTTGGTATCGGGCAGACTTTGCAACTAGAGGCCGTCACTCAAGACGCAGAAGGCTTGGCGCTTAGTTTCGTCGCTGATAACGACAACGTCACCGTCTCCGAGACGGGTTTGGTGACTGGCGTCAAAGCTGGGATGAGCCGCATCAAAGCCAAACTGGGGGAAGACCTCTTCTCCAATGAGATTGAACTCACCGTGGTGGAGGAAGTCGAGAAACTCTCCGTCACCCTCGCCCCCATCGCTAGCCCCATCTTGGTCAAAGGCAAGACCTTGGCCCTCTCGGCGGAGGTCAAAGGGAACTATAGCGGTGCGCCCGTCGTCTTCTCCTCCAGCGCCGAAGACATCGCAAGCGTATCCCAAGAAGGCCTCGTCACCGCTTTGAAAGCCGGGGAAGCCACCATCACCGTTTCGGTCTTGGACGCCAAAGACGAAGTAAAGATCCAAGTCATCGACGCCTACGATGCGGTCGAATCCATTTCCTATTCCGTCTCTGAGCTCACCATCGCCAAAGGGGAGTCTTACGCCTTCGAAGGCGTGACCATTCTCCCGAAGACAGCCGATCAGAGCTTCGAAGTCGAAAGCGGGGATCCTTTGAAAATCTCCGTCGATGGGAACGAGATCACGGCGCGCGCCATCTCCAGCGATCCGGTCACGGTCACTTTGAAGGCTGGGGACAAGACCTTCCCCATCTCCGTCACGGTCAAGACCAGCAAGGAAGTCCATACCGCTGAGGTTTTGGAAAAGCTGCAAAAAGCCAACGAAAAAGAACTTACCCTCGCAAAATCCGGACATTTCTACGTTCAAGACAAAGACAATTCCGGCGCGGATACGACTTATGAAAAGTTCGATTTCGACGTCTATAGCGATTCCAAGAATCAGACCGTTCATGAGACGAAAACCAAGTACTCCACCAGCACGGAAAGGATCACTTGGACCCGCGTCGGCGATAGTCTGGTGAAGGCCAATCAAACCCTGAAAGACGGGAAAGTCGATTCCTCTTACTACTCCAATTACGGGATTGTCGCGGACAACGCCAGCCCCACGTATTCCCAAGTGACGGAGTCCGATGCGAAGAAGGGCCTGAACCTCCCGGTCGTTGACTCGGGCAACTCGCCTTCTCGCTTTGGCTTTGCCGGCGCGGTGATTTCCCGTTACTTCTCCTCGGGCCATACCTATTTCTCCGAAAGCGCCCTTGCAGAGAACCTTGCCTCCTTCACCTATTCGAAGGAAGGCGAAGTCTACACACTTGGCATCGATTCCATGGCGACTTCGACCTCCAGCGACAAAGATCACCTCGAGCTTGTCCTTACCTTCGACGGAGATTTGCTGAAGGGGGTGTCTGGAACCATCAAGCACTTCAAAGGCGAAACCGACTACGATACTGACAAGACCACTTGGACCGAAAATGGCAGCTCCGTCCTCGACGGAGTCCTCGAAACCGGGGATCGGGAAGCCTCCCCTGAGGGATCCTTCGACGTCGATACCTGCCTGGCTTCCTCCTTCGATGCTCAGTTCTACACTGGTTACGGCTCTTCGAAGAAAGTCTCCACCAAATTCGGCGTCAACGAGAACTTCTCCATGGAGTTGGCGAACATCCTTCCGGAAGGCTACAGCTCTAGCCTCGATCCGGCCAGCGTCGCCTTCCCCGGGCACGAAGACATCGTCAAGCGCGGCACGTGGGGATATAGCTTCACCGTCACCCAAGTCATCGATGATTTGGAAGTGGTGGTCTCCACGGCGAAAGTGAGTAAGACTTACCATCTCACGATCGAAGAGCTGCACACGGCTGATTTAACCTTCTCCGGATCCGTCCTTGCTCTAAAAGACGAGAAATTGACCGGTCAAGTCAACTTCACCAAGAATTCCGTGATCGATTTGTCCTACGAAGTCGTTGGCGACAACGCCGATAAGGCGACCGTCACTGGTAAGAGCCCCAGCACTTCTTTGGGGTATGCGAAGTTCGATTTCACCGCCAGCGAAGCGGGAACCTACACCGTTAAGGTCACCGATTCCAAGAGCGGTCTGTCGAAGACCGAGGACATCGTGGTCAAAGACACCACCGATGAAGGGATCGCCGAATTCATCGCCGGCAACTCCTGGGGCGCCAGCGGCAGCGGCAACCGCCTCGTTTCCCTGGGCAAGCAGGATGACGGCTCGTTCACCGCGGTGATCAACCTCTCCTGCATGGACGATGATTACGACGATGTTGATGTCAAAGTAACCGTTAACTTCAAAGTGAGCGGTGGGGCGCTTGAAGTCGTTTCCTCTTCTGCCGATGATTCGGATTCCGAAATCGAATGCACTTCGATGGCGTTCGGAACGAGCCATTCAAGCATCAAGGTAAACTTCAGCGGGAATTCCGAGTGGGGCATCCCCAGCAGCACGACTCTGTCGGTGAAATAAAGCCCAAGCAAAAAGG
>JBNMGG010000002.1:0-121200 GCA_050872145.1 Candidatus Alloenteromonas sp. | reverse complement strand
TGACAAGTTTGAGAGTGATGTTGTTCTAGGTATCTCTCTAACCTCCGCCCAAAAGAGGGGACCTTTCAGGAGGTTTGAGAGTGATGTTGTTCTAGGTATCTCTCTAACACATTTGGTCTTCATTCCGTGAGCTTTGCGGTTTGAGAGTGATGTTGTTCTAGGTATCTCTCTAACTGGATTCATGCGCTGACGCGCACATGCGGGTTTGAGAGTGATGTTGTTCTAGGTATCTCTCTAACTGTTCAGGTAATTGATTACCGACATGACAAGTTTGAGAGTGATGTTGTTCTAGGTATCTCTCTAACCTCCGCCCAAAAGAGGGGACCTTTCAGGAGGTTTGAGAGTGATGTTGTTCTAGGTATCTCTCTAACTTCATGTACCGAATCCGCACGGACGTTGAGGTTTGAGAGTGATGTTGTTCTAGGTATCTCTCTAACCGGCAAGAGTGTTGTTGCCGGAACGCGCGAGTTTGAGAGTGATGTTGTTCTAGGTATCTCTCTAACGACGAAGGCGAGTGATTCCCGCCAATCCGTGTTTGAGAGTGATGTTGCTCTAGGTATCTCTCTAGCCGATTCATTTTTGATTTAGTTTTAATCAGAATCATTTTTCGCATCCATCCCATTCCATTTGTCCCTTTAGAAGCGTATAAAAACCTCATTCAATTTTTGAGGTTCCCATATGAAAGCCAAAAGACTTCTCCCCTTGCTTCTGATCTCCTTCTCTTGTCTTGCGACCAGCTGTGGGGGAGGACGATTGGAAAGCAAAGAGAATGTCATCTCTTTATTCCAATCTAAAGGTAACCGGGATGATGGTGATTTCCGCTTCCGGAATCTGAATTCCAATCCTTCCGTTTCGGCCTTGGAGACCTTCGTCTACAGCCCGGTCTACGATAGCTTCAACTGCTCTTGCTTAGTCGGAATCGCGGAAGGAAGCGCCACCAGTTATTACTACGGATCCATGAGCTTCTATTGGGGAAACGAAGAGGATACGGTCTTCGCCGGCAGGAAAGAAGTTGGGAATGATGAGGGCATCACTTTCCTGTTCACCCCCAAAAGCAAAGACGACAGCAACTTGTCGGATGACTACGACGTTGTCGTCGCAGAAGACGCTTCGTCTTTCAGCGAAGAAGAAAAACAAGAGGCCGAAGCGAAGACATACGCCTGCATCCAGCAGGGCATCGCATTCGCAAAGAGGATCCTCTCCGAGAACGGGCTGAAAAGCGCTTTGTGGTAAAAGAAAAGGGCCAAGCGGGATTCCGCTTGGCCCTTTCGCTTAGGCTTTCAAGAACGCGCGATAGGCGAGATAAGTCTCGTAAACGTCGGCTTTGGAGACGATTTCCATCGGGGCGTGCATGGACAATACCGGCACCCCGGCATCGAGGACGTACATGTTGTAGTTGCCGAGGATATAGGCGATGGTTCCTCCTCCTCCGGCGTCCACCTTCCCGATTTCGGAGGTCTGGTAATGGATGGAGTTTTCGTCCATCGCGTTGCGGACGAAGGCCAGGAATTCCGGCATCGCGTCGTTGCAGCCGGATTTCCCGCGGGCTCCGGTGTATTTGTTGAAGACGATGCCCTTGCCGAAGTAGCAGGAGTTGTGGGGCTCGTTGACGGAGGAATAAAGGGGGTCGACGGCCCCGGAGACGTCGCTAGAAAGCATATAGGCGTTGCTCATCGCGTGGCGGACTGCCAAATCGCTGTCCTTTCCTTGCAGGGCGAGCATTTCGGCGACGGTGTTCTCAAACCACGCCGACTGGGCCCCGGTGGCTCCGATTGATCCGACTTCTTCTTTGTCCACCAAAACCGCGATGGTGGTGAATTCGCATTCTCCTTGGTCGAGGATGGCGCGGAAGGAGGTGTAGGCGCAGACGCGGTCATCGTGGCCGTATCCGGCAATCATCGAGCCGTCCAACCCGTAATCGCGGGCCGGCCCGGCGGGCACGGCGACGAGTTCGCTGGAGAGGAAGTCTTCTTCCTCGAACCCGTATTTGTCCTTCAAAAGCTTGAGGATGTAATGCTTCACGGGGTGCTTGGCTTCGCTCTTCTCGGGGTGGTTGCCGACGGTGATGTCGAGGTTTTCGCCTTCAATCGCGTTGGCCAAGGGCTTCTCCATCTGGGCGGCGGAAAGGTGGATCAGAAGGTCGGTGATGCCCAAAACGGGGTCGGAGGGATCCTCGCCGACGTTGACGTTGATGCAGGTCCCGTCTTTTTTGTAGACGACCCCGTGGATGGCCAAGGGGATGGTCGTGTACTGGTATTTCTTGATGCCCCCGTAGTAATGGGTCTCGAAATAGGCGAATCCGCCTTTTTCATAAAGGGGGTTCTGCTTGATATCCAGGCGAGGGGAATCGATGTGGGCGCCCAAGATGCGGCTGCCCTCTTCCAAGCTCTTCTTGCCGATGACCGCGGCGAGGAAGTTCTTGCCTTTGTTGGTCGCATAGACCTTGTCCCCCGGCTTGAGTTCTTTGCAAGAAGAGAGAGGCTTGAACCCTTCTTTCTCCGCCATCTGGATGGCTTCCTCCACGACGAGGCGCTCGGTTTTGCCATAGGAGAGGAAGGCTTTGTAGTCTTCCCCGAAATCGTGGATTTTCTTTTCTTTGGCTTGGTCGGCGTCCAGCCAAATGTTCTTCGCGTACATAAGGTCTTTTCTCCTTTTCTTTTTCGCCCATAAGTCTATCTGTTTCCCTTTGCCTTGGCCACAAACTCGATGGCGAATTCCTTGCTCCGGATGGGCGTTTCCATGGATAATGGAATCTATGGGATATCTAGTTGACTACGTCAAATGGAAGGGCGACGTCCCCGTGGGGGAATATCCTTTCAACGTTTTCGACTCCATGGTCATCTCCGCGCTTGCCTACCTCCGTTATGAAGGGACTGTGAAAGAGGATGAAACCCTGCCGTTAAAAGAAGCCGTGATGCGGATCCGTTCCAAGAAGGAGCCCGTCTTCGCCACCTGCGATTACCCCATGCAGAAGAAGGCCTACAAAGAGCTGCTGGACGCGATCGTCCACAGCAAGCGCTTCGGAAGCCTCTTGCTCAAGAATTACGTCGACGTCACCGATGAGGTCGATACGGTTCAGTTCTCCGCCTCCACTTACCGCTTCCCTAATGGAGATGTGGCCGTCGGCTACCGGGGGACGGATGAAACCATTGTGGGGTGGAAGGAAAACTGCCAGCTTTCCTTCATGAAAGTATCCGCTCAGCAAAAAGCCGCCGAATATGCGCGCGAATTCGCCAAAAACGGTACCCCTTTCTATCTCTGCGGCCATTCCAAAGGGGGCAATTTGGCTTTGTTCGCCGCCTTGTCTTTGACTGACGAAGAGCAAAAGCTCCTCTTCCATCTTTATCTGCTCGATTCCCCGGGGCTCTGCCCGGACGTCTTCGGCCACGTCGACCTCACCCCCTTGGACAAAAAGACGACCTTCATCGTCCCCGGATATGATGTGGTGGGGCAGTTCTTCCCCATGGGCTTTTCCCATTCCCGCATCGTTTTGGCGGACGCTACCGGCATCCTTCAGCACGCCTTCCTCTCCTGGCGGATCGATGAGGGGGATTTCATTTATTTGCCTTCCCTTTCCCCGGAATGCGATTGGGTCAATAAACTCGTCAAAGACTGGCTCATCTCCGTCCCCGTCCCCGACCGAACCCGCTTCGTGGAGGGGATGTTTCAGGCCATCACCAGCCACGGCGAGAAAACGGTTTGGGATCTAGGAAAGAACCCAACCCGAACCATCGACCGCCTTTTGGTTTCCTATACCGGGGCCCCGAAAAAGGAAAAAGGCACCTTGGCCAAACTGGGGATCGCCGCTTTCTTCGGCGCATCCATCCGCGAAGCCAAACGTTTGAAAAGCTTCCCGGACTTTTTGACCGCCAACGTCATCCAAGGTTTGGCCTTGATGGTCATCGGCGTGCTTTTGATCGTTCTTCCCGGGGCCTTGCCTTGGATCGTCGTCGCGATCGTATCCGCGTTGCTCCTCTTGCTTTGGGTGCTCGCGATTTATTACTTGGTCAAATCCAAAGGCGATTGGCGGAAATACCGATTGCGGCTCACCATCGTCGTTTTGGCCTCTTTGGCTTATGCTGGGATCGCTGTGCTTGGCTACAACATGATCGTGAGCCTCTTCACTTGGGGCGCGGGGATGCTGTTTTTGCTTCTGGCGATGATGATTTTGGTTGGCTTGGTCCAAAACCCGGAGAAGAACGTCTATACCCGCGTCATCGGCATCATTGAAATCGTGCTTTATTGCTGCGTTGGGGTGTTCATGCTTTTCGCTCCCAACGTGATTTTGGATTACGGCATCTTTGTGACGGGGGTCGTCATGGTCGCGGATGGCTTCTATAAGCTCATCCGTTGAATCCCCCTTTCTGCAGAAAATACTTCAATCCCTTATAAAGGGAGAAAGACAGGACAAGGACAATCGCGTCTTTTAACGCATTGAAGGGCAGCACCGCCCAAAGCGCGTAGCTCCAGCCCACGTTTTCGATCCAGGGGATCGCTTTTTGGCATAAAGCTAGAAGCGAATCCAAGGGCAAACCATAAAAGAAAGAATAGAAAGGGATCAAGACGTATACGTTGAGCACCATCGCCGCGACCAGATGCAAAGGAACCCCCAGCAGGAAGCCGAAGAGCAGGGAACGGAACGTTTTCTTCTTCCGAAAAAGCAAGCAGACGGGAAGCAAGAAAAGCAAAGACAAAGCGAAGTCGGCCCATTCCCCGACCATCGCCGTGCTGGACAAAGGCAACTTGATGATCGTTTTGGCGAGCAGCACCAAAACCAGGCACATCGGCCCTTGGCTGAGTCCGGCCATCAAGGCGGGGACTTCATCGAAATGCAGGGTCAGGAATTCGGGGAAGAAGGGCAGTTTGATCGTGAAGATCGGCACCGCGTAAAGAAGCGCGGACAATGCCCCAAAGACGCCGGAAGTGGCGATGGAGGAAACGCGGATTTGAGTCAGCTTCCCGCTTTCCTTCCTCTGCAGGGAAAACGTGCAAAGCGAAAGCAAGAAAAGAAACAGCAAAGCTAAGAAAGAAGGAAGCTTCTCCATATCCATAAAAACACCTCCGCTCAGGGAGGCCCTATCCGAAAAAAGAGAAATCCCTTCTTCCATCCGGACTTTACCGTTGGCCTTGGAATCGCACCAAGTCATGCCTCTTTTTGCAGAAGCTCGCGGGCTGTACCGCCAGTCGACGTAATTCTCGTCGCCCTGAAGCGATTTCATTATAACCCCCGGTAGACAAAGCGGAATAGGGCCATTTTTTCCGCGCGTTTCCCTTGTTTACCTGTTTTCGATGAGTACAATAGGACCCACCGAAAAACTATGGAGTTTTACACCGCAATCGTCATAGCCGAGGTTCTCGCCTTAGCGATTCTAGGGACCCTCGTTTATGGGAATCCCACCTGCCCAAGGGAACAGAAGGGCAAGTTCTTCTGGACGTATGCGGTTCTGTCCGCTTCCATCCTCGCTGAATGGCTCGCCTCCTTTTTGAATGGGCGCGATCCCACGGGAGGATGGCTCATCCGGGTGGGGAAGTTCCTCGACTACTCCCTTTCCCCTCTGATCCCTGTTTTGCTGGTCCGGCAAATCTCCATGCTGAAGAAAGCTGAGCCCTATGCCTTTTTCGTCTTTGGGCTTAATACCGTCTTTGAATTCGTTTCCCTGTTCACGGGTTGGTCTTACCACATCGACGGGGAAGGCTACTATCAACACGGGGTCGCTTATTACGCCTACGTGTCCGTCTTCGCTTTGGCCATCCTCTACGCGGTCGTCGGTTTCGTTCTCTATGGCAAGAAGTTCCAAAAGAAAAACCTCTTTTCTTTCTTACTGATCGTTTGCTTCACGATTTTGGGGCTATTGGCCCAAGAAGTCATCGGTCCTCTTTTGGGGAAGCCTCTCCGCATCTGCGGGCTCACGAACACCCTTTCCTGCGTCTTGCTCTACGTCCATTACCTCGGCTTCAACCAGCAGGAGAGCAAGAAGGATTTGCTGGATAAGGAACGTTTGCTATTGAAAGACGCCCTTTCGGATTGTTCCTCCCGTTATGCGTATAACCTCGCCTTTGAGGAATGCTCCAAAAAATCTCTGCCCAGCAACTTTTTGGTCATGGTCGCTGACATCAATGGCTTGAAGCGGGTCAACGACCGCTTCGGGCACGAAGAAGGGGACCGTTATATCCAAGCCGCCGGGAAGGTCCTGAACCAACTCGCCGAAGGCAAAGGCCAGTGCTTCCGAACCGGAGGGGACGAATTCATCCTTTTCTTGGAAATCCCCGAGGCCGAATTGAAGAGGAGAATCGCGAAGGTCCGTTTGAAGTTCAAGGAATGGAGCCTCAAGAAAAAGGAGCCGATTTCCTGTTCCATCGGATATGTCTACGCTTCTTCTTTGCCGGGGGAAAGCTTTGTCAAGCTGGTTTCCCTCGCCGATCAGAGAATGTATCAGGAAAAGAAAGCCTTCTACGAGGAACACGGGCTTACTCGGAGATGAAGAAATTGGGGTTATTTCCCCAATTTCTTCGCTTCGGCCCAATAGTCCATGTTGGGGACTTTTTCTTGCCTCTCCCACCGGCCGATGCTTTGGGCGGATTCCCGAAAGGCCCCGGCTTCGCTGTGGAGCTCAGGATGGCCTTCTAGATGGGGCAGGGCGCCCAATTCGCGAACGCGGAACAAGGCATGCCCCGGTTCCATTTCCTCGGTTTGGGCGAGGGTGATGGAAGAGGGGGCGAGGAAGAAGTTCTGCCACATCAAGGCGGGCGAAACATTGAGCAGGCGGCTCAAAAGGAAGCTGCCGACGCCGAGGTGGCAGAAGAAGATAACGCTCTTTTCGTTTTTATCCCCTTCGGTTTTAAAACAGTTCCTGTCTTTGACGTATCCACGCTCCTCTAGAAAGGCGTAGATGTTCTTTTCGATGGATGCGTATTTCTCTTTTTCACCTAAGGCATCCATCTCAGGGGCTTCAATCCACCGATTGGGGTCGTAGCAAAGGGGATTGTTGGTCCAGGACTGGGGGTGGCGGTCCCAAACCCAGGGGGCCTCTTGCAGCCAAGGCAAAACCGCGTCCGCCTTCCTTCCGGTCAGTTTTAAGAAGGGCTCCGCGGTTTTTTGGGCTCTGCCCATGGGGGAGAGATAGATTTCGTCGAAGGAATAACGGGCCAAAACGTGGCTTAAAAGCTCAGCCTGCTTTTGTCCTTTCTCCGTGAGGGAGTCGTGGGCGTAGTCGGGGTCGCCGTGGCGGATGATCCAAATCTTCATAGAAGCAAGGATAGCACGGATTGGGCTATTTTGCCCTCATTCGACGATGGGGTAGCAGAGGCGGATGATGTCTTTGGCGATCGTCTTTTCCGGAAGCTCGAGGTTTCTGACGTAGGCGAAGTAGATGGTGCTGGCGAAAGCCCCGGAGAAGAAGGGGGCGGTGATTTCGCTGTTGATTTTCTTCGTCAGGAATTTCCCGTATTTCTTCTCCAGCTTCACGAAGACGTCCTGAATGAAGAGGTTGAGGCCGTAAAAAAGGACGTGGGAGGTGTCGTTGGCGATGATCTTCTTAATCGGAAGAGTGGTGGTGTAGAAGAAGTGGACGATGGTCTCGGCGACTTTCCGGAAGCTGAAGAGGCGGGTCGCGTAGAGGGTTTTGTCCAAGATCGGTTTGATTTCTTTGATCAGTTCCGCTTCGTAGCGGGAGAAAAGGAAAAGGAGCAATTCGTTTTTGTCCGCGAAGTTGTTATAGAAGGTATTTTTTGAGATCAAGGCTTTCTCGGTGATGTCTTTGATGGAGATGTCCTCCATGCTCCTTTCCTGCAAGAGCTCTTCCAGAGCGTTGGCGAGGTCCCTTTTCGTGCGCACGATGCGCGCGTCTTCTTTCGTAGAGATTGTTGCGGTTGCGGCAGTTTGGTTTTCGTTCATACGGCTTTCCTGACTTATCGATAAAAATTTTAACACAAAAGTATTGAAAATAGAATAAAGGTCAAATAATATACTGCCCGCAAGTTATTGGGCTAAAGTTCAATAACGGAAAGGAAACGCGAAATGGAAGACATCATTGAAATCAGACATTTGACCAAGGATTACGGCGAAGGCCGCGGGGTGTTCGACGTTTCCTTTTCCGTCCATCAGGGCGAATGCTTCGGGTTCTTGGGCCCCAACGGGGCCGGGAAATCCACGACCATCCGTCATCTGATGGGATTCAGCGTTCCCGACAGCGGGGAAACCCTTCTCCGCGGGCAGAACTCCATGAAAAACCGGGAAATCATCACGCAGGGGGTTTCCTACATCCCCGGCGAGGTCGCCCTTCCCTTGGCGTTAAAAGGCTCTGAAGTCATCGAAGAGCAAATGAAGCTGAAGGGGGTCACCGATACCGCTTTGTTGGATTGGCTCATCAAGACCTTCGAATACGACCCCAGCCTTTATTGCAAGGAAATGTCCTTGGGGATGAAGAGGAAGACGGCGATCATCTGCGCCTTCATGTCCGATCCGGACATCATCATCATGGACGAGCCTTCTTCCGGACTTGACCCGGAGATGCAGGAACGCTTCGTCGAATTGGTCGAAAAGGAGAAAGGCCGCGGGAAGACGATCCTCCTGTCCAGCCACATCTTTCAGGAGGTCGACGCCTGCTGCGACCGCATCGCGGTCATCAAAGACGGCAGGATCGTCTCCAACTTCGTGGCCAATGACCTCAAGCACAAATCCACCAAGCAATACCATTTGACCTATAGCAAGGAAAAGGAGAAGGAAGCGGCGAAGAAGAGCCTGACTCAGAAGCACTTCAAAACCGCGAACAGCTCCGTTGATCCCAAGCGCTTGTCCGTGTTCGTCGATGAGAAAGACACCAACCGCTTCATCAAGGACATGCCGCGGGAGGGCCTGGTGGACCTATCCGAAAAGAAAGAGACGTTGGAGGACTACTTCATGTCCTTCTACAAAGAAGATCGAACCTACGGAGGCATCGGAAAATGAAAGAAGAAAGAAAAGACGTCATCCGGGTCGAAGGGGTCAATAAGGACTACGGCCAGGGAAGGGGCAACTTCGGGGTTTCCTTCTCCATTAAGGAGGGGGAGGCCTTCGGGATCGTCGGCGAGAACGGGGCGGGGAAAACCACTTTGCTCCGTCAGGTGATGGGGTTCATCAAATCCGATTCGGGGAAGATCGACATCTACCACTTCGACGCCTACAGAGATTCGGCGTTGACCAAGCCCTACATCGGATACATCCCCGGGGAAATCAACTTCCCCGACGTCCGCAGCGGGAACGAGTTCCTGCACAACTACGGGGTGGCCCTTGGGATGAAGGAAGGCGACTTCGCTTATGCGGATGAGCTCATCTCGAGGATGCAGCTTGATGTCAGGGCTTATCCGAAGCGGATGAGCAAGGGCATGAAGCAAAAGACCAGCATCGTCGCCGCGATGATGCTGAAGTCCCCCATCCTCATCATGGATGAGCCCTCCATCGGGCTCGACCCCTTGATGAGGGAAGAGCTTCTGTCCCTGATCCTGGAGCAGAAGCAGCGGGGGGCCACGATCCTGATGACCTCCAACACGATCGAGGAACTTGAGCGGGTGTGCGACAAGGTCGCCTACATGTCCGCGGGCAAGATCATCGACGTGGCCGATGTCCAGGAAATCAAAAACCGCCCTTACCGCGATTACAAAATCGGCTTCGCGAGCAAAAAGGATTACCTCTCCTTTCGCAAGAAGAGGAAGGACGTCCTACGCGACCAGCCCTCGTTCAACCAAATCACCGTCCGCGTCAAGAAGCAGGACATCCCCAAGCTCTTCGATGAGCTGGAGAAATGCAAAGTCGCCTATCTGTCCGAGGTCAAATACAACCTCACGACTTACTTCACCGAAAAGAGAAAGCAAAAAGCTCAAGGAGGAGAAAGCAAATGAAAAAAGAAAAAGCAGTTCAAGATGTTGCCGTCCCCGAAGAAGGGGATGTCATGGCCTTGCCCCCGGAGACTTCTGCGGGGCAGAAGAAGAGCAAGAAGAGGGGGCTATTCTCCGCGCCTTTGTTCAAGGAATCCCTCCATTCCAATCGCCGCGGATTGACCGTCGTTTCGGTGGGGAACGCCTTGATCATGGTGATCATCATCTCCATCCTCTCGACCCTCCACATCAACTCGACCGCGACCGCCTTGGCCGATCTCTTCGACAACGCCGACTACGAGACCTCCATCAAAGGCGGGGCCATCTCGCTTTATTCGGCCTACGACAACACCGCCGAGGCCTATCAGTCCTTCCTCTCCGCCGACGATCAGGCCAAAGCCCTCGTCGGCCAAAGCGTGGAGAAGGTTCAGGATTCCACCCTCAACTCCTCCATCGACACGGCCAAGCGCCTCTACGACTTGACCTACCTCGCCACTTCGGGGGATGAGTCGGTGAAGAAAGCCACCGCCCGGAACGCGACCCTGGAAGTCGCCAACAAAACCATCGACACCTCCGCCGAATACTCCGACCAAGAGAAGCTCGCCGCCAAGGCCATCCTCTCTTACTACTTCACCATCTACGGGGATGACCGCACCAAGACCAATCAGGAAATCCTGAAGTCGGCGATCCCCCTCTCCTTCGCGGATCTGGCTTCCTCTTCCTATGGGCTCAACGAGGAAAAGAAGAGCAACGTCCTCTCCGTTTTCAACAAAGCCATGTCCGACGTCTACGATTCCTCCAAAGACAAAGAGCAAGTCAAAGTCGAATCTTCTTTGAAATTGCTTCCGATTCTTTCCTCTTCTGAGCAAGGGGCCTTCGTCTCCACTCTCTGCGATAAGCTCTCCGAGCTCTACCAGGCCGACAAGGCGACCTACCTCGCCAATGCGAATGTCCGCAACGAGGAAGTCTCCGCTTCCTGCCAGCAGCAGGTGATGGAAACCCTTGCCGAATACGCCTATTACCAATACCTCCCCGATTTCACCGTCGAGTACAAAACCAATGAGCTTGGCTGGCCGATCCGCTTGGTCGGAACCGGGAAATACGGCAGCAACGGCAACGAAATCATGGAAGAAGTCGCCGTGAAGACCTACAACCCCGACGTCTACGTCAAAGAAAGCGAAAAGATGGGCAAAACCAGCAACATGCTGCAGAAGATGCACAAAGAAGTGCTGACCGGCGAGCCCTATACCGACTTGGAAATCTCCCTTGCCAAAGAGGAAGCCGATTCCAATTTGAAGATGATCTCCGGCTACCTTTCCTCCTTCATGAAAGACTACCTCGTCCGCGATGGCGGCAAGAACGCTTACTACAACGGGACCTCCATCAACAAAGACGGGATCGCCTCCCGCGTGGAGAAGGAAGTCTCCCTGATGGCCCAAGCCACCCTCATCGAGGCCTACAACGAAAAGCACGATCCGAAGATCGAGACGATCGAGGAAATCACCGTCGAGAACTCCTCGATGTCCGGAACCCAAATGATGACCCTGGTCAAAGGCTATGCCTCCGGGGGCATCTCCTCTTACGAAACCTACTACTCCGACTATCAGGAAAGCGGCTACTCCCTCACCGAGAGCAACCTGCTCGCCATGAACAAAGGCTCCCAGGGCGTCATGGCCCAGCTCCCCACCAGCGTCGATGAGTCGCTGAAGGAAATGGGCGAGATGAACACCTACGGCATCATCGTCGGCGTCGTCGCCTTCGGCATCGCGGCCTTGCTGATCCCGATGGTCTACACCATCTTGCTCGCCAAGAGCTTGGTCTCCGAGAAGGTCGAAACCGGTTCGCTGGCCTTCACCCTCTCCACCCCGACCACCCGCAACTCCTTCATCTTCACCCAGGCCTGCTACCTCATCTTCTCCGAAATCGTCATGGCCCTCTCGCTCCTATTGGCCAGCTTGCTGACCCGCGAAATCGGCATCATGGCCGGTTCGGAAGATCTCTCCACCTCCTTGCCGATCAAAGACCTCTGCCTCTACGCCTTGGGCAACTTCATGGTCGCCCTGGCCGTATCCGGGATCAACTTCTTCGCCTCTTGCCATTTCAACAAGACCAGCGAAGCCATCGGCACCGGCGGCGGACTCACCATCTTCTTCTTCATCTGCTCGATCCTCGGCTTGTTCGCCACCAAAGCCATCCCGGGGACCATCCGCATCACGATGATGTCGATCTTCAACTACATGACCATCGACTCTCTCTTCGATCCTCTGGCGGTCATGAGCCAAGACTACGCGACCTTCTTCTTCAAGCTGATGTTCTTGCTCATCATCGCCGCCCTCACCTATATCCTCGGCGGCCTTCGCTTCCGCAAAAAGGATTTGCCTCTTTAATGGAAAAGGCCCGCAGCGATGCGGGCCTTTTCCTTTCTTGAATCACAGCCCTTTGACGAATTCTTCCACCGAGGAATCGTACAGCGGGGCGTTGACGATGCGGAGGTGGCTATGGGCCCCGTGGGGGAACCAAACCAGTTTCTTATCCGTCGACTCGGGGATGCTGTCGTAGAGGATCTGGGTCTTCTCCGGAAGGGAGTAGATGTCCTCTTTGCTCGCCATCATCAGGGTTTTGATGTGGACCTTTGGGAAGCGGTAGAGGGGGCCGTCTTTCTTGATGTTATAGCCATAGAGCTTCTTGATGCGGTGGCGGAAGTAGCAGACGCAGGTGTAGGGGTTGATCTTCCCGTTGCGCCGAATCCTTCTCCAGAGGGTTTCGTAGAAGGTGGTGTAGGCCCCATCGGTCACTAAGCCCACGATGCTTTTGGGGCAAGAAGGGTCGGCGACCGCGTGGACGCAGGCGCTGGAGCCGACGCAGATGCCGTGGAGAATGATTTTGTGGATGCCTTTGCTTTGCTCAAGCCAGGCTGCTGCGGCGAAAATATCGAGTCTTTCTTGGTATCCGCAGCCATGGTGTTTGCCATCGCTTAAGCCATGGGCCCGGGAATCGAAGACCAAGACGTTGACCCCGGCTTTGCGGTAGGGCTCGGCGTAAAACAAAGAATAGACCAACGTCTCCGGGCGGCCGGGCATGATGATGACCGCTTTGTCTCCGCCGAAGTCGTAATACTGCCCATATAAATTGAGCCCATCTTGGGTTAATAAATGCACGTCCTCTTCGTTTTTGTGGTACGTCGCTTGAAAATCCAAGGCGATGTCCCACATGCGGACCATTTCTTCGTTGTGGGTGTCGCTAGGCCCGGAACGGCTCCATTTCTCTTTGTTCTTCCGAACCAGAATCGCGTCGAAGATCGGAATCGGCACGATGAAGAGCATCGCGAACAAAGGAATCACGACGAAGACGGCCAAAGCGAGTATCAACCAAATCCACCAAGTCATGCGCCTATTATCCAAGGCTCGTGGTTTTTAGTAAATCGCCCGCCCGGGGTTTGGGGCGGAAACCCTTTTCCTTCCCCAAAGGGGAACAACGCGATAAAATCCCCCTAGTTAGGAATAAAAAACGAGAAAAATGAAACCATTTGCTTTGCTGACCGATTCCGGTTGCGCCCTTACTTCCGACCTCCGCTCCCGCTTTGGGATCGACTCTTACGTCAGCGGGGTTGTCACCTTCCCTGACGGGCATACCGAGAAGGCCGATTTGGATTGGGAACGCCGCACCCCGGAAGAATTCTTCACCGCCATGAGCAGCAAGAAGTTCCTGCTCAAAACCGGCTGCCCCAACATCGATGAAATCGTAGCGATGTTCCTTCCCTTCGTGGAAGAGGGCCGCGAGATTTTGATGATCACCATCTCCCATGGTTTGTCCGGGACCTATAACTTCGCCGTCAAAGCCGCCGAGAAAGTGATGGCGGAGCATCCTGGGTCCAAGATCCGCGTGGTCGATTCCCTCCGTTACAGCACCGCCCAAGGCATGCTTTTGGCCTATGCCTCCCAAATGAGGGAACAAGGCAAGTCCTGCGACGAAACCGCGGATTGGATCGAAGCGAATAAGAATTGTTTCCACCAAATCGGCATCATGGACGATCTTTTCTTCCTCGCCCGCACGGGCAGGGTGAACAAAGCCGCCGCCTTCATGGGCAGTTTGGTCGGCGTCGAGCCGATGGCGGATTTCTCCGACAACGGCCTGTGCACGGTCGTGGGGAAGGGCAAAGGCAAAAAGAAGAGCCTGGACGCCTGCGTCTCCTATTTGCAGAAACTTGCCATCGACCCCAAATCCCAAACGATGTTCTTGGCCCACTCTCTCCGCGACAAAGAAGCGGCCTATTTCAAGAAAGCCATTGAGGAGAGGGTCGGGCCGAAGGAGATCATCCTCTCTTCGGTCGACATGTTCTGCGGGGCCAACATCGGCCCGGGATTGGTCGCGATTTTCTTCTACGGCAAGCCGATTAGCAAGGACCTAGAAGAAGAGAAGAAAGTCATGGCCGAGTGCCTGCAAGGAAAATAAGGGATGGATTTTCTGGGAGCGCCTTTGTTCAAGGCGATGATCACCAACGGCTATCTGAACCTAAGGCGCCACCTCCAAGAAGTGAACGACCTGAACGTTTTCCCCGTTCCCGACGGCGATACGGGCTCCAACATGGGCGCGACGATGCTGGGCGGGGTGAATGCGCTTCAGGAATCCTCATCCCTTTCCTGTGGAGAGCTTGCTTCCTCGATGGCCTCGGGGATGCTTTTGGCCGCCCGAGGGAATTCCGGGGTCATCCTTTCCCAGTTCTTCTTTGGGTTAGCCAAGGGGATGGAAGGGCTTGATAAGCCGAGCGTCGAAGAGTTTTCCGCCGCGATGGAATCCGGCGTCAAGAAAGCCTATTCGGTCGTCGTCAAGCCGGTGGAGGGAACCATCCTCACCGTCATGAAGGAAGGCTGCTTGGGGGCAAAAGACAATAACGGGACCTTCGCTTCCTATTTCACCAAGCTCATCGCCTGCATGAGGAAAAGCTTGGAGAACACCCCCGAATTACTGCCGGTCCTCAAAGAAGCCGGGGTCATCGATTCCGGCGGGGCGGGGCTTTGCTACATCGTCGAGGGGATGGGAAAGGCCGTCGGAGGGAAAATCATCGAGGACGTATCGCTTGATTTGGATTCCAAAACCCGTCAAAACGTGGATATCTCCGCCTTCACCGCGGACACCAAGCTGGACTATGGCTACTGCACCGAGTTCATTTTGCAATTAAGCAACGCCAAAAAGGGGCCGGAACGCTTCTCCCTTTCTTCCTGCATCGCTTTCCTTGAGACCTTGGGCGATTCGATCGTCGCTTTGCAGGAGGGAACTTTGGTGAAGGTCCACGTCCACACCAAAACCCCGGAGAAGGCGATTGCCTATGCCCGGGAATACGGCGAGTTCATCACCTTCAAGATGGAGAACATGACCCTCCAGCATAATGAAACCGTCATCGAGACTTCCCGCCACCGGGCCTTCATCAGCCGCCCTTTGGGGCAAAGGAAGAAAATCGCCTTCCTCGCCGTCGCCCCGACGGAGGAAATCGCTAATCTTTTCACCAACTATGGAGCCCGGGTCACCATTCCGGGCGGGGATTGCATGAACCCCTCCTCGGAAGCGTTCTTAGAGGGGATTAGGAAAGCCAACGCGGACACGGTCATCGTTCTTCCCAACAACAAAAACGAAATCATGGTGGCCGAGCAAGCCGCCTCATCTTGGAAACAGGGGAAGGTCATCGTCCTCCCCACTATGGACTTGGCCGCCGGGATCGGGGCCATCTCGGTGATGGACGCGGAAGATTTCTCCGTGGAGGAGAACCTATCTGCGGCCAAGGACGAATTGGAGAAGTGCCTTTCTTTGAAAGTGGGGAAGAGCACCAAGAAAACCGTGATCGACGGGGAAAACGTCCCCGTGGGGGAATACCTTGGATTTTTACAGGGGAAAGCCGTTTGCCATTCCCCCGACTTGCCTTCTTGCTTCTCCTCCCTTCTGCGCCGCGTCGAGAACCTCGACGAGAAAGAGGTTTTGACGATTCTGTTCGGGAAGGAAGTGGGCGAAGAGGAAAAAGGGAAGTGCGTGGAAGAAGCTTCCTCTTGCTCGGATTTCCTGGAGGTCTACCCTCAGGAGGGAAAGCAGGCGATCTACCAAATCATCGCTTTGCTGGATTAAGGAGGCCCCATGGACGAGAACGAGATCATCGAAGTGGAGGCGGTGGAGAAGGATGTCCCTTCCCCTAAGCCCAAGAAAGAGAAAAAGCACCAAAAGGCGAAATACCAATACGGGAGGAGAATCGCTTTCTTCACCAAATTGGATTTCTTTTCCCTCCGGGTTTTTTTCCCCCTCTTCTTTTGCGGGATGCTCGGGTGCCTGTTCTTTGGAATCCCTTATTCGGAGCAGCCGGAGAACGTTCTTTTCTTGGTCCTTTTGATTATCTCCGCCTGCTTGTTGGGGCTGTCTTTGCTGGATTTCGCCTTGCATTTCTTGTGGCGGAGGCTCATCAAACGTTGGATGAGCTTGGACCCGAATTATCAATGAGGTGATCTTATGGCGGACATCAGAGTCGAGAATCTCAGCAAAATCTACAACCAAGGCAAAGAGAACGAGGTGCGCGCTCTCGATAAGGTTTCCTTCTCCGCGAAGGAAGGGGAGTTCATCGTCATCATCGGCCCCTCCGGGGCGGGCAAAAGCACTTTGCTCAACCTTTTGGGCGGGATGGATACCCCAACCTCGGGCTCTTATTTCATCGGGGATGAGGACGTGGCCAAGTTCAACGCGAAGCAGCTCCAGCTCCTTCGGAGGGAGAAGATCGGCTTCGTCTTCCAGTTCTACAACCTCATGCCGAATCTGACGGCTTTGGAGAACGTCGCCCTCGCCGCATCCGTGGTCAAGGGAGGATTCGACCCTGAGGAAATCCTTGAAAAAGTCGGATTGAAGGACAGGATGAACAACTTCCCATCTCAGCTTTCCGGCGGGGAACAGCAAAGGGTCGCGATCGCCCGGGCTTTGTCGAAAAACCCCGAGCTCCTCCTTTGCGATGAGCCGACCGGGGCTTTGGATTCGAAGACCGGGGCGTCCATCATTTCTTTGCTTTTCGACGTTTGCTCTTCCTATAAGAAAACGGTTCTTTTGGTCACCCACAACGCGAAGATCGCCTCGGTGGCGAAACGGGTTTTGAAGATCGTCGACGGGACCATCGTCGAGGATTCCGTCAACGAGCATCCGGTTCCGCCTTCGGAGGTCGCATGGTGAAAACCCGACTCCTCGTTTGTCTCCTTCCTTTGCTTCTTTCCTGCGCGGGCAATCCCGCGTCTTCTTCGGAAGCGTCTTCCTCCCAACTAGAGACCTCTTTTGACGCCTCAAGGGATTCTTCTTCCGGATCCGAAGATGCTTCTTCAAAGGAGAGCCTCAACGAAGAACCTTCTTCCGATCAAGAAAGCAGCTCTTTGCTTTCCGAAGAACCACCCGTTCACGAAGCGAGTTTTTACCATTGCTTCAAAAAAGCGGATTTCCCTTCCTTGGCGGGAGGGAAAACTTCCCTCAACGGGCTTTCCTTCTCCTATGGATCTTCCCCCTACCTAGGGCAAAGCAGCGAAGGCGTGCAGATCGGATCCTCGACCCGTCCTCAGGCCAATCCCTTTTCTTTGGCCTTCACTTTAGAGGAGGGGGTTAAAGTCCTGTCCTTCTCCGCGTTCCTCAAAGGGAATGGGTATGCCGCGGAGGCGAGTTATGATGGGGAATCCTTTAAGAAGAACGGAAAAGCCTCAAAACTGGAGGAATTTTCCTTGGATGGGATTTTCGCTTCTTCCTTTTCTCTTTCTTTGTCCGCGACGAGCAAGACGGCGGTTTACCTTTATTCCCTGTCTTTGGCCTTCTCTATTCCAAACGCTTCTACTTTCACCCCCAAAACGGATGAGGAAGAAGCCTCTAAGGTCATCCCCGGGGAAAAGGGGATCCCTTCTTTGAACTTCGCCCCCTTGAGCGAAGAAGAATATTACGCGGACGTCGATTTGTCTTTAAGCGGGGACGCCCTGCGGGAGGCCCTTTGCAAGAAAAGCGAGGGGAAGAAGCTCCAAAAATACTCCTCGGCGAAGACGATGCTTCCCTATATCGAAGAAAATCCCTCTAAGCCCGGGTATATGCGCGGATTCTACGATGGGGACGACTTATCTTCCGTTTGGGATGGGAGTTGGAACCGCGAGCACGTCTGGGCCTGCGCCCATCTTCGGGCCGAAGATCCTGGCAAAGACGTCCGCCCCGGGGAAAGCACCCGGAACATCGGGACCGACCTCCACAACCTGCACGCGTCCTGTCTGAACGCGAATTCCCTCCATTCGGACAAAACCTTCGCTTTGAAAGAAGGGAAGGAAACTTTCTTCCCCAACTTGGATTTGGGCTTCCCCCATCAAGGGGAGGGCGATTTCCGAGGGGACGTGGCAAGGACGGTTTTCTATATGTACGCGACTTATCCGGGTCTAGAGATCGTCTCCTCTTTGGGCGAAGAGGCCTATAAGCAAATGGGCGACAAAGACGTTTTGCTATCCTGGAACGAAATCGATCCGGTGGACGAGGCGGAGGAGCAACGGAACGAGAGGGTCTATGGCTACCAAGGGAACCGCAACCCCTTCGTGGACCA
Organism: Candidatus Alloenteromonas sp.; assembly: GCA_050872145.1. Lineage (GTDB taxonomy): Bacteria > Bacillota_I > Bacilli_A > RFN20 > CAG-826 > Alloenteromonas. The sequence continues at coordinate 102,770 of JBNMGG010000002.1, read as the reverse complement.
TCCCGAGCTCGCATCGAGGTTATTCGCATAAGATTATGGGAAAAAGGCTTTCTTATTTTCATTGGTTTCTTCGCAACGCCCCCTCTTCTTTGGCGATCCGCTTTTGCAAAAAGCCGAAGCGGACCGACCGCCTGGGAAAGATTAAGGGGCTTACTTTGGAAAAGACCAACCAAGCTCTTCGCCTGGCTTTGGAACGGGGGAAGCCCTTTGCCGCGATCCGCTTCGGGGCGGTGGAGCTTTCTTGCCTCAACAACCACGAGAAGATCGAATTGGGATTCAAAAAGCATTACAAGGCCTCGGTCGTCTATTCGATGAAGAACAACGCGGGCTATTTCCCCACGGACGAAGCTTCGCTTTCCCGTTATGGGGATGAGCTTCTCCCCCGGTTGGGGGAAGCGGATTTCCTCGGGGTGTCCGGAGCCCACATGGAGGAATATTTCCACCTCCATTATTGCCCCAACGCCGCCCCCATCCTTTACGAAGGCATGGAGCCCCTCCGCGGGGATTGGGTTTCCCTCCTCCGCGGGAAGAAGGTTTTGGTGATTTCCCCCTTCGAAAAGGAAATCCGTTCCCAATTCGCGAGGAAGGAAAAACTGTTCCCCAAGGAAATGTCCCCTATGCTGGACTTCGCCCTTTTGACGGTCAAAGCCCCCTTGACCTGCGCCTCGTCCAAGCCATCCTCCTCTTCCTTCTTCGAAGAGCTTGAGAAGATGGAACGGGAAATGAGCGGAATGGATTTCGATGTCGCCTTGATCGGCGCGGGGGCGTATGGGACTTTCTTGGCTTTATATGCGAAGAGCTTAGGCAAAATCGGCATTCAGACCGGTGGGGCCACCCCGACTTTGTTCGGCATCATGGGCAAACGTTGGGAAAATCGGCCCCACGTGGCAAAATATAAAAACGAATTCTGGATCCGCCCGGAGGAAAAACCGGACGGGTATGCGAACATCGAAGGGGGCGCGTATTGGTGATGGAAGAAAAGAAAGTCAGCGAATCCGGGGATTCCTTCTATTCCCGTTATGACACGGTTCTCTCCTTTTTGGGACTGGAGGTTCTTTGCCTTGGCTTCTTCGCCTTGGGCGGGAGCTTGGGGTCGACTTTGTTCCGCCTGCTGGGATTTTTCCTTTCCCTTGTGACCCTTGGCTATCTGCGGCTAAACCAATCCGAGCAGGAGAGGAAGCGTTATTGGATCGCCTTGATCCCCTTTTTGGCCTTGGCCTTCTTCGCCGGGCTATCCCGTTTCTTCTTGACTGGGTCGAGTTCTATCATCGGGGGAATCGCGACCGATTTGACCGTCTCCTTCGGGCTCATCGGTTTCTTCCTGTTGGGGCAGGGGCTTAAATCGATCCCCGTGTTGAAGCGCGACGTGATTTTGCTTTCCATCGGATGCGGGCTGGCTTTGATGGTGCTGATCCCCGGGCTTTATTCCTTGATCCGTTATGGCTTCTTCTATGCGGCTCGATATAAGGGGATGGTCTATTACTACGACGGGGTCGTCTTTCCCATCGCGAACGAGACCAAAATCCTCAGCGGGTTCTCCTTTTTGGAAGCCTCTTTGTCTTACGGGAAAGCCCCCGCGTTCCTGCTGAGCCTGTCCGGGGTCGGATGCTTCTATCTCTCTCCCAAAAAAGAGACGAAGCGCTTCTTGGCCTTCCTTGGCTTTGGCCTTCTTGGGGTTTTGGATTTGGTTTTCGTGCCCTTTACCAAGGCTTTGATCCTGCTGGCCGTCGTTTACGTTTTCGCGCTGGCTTTCCGCTTGATTCGCCTCGCGGTCAACCAAAAAGGCGCGGAGAAAAAGGCCGATAAGGTCTTCCGGATCGTCTATTGGGTTTTCCTTGGCTTGGTAATCCTTGGCTTATTGCTTTTGTTCATCGATGCCTTCACGGGCTCGATTTTGGGAAACTTCCCCATCGCGAAGATCCGGAATAACCGCAACACGGAAGGGGGGTTGCTCTACCGTCTCGCCGCCTCCATCCGCTCGGTGTTCGTGGAAGAGACCCTCTCCGGGAAAAAGCTCAATGTCCTGGGAATCCTCTTCGGCGTCGACTTCTCTTTGGCCAATTCCTCTTCTTTGACCCGTTTCTTTGAATTCAATTTCCTTTGGCAAAACGGGTTGATCGCGTTCCTGTTGCTTCTTTTCTTCCTGTTCTATTTCATCCGCGAGTCGTATCTCTTCCTTAACAACGACGGTCAAAGGATGGACGGGAAAGCCGTGGTGGTGGCTCTTCTAGCCGGAGCCTTCCTTTATTTCAGTTTCTTCGACGATGAGATGCCGCTTCACCACGCGACGGCTTTTCTGCCTTTCTCCCGGGAATCGTTGACGTTGCTTTTGTCCTTCCTTTGTGGGCTTGTCTACACCCACAAGGAGAAGAAGGAGGGAAATGCCCATGAATAAAAAGAACGCCGCTTTGGCCTTATTGCTTTCTTTTTTCCTCGCTTCCTGCGCGGATACCTCCGAGCTTTACCCCGGGGACGCCTACGTGAGCCCCTATTTTTTGCAGAACCGTTATTCCCACTGGGATGAGGGGCTTAAAGAAGCGCGCATCGAAAACCAAAAAACCTTGAAGAACGTCAATGAGGACGGCAGCACCCGGGGATGCTATTTCGCCGGGAGCGACCTCGTCGGGAACTCCTGCTACGGGTATGGGCAACTCAAAGCCCGCCACCCCGATGCGGTCAAAAACGGGGATTCCACCCTCTATTGGACCGTTCCTTCCGGAGGCGTCACCTTAAGCGATGGCACCTTCGTGCCCGGAGGGCTCGACATCATCCAAAACGGGGTTGGGGTCTGGGCCGATCAAAGCGGCCTTGAGAACGTCCTTTATGGCCAGAACAAGAAGATGTCCCGCATCAACCCCGCCTTCTCCCGCGGATACCTTTCCAAACTCTACAACGGCCAGATTCAATGCGACGCGTGGTCGAGTTACTCTTTGGTGGAACTCGACAAAACCGGGTATGGCACCCGCTTCCCCGCGGAACTTCATTCCGCCCCCTATGTGGCCTTCTCCTGCCGCGGCGGGAGCGATACCCCATCCGGAAAGGGGAGGGTGAGCCGGTTTTCGATTTCGCTTACTTTCTACAAAATCGAAAAAGAGGGGTACGTGGGCTCTACTTTCGTTTTGGACCGCGTTCCTTTGGAAACCAACATCTCCGCGGAGGACACTTCCTTGGTCGGCTTCTATTTCGATGAGGTTGGATATGATCCCTCCGGGGTCGTGGGGATGTCGGTGACTTATTCGCTTCAAGAAGACGAGATCGAAATCGAAGGGGAAACCCTCCATCCGAGCGATGACTTCGACGACGAGGAAAAATACCACACGGGCCTGATGATGCTCGAGATGTTCTTCCCCGATTCGGAATGGAATTGATTTTATTTCTTGCAATAGGCGGATAAGTCCAGCCATTTCCCCATCAGGAAATCGCAGGAATCGTCGTCGAGGATCAACGTCCCCTTCGCGGGGGTGAAGGTCATCTCGCCGAAATAGATTTTTCCATTCACGTCGTAGAGGTCGCACCTCACGAAGGGGAAGGGGGCGCAGAGGGTTTCGGCCATCTTCACCATTTCCTCCCAGTTTTTGGGTTTTTCGGGGCAGACGTCGGCTTTTTTCCATCCGTTGAACTGGCTTCCGTCGAAGGGTTTCCAATCGATGGTGAGCTCGGTGTAGCGGATGTCCTCGCCCCTGCCGGTGACGACGTAGAGGTTTTTGGCTTTGCCGTTGTAGACGTGGATTTTGTATTCGACGGGGAGGTGGTCGGGATCCCCAATCCAGCTTTCGGCGATGATCTGCGGCTTGATGGGGGAGTAATGGCGTTCCATCGTTTCCTTGCCATAGTCGCGATGGAGCCAAGAGGCGAATCTCTTGGCTTCCTTTTCCCGGTCCACTTTGCTTTTGTCTTTGATCAAAAGGTTCCACCCGGAGGCGTGGGAGCATTTCAATACGAAGCGATTGGGCATCTTCTCCCAGGGGATGTCCTCGAAGGAATCGTAAACTCCTAGGCAGGGGATCAAAGCGTTCTCATATCCTTTTTCCTTCACGTAGGAACGGACGCTGACGCGATCGGCGCAGGAAGAGACTTCCTTCCATTTCGGGTAGACGAAAAGGCGGAGGTATTGCAGCTTTTCGGTGTAGCGGACGGGAGGGTTCAGATGCAGCTTGTGGTGGGTGATGTAACGATACTGCAGCTTGACGTAGAGGGTGGGGGATATCGCCTTGATGGGTTTGCGGAGCATCACCCCGAAGAAGCGCTTGAGCTTATTTTCCTTGAGATTGGGATTGCTCATTTTCCTCCCTCCTTTTCCTCTGCTTGGGCAGGAAAGAGCAAATAAGCCTTTCTCTGCAGGCCAATAAGAAGAGGATGTAAATCAACGCGTCGATGGCGACACTTGCCAGCAAAGAGAACAACGAGCATTCCCAGGCGACGAGCCCATGGGCGAGGAACAAGCTTCGAAAGAGAGGACAAAGGAAGAAGGAGGCCACCCCGACCAAGATTCCCGCGAGGAGGATTTTCAGGCTGTTGAGGTTGAACAGGGCCTTTTGGGAATATTCCCTGCTGATGAAAAGTAGATACGCGCAGAGGAGGACGTCGGTGATCCCAGTGGCCAAGGCGACCCCGATGCCGGGGTGCTCTTTGAAGGGCAGCAAAGCGAATAGAAGCGACAAGCCAATGTTGCATACCACCCCGAACAGCATTGCGTAGAGGTAGTGACGTTCTTTCTTTTGGGGCAAGAGGATTTCGTTGTAGACGTTGTCCCCCAAGGAATAGGTGAGCATCATGCAGGAGAGGGCAACCAAAATCCAATCCGCGTCGAGGTAGGTGCTCGATGAGGAGGCCATGTCCCCGCTTCCGGAAATCAACGAGGTGATGGGACGAGCCATGGTGGACATGGTCGCCACGGCGGGGATGGCGATGAAGAGGGTGATGTTGAAGGAATAGGTCAGCAAGTTGCGGTAAAAGGTTTTGTTCTCCAAAGAGTAGTAATGGGTGGCCCGGGGGAGGAAGACCGCGTAGAGGGAGGTGATCAAGGTGATGACGATATCGACGCCTTTCACCCCGACGGAGTAAGAACCGACGCTGGCTTTGCTCTCGTCGAATAACCCCAATAGGAATTGGTCGGTTTGGTTATAAAGAGTCAAAGCGAAGGAAATCAAAAACAAAAGAAGCAGGGGTTTGAGCAAAGGCTTGATTTGGTAGGGCAGCGTCTTTTTGAAGGAGACGTAGCGGGGCAAAATCAGGCAATTCAGCAGCGAAGTGAAGACGGTGTAGGAAACCGTGATGGCGGCGTACAAATAGACTTCCTGCTCCAAGATGGCGGGGGTGTCGCTTCGTTTGATGAACAAAAACGTCAAAACTGCCCCCAAAGCCAAAAGGGAGATGGAACGCACGGTGATGTAGAAATGCTTTTCTAGGGCGATATAGACCCATTCAAAAGAGAAGGCCCCGCAGAGGAAGTTGATGGAGAGCAGGTAAATGAGCTCCCGGGTTTGGAAAAGCTGGGGGACGGATAAGACGATCCCCGACATCAAAGAAAAGGAAATCAACGTGGTGATGGCCTGGAGGAGGAAGAAAGTCTGGACGAGGTTGGAAAGTTTTTCCTTGTCGTCCCGAACCTTCGCGCATTCCCTGATGGCGACGTTGGGGATTGAGATTTTGGCTAGGACGAGGAAATAGTAGACGAAGGCGTTAGCCCAACTATAGAGACCGAAGACTTGGTCGCCCAAGGCGCGGGTGATGTAGGGGTAGGTCAAAAAGGAAAGGACGGTCATCGTCAGGGTGCGGATCAAGTTGATGACCACGTTCGCCCGCACATTGACGGAGGCGGGGCTTTTCTTGGAGACCGAAGGAACCATGATGGATGGCCCACATTATACACGCGCGTGCGCCAAACTTCTCTTCTGTGGGATAATGGGGCGGTGAAAATCCTCGTGCTGACCCCACATTATTACCCCGAGGGGTTCTCCATCACTTCGATTTGCGAACGTTGGGCCAAACAAGGCCATGACGTTTTCGTGGTGACCAACCGCCCCAATTACGGGTACGGGCATATTCTTCCGGAGTACCGCCACGTCAAAGACGAGATGATCAATGGAGTCCGGGTGCATCGTTGCTTCCTCTTCGCTCGGAAAAAAAGCCGGCTTTCCATCATCGCCAACTACCTTTCCTTTTACGCCTCCTCTAGTCTTTACTTATCCCATCTGAAAGAGGATTTCGACGTGGTTTATTCCTTCTCTTTGTCCCCCATCATTGCCGTCTCGGGGGCCAACAAATACAAAAAGAAGCACCACGTACCCCATTATCTGCACTGCTTGGACCTTTGGCCGGAATCGGTGCTGGTCACCCACGCAATGAAAAAGAAAAGCCTGGGGTACCGCCTCCTTTACCGTTGGTCGAAGTCCATCTATTCCAAAGCCGATGAGATTTTGGTTTCCTCGCCCTCTTTCGAATCCTATTTCCGGGATGAACTGGAGCTGAAGGATATCCCCATCGCCTATGTCCCTCAGCCCGCGTTTTTATCTCCCCAGGAAGGGGATGACATCGTTTATTCCACCCCGAACAATTTCCTCTATGCGGGGAACATCGGCTCTTTGCAGCTGGTGGAGAATCTTGCCTTGGGCTTTTCCTTGTTGAAAGAAGGGGAAGCCACTCTGCACATCATCGGGATGGGTTCTCGAAAAGAAGCGGTGGAATCCCTGATCAAAGAAAAGGGCCTGCAGGATCGCGTGATTTACCATGGACCCCTTCCCCGGAAGAAGACCAGCTGCTATTACAAAAACTGCGAGGGAATCATCGTTTCTTTGAAGGATGAAGGATACGTGGGAAAAACGATTCCCAATAAGCTGATTTCCTCCCTTTCCTTCGGCAAGCCCATCTTCGCCCTGATTGGGGGAGATGGGAAGGCTCTTCTTGAGAAGACCGGCGGGGCGTTCTTTGGGAAAAGCGAAAGCCCGGAGGATATCGCGGAGGGGATTCGCCTCTTCTTGACGTTAAGCGAAGAAGAAAAGAAAGCGATGGGGCAAAAGAACCTCTCTTATTTCCAGTCCCACTTCGAATTTGGGAAAACCGTGGATGAAATCACTTCGATACTAAGCTCTGGCAAAAAGAAGTGAGAGATTGTCCCATCGCATCCTCCCCCAAATCCTTTTTGATTTGTACGGAGGCTTTGTTGGGGGCCACGTCGATGAGTTCTCCGTTTTTGCCGATGTGCTTTTTGAACCAGACCGTCAAAGCAAGAGTGGGGTCTCCCCCTTTATCATCCAGCCAATTGAGGGAAGAGGAGCAAGAGGCGGCAATGGGAGAGGAATGGGTGGAGAGGATTTCCCTTCCTGAGGATAGGTATTCCAAAACCTTGGAGGGGACGGAGACTTCGTCGAGGGATTTCCGGTAAACCCGGGGGTTTATCAAAAGGGTCGCGCTGCTGAGATAGGCGTAATGCTCTTTCTTGCTGATTTGGCCTAAGAAATGGATCCGGGGGTTTTGCTTCGCTGCAATTCGACAGGCTTCTTCATAAGGGCCATGCCCCGAGATCACGAGGTCGATGTTGGGCTTAACGAGACGATAGGCGTCCAGCAACGCCTTCGTCCCGTCTTTGACGAACAACGCCCCTCCGTAATAAAGATAAGGCTTTCCTAGGGGGTTCTTCGTTGCTTCGATTTCCTCCACGATCCCCATTTTGGTGAGGTGGGGGGCGTTGTTCTTGCAGAAGAGCTTATAAAGGCCTTCGGTTAAGCAGAAATAGCCATCGCAGGAAGAGGAATAAAAGAGGATTTTCTTTTGATAGAAACGTTTGGTGTTGCTGATGTTACGCGGGTCGTCGGTGAGGATGGCGAGGGTTTTGCATCCTTTCTTCTTTTTGAGTAGGTTCGCGGCTTTGACTAAGGAAAGGTTTAAAGAGTCATAGCAGACGACGTCGCCTTCCCCAATGTCGGGGGAATCCTTTTCAATCATGCTTGCGATGTCTTTAGGAAGAGAAAGGAAGCGGGATACCCTGCCTTTTCTTCCTTCTAGGTAATGGCAATGAAGCGTGGGGGATGGGGAGAAGGATTTCGCGTTGACCCACCCTTCTAGATTGGGGATGAGGGAATAGGATTCGACGGAGGCAAAACGAGATAGGGCGCTGATGAGCCTGTTATGAAAGTTTTGCCCTGCGGGGTTGGGCTTATGGATGGCTTTTTCGTTCAGAATCGCGAAATCCCCTTCTTCTAGGGCGGTGCTGAGATAAAAGATCCTCATTGGCATTTCTCCTGAAAGAAACGGAAGAGGAACTCAGCGCTCCGCTCCATGGTGAATCCTCGCGCGGTCTCCAAGGCTTTTTCCTCCATCTTCTCATCGGGGAAGCAGGAAAGCTTCTTGCCAAGGGATTCATCGTTCTCAAAGGAATCCAAGAATCCGTTCTGCCCGTCTTTGATCAAATGCAGGGCCGCGTTGACGTTGGGGGAGGAGATAACCGGCAGCCCTTGGGAGAGAGCTTCGTTGATGACGTGCCCATAGATGTCTTCTTTCGAGGGGAAAAGGAAGCAATCCCCCGCGGAGAAATACTTCAATACTTCCTCGTGGGGCTTGTGGGGCAAAAGGAAAACGTTGGTTAAATGAAGTTCTTTGATGAGGGACAGGAGCTCTTCTTTTTGTTCCCCGTCCCCGAGGATGTAAAGGAATTCGCTTTGGGGACGGCTTTTCCAGAAGCGGATCAGGGTCGCGTAGTTCTTCCTTGGGATCAATTGGCCCGCGGAGAGGAAAACCTTCTCGCCTTCAAGGTGGAGCTCTTTCCGCAAAACCGCTTTCTCTTCTTTCGAAAGGGGCTTCTTTTGCAACTCTTTTTCGAAAATGGACGAATAGGGGTAATAGAAGATCAAGGATTCCTCCGCCCCATAATGGGTGAGGTATTGCTTGGATTTCTCATCGGGGGCTAGATAGGCGGATGCGCCGGAGATGAAATGGGATTTCACCGCTTTGAAGAGATGGGGTTCTTTTTGCTTTATGATGCCCCCGTTGATCAAAAAGACGTAGGGGAGTCTCTTCCTTTTGCAATAGACGATCGTCCTCTGTTCGGTGAGGGTCCTCCACCCGTTGAGGACGATGACGTCGTAATGATTCTTCTTCAAGGCCTTGATGGGGTCGCGGGAGTAGTTGTCCATCTCGCCCCAGGCGATCCCCTTGCAGAAATGAGCGGAGAAAGAGATGGGGGTTTCGGAATAGAACAAAGCGTTCCTGCCCTTTTCGGAGGAACGTTCGAAATAAGCCTCCACTTCGGCTTTCTTTCCCAAAAGGTTGAACAAATCCACCTTATACGGGGCGGGATGGTTGAAGAGCCAGAAAATCTTCATCGGGCTTATTATCCCACCTCAGTTTATAATCGTGTCCATGATTTCGGATTGGAAAACCTTCTTCGACTCCGTTTCCCAAAAATCCTACAGCAAATCGCTGCATTCTTTTCTGAAAGAGGAATACGCCCATCAAATCGTTTACCCGCCCCATGAGCTGCTGTTCAACGCGTTTGCTTTGACCGATCCCAAAGGCATCAAAGCCGTCATCATCGGCCAGGACCCTTATCACAACCCTGGCCAAGCGATGGGGCTTTCCTTCTCCGTCCCCAAAGGGGTTCCGCTTCCCCCTTCTTTGTACGACATTTACAAAGAACTCGAGAACGATTTGGGCATCAAGATGGATTACTCCAACGGGGATTTGACCCATTGGGCCAAACAAGGCGTTTTGCTTCTCAACGCTTATTTGACCGTGCGGAAGAACCAGCCCCTGTCCCATCGGAGGGAGGAATACGATTCTTTCATCGCCGACACGATGGATTACCTCGACACCCTTCCCCAACCCATTGTCTTTTTGCTGTGGGGCGGATTCGCGAAGAGGTTCATTCCTTACGTGAAGAACCCGAATCATTTCGTTTTGACCGCGGTGCATCCTTCCCCCATGTCCGCTAACCGGGGTGGGTGGTTCAATATGAATTTGTTCTCAAAGACGAATCAAATTCTTGAATCCCATGGCTCCACGCCTATCCATTGGGGGAACCAGGAATGAAAAAGGGAGTGATCGTAATCGGCAATTCCCTCCGTCCCGAACGGGCCAAGGAAGAATGCCGAGGCGCTTTCGTCGTCGGGGCGGATAAGGGAGCGTGGTTTTGCTATCAAAACAAAATCCCCATGGACGTCGCTTTGGGGGATTTCGATTCTTTGAGCCCGGAGCAAAAAGAATTGGTTTTAGCTTGCGCGAAGCAAAAAGAAACGCTCAACCCCGTGAAGGACGATACCGACACCGCCCACGCGCTATCTTATTTTGAAGGATGTGACCACATTCTCGTTCTCGGCGGAATCCAAGGGAAAAGAATCGAACATTTCCTGGCCAATTTGGATTTGCTCTGCTTGAATCCGAGAATCGAAATGCTCGATGACTATTCCCTCATCAAGCTCTTCAAGCCCGGGGAATACGAAATCCGGAAAGACCGATATGCGTTCTTCTCCTTTTTCCCGATGGAGGAGAGCGTGGTGAGTTTGCGGGGTTTTGCCTATCCTTTGGAAAAGGCCGTTTTGCAACGTTTCGACCCTTTGGGGATTTCCAACCAGCTTTTGGGCGAAGCGGGGACTTTGGCTGTTGAAAAAGGTTCGGTCCTGATGATCGCCAGCGTGAAAGATTGAAGTTGGCTCAGTGAGCAGTGGGGTTGCTTACTGACATTACGTCCATTGAATCGGCTTATTTTTGTGATTTTGCCTTCCGCTTGCCGCTTTTCTTCTTTTTCTTCGCGGATGGATCCCACCAATAGTCGGGGTCTTCCTTCCTCTTCTCCGCGAACCACTCCTTGTGCTCGTTGAGCGACATCATGTAGTCGTTGGGCCGCTCGTCGGGCGCGTCCTCGAACCCCGTGTCCTCCCACCCGCAGACGGGGCAGATGTCCGCGCAGATCAGGTCCTTGAACGTGTATTCGCCGCAGACGGGGCAGGGGTGCTTGGTCTTGTGCTTGGCCACCTCGTTGACGTATTCCCACCTCGGGTGCTCCTTGCGCTTGTTCTTGAACCACTCCCGGTATTGGTTCAGCGACATCTCGTTGGTCCTGTTGGCCAGATCCGGGTCCTGAATCTGATCCCAGTCATAGCACCACCCGCACACGAGGCATTGGATATCGCCGGGCGTGAATCCGGACGCCAATCGGTACTCGTCCAGTTTGGTGAAATAGAATTCCCCGCAGACGGGGCAATCCATCGGCCTTATTTGCTTTTTGTCGTTATCCATGTTTTGATTCCCTTTTTTGAATAATACCAAAATTTCCCTCCGATTCTCCGGTACGAGACGACGTATCCGTCCTTCGTGACTTCGACGAGCACGTCCCTTTCGGGGTCGATTTTATAAGTCGTACCATTGCGGTCAATGTAGCCTTTGTAGTCGCTTCGGTTGATCTCGTTGGCGAAGTGGACGGCTTTGGAGGCGTACTCGCGGACGTTTGCGATCCCGAGTTCCTTTCCGTGCCGCTCAAAGTGGTCTTGCAATCCGCCCCGGCAAAAGTCCTTCGCCCAGGGGTAGCCGATATCGGCAGACTTTTCGCCCCGGTGGTTTGCACCTTTGGTGTTCCCGTAACGGTTGCTGGGTCCTTTAGTCGACACATCTCGTTTTCTCCTTATATATAGTTCCATGGTTTTTATGGTTCCTTTGTGATGGGGGTGGCAATTCATTTCTGTACGTGCGCTCTTGCGTGATCGACTCATTATTTTTTTTGATACGCATGCTGCTTCCTCCTAGAAGACTTGCCATTATTAGAATTCAAAAAATCGACTTGCCAAAGTGATAACCACATTTTTTTAAAAATTTTTTGTTTCAGTTGCAAAGGGCAAAAAGCTTGGAATTTTTTGGGGTGCAAAATGAATTCGTTTTTTGAAGGCGAGGCTCTTTATCCTCTTATTATAAATAGGGGTTGGCTTTTTCCTTTAAACCTGAATTGATGCCTCTCCCTTTTATCTTTGCTTGAATTCGCGGGCCCGCGGCTCTAGCATTGTCTCGTCCGATAGGGGAGCCCATTGGCTGAGAGGCTGCTTCCGCAGCGACCCTGGACCTGAACTAGGTAATGCTAGCGTAGGGAATCGACGGAGCGCTCTTTTGCGTTCATCCTCGTTTTTCTCCCGTTGGCGCCTGGCTCCGACGGGTTTTTCTTTTGCAGGAGGGTATTATGGCGAAGAAAAAGAAATTCGACGTGGTGAAGACGATGGTCGAAATCGGCGTGATGGCCGCGTTGGGCTTCGTCCTCGACGAACTCGCGGGGATCATCTTCAAAGGCGTGTTCGTCAATGGGGGATCAATCGGCATTGCCATGGTGTGCGTGCTGGTGATGGCTTTCCGCAGGGGCTTTGTCCCCGCCTTGTTGACCGGCTTGGTCATGGGGCTTTTGGATTTGGCCACGGGGCCCTACATCATCCCCGGGGATGCGTGGAGGGCGTTCCTTCAGGTGTTCCTCGATTACGTGGCCGCCTATCCGATGGTCGCTTTTGCCGCTTGCTTCCGTCCTCTGTTCCTCAAATCCGAAAGCTCGAAGATGAAAGTCACCTGGCTCTGCGTGGGGACCGTTGTCGGCGGGTTGCTGAAGCTTTTGTCCCACTTCCTTTCTGGCGTTTTGTTCTGGGCCGATCCCAGCGGGTTCGCCTTCTCTTGGAATTGGATGAATCCCTATCTTTACTGCTTTGCCTACAACGCTTTGTACGTCATCCCGTGCATCATCCTTTCCTTGGGGTTCTTGCTTGTGCTTTATTGGCGGATCCCCAATTTGCTAAAGGATCCGGATTATCTCTATACCCGGAAAAAGAACAATGTCGACGAAAAGGAGGGCAAATAACATGCTGTTGCCGTTAGCGCTTACGGGAATCGGGGGAGGGATGTTCGCGTGCTTCCTTTCCTATTATATCCTCTCATTCGAATCCTATTCCGATGAATACGGGACCTCGATTTCCTTCAACGAAGATTATCTGATCCTCTTCCTTTTGGGTTTGTTTATCCTCTTCCTCGGCGTGTACATGCTGATCCAAAAGCTTAAGAAACGCCCGAGCACTGACGGGATCTTCTGCGGTGGAATGGCCGCCATCTCGGGGATTTCCTTCGTCTATGCTTTGTTCATGGTGATCAAGTCCTATGTGAAGGGCTATGAGCTGACCCCGTTTTATTGGGGATGGCTCTTCGTTTCGGCTCTGGTCCTTTGCTTTGGATTAGCTTATTTCTTCCAAGGAAAGAAGAAAGCGGAATAACCGCGAATCGCAACAACGGGACGGGGAAACCCGTCCTTTTTTGGTTTTGTGGGCGGGAATCTCGTATTTTAAAAACGCATTAATTAGTGCAAAAACACTTGTGACGCATTCTAAAGTGCATCATCACGGTTAAAGGCGATTTCCCCGAAAATAAATTGAATGGCGAAGAATTGTGCCGATTCGTTGATTGCTTTGTTCGACGCGAACTGGCCAAAGGAGAGAAACCTGTGCAAAAACATGGCTTTTTGTGAAGAATGCCGTTCCGACGTCGAATATGACGTTAAAACCCTTTCGATGACGGGGAAGATAAAAGGCGTTGAATATCACTATATTGGGCAAGAGGCTCGGTGCGTTCATTGCCATTCTTTGGTCTATGCCCCCGATATAGTCGATTTGAACCTGAAGGCGCTTTACGACGTCTTCCGCAAAGAAAATGGGATTATCTCTTTGGAGAAGATTCGGGCCATCCCCAAAAGATACGCGATTGGGAAAAGGCCCCTTTCCCTCCTTTAGGGTGGGGCGAGCAAACCTTTTCCCGGTATTACGCCGGCGACGTGCCGACGAAGCAATATTCCGAAATACTAGCTGAGCTTTATGAGAATCCGCGTTATTACAGCGATTTGCTGGAGGCGGGGAAAGAAAAATTAAAATCCCGCAGCGCTTATGAAAAGAGCCGCAAAACCGTGGATGCTTTGCTTGGGGAATCCGCGGAAAAACGTTCCAAAATCAGCATCGCGACGGAATATGTGCTAAGCCGCTGCGAGGATATCACTCCCTTGGCGCTCCAAAAGGCTTTGTATTACATTCAGGGTTTTTTCTACGCCTTCTACCATCGCTTTTTATTTGAAGACAATTGCGCGGCTTGGGTCCATGGCCCTGTTTATCGGAGCGTTTATCGCCGATATTCCGATTATCGCTTCGATCCCATTGCCAAAACCGCGAATTTCGACGAAGCGGTTTTAACCGCGCCGGAAAAGGCGATTTTCGATGCAGTTATCGATTTTTTCTGCTGCTATAGCGGCAAAGTCCTTGAGGAATTCACCCATAGTGAAATGCCGTGGATTGAAGCTCGCGCCGATTTGCCTTTGTCTTCTCCTTCCGAAGCCATTATCTCCCGTGATTCCATCGGGCATTATTTTGAAAAAATCAAAGAGAAATATGGGATGACGAAGCCGAACGACATCCAGCTTTACGCCGAAGACCTGTTTCAGAATTTGTAAAAGAGGCCATGACGGGGTCCTCTGGTTTCCTCAATTGGATGAGATTGTCTTTTCCGCGTCCTTTTTGTAGAGGAATATCTTCTTCCGCGTGTTATAGTTTTTCGGAATTGGGGGAAACAACATGGACGAAAACAAAGAAAATCCTGTGGAAGAAGTCGAAACCAAAGACGTGATCGACGATGATTTCGCGGATACCAAAGCCGTGGAAGAAGCCAAGAAGCGCGAAGAAAAGAAAAAAGAGGAAGAAGCCGCCAAAGCGGTGGAAGAGCAAGAGCAAGAAGAGCTCGACGACCAACCCGACCCCTTCCCGGAGCAGGATTCCTACGAATATCAGGATCTGGCCTTGGACGAAATCGAAAAGGCCCGGAAGGACTTCTATTCTTCCTATAAGAAGATGAACCGGTGGAAGATTGCCCTTTCAATCGTGGGCCTTGCCATCATCGTCCTCTTCTGGATTTTGCCTAATGTCCTCCACTGGGGCGGCGAGAATTCCATGGTGCCCATGATGGTTTCTTTGGGCGTCGCCGCGGGCGTGTTGGTCGCTTTGGGGGTCATGAGCTACGTGACCCGCAAGGGCAACGACAAAAAGATCAAAGCCTATTTCTCGGTGCTCTATGGCAAATTGAACGCCTATCTCTTCTCCGGGCTCCCGGTTGGAGAGATCCAAGGCAGCGCCGACAGCAAAATCACCAAAGAGGAATTCCAAGCCAACGGGATGTACCCCAAGGTGATTTCCATCGGGAGCCGGGACAACATCACCTTCACCTACCGCGACATGGATTGCTCCCTCGCCGACTGCGCCGCGCAGAAAGACGCGGGGAAGGCCATGCAGACGGTGTTCGTCGGGAAGTATCTCCGCACCGCCAACTCCTTCCAGGGGAGCGAGAACGGGCTCGTCCTCTATTTCCGTGGCAATAAGCGCGCTTTGCCCCCGGAATCCCTGCCCAATCTCAACTTGCTGGAAAAGAATAAGACCTACGCTGTATACGGGGACCCCGCGGACAAGAAATTCCTCACTCCGAAGATCCGCTCGCTTTTGAAAGGGATCCACACGAACAAGGTCCTCGTCGACGTCGCCATCGCGATCAAGCCGGGAAAAACCTACTTCGCCTTGGGGTATGAGGATTCCTTGATGGTCCTGCCGATGCAAAAGCCCTTCAACCCGGGCCCGACGCAGGAATACAAAGAGGAATTGGCTTTCTTCTTGGAACTCGCTTACGCCTTCTACCAGAAGAAGGGCGAAAGCGAAGAGCCGGAGCAGGAATGAACCAAAAGGACGCTTCGAAATCGGGGCGTCCTTTTCTTTCGCCCTTCTTTGAGGCGGGCTTCCCCGGGCGTATAATGAAGGCGCAACGGGAAGTGCGGAAGCGCATCCCATCTTGGTAACCCTTATGAATGAAGTTGATCCTCGATTCACGCGCTGGATGAAGGTCCAGGCCTACAAACACGATGGGGCTTTGCACCGGCAATGGTCCCCGGCTTATTTGGTGGAAGAAAACGACGATTATTGGGCGCTGGCCTCCAAAATGAGCTCGGTCACTGAAAGCGATGGAAGGAAATGGATGACCCGGGAAAGGGCCATCTTCCTGCTTTTCAAGAAGAAGTGGATGAACGTCATCTGCATGTTCAAAGAGGGGCAGGGGATTTGCTATTACGTCAACATCGCCACCCCGACCATCCTCGATCAGGGCTATTTGAAATACATCGATTACGATTTGGACGTGAAGCTTTACCCTAACCACCAGGAAAAGGTGCTCGACGAGAATGAGTTCGAACGTCATATCCTTACCTATGGCTATCCCGCGGATCTAACGAAGGCGATCCGCAAATCAGCGCAGGAAGTAAAGCAAATGATCCTCCGTCAGGAATTCCCCTTCCGCGATGATTTCGTGGAAAGGCTCTACAATAAGTTCCTGCTCGAAAACAAGCCGATTGAAGCTTCTCCGAAAAGGGGATGATGACCCGCCCTCCTTTGGAGGGCTTTTCTCTACCCGGGATTAGGTGGTGTATAATCGCCCTGCTTATGGAAAAAGTGTTCATCACGCAGTCGAAGGAAGAAACCCGGGCCTTGGGAAAAAGGCTCTCTTCTTATTTGCTTCCCGGGGATGTGATTCTCCTAGAAGGGGACCTCGGAGCGGGGAAGACGACCTTCACCGGCGGGGTCGCCGAAGGCCTTGGGGTGAAAGAGGATGTCATCTCTCCAACCTTCAACATCATGAAGTGCTACTTTAAAGGCAGAATCCCTCTTTATCACATCGACGCCTATCGCTTGGAAGGGCAGAACATCGAAATCGGCTTGGACGAATACATCGAAGGGGATGGGGCCTGCTTCATCGAGTGGCCTCAGTTCATTGAGCCCCTTATCCCGGATGAAAAACTTGAAATCACTTTGAAGAACCTCGGCGGGGATAAGCGCCAAATCGCTTTCTCCTCTTCTTCGCCCCGTTGGGTTTCCGTTTTGGAGGAAAAACTATGATCGGCGTGCTTTTGGACAGCTCGGAAAAGAATCTGAGCGTCGGTTTGGTCAAAGACCATTCCTTTCTCGGCCGGGTCAGCGACCAAGCCTGGCAAAGGCAAAGCGAGCTTTTGGTGGATGAGCTTTCAAAGCTGTTGAAGCAAAACGGGCTGAAGGGAAAAGACATCAATTACGTCGTCTGCAGCAAAGGGCCCGGATCCTATACGGGGGTCCGCATCGCCATGACGGTCGCTAAGACGATCAGTTTCGCTTTGAATGTTCCTTTGTATTTGGCTTCCTCCTTGGAAGTCCTCCAAAGCGGGGATGGCGTCAGCGTCTGCTTGAGCAACGCCCGGGGAAAAAGGAGCTATTTCGGCGTCTATTCGAGCAAAGAAGTCCTCGTTCCCGATTGCATCAAAGACAACGAAGAAGTCTTTTCTTATCTTTCCGCTCACCCCGAATATAAGCCCTGCGGGGATTTGGCTTACCTCGGCTTAGAAGGGCAGGGCAAGGAAGTCTTGGACAATCTGAACCTCTGCGACGATGAGCAGCATCGTTGCCAAGAGCCTTTGGGTGCCCGCCCGATCTATTTGAAGGACGATTACGACAAAGGGCACTTCAAGACCATCGTCCGCAAAATGCTGCCCTCGGACATGGATGCCGTGATGAAGATCGAGAACTCGGTTTTCGTCGCCCCTTATACCGAATCCCAAATGCTCTATGAGCTCAACGAAAACCCCGTATCCCATCTTTACTGCGCGGTCGTGGACAACGAAGTGGTGGGGTTCATCGATTTCTCGATCACCTTCAATTCGGCTTACATCTCCCAAATCGGGGTGAAGGAGGAATTCCGGAGGAAAGGGATCGGCAACCTATTGATTGGGCAGGTCATCAAGGACTGCGAATCCCAAGAGGACCCCGTGGAGTTCTTGACCCTCGAAGTCCGGGAAGGCAATACGACCGCCCAGGCTTTCTACAAGAAGCACAAATTCCAGCCCATCACGGTCAAGAAAGCGTATTACTCCAACGGCGAGAACGCCGTTGCGATGATTAGGAGCCTCATTCATGCCTAAGATCCTTGCAATCGAATCCAGCTGCGACGAAACCGCCGTCGCCATCACCGACAACGGCAAATTGCTTTGCAACGTCGTCGCCACCCAAATTGCCGTCCATGAGAAATTCGGCGGCGTCATGCCCGAAATCGCCTCGCGTCTGCACACGGAGAACATCACCGTCTGCCTTGAGCAGGCTTTGGAGGAATCTCATCTCCGCCTAGAGGACATCGACGCCTTCGCGGTGACCCGTGGCCCGGGCCTTATTGGCTGCCTCCACGTGGGGCTGCAGGCGGCGAAGACCTTGGCGATGCTTTACGATAAGCCCCTCATCCCCGTCCATCATTTGGCCGGGCACATCTACGCCAACGAATACGCGGGGCAGTTCCTTTACCCGATGCTTTGCGTCGTCGTCTCCGGCGGGAACACCGAATTGGTCCTCATGAAAGGCGATTTGGATTTCCAGATCATCGGCGAGACCAAAGACGATGCGGTGGGGGAATGCTACGACAAAGTGGCTCGTGTTTTGGGGCTCCCTTATCCGGGCGGATTGCCCATCGACCAGCACGCGAAGCTTGGGAAACACACTTATTCCCTGCCCGTCCCGGACGCCGGCGCTTCCGCGGGGCCTTATGACTTCTCTTACTCTGGGCTCAAGACCTCGGTCATCAACCTGGTCAATTCCATGAAGATGAAAGGCGAGCCCGTCAATGTGGACGACATGGCCCGTTCCTTCCAAGACGTCGCGATCGGTATGATCGTGGACAAAGCGCTTGCGGCCGCGAAGGATTTCTCCGTCAAGCAAATCGTTTTGGCGGGCGGGGTTTCGGCCAACAGCTACCTCCGCGCCCAGATGAAGGAGAAGCTTGCCTCCACCTCCATCGACCTCATCATCCCGCCCCTTTGGTGCACCACCGACAATGCGGCCATGATCGCGAAGGTGGCGGAGAGGCTTTATGAACGGAAGGTCTTCGCCCCCTTGACTTTGGGCGTTGACCCCAACTGGAAAATCGACCATTGGATGGATTTTTCCGACTGAAAAAAGGACAATACGAACAAGAGGGAGAAAACATGAAACTCAAAATGCCCCGTTGGCTCTACTTGCTTTCCATGATCGTCGCCTGCGTCAGCTGCGCCGTTTGTTTCGTCGTCGACACGTTTAATTTTGCCATCCTGCTGGCCGATGCCCCTAATCTTAATGGGGACTATTTGATCGCCCGGGCGATTTCCTTGGGCTTGGAGACTGTGGTGTTCTTGGGGCTTTTCCTGACGAGCCTGCTTTTCCTGACGCTCCGCAATCTTCGCGGGAAAGACGCTGTTTGCCTTCCTTTGTTCGCTTCCATTTTCTTGCTTTCGTTCGGGAGCAGCACGTTTGCCGCGGGGATCTACAGCAGTTTGAATGCGGCTCTTCTTCTCTGCATTGGCGTGACCACCCTCGTTTTGGGGGCGGTTGGCTTAGGCCTTAAGAGGCATTTCCCCGCATGGCGCGTCGTGAACATCGTTGGGGTTTGCGCCATCTCGATTTGGCTTTGGTATAGATTCTTCGCGCTTGTTGTCTCGAAAAACCCTTATGCGATCCCTTCCTTCCTCCTTGCCTCCTCGATGGTGCTTCTGGTGGTTGGCCTAGTCAAAATCGAGGCCGCGAAAGAAGAAAGCGCCCCGAAAGAAATCGAGGGTGGGGTGAAGAACCCAACCCCGGAAGAGCTCTCGATGCTCGTCAAATACAAAGAGCTCCTCGACGGAGGGGTCATCACCCAAGAGGATTTCGACAAGGCCAAAAAGAGGATACTCGGCTAATCGATTTTCTCGACTTCGTCTTCTTTATAAGGCAATACGGCGGGGAATTCGTCCCCGCTTTTTATGACTTGGACCGCGAGGGCGTGGCTAGAAGGGTATGCGTCCATGACGATCCCGATGAGCCCGGCGGGGTAGGTGGCGACTTCCTTCAAGGTGCGGACCTTCTCGCCTTTCTCGAAGCGGGAATGCCCTTCTTCTTCGAGCTGGGGCCTCAATTCGTCCTCGTAGTAGCGCGCGTTGCCGATCAAGGCGTCTTCGGTCGCGTAGAAGCCGACCGTATAGCAATCTTCGTGCACCGCATCGATGACCCCGACGTCGCCTTCTTTGGCGATTCCACGTTCCACCATGACGACGACCGGATCCCCGACTTTGAACTTTTTCATGCGCTCATTTTAACCATTTCCCGCAAAAAATGGCGGGGCGCGGCCCAAGTCGGGAGTTTGACGGAAGAGGTTTCGCGCTATAATCCTTTTTGCTATGCAAAAGAAAGCTATCACTGTTTCCGAACTCTTCTCCCGCTTCGCCCAGGGGGAGGATTTAAGCCAATTGGGCCCCGTCTTCCTCGAGGGATGGGTCCGCACCAACCGCGACTCCGGCTCCATCGGCTTCATCGCGTTGAACGACGGGACCTGCTTCAAGAGCATCCAAGTCGTCTATTCGGGCGAGCTCAGCAACCACGACCAAGTATCCCATTTCCTGACGGGCGCCGCGATTTCGGTTTCGGGCAAAATCGTTTTGACTCCCCAAATGAAGCAGCCTTTTGAGGTCCACGCGGAGGAAATCTCCCTTTTGGGCGACGTCGCCCCGGATTATCCGCTTCAAAAGAAACGCCACAGCTTCGAATATCTGCGCGAAGAGGCCTATCTCCGCCCTAGAACCAACACCTTCTCGGCCCTTTACCGCGTCCGTTCCTCGCTGGCGTTGGGGATCCATGAGTTTTTCCAATCCCGCGGATTCGTCTATGTCCACACTCCTGAAATCACCGCCAACGACGCTGAAGGGGCGGGGCAGGTTTTCACCATCGCGACCACCGACAAAAACGGCAAACTCAACGATACCGACTTCTTCGGAAGAAGGGCTTCTTTGACTGTCTCCGGGCAGCTCCACGTAGAAGCTTTCGCCCTCGCTTTCCGCGACGTCTATACCTTTGGCCCGACCTTCCGCGCGGAGAAATCCAACACCCCCCGCCACGCTTCCGAATTCTGGATGATCGAGCCGGAGCTCGCCTTCGCCGATCTGGACGATGATATGGCCTGCATGGAGGAGTGCATCAAGTGGTGCATCCGCTGGGTGATGGAGAAATGCCCCGACGAAATGGCTTTCTTCGACAAGATGATCGCCCCAGGGCTTTTGGAGAAGCTCAACCGCGTTTTGAAGACCCCCTTCACCAAAATGGAATACACCGAGGGGATCGAAATCCTCAAGAAAGCCGTCGCTGACGGCCATAAGTTCGAGGATTCCGACATCTATTGGGGCAAAGATCTCGGTTCCGAGCATGAACGTTATCTGACCGAAGAGGTCGTTAAAGGACCCCTCTTCCTCATCAACTACCCCAAGGAAATCAAGGCCTTCTACATGAGGGAGAACGACGATGGCAAAACCGTCGCCGCCTGCGATTGCCTCGTCCCCGGAGAGGGCGAGATCATCGGCGGGTCCCAGCGCGAGGAACGTTATGACATCCTCAAGGCCAAGATGGACAAAATCGGCAACACCAAGGGCTTGGAATGGTATCTGAACCTGCGCAAATACGGCGGATGCATCCATTCCGGCTTCGGAATCGGCTTCGACCGCTTGCTGATGTATCTGACCGGCGTGGCCAATATCCGCGACACCGAGCCCTATCCTCGGACTTCCTCCGCTTTGAAGTATTAATCACTCTTTATGGACCAAAACGCACCCCAAAACCCCAATCCGAACATCCCCTTCCCCGGAGTTCCGGGAGCCAATCCGGCTCCCTCGGCTCCGGAGAATAGCTTTGTCACCACGGACATCCCGGATCCGGAGAAGCTGCGGAAAGCCACCGCGTGCATGCGCGCCTTTTACGTCGCTCTCGCCCTCTGCCTTGTCTTGGCTGGCCTGCTGGCTTGGGAAATCGTCGATTTGGTGATATGAAAAACCGCAAGCAGACCCAGGTCATCCAGTGGAAGGAGAACAAAATCCCCGCTTCCATCAAGGTGGGCCGTGTTTTGCTGCGCATCGGGGCCGT
The DNA here is from genome assembly GCA_050872145.1 of Candidatus Alloenteromonas sp. Taxonomy (GTDB): domain Bacteria; phylum Bacillota_I; class Bacilli_A; order RFN20; family CAG-826; genus Alloenteromonas. Next base: position 80,814 of record JBNMGG010000002.1, on the reverse strand, counting down.
TTTGTTTTTGCTGGGCTCCGTGCTTTCTTTTGCGTATTGGATCGTTTGTTTTATCGGCCACTGGGTCGACTTCGGCCCGGATTGGAGCGACGTCTTCCCCCCATTGGCCTTTTGGGATCAGCCCGCGGATGTGGTGGACATCGTAAGCGATGCCTTCCTCCCGGCGATTTACGTGGCGATGTTCCTTTCCGGCATCGGCGCCTTTTCCTATTTGAAAGACAAAGGCCCCTTCATCAGTTGGGTTGCCTGGGCTGCTTTGATCGGCGTGGGGATTTTCCTTTTCGAGCTCATGAGCGAGCTCCGCGATTTGGTGATGTCGCCTTCTGCGACGGATTGGGGATCCTTTGTCCTTGGGATGCTGTTTTTGCAGATTGACGCCTTGTTTTATTCCACGGGTTGGATGCTGGCGAAGAATTGGCTGGATTAGTCTTCGCTGGGAGGGGTGGGTTCCTTCCGGGCGTATTGGATATCCTCTTCGGCTTTGAAGTCCTTCAGGGATTTGGAATAGATCGTTTTTGCGCGCGAAGAAGCCATGGCCAAGCGGGCGATCCATCCTTGGCAAAGGAAGGCGTAGTAGGCCCAGGAAAGGTAGAACAGGGCCACCTCGATGTAGGCGGGGAGGTGTTCCAACTCGAAGCGGGGCGATTCTTTCACCGCGGGGAAGCGGGCCAATAGGGTCATACCGAAGACGCGGACCAAGAGGGGCTCTTCGCGGTAAATCTCCGCGGAGGCGTCCCATTCGAAATGGAAGAAGAGCTCATTGAAGCAAGAGAAGATGTTGAGCCCCCAGCTTCCCATGGCCAGGCTAGCGAAGACCCAGATGAGCAAGGCCAAGACGGACAAAGCGAAGGGCAGCAGGGATTGACGGTATAAGAGGCGGTTGTTCTTTTTGAAGGCGAGCTTTTTGAATTGGCGGGGGCTGTCGACGACGTGGGTCCTCGCCACGTCGGACATGATGGTGTCCATCTTCTCGGCCTGGCGGTGCAAAATGGCTCTTATCCCCATCCCCAATAAACCGAAGAGCAGGAACAGAACCAGCAAAAGGACGATCAAAAGGACCAAGAGGCGTTTGTCGTTCTCGTTCAAGGCAAGGGAGGCGAGGGACTTAATCATGGTCTTTCTCCTCCTTGGGCTCGCTGCTGTCCGCGTCAATGTGCGGAAGCTGCTCCGGGGTGGGGGGAACGGGCTGTTGAGGGATATTCAAAAAGGGATTTCCCTGCCCCGGAAAAGGGGGTTGCTGCTGCGAAAGGGAGGGATTCCCCTGCGGGGGGAAGCCGCCCATCATCTTGGTGGGGTCGGCGTTGTAATAGACCTGCTGAACGTAGATGTTGTTGGGGGTTGGAGGGGTATCTTGCTTGGGGGATGCCCCGGCGATGGCCTCTTGCTTCCGCTTGGTCGCTTCTTCGTCTTCGGGGAAGACGGGGAAGCATTTTTTGCCGGAGAAGAAGTTGATGGTCATGATGACGAATTCGACCAAGAACACCAAAACCCCGTAGACGGCCACCAAGGCGATGAGCACGAGCAAAAGGGGGAAGCCCAAGGCGTATAGGATTCCGATGCCGAATTTCTTCAGGAATTCCATTCGTCCCCCTTTCTTGCTTCCTTCATTTTAGTGGGTGGATTTCTTCTTTCCTAGAAGAACCTCTAGGAAACAGGATAAGGACAAAGCGGCGGGGAAGAGGGCGATCATCCCAAATCCCTGGGCGGGGGAAAGAGAAGAATAAAGGAAGGCAAATAGGAGAATGGCGGTGAAAAGAAGCAAGAAAGAAACGACGTAGAAAGGCCAATGGGCTTTGGGCAAAAATTCGACGAGGCCGACGAAAATCCAATATAGGGAAACCCCGAGGAAGAAATAGGCAAGGGGAGGGTAAACGAAGAGAAAAGCAAAGCAAAGGAGGCTGCTTCCCAAGGAAAAGCAAGGATAAAGCCAAGGATGGTTCACTTTCCAAAATAAGGGGATCCCGAGTTTTGGGGAAACCAAAAGGAATACGAGGTGGGCGATCCCGGACACCCCGAAGGAATAGGAAAGCCCTAACAGCACGATCGCGGATTCGCTGGAGGGGTTTCTGTCTTTGTGAAAGAAAGAAAGGAGCACGTCGACCATGTTGATTTGGTAAATCGCCTTGACCAAGTACAGCGAGAGGAGGAAGAAAAGGAACTGGCAGAGCGAAGAGAAAAACAAAGAAAGGGAAGCGGGGGCCTTGCCTCTCACCCCGTATCCATAGACAAGTCCGGAGCATAGGCAGGGGAGGAGGTAGAACAAAGTGTTCTGAAAATCCCAGGCCGAGACGGCGATGCTGATGCCGAGGGCGGAGAAAAGATAGAGGACGTGGTATCGCTTTTTGCAGACATAAGCCACGAAGGAGGCGATTAGGGGAGCCACGGCCATCAAGAAGACGGCGGACAGGGGCAATAAAGCCCCCACCAAAGACAAGATGGCGTCGAAAGCGACCGCCAGGGCGCAGAAGGCGATGTTTTGGGCGGGTGTTTCTTTCCTTGCGAAGAAGGCCATGCCAATATTTTACCCAATTTGGGCAAGCGGAAGGAATTCGATGGGGAGAAAGGGGGAATCTTCCTTTAGAGGAAGGCGAAGAGGCTTCTTTGCTTGCTCTCCTTTCCAGGGAAGCCCCTAGTCGCCCTCCCCTTCTCGCGGGGGAGGGCTTTTCTTGGGAAGATTTTCCCGCTTTCCACCCCCTTCTCTTTATTCATAAAGAGCTTCCCAGAAGGTAAAATAGGAAGGCTATGGAAACCGATTACTCCTCCCTCCTCAATCCCGCCCAGCTTCAGGCGGTTACCACGAAGTCCCAGCACGTCCGCATCATCGCCGGGGCGGGCTCGGGGAAAACCCGCGTTTTGACTTATCGAATCGCCTATCTCATCGAGCATGAGCGGGTCGATCCCTATAACATCCTCGCGGTCACCTTCACCAACAAGGCAGCCCAGGAAATGAAGGACAGGGTGGCTAAGCTCGTCCCCGAGGAAGCCGCCTTCCTTTCGGTTTTCACCTTCCACAGCTTTTGCTCCCGCTTCTTGAGAAAGGAAGCCGGGGAAATCGGATACCCCTCCTCTTTCACGATCTTCGACGAGGACGACCAAGAGAAATTGGTCAAGGACATCGCCGCGGAGAAAGGCCTCAAGAAAGGCGACGCGATGGTCAAGGAGGCCCTCCATTACATTCGTTCCCAAAAGGGGAAGGGGATTTATCCCGACGACATCGTCTTGGACCGCGCTCCTTATTCGGTGGAGAAGGAATGCCTTTCCTTCTACGTGGAATACGAGAAGCGGAAAGCGGGGATGCTCAGTTTGGACTTCGACGATTTGATTCTGCAAACCGTCTCTATTTTGAAGCACAACCCCATCGTCCGCGAAAAATGGGCCCGTCGCTTTTCCCACATTTTGGTCGACGAATTTCAGGACACCAACGACCAGCAATACGAATTGTTGAAGCTTTTGATGACCCCCTCAACCTGCCTTTACGTCGTCGGGGATCCGGACCAGACGATTTATACCTGGCGCGGGGCCAACCAAGAGATCATCCTCTCTTTCCCAAAGAACTTCCCCGATTACCAGGACATCATCCTCAATCAGAACTACCGTTCCACCCAAAACATTTTGGGCGCGGCCAACGAATTGATCTCCCATAACAAAATGAGGGTCCCCAAGGCGCTGTTCACTCAAGCCGGGGATGGGGAGGAAGTCATCGTCAAGCGTTTCTCCGAGGCTTCCGAAGAAGCCAAATGGGTGGTGGAGAAGATCCAGTCCTTGGCCGGGGATGGGGATTATCGGAACATCGCCATCCTTTACCGTTCTTCTTATTTGACCCGCCCCTTCGAAAGCGAATTTGCCCAGCACGGGGTCCCTTACCGCATCTTCGGGGGGCTCCGCTTCTACCAGCGCAAGGAAGTCAAAGACGTTTTGGCTTATTTCCGTTTGCTGCTGAACCCCCTCGACGACGTCTCCTTTGAGCGCATCGTCAACGTCCCCAAGCGCGCAATCGGCGAAGGGACGGTGGAGAAGCTCCGCGCTCACGCGCAGGAAAACGGAATTTCCGAATACGCCTATTGCCAAAACATCGCTTCCTATCTTCACGACGACATCCCCTCCCGGGCCGTCAATCAGCTCAATGGGCTGATCGTGGCGATGGAGAACTGCAAGAAAAAGCTCAGCGAGAACCTCGAAGTCTATAGCGCCGTCTTGAAGGAATTCATCACCGACCTCGGCTATTACCAGTACATCACCGAGGATCAAGGGATCGACGAGGACCGCGCGGGCAACATCAACGCCCTCTTCGACGACATCAACCACTTCATTTCCACCAATCCGGACTCCACCTTTGCCGAATATTTGCAGAACGTATCCCTTTTGACGTCCCAAGACGACATGAACGGGGGCAATTACGTTTCCCTGATGACCATCCACGTGGCCAAGGGGCTCGAGTTCGACAACGTCTTCATCATCGGGATGAACCAAGGCTCCTTCCCCTCGATGCGCAGCCAAGAGGAGAGGGGGAACGAAGGGATGGAAGAGGAACGCCGCCTCTGCTATGTCGCCATGACCCGGGCCCGGAAGAGGCTTTTCATGACCTGCAACTCGGGTTACTCCTACGTCACCGACAGCCACGCGATCCCCAGCCAGTTCTTCAAGGAAGCCAAATTGGAATTCCCCAAGGAATCCCTGTTCCGTTCCTCCTACGCGACCCCCTTCCGCCCCAAGCGGGAGAAGGTCAGCTGGACCAATTCCTCGAATAGCCCCTATAGCAAGGTCAATTCCTTCTTCGGGGATGGGGATGCGATTTCCCCTTTTGAGGAGCCAAAGAAAAAAGAGGCCCCCGCCGCGCGTCCTAGCAATGGCATCTCCGATTGGGCGCTGGGGGACCGCTGCCACCACGATAAGTTCGGCGATGGGACCGTCTCCAACACGATGGGGTCGGGCATCATCGTCGTCAAATTCGATTCGGGTGAGGTGAAAACCCTTTTGGGGACCCACCCCCTGATCCATAGGATTTCCAAAAAAGGAGGGGAAGCATGACCCACGAAGAAGCCAAAGAAAGAGTTCTTTCGCTGACCAAGCAGCTCGAGCAATGGAACTATGAGTATTACGTGAAGGACAATCCTTCCGTATCCGACGCGGAGTTCGACCGCGCGATGAACGAGTTGCAGATGCTCGAAAAGGAATTCCCCGATTTGAAGTTCAAGTCGAGCCCCACCCAAAGGGTCGGGGGACAAGTCGTCTCCGAGTTCAAGAAGATCCCCCATAAGCGTTTGATGCTGTCTTTGGGAAACGTCTACAACGAAGACGAGGTCCGCGACTTCGACCGCAAAGTCCGGGAAGCCCTCCACAAAGACGTGGTCGATTACATGGGCGAGGTCAAAATCGACGGGCTTGGGATGAGCTTGGTTTACGACAAAGGCGAGCTTCAATACTGCGTCACCCGCGGGGATGGGGTGATGGGGGAGGACGTGACCCAAAACGTCATCACCATCCCTTCCATCCCCCTTCACATTAAAGAAACCCGTCCTTTGGAAGTCCGGGGCGAGGTGTTCATGCCCAAGGCCTCTTTGGCCGCCCTCAACGAAAAAAGGAAGGAAGCGGGGGAGCCTTTATTTGCCAACGCGCGCAACGCCGCGGCCGGATCGATCCGCCAATTGGATTCCTCTATCGCCGCGAGAAGAGGCTTGGACGCCTTCTGGTATTACCTGGTCAATGCCCGGGAGCTCGGCTACCACATCCACAGCGATTCTTTGGATTACCTCGATACCCTTGGCTTCAAAACCAACCACGAGAGGAAGCGCCTCCACGGGGTCGAAGAGCTTTTGGCTTATATCCGAGAATACACGGAGAAGCGCGCTTCGCTGGGATATGACATCGATGGGCTCGTTTTCAAAGTCGACGACATCGACGATTACGACATTTTGGGATACACCGCCAAAACCCCGAAATGGGCCACGGCCTATAAGTTCCCCCCGACCGAGGTCATCACCAAATTGACGGGGATTTTCCTTTCTGTCGGAAGGACGGGGAGAATCACTCCCAACGCGGTGCTTGAGCCGGTCCGCGTGGCTGGGAGCTTGGTGCAGAGAGCCACCCTCAACAACGAGGATTTCATCCGCGAGAAGGGATTGATGATCGGGGATTACGTGGTCCTACGAAAAGCCGCGGACGTGATCCCGGAGGTGGTGCGCCCGGTCAAAGAAAGAAGGGACGGCAGCGAAACCCCCTTCACCATGTCGGAGAACTGCCCCGTTTGCGGGGCCCCTCTTACCAAGGTTCAGGGGCTTCATTATTGCCTCAACCCCAACTGCGCTTCGCGGAAGATCGAGGCGCTCATCCACTTCGCTAGCCGTGACGCGATGGACATCGAGGGGCTGGGGGATGCGGTGGCGGAAGAGCTCTTCAACGAGGGCTTCTTGAAGGACATCCCCGATTTGTATCGCCTGATGGACCACGTCGACGAGATCAAAGCCCTCGACGGGTGGGGGGAGAAGAGCATGAATTCCCTCATCTTGGCGATTGAGAACTCCAAGAAGAAATCCTTGGAACGCCTGCTCTTTGGGCTCGGCATCAAGGAAATCGGGGCCAAAACCGCGAAGACCTTGGCTCGGAAGTATCGAAATTTGGAGGATTTCTATTCCCTCACGGAAGAGGATTACCTCAAGATCCCCGACATCGGCCCGGTGGTTTCTTCCTCTTTGTTCTCCTATTTCCACAACCCCGCGAATTTGGAGATGCTCGCCAAACTCAAACAAGAAGGCGTCAATTTCGCCTATTTGGGGACGGATACGGTCGACGTGAACTCCTATTTCTACGGCAAGACGGTCGTTTTGACCGGGGCGCTGGAGCATCACACCCGCTCCGAGCTCACTTCCATCCTGGAGGGGATCGGGGCGAAGGTCTCCGGATCGGTCTCCAAGAAAACCGACGTGGTCATCGCCGGCAGCGACGCCGGGAGCAAACTGACGAAAGCCCAGGAACTCGGCATCAAGATCATGGACGAGGAAGAGGCTTCCAGCCACCTCTCCACCCTGCGGAATTCCTAAAGGATGGGGGTTCCCTTCTTTGTGGCAAAGGGGGGCCTAGTTCGCCTATAATACCGAGGCAATCTAAAGATTGAACTGCGAGGAAACGACATGAAAGAAATCACGATGGATGTGCTCAAGGACGCGGCCCATCGTCTCCTTTTCACGATGAGCGAAGAGGAATATGGGACGCTTCTTGAGGAATTCGGCGTTTTGAAGCGCCAGATGGAGAAAATCGGGGAGATTCAGGGGCTCGATTCCTATGAGCCGATGACCTTCCCCTTCCCCTGCGAGACTTCTTACCTTCGGGAAGACGTCCCGGAGAAGCCTTTGACCAACGAAGAAGCCCTCCGGAACGCCGCTTGCAAAGAAGACGGGCAGATCAAATTGCCGAAGGTGGTGGGATGATGGAATACCTTGATCAAAGCATCCGCGAAATCCACGCGGCCTTACTGGAAAAGAAGACGACGCCCCTTGAGCTGGCTAAGCTTGCTTTGAAGCGGGCCAAGGAAAGCAAGGACAACGCCTTCGAACTGATTTTGGAGAAAGAGGCCCTCGAGTTCGCCTCCACCTTGGTGGAGCCAGAGGAAGACAACCTCCTGTGGGGCATCCCCTACGTGGCCAAGGACAACTTTTCGACCCAGGGAATCGAGACGACCGCCTCCAGCAATGTCTTGAATGGATATGTCCCCTTATTCGACGCGACCGTCATCGCCAAGCTCAAGGAAAGGAAGTGCGTTTTGATCGGCAAAACCACCCTCGACGAATTGGCCATGGGCGGAACCGGGACTACGGGGCATAAAGGAATCACCTACAATCCCTATGACCCCAGCCATCAGCGCATGATGGGCGGGTCCAGCTGCGGCAGCGCCGCCTGCGTCGCTTCCGGGATTGTTCCCTTCGCCTTGGGTTCGGATACGGGCGACTCCGTCCGCAAACCGGCCTCCTTCGGCGGCTTGGTGGGCATGAAGCCGACCTGGGGCAGGATTTCCCGATATGGGCTCTTCCCCTTCGCCCCGAGCCTCGACCATGTGGGCTATTTCACTCGCAGCGCCGAGGATTCCGCGATTTTGCTTGCTGCCCTGGCGGGGCGCGATGAGATGGACTTCACCTCTTCTTTCCGCCCGGTCGACGATTACTGCGCCGATCTTTCTTCCCCCCTTGCGGGCAAGAAGATCGCCGTTTTGCAGGAAATCGTCGATTCCATTTCCGACAAAACCCTTTTGGAGAAATTCAACCTCTCCCTCAAGAAAATGGAGCAGGAAGGGGCGGAAATCCGCTTCGTCCCCTTCGGCGAGGATCTCCTCCAATCCGTCTACGCGACCTACATCGTCATCTCCTGCGCCGAGGCGACCAGCAACGACGCCAACCTCGACGGCATTAAGTTCGGGCCCAATTACGGCGGGAAGACGTATCAGGAAGTCATGTTCAACGCGCGCACCAAAGGGTTCTCCGAACTCATTAAGAGGCGCTTCGTCATCGGCAGCTTCGCTTTGATGAGGGAAAACCAGGACGTCTTGTTCCTCCGCGCCCAGAAAAACCGGGCCAAAATCGTGGAGAGGGTCAATCAGATCCTTTCCGATTCCGATTTCATCTACGTCCCGGCCGCCCCTTCGGTGGCGGGCAAGCTCGGGGAGGCTTCCGACAAGCTCTCCAACGAGTATTTGATCGCCGACAACCATTTGGCCTTGGGCAATTTCGCCGGGCTTCCTTCCCTCACTTTGCCTTTGGGGCTCGAAGAGGGGATGCCGCTTGGCGTCAACTTCATGGGGCGCGCCTTCTGCGAGAAGGAGCTCTTCGGCGTTGCCAAGCGTTTTGAGGAAATCACCGGATTGGAAGGATTGTCCACGGTGAATCAAAAGGAGGGGAATCTATGAATTTCGAAGCGATCATCGGGCTTGAAATCCACGTTCAGATGAAGACGAAGAGCAAGATGTTCTCCGCCTCCCCGAACTCCTTCTCCCGCCTCCCCAATAGCGAGGTCACCCCGTTTGACATGGCCTTCCCCGGCACGATGCCGCGGGTCAATAAGCAAGCCGTCATCAATGCGATCCGCGTGGCTCACGCGCTTCACATGAGCATCGACCACACGCTTTACTTCGACCGCAAAAACTATTTCTACAGCGACCTTCCCAAGGGCTTCCAAATCACCCAGCAGCGCCGCCCGATCGGCAGCAACGGCTATTTGGACATCTTGGACAAAGAAGGCAAAACCAAGCGGATCCGCATCGAGAGGATCCACATGGAAGAGGATACCTGCAAGCAGCTCCATCTAAGCGACTGCACCTTGTTGGACTATAACCGCGCTGGGACGCCTCTAGTGGAGATCGTCTCTTTGCCGGATCTTCGTTCCGGGACTGAGGCCATGCACTACGTGGAGGCCATCCGCAACATCGTCGTCTACTCCCTCACCAGCGATGGCAAGATGGAGGAAGGCTCGCTTCGCTGCGACGTCAACGTCTCCCTCCGCCCCTTCGGCGAGGAGAAATTCGGCACGAAGGTCGAAATCAAAAACCTCAACTCCATCAAGAACATCGAGCAGGCTTTGGATTATGAAATCGCCCGCCAGAGCGCTTGCCTATTGACTGGGGTGCCGGTCCAGCAGGAGACGCGCCGCTTCGATGAGGCCAGCGGCAAAACCGTTTTGATGAGGGTCAAGACCGACGCGGTCGACTACAAGTACTTCTGCGAGCCGAACATCGCCCCCATCGCCCTTTCCGACGAATTCGTTCAGAACGCGATCGATACCTGCCCCGAGCTCTACGACCAGAAGAAGGAACGTTACCTGAAGTCCGGGCTTTCCGAAACCGACGCTGCGATCGTTCTGTCCGATTTGGCGATGTCCTCTTATTTCGAACAGGTCTGCCAAGGGGCCAAATCCCCCAAGACGGTGGCCAATTTCCTCATCGTCGAAGTCAATTCCTACCTTAACAAGGAAGGAAAGAAAATCTCTGAATTCCCCTTAACCCCCGCTCAGCTTGCCGAAGTGTGCAACCTGCAGGACGAGGGTTACACCCATAAGCAGGCCATGCAGGTGTTCGCCTATTTGCTGGAAAACGGCGGGGACGCCGAGTCGGCCCGGAAGGCGCTGAAGATTGAAAAGCAAAGCACCGATACGGGGGCCGTCCTTGCCTTCGTCAACCAGGTTTTGGACGCCAACCCGCAGTCGATCCTCGACTTCAAAGCCGGGAAGGACCGCGCGATCGGCTTCCTCGTGGGCCAGGTCATGAAGCTCAGCAAGGGCAAAGTCAACCCCGCCGCGGTTTCGAAGACCCTGCAAGAGGAAATCAAGAAGAGGTAAGCATGGAAAAGGAAATCGAAGAGCTCAAATCCTATTTGGAAGGGGTCTCCTCTTTTGCTTTCCCCCAGTACAAAGAGCTCCCCGGGGTGGAGCTTTACATGGAGCAGGTCCTCAAATACATCAACGGGACTCTCGATTCTTTGACCCTGGGGCAGGAGAAGATGCTGACCTCCTTCATGGTCAACAACTACGTCAAAGCCAAGATGGTGTCCCTGCCCGTGAAGAAACGTTACTCCAAAGAGCAAATCGGCTATTTGATGGCCATTTGCTTGATGAAGTCCACGATTTCGATGGCGGACATGTCGCTTCTATTGGAACTGGACGACCACGTCTCCGTGGACAAAGGGAGGCTCTACGCCTTCTGGGCGAGCATGGAGAACTCCATCCTCTCCGACACGGCCCAAAGGACGTTGTCGCGGGTCAATTCGGCTTCCCATCATTATTCTTCCCTCAAGGGCAAGAACAAGAAGAAGGCCGAAGACGATACCCGGGCGGCTTTGGGGCTCATCGCCCTGCGCCTCGCGATCCAATCCCAGGCAAATAAGCTCATCTCCGATTCCATCATCGCCGCCCTGCGATCGGACATGCACGGAGAAGAGGGGCAGAAGAAAGCCGAAGAGACGAACAAGCCGACCCACCACGAGGAAAGGATGGCCAAAAAGGAGGCCAAGCGAATCGGGGCGGAGAAGCAGAAAGAAGCGGAGAATCAGAAAACTCGCAAAAAGGCCGCAACGCCGAAAGCGAAGAAGGAGAAACAAAAATGAAGAACATTCTCGTGACCGGGGGAACCGGGTTCATCGGATCGGAGACCGTCGTCAAATTGATCGAAAACGGCTACCGTCCCATCCTTGTGGACAACCTCTCCAATTCCAAGGAGAAAGTCATCGACCGGATTCAGGAAATCACCGGGGTCCGTCCGACCTTTTACCGCGTAGATTGCTGCCATTATGAGGAATTCCGCGCGGTGTTCCAAAAAGAAGCCATCGACGGGGTCATTCACTTCGCCGGGCTCAAAGCGGTGGGGGAAAGCGTGAGCAAGCCCATCGAATACTATTCCAACAACCTCACTTCTACCTTAAACCTGCTCCTCTTGATGAAAGAATTCGGCGTGAAGAACTTGGTCTTCTCCTCCTCAGCAACCGTTTACGGGGTTCCCAAGCGCGTCCCCCTTTATGAGAGCGATCCGGTCGAAAGCGCGACCAACCCCTATGGGGAGACCAAGGTGATGATCGAGCGTATCTTGGAAGACGCCCAAAAAGCCGATCCGAGCCTCAACATCGCCTTGCTTCGTTACTTCAACCCCATCGGCGCCCACCCGAGCGGACTCTTGGGCGAAGACCCCAACGGCATCCCCAACAACATCATGCCGTATATCTCGCAAGTCGCGATCGGCAAGAGGGAATACCTCCACGTCTTCGGCGATGATTACCCGACCCCGGACGGGACGGGGATCCGCGACTACATCCACGTCGTCGATTTGGCCGAAGGCCACGTCGCAACCCTGAGCAAGCTTGCCCAGAAGCCGGGGCTCGTCGTTTATAACCTCGGGACGGGCAGGGGGACTTCGGTTTTGGAGCTCGTGCACGCGTTTGAAAAAGCAACGGGCGTCCAAATCCCTTACCGCATCGAAGCGCGCCGGCCCGGGGACGTCGCGGAGAACTTCGCGGACGTTTCCAAAGCCGAGAAGGAATTGGGCTGGAAGGCCAAATTCACTGTCGAGGACGCTTGCCGGGACGCCTATTTGTTCCAAAAGAAGAACCCCAACGGGATTTAAGCCAAAGCGGGGCCGCAGGGCTCCGCTTTTTCGCTGCCCCGCCTTCCCAGTCCTTTCCACCATTGACGGGCCAAAACGAAAAGAGAGAGGGAAAACGAATACACGCCCTCCCTCTTTCGCGTGCGTGTGCGCGTAAGGCGTGACAAAGCATCCGAAACTAGTAAAATGGGGCGAAAAAGGAGGTCAATTTATGATGAATAGCAAACGTCGCTTCCTCATCATCGCATCCGCTTTCGCCTTGCTCTGCGCCGCCGCGATCGGATGTTCCTTCATCCCTTTCGCCAGCGCAGGGAAAATGGGGGAGTACTTCTCCGCGAAGAACTTTGGCTACCTCGGACAGCTTCTCAGCTTCCAAGGCGGGAAGGCCTTCATCGCCGCCGGGGTCGTCAGCTACATCGGCATTATTTTCGTTTTGGCGATGACGCTTCTCGGGATCAAAAAGAAGAAGGGGATCGCCTTGGTTTTGGAAGGGCTCGCCGTTGTGGTGGGGGCCTTCACCTTGATGCTTCTTTCTTCCTTCCTAGGATTTAGCCGGAGCAACTCGGGAGCTTTGGGATTCGCGATCGCCTTGGCGCTTCTTGCCATCGTCTCCGCGCTTCTTCCTTTCTGCTTCAAGGAAAAAGAAGAGGAAAGGAAATTGACGCCTCTTCCTTCGACCATCCCCTCCGTGGAAAGCAAAGCTTCGGAAGAGAAAAAGGAAGAAGCCCCTGTAGAAGAAAAGAAGCAAGAAGAGCCTGTTACCGAAAGCAAACTCGAGGAATCTCCGAAAGAAGAGAAACCCGTCGAAGAGGCCAAACCCGAAGAGGAAAGCAAGCCGGAAGAAGAAAAACCGGAAGCCAAGCCCCAAGAAGAGGAAAATCCTCAGGAAGTCTCTCCCAAGGAGGAACCTCAGAAAGCCGCTTCTAAGGAAGGGGTTCAAAAAGGCGAAGAAAAGCCCGAGGAAGAACCTGCAAAACCTGTGGAAGAGGCGAAAAAAGAAGTCGTCGAAAAAGAAGAAAAAACGGAGGAAAACGAAATGAAAGCCGAAAAGAAAGCCGTCAACAAAATCCAAGGGAAATACGAGGTCTATCCGGAAGCGGGGTTCTTCAAGTATCGCTTGAAGGCCAACAACGGGGAAATCCTCATCGTCTCCAACGGGTATAAGACCCGGGACGGGGCCCACAAGGGAATCGATACCCTGAAGAAGAACGTCGCCACCGGCGTCGCCAAGATCATCATCGACAAGAAGGGATACGGCCAGTTCCGCATTTTCACCCCGAACGATTCCCGCCTCATCGTCGCGGGCGAGTTCTATCCCAACCCCGCCGGGGCGCAGTCCGCTTTAAACTCGGTGGAGAAGTTCTACCAGACCGACAAGATCGTCGATTTGGAGGAAATCCCCGATTCGGAGATCCGCGAATGGAGGATCGACCTCGGGAATGAGGAAGGCAGCGACAAAGGCAAGTTCGAAATCTACATCGACGAGGCCAAGAAGTTCCGCGGCAGGCTCCTCGCCAATAACGGCCAGCTTCTGTTCGCGACCGCTGCCTATACGTCCAAAGCCGGCGTCTCCGGGGCTTTGGAGAAGGCGCAGAAGAAGTTCTCGAGCAAAGACGTCACCATCACCTGCGATAAGCAGGGACGTTACCAATTCGTCCTCTACGCCGACAACGGGGCCGTCTTGGTGATGGGGGAATCCTATCCCAACAAAGACCGCGCGATCTCCGCGGCGAAGAGCTCGAAGAAATTCGCCTTCAAGCCCACGGTCATCGACGTCACCAAAGAAGAGGAATAACCTCGATTCGATTTGCCGCCCTTGGGAAACCAAGGGCTTTTTTCAATCTAGTTTTTCGTCGTAGAACTCGTCTAAACAGTAGGAAATGCCGGCTTTTGCTTTGGCTTCTTCGGTGAAGCCATTCCTGGAAAGAAAGCCAAGCTTGTAGAAGGGCAACGGCGAAGAGGAGGTTTGGTTATCTTCTTCGCGGATTTCAGAGACTCCAATGGGGTCCTTCGTGTATTTGCATTCATAGGAAATGAATCCATTCTTGTCTTGGGTTACGACGTCGAATTGCAAATTCTTCCTGCTTTTCGAATCGTTGGAGCGGTAAGTTCCGATTTTGAAAAACGGCGGGGTGATATCTCCGATTTTGTTCTTTCGAATCAAAAATTCTTTTCCCACTTTTTCAAAAGCGTGGGGGAGATAGTATTTCGAAAAATCTGGTTCAACCATCTCGCGATAAAAGATGTCCTTGCCCATGAAACCGAGAGCGGAGGTGTTCGGGAAAATATACCGGAAATAGAAGCGGAGGAGGTTGTCTTCAAAATCGTAATAGGTCAGTTTCTTGTTCCGATCATCGTTAATGGGGGCGACCTTCGATAGAAAATGAAGCCCGACTCCCTTTGCCAACGCGTACTCCGGCCGCGAACTTTTGCCTAAAGCGGAAACCAAATCATTGAATTTGTGCTTTCCTAGGGCGACAAGGTTCAGCACGCTGTTAAGCGAGGCAACCTTCGCCCCTTCGCCTTCCACCGTTTCCTGGCACAAAAACGTCATGGCGGAAGCTCCAGAACAGAAAGCGTCTTTGATATTGTCTTCAACGCTTTGATTGGGGTTCACCAAGGAAAGGGCGTAAGGTAGCCCCCCAAAAACGGTGTAGGCTTTGAATTTTTCTTCATCGGAATAAGCGGGAAAGAATTTCGCTGCATCGTAATAGTCGAACTCATGAATTTCCTCAATGAGGTCGAAATGGCCGTGGAGAGGGGAGGAACGATCCACGATGCTTTGCATCAAATCGCAGTAGGATCCGGATACGATCAATTTTAGGTGCAAATCTTCGTTTTTCCTTAAGTCGATGATTCGGGCCAAACTGGCATCGGCTCCGTCATCTCCACCTAAAGGGAGATAGGAAAATTCATCGAGGACGAAAATGATTTTCTGGGTTTTCGCGGCTGCAAAGATTGCTTCGAAAAGCTCATCGAAACTTGAAAATTTGACGTAAGCAGGCAAATCTAAGACAAGTTTAGCCTCTTTCTCCAATAGAGAAAGATCGATGGAGGGGAGCACGTTTTTGCATTCGCAATGGAGCACGATCCCCTTTTCTCCCTGGAGGGCCTGTTTGATAATTTCGGTTTTCCCGACGCGTCTGCGCCCGAAAATCATGGCGGACTTGTACTGGTCGCCATTCAACAACTCTTTTAGTTTTTTGATTTCTTCTTTTCTTCCGATGAACATATTTCTGCCCCAAAGAATTTTAACACAAAACAATTTGTCACAAATCGATTTGTGTAAAAATTATTTCTTGGGTCGGATACTCTTCTCAAGCTTTCATATTGTATCTTTCCGAAGACGTCCTATGCTAGAGATATACCCTAGGGGGGTATCAATATGGAATGTCCAAATTGCCAAAAGAAAAAACACACGCCGCGCGGGGAACAAGAGAAAAAAGCCTTAGAAACCCGCATCGCGAAAATCCAGGGCCAGTTGAAAGGCATCGCCTCGATGGTGGACGAGGACCGTTACTGCGGGGATGTTTTGATCCAAATCGCCGCGGTGGAGAATGCGATCCAATCCTTGGGCTATTTGATTCTCCAATCCCATTTGGAATCCTGCGTCAAAGACGACATTCTTTCTGGCAAAGATGGGGTGATGGAAGAAACGATGGACCTCATCAAAAAATTGAAGTGAGGGGGGAATTCTATGAAGGAAAACGAAAAATACGAAGTTTCGGGGATGACCTGCGCTTCCTGCGCCGCGCACGTGGACAAGGCGGTTTCGTCCTTGAAGGGGGTGAAGGAGGTCAGCGTCAATCTTCTGACCAATTCGATGCTCGTGACCTATGATTCCCCTTGTTCCAGCCAAGCGATCTGCGAGGCGGTGAAAAAGGCCGGGTATGGGGCGAAAAAAGAAGGCGAGGATCCGATTCCTTCCAAGCAGGATTACGAGGATAAAGAGACTCCCAAGCTTCTGCGGAGGCTAATCTGTTCCCTCGTTCTTTTGGTTCCGCTTTTCTATTTCTCCATGGGCTATATGAACCCAAGCTGGGGCTGGCCTTTGGGGGTCATTGGGGATAATCCCTTTTATTTCGGTTTGCTGGAGCTTCTTCTTTCCAGCGCCCTTCTTTTGATCAACCGTTCCTTCTTCATCTCCGGATTTTCCTCGTTGATCCATGGCGGGCCGAATATGGACACCTTGGTGAGCTTAGGGAGCGGGATCGCTTATCTATATGGGGTCGTCGTTCTCTTCTTTATGGCGGGCTCTTTATCTCCGTCGATGGGGGAAGAGGGCTGGGCCCATTTGATGCATCTATCGATGGGGCTGACCTTTGAAACCGCGGGCATGGTCCCAACCCTCATCACAATCGGGAAAGTCCTCGAATCCTACTCCAAAGGAAAGACCACCAACGCGATTCGTTCCTTGATGGACCTTTCGCCCAAGCAGGCGACTTTGCTCGTAAACGGGGAGGAGAAGGTCGTCCCGGCGGAGAAAGTGCTGGTGGGCGATATCTTCTTGGTCCGACCGGGGGAAGCCTTCCCGGTGGATGGCGTGATTCTCAAGGGCAATAGTTCCGTGGATGAATCGGCTTTGTCGGGAGAAAGCGTCCCGGTGGATAAAAAAGAAGGCGATTCGGTTTCCGCTTCCACGATCAACCAAAATGGGGCTTTGGAATGCAAAGCCACGCGGGTCGGGGAAGAAACGACCCTTCGTCAAATCGTGAAGATGGTGGAACAGGCCTCGTCCACCAAAACGAAGATCAGCGAGTTGGCTGACAAGGTTTCCGGAATCTTCGTTCCCGTGGTGCTTGCCTTCGCCGTGTTGGTGTTCCTTGGCTGGATTTGCTTCGGGCGGGATTATGTATCCGGGACCGGGGTGAGCGGGGATACCTTCTCTTATGCCTTGGAGCGAGGCATTTCCGTCTTGGTCGTGGCTTGCCCCTGCGCACTTGGGTTAGCGACTCCGGTCGCCATCATGGTCGGTTCGGGGAAGGGAGCCAAAAACGGGATTCTCTTCAAAAACGCCTCTGCTTTGGAAGAGACCGGGCAAATGAGCTTCGTGGTGCTCGATAAGACCGGAACCCTGACCGAGGGGAAGCCCATCGTCACGGATGTGGTTCCTGCGATGGGATTCACGGAAGAAAGTCTTCTTTCTTTGGCCGCCAGTTTGGAATCCCCCTCCGAGCACCCTTTGGCAAAAGCAGTCGTGAACGAGGCGAAAAAGCGTTCTTTGCCCTATTCCCGGGCCGAAGAGTTCCAAGCTCTTGTCGGCGCCGGCGTGGAAGGAAAGGTCGATGATCAGGTTTGCTGTGGCGGGAAAGTCGGCTTTTTGCAGGAAAAATTCTCCTTGGAGCAAAAATGGATTGCCCTTTGCGAGTCTTTCGCTAAAGAAGGCAAAACGCCCCTTATGTTCGCAAAGGGGGGCTCCTTGGCGGGGATCATCGCCGTTTCCGACGTTTTGAAAGAGGATAGCCCGGAGGCGGTGGAGGAATTCAAACGCCTTGGTTTGATCCCCGTGATGCTGACGGGGGATAACCCCATGACCGCCGAATACATCGCCAAAAAGGCCGGGATTGATTATTACAAAGCCTCTTTGCTGCCCCAGGAAAAGCTGGAATGGATTCAACGTTTGAAGCAATACGGCAAAGTCGCGATGGTGGGGGATGGGATCAACGATGCCCCGGCCTTGACCAGCGCCGACATCGGCATCGCCATTGGGGCTGGTAGCGACGTGGCTCTTGATTCTTCTAGCGTTGTTTTGATGAAAGGTTCGTTGCGCGATGCCTGCGCCGCGATTCGCCTGTCTCGCCATACGCTGCTCAACGTGAAGGAAAACCTCTTCTGGGCTTTCTTCTACAACCTCATCATGATTCCCATCGCCGCGGGCGCCTTCTCCGCGCTCGGGCTTGGGAAACTGAAGCCTTGGTATGGGGCGGCTGCGATGGCTTTGTCCTCCGTCTGCGTCGTCTTAAACGCCCTGCGCATCAACTTCTACCATCTATATAAATCGTCCGGGGTCGCGAATCGAAGCAAGGCAGACCCCCAATTCAAAAGCCTCTTTGCCTCAACGGAGGAGAAAGGAGATAAAACCATGGAGGTCAAAGAAATCAAAGTCGAAGGCATGAGCTGCCCACACTGCGTGGCTCACGTCAAATCCGCTTTGGAAGAAGTCCCGGGAGTGAAGGAAGCCAACGTCAGCCTCGAAGAAAAGAAGGCGGTCGTGACTTGTGAGCAACCCGTCGCGGACAAAGTTCTTGTCGAAGCGATCGAAAAAGCCGGCTATAAAGCCAAGATGAAATAAGGAGGGACGCCCCTCCTTATTTTTTTAGCAAAGGGATGATTTCCTCTTGCTGCCCCGCAAGGACGAGGAGGTTCCCTCCGTCGTTATAGAGGTCGGTTTCGCTTCTCATGCCGAAGTCAGGCGCGTAGATTCCCGGCTCATCGGAAAAGGAAGTTTGATCCAGCAAATAACGCGAATCCAGGGTCTCGTAATCATCGAGGTTGGCCCCGGGGCCGTGGGGGGAGACGTCGTTGCTGATGTTGTGCCCGACGCGGTGGAGGAAGTATTCCCCATATCCTGCCTCGGAGATGATGCTCCGTGCGACGTCGTCGGCTTCGTAGGCTTTCACTTTCCTTAACGGAAGATTTTTCTTCAGGAATTCAATGACCCCGTCGCGGGCCGCTTTGACGATTTCAAAACGCTTCTTGTAAACCTCGGGGACGCTTTCGCCGACGTAAGCCATCCAGGTGATGTCGGCGTAGGCGGCTTCCGGGTCGTCGAATTTGGCCCACATGTCGATGAGAACCAAATCCCCTTTCCGAATCGGGGAATGCTCTTTTTCGGTGGGGCCGTAATGAGGATCGGAGGCGTTTTTCCCAATCGCGACGATCGCGGGATCGTCGTAGACCATCCCCTCTTCATGGAAGCGGTCGCAGATGAACTGCTGGATTTCGTATTCGTCGCTTTCCCCTTTGCTCAGCACGTCTTGGGCGATCTTTTGGAAGGCTTCGTCTTTGATTTGCAGGGCGATTTGGCAGGCTTTCCTCTGCAGTTCCCTTCCCTTTTCGGAAATCGGGGCCGTCAGGGATTGCAGGACGTTCATGCTGGAGGCGACTTCGATTCCAAGCTTCTTTACGAAGTCGACGGAGCCATAATCGGCTAAGGAAACCCTCATCAGCAAACCGTTCTCAGAGACGTCCATCAAAACCTTTTTATAAGAAGCGAGGGCTTTCTTTTCCCCTTCGAGCATTTCCTGCCAGGTTTTGTAGACGGACAAATCGAATTGTCGGGAGATATCCTCTCCTTTGAGGAACACCTGGTCGATTGCGTGGCAGACAATGGTCGGCCTTCCTTGGGCGGGGATGATGAGAACGATTTTCCGCGTGAGCATCTTATGCCCCAAAAGGGTTGCGACGACGGGGTTGCGGTTTTCATAATCAACGAGAACCCAAGCCTCCGCTTGTTCTTCTTGGATTTGCTTTTGGATATCTTGAATCTTCATGATGGGCCTTGCCTCTACGGGGAGATTATACCATTCGCCTCAAACGCCTTTGCTATAATGGGGTCGTTATGATGACCCATGAAGGCGCCGTCCTGAACCGTTCTTGCCCCCGGAGCGAATACCCCCGGCCTCAGTTCCAAAGGGATTCTTATTTCTGCTTGAATGGGGCGTGGGAATTTTGTAAAGATCAAAACCCCGAGAATCCTTCTTCTTATCCGGAAACCATTTTGGTTCCCTTTTCCGTGGAAACCCCCCTTTCCGGGGTGGAAAAGAAAGTTGGCCCCGATGATTTCCTTCATTATCGGAAAACCTTCACCGCGCCGGAGGAATTCGTGGGGAAAAGGGTTTTGATCCACTTCGAAGCGGTGGATCAGATTGCGGATGTCTATTTGAATGGCGTCCTCCTTACTCACCACGAGGGAGGATATATCCCTTTTGAAATCGAAGTGGCCTCTTTGAAAAAGGAGAACGAGCTCGTCGTCATGGCTAAAGACGATACGTCCTCGCCGTTTTTCCCACGTGGAAAGCAAAGCGATAAACCCAGCGGGATTTGGTACCATCCGACTTCCGGGATTTGGGGCAGCGTTTGGATGGAGGCGATCCCGGAGAAGGCGGTCCGCTGCATGAAAATCACCCCGCGTTTCGACGAAAAAAAGGTGAGTTTTCAACTGAACGCGGAAAAAGTGTTCCCCGGCGCCTATGCCTCGATTTCCTTCCAAGGCGTGGAAGTGGCCCGGGCCTTGTTCAACGAATTCGGATTTGCGGAGGCTTCTTTGAATTCCGCCTTCCATCCTTGGAGCCCGGAGGACCCCTCTTTGTACCAAGTCCTCGTCGAATGCGGGGAAGATAGGGTTTCCTCCTATTTCGGCATGCGGAAATTCGGCAAAGCAAAGCTCGGTGGGGAAACGGTTTTCGCCTTGAACAACGAGCCCTATTTGATGAAGGGGGTTTTGGATCAGGGCTATTTCCCCGACGGGGGTTTGACCGCCCCGAGCGATAAGGCGATGGTGGACGACATCGTGTTGATGAAGAAGATGGGCTTCAACATGCTGCGGAAGCACATCAAGATCGAGCCTCTCCGCTGGTACTACCATTGCGATACTTTGGGGATGCTGGTCATTCAGGATTTCGTCAATGTGGGCAAGCCGTATAAACCCCTCCTTTTGGCCCTTGCCCCTTTCTTGCACTTCTCTTTCCAAGATAGCAGGCCAAAGGATTACAAACGTTTCGGGGTGGGGGAAAACGAAAGCAGGAAACGCTTTGAGACCCAGGTTCAAGATATCCCCGCCTTATTGGGGAACGTCGTTTCTCTTTGCGCTTACGTCGTCTTCAACGAAGGGTGGGGACAGTTTGATTCCGCCCGGGTCAGCGAAGAAGTGAAGAGCATCGATCCCGCCCGCCTTGTGGACGCCCACTGCGGGTGGTTCGACCAAGGGGCCGGAGATTTCTCGGGGAACCACATCTATTTCCGAAAAATCAAAATGAAAAACGACCACCGCAGAATCCTTTCCCTTTCCGAATTCGGCGGATATTCCCAAAGAATCAAAGGGCATGTCTATTCCCCCAAAAACTTCGGCTACAAGGTCTGCTCCAGCAAGCAGAAGCTCGAAAAGGATTTGAGTTCCCTTTTCTTGGACCAATTGGGCCCGCAGATCAGAAAGAACAAAATCTCGGTCTATGTTTTCACTCAGCTCAGCGATGTTGAGCAGGAAACCAACGGCCTCATCAGCTATGATAGGGAGGTCGTTAAGGCGGATGTCGATTTGATGAAGCGCCTGAACGATTGCATGGAGCTCAAATGAAATATTCCGCAGCATTCTTCGACGTCGATTGGACCCTTTACGACCACGCTTCCCAACGCTTCATCCCTTCGGGAATCGAGGCGGTGAAAAAATTGGAGAAGCAGGGGACGAAGGTTTTCATTTGCTCGGCGAGGAACTATCAGAGCATCCGTTCCTTCGGACTTTATAAACTGGGCGTTCATTGGAGCGGCTACATCAGCTGCGCCGGCGGGATCGCGGTGGTGGGAAATCACTACGTGAAGAAAGATCTCGTGGATCCAAAAATCATCCGCGGGTTGTGCAAAACCGCCAAGAATATGGGCAGGAATCTCGAAATCATCACGCCCAAATCCCGCTTCTTGATTTCGAAGCCGGATGTTTATACGAAGGAATACTATTCGGTCTTCAAAGACGGGATCCCTTGCGTCCATCCCTATAAAGGACAGCCCAGCACCGGCGTCCTTTTCTTCGGTCCGGAAAGCGATGACGAAGAACTGGAAAAGGAAAATCCTGGGCTGACCTATTTCCGATTCGCCCCTTATGGGATGGACATTCAGATTAAACCCCATATCAAAGGGGAGGGGATCGCCGCGGTTTTGAAGTACCTTGGCATTCCCAAAGAAGAGGCGATTGGTTTTGGAGACGATTATCAAGATATGTCGATGGCGGACGCCTGCGCCACCTTCGTTTGCATGGGGAATGGGAAAGGGGAAGTGAAGAAAGTGGCCACCCTCGTCGCCCCGCGGATCGAAGAAAACGGCCTTGCCGCGGCTTTGGAGAAGCTCGGCTGCATTTGATTTCTGATTTTTATTGGCTTTTTGCAGTTAAAATTTGATTTCTTTTCGCTGCTTTAGGCGTACATATCTTCCAAAGTGATGAGCTTTGCGTCTTGGGCGTTTTCCTCCACCCACGGGGTGAAACCGGACAAAGAAAAGAGAAGGAAAGGGCCAACCCTTTGGTACTTCGTGGGGACTAAAGCCGACCTTCGAACGAGGGTTTCATATACGTCCCGATCGATTTTCTCGTTTTTGAATTTGCATTCTCCGACGAGGTATTTCTTCTCGGAGGAAGAAAACGCCACGACGTCGATGTCCGAAGATTGGTTGATCTTTTTCCCGTCTTTTTCGATTCTCTCGGTTCCCCACCAAGACCCCACTTCGTTGATGAAGGGGCCCCATTCTCCGAGGATTCCTTTTTTGAGGGCGTAATACCGGCACATGTCCTCAAAGACGCTTCCCATGTAGGCGTGGAGCTGTGGCTTTACGATTTTTTGGTAATAAAGCTTTCCTTGGTTCATTTCGATGGCGCTTATGGCTTTTGGGATGAACTGGTACCAAAACTTGAACATGCTGTCTTTGAGGACATATTGGGTTTTCTTTTTGTTATTCTCTTCCCCCATGCACCTCCGCTTTTCCACCAAGCCGACTTGCATCAGCTTTTCCAAGGAATAGAGGACGGTCGTTTCTCTTTCGCGGAGTTTCGTCGCGATGTCGTTAATCGCGTTTTCCCCGTTCGCGATTTGCTCGATGATGTTGTTCACCAAAGAAACGTCGGAGAATTCTTGAATGAGGAGATTGCGCGTTTCATCGTAAAGATAACCGCTGGTGGTGAAGAAGAGGTCGATGATGTTTTCCTCGAGGCTGAGCTTTGGGTTGATGAGGGAAAGATATTTCGGCACCCCACCCGTTATCCCATAGCAAATGGCCTTTTCCTCATAAGAGTAATAGGGCACGAATTTGGCGGAGTCCAAATAGGAAAAGGCCTCCAGCTTGATTTGGCAGTCCCTTCTTCCAAACAAAGGGCTTTTCTCGCTCAGAACTTTGTTTTCCATAAAGCTCAGCGAAGAACCGCACAGGATGATTTTGATGTTGCTGTCTCTCCAAGAGGTATCGATGTATTTTTGGAGAACGGACAGCAAGGATTCGTCTTTCTCCGCCCAAAAAGGCAGCTCGTCGATTACGAGAATAACTTTTTCCTTCCCGACTTTGGCGGTGATGAAATCGAGGGCCCCCTCCAGAGATTCGAACTTCACATCACCTAGTTCTGGAGATAATTCAGATAGAACCTGCTTGCCGAAAAGCTCGGTATTCCGTTCTTTTCCGACTTTAGACGCGGTGTAGAAAATGGTCTTTTTGTTCTTCACGAACTCGTTGATGAGAGTGGATTTTCCAATCCGCCTTCTGCCGAAGATGACGGTCATCCCAATTCCTTCTTTCGCATAGAAACTTTCCAAGGCCTTTAATTCTTTTTCTCTTCCAACGAACATCGCGTTTACCTCCGAATTTTTATTCAAAATGATTTGATTCAAATAAAACTGAGTTATTTTACCACGAAAATCGAGCACTGGTTTTAATTCAGTTCAATTTGATCCAAAACGGTTTGAATAAAACAATTTTGGCCTTTTGCTTGCGTGAAATTCCCATTGCGCGCACAGAGCAAATTTTTATTGTTTTGTCCTTTTCTTCCGTTAGACTTGTTGCGGAATTTCCATGGGAAAGTTTGATCAAAGCAAAGCGCCTTACGTAGAGGCCTTAGGTCGATACGCCAACGAAGACATCGTCCCCTTCGATGTGCCGGGGCATCACATGGGGAATATCTCCAACCCCGCGGTCTCCCTTTTGGGGCAGCATGTTTACCGGTTGGACGTCAACGCTCCGATCGGTTTGGACAACCTCGCCCATCCAAGCGGGGTGCTGAAGGAAGCGGAAGAATACTGCGCGGATGCGATGGGGGCCGACCACGCTTTCTTTTTGATCAACGGCACCTCCAGCGGCATCATCGCCATGATCCTCACTGCCTGCAAAGCAGGGGAGAAGATCATCTTGCCCCGCAACGTCCATAAGTCGGTCATTAACGCGCTGATCCTTTCCGGGGCGGTTCCGGTTTATCTGATGCCGGAAATCGACGAGGATTTGGAAATCGCCAATCAGCCCACCCTTGAGCAATACCAAAAGGCGATTCAAGCCCATCCTTCCGCGAAAGCCATCTTCGTGATCAACCCCACCTATTTCGGGGCCGTGGGGAATTTGAAGGCCATCGTGGAATTGGCCCATGCCCACGGGATGGGCGTTTTGGTGGATGAAGCCCACGGGGCTCATTATTACTTCCACGCTTCCGGAAGCCCTATGACCGCGATGGATGCGGGGGCGGATATGTCTTCGGTGTCCATGCACAAAACCGCGGGCTCTTTGACGGGCTCTTCCGTTTTGCTGATGAAGGGGCCGCGTTATTCGCCTTTTGAAATCCAACGGGCTTTGAACATCATCAATACGACTTCTCCCTCGGGACTTTTGATCGCCTCTTTAGATGGGGCCCGACAATTCATGGCGACGAAAGGGAAGCAGGCTCAAGAAGAAACATACGAATTGGCCGAATACGCGGAAAAACAAATCAACGGCATTCCGGGTTTCCGCGTCTGCGGGAAAAAGCATTTCTTGGCCCACGGTTGTTTTGATTTCGACCGTTCGAAGCTCGTCATCGCCTTGGACAACCTCGACATCAATGGATTTCAGCTTTATCAACTCGCCATGGCGAAGTACGAAATCCAATTCGAACTGGCGGAGACTTACGCGGTTTTGTGCATCTTCGCGATTGGGACGAAGAAGGAGCACGTCGACCGTTTGGTCGCGGCTTTGCGTGATATTTCCAAGGATCATTACCATCCTGAGATGAAATTCTCGGATCATCATTTCGACAGCCGCTTCCCATATGCTTTCATCCGCCCGCGCATTGCTTTCCACGCCGCGGGGATGCTGGTCCGCTTGGAAGACTGCGCGGATAAGATCTCCAAAGAGCAGGTCATGCTCTATCCCCCGGGAATTCCTTTGATTTGCCCTGGGGAGGTTTGGACGAAGGAGTTGGTGGATCGCGTGGCTTCCTACCGGAAAGAAGGAGTGAAAATTCTTTCTACTTATCCGGATAAATTCGAGGTTGTGGATCAAGCCAAATGGAGGCAGTTCCCGCTGTATCAAAGGCGTTTTCAGGAATACATCACCAACCGGAGAACCAATCCCGCTTCGGATGGGTACTCCATGCCCTTTGAGGGCGGAGCGCATAAGGCGACGGTTATCCTTTGGCCTTTCCGGAGCGATACGTGGAGAGAGAAAGCCGTTCCGGGGAGAGAGGCTTTCGCAGAGGTCGTGAAGGCCATCGCGCGTTTTGAGCCGGTGATCGTGGGGGTTCACCCCTCTTTGCCGCCTTCTTCTTTCTCACAGATCGTCGACGTTCCAAATGTAACAATCATCCGCGTTCGTTATAACGACTCTTGGGCCCGGGACAACATGCCTTTGTTCGTGAGAAAGGGTTCTTCTCTCCGCGGGGTTGATTTCCGCTTCAATGCTTGGGGCGGCAGCGTCGATGGTCTTTATTCCAATTACCACGATGACGACCATCTCAGCTCAATCTTCTGCCGTAGGTACAAAATCCCGGACTATTACCTGCCTTCGTTTGTTCTGGAAGGGGGATCAATCGCCGTGGATGGGCAGGGGACCTGCATCGTCACCGAAGCTTGCTTGCTCTCCAAAGGGCGGAATCCGACCTTGAGCAAAGAGGAAATCGAAGAGACGTTGAAGTCTTATCTTGGGGTTGAGAAGGTCATTTGGATCCCTCATGGAATCGTAGAAGATGAAACCAACGAGCATATCGACAATATGGTCGCCTTTATTCGCCCTGGGGTTTTGGCGTTGGCGTGGAGCCAAGATGAGAATGACCTTCAAGCGGAGTACTCCAAGCAGGCCTATGATGTCCTTTCAAAGGAAGTGGACGCCGCGGGAAGGAAGTTTGAAATCATCAAACTCGATGTTCCGAATCCCATTTTGAGGGAAACCCCAGAAGAGGCTAAAGGAATCAAGAAGGGCGGATATGAAGCAAAACCCCGTCCCGCCGGGGCACGTCTTGCGGCCAGCTATGTGAACTTCTACCAAGGCGAGAAGTTCGTGATCATGCCTGGGTTCGGGGTGAAGGAAGACGCCTTGGCAAAGGAGAAGCTGCAAAAGGCCTTCCCGAATAAGGAAGTCATCCAATTGAATACGAGAGAAATCCTCCTCGGCGGAGGAAACGTCCATTGCATCACGATGCAAATCCCGGAGGCAAAATAAAATGAAACGTTACGCTCTTATCCAAATGGCGATGAGCCCTTCTTACGAAGAAAACGTCGCAAAAGTCGATTCGTTCATCGAAAAAGCCTCGCAAAACGGCGTGGATTTGCTTTTGATCCCCGAATTGTTTGAGCGTCATTACTTCTGCCAAATCGAGGATTATTCTTTCTTTGATTACGCCGAAGAGGCTTCCTCTTCAAAAACCATCGCCCATTTCTCGGAGATGGCGAAGAAACACCATATCGTGCTTCCGATTTCTTTCTTCGAGAGGCAAGGCAACGTTTTCTTCAATTCGCTGGCCATGATCGACTCGGACGGGACGGTTTTGGGTATTTACCGGAAGAGCCACATCCCCACGGGGCAATGCTACGAAGAGAAGTTCTATTTCACTCCCGGGGATACGGGGTTTAAGGTTTTTCATACCTCCGCCGGGAACATCGGGGTCGGCATTTGCTGGGACCAGTGGTTCCCCGAAACGGCCCGCTGCTTAGCCTTAAAAGGGGCGGAAGTCCTCCTTTTCCCCACGGCGATTGGGTCTGAGCCCGTCTTGCCCAAGGATTCCAAAACCCATTGGCAAAACGTGATGAAAGGACATGCCGCGGCCAATATCATGCCGGTTTTGGCCGCCAATCGCGTGGGAGTGGAAAACTACCCTGGAACGAGCATGAAATTCTTCGGCTCTAGTTTTATCGCCAATGAGTACGGCGAGATGGTCGCGGAAGCTGACCGCGAGGAAGAAACGCTTTTAATCGCTGATTTCGACTTGGATAAAATCAAAAAAGAGCGTGTCGATTGGGGCGTCTTCCGCGACCGGAGGGTCGATTTGTATTCCCCTTTGCTGAAACTCGACGATTCGAAAAAAGAATAGGTTGATTAACACGGGTTCCGATTTCCATAATTCCCTTTGCATGGAATGGATCGGAACCGCTTTTTTGCTTGGCGTCGCCTTGGCGATGGACTGCCTTGCCCTCTCGATCACGGATGGCTTGGTTTATAAGGAAATTAAAGTTTGGCAATCCTTTTTCATTGCCTTTGTTTATGCGCTTCTCCAGGGCCTTTTCCCTTTGGCGGGGTATTTCCTGGGTGAGACCTTCATCGACAAAATCTCCCCTTGGCATCTTTTGATTTCCTTTTTGCTTCTGGCCCTCATCGGCGGGAAGATGGCCTACGATGGGATCAAGGGCATGGTGAAGCCGGAGGAAAAGAAAGAAGGGAAGTTCTCCATTCCCTCTGTTTTGCTGCAGGGGGTCGCTGATTCCATCGACGCTTTCGCGGTTGGGATCACGGTGAAGGTCGCGATTTGCCCCGAAAACCCGACTTCGGTCGGCTTTGATATCGTTTTGTGGGTCATTTTGATCATCGCTTTGTGCACGTTCGTCATCTCCCTGCTTGGGGTGTTCCTTGGCAAGGGAATCAATCGTTTGCTGAAGGGGCGTTACGAAATCGCCAATCTTTTGGGTGGGATCGTGTTGATTGGAATCGGGATTAAATCCTTGGTCGACTTCGTTTTGGCCTTCCTTTAAGCCACGTGGAAACCCTTTACCTTTTAAGGTAAAATCCCCCTTGTATGGAAAGGGCCGTTTTAGTGTTGCAGGGAGGGGGAACCCGCGGGGCGTTCACCTCGGGCGTTCTTGATGCGTTCATGGAAAATCAGATCGTTTTTCCTTCCGTCTACGGGACTTCCGCAGGGGCGCTCAACGCGGTTAATTACCTTTCCGGCGACGTTGGGAGAAGCAAATTCGTCATCTGCGAATTGACCGGCGACCCTAAGTTCTTGAGCCTTCACAACCTGATTTGGAAAAAGAGCATTTTCGATTTCGGGTACCTTTTTTCCTCCGTCCCCAAAACGGTTCTCCCCTTTTCCCAAAAGGCCTTTGACGAAAGCCCGATTGATTTGACGGTCGTGGCCACGGGGTTGGAGGATGGAAAAGCCCATTATTTTCATAAAAAAGACTGTCCGGAGTTCATGAAGGCGGTGGAGGCTTCCGCTTCCTTGCCTCTTCTTTCCAAACCGATTGAAGTGGAAGGGCATTTGTATTTGGACGGCGGGCCCTCGGATTCGATCCCTTTCCGGGTTCCTTATTCTTCCGGGGAAAAGAAGATCGTGGTCGTGTCCACCCGCGAGAAGGGATATCGGAAGAAGCCGCTCAGCCCGGCCAAAATCCGTTTGGCCCATCAGCTTTACCGCGATTATCCCTCCTTCCTCCGTTGCTACGAAGATAGCCCCCAGACCTACAATTCCGACGTCGATCTGCTGGATGCCTTGGAAGAAGAGGGGCGCATTTTCCTAATTCGCCCCGAATTCCCGACGGGGGTTTCTTCCACGGACAAGAATAAGAAGAAATTGGCTGCCCTCTACGAGGAAGGCCGGAGGATCGCCTTGGAAAGGCTTGAGGACATGAGGAAGTATTTGGGGGAAGGGCAATGAACAAAAACGATAAGAAACAGCATCGGAGCAATAAGGGGATCGTGAACCAAAACGCGATCCACGATTACAAGGTTTACAAGGATACGACCCTGCTCGAATTCCTTTTCTTCAAAATGCCGGACACCCCGAAGAAGAACGTCAAAGCCCTTTTGTCCCATCACCAAGTCGCGGTGGGCGGGGTCCCCGTTTCCCAATTCGACTATCCCTTGACCAAGGAGGACGTGGTCACTGTCTCCAAGTTCCGCATCGCGAAGAAAAGCCGGAAGGATCTGCCGATTCTTTACGAAGACGAGGACATCATCGCTTTGGACAAGCCCTCCGGCCTGCTTTCGGTCGCCACGGAGAAAGAAAAGGGTAAAACCGCTTACCGCCTCGTTTCCGATTACGTGGCCGCGAAGAACAAGAAAGCCCGGGTTTACGTCGTCCACCGCTTGGACGAGGACACTTCCGGCGTTTTGGTGTTCGCCAAAAGCCAGGAAGTGCGCGAAGCCCTGCAGAAATCGTGGCAGGAAATCGTAAAGAAAAGAGGCTACTACGCGATCGTCGAAGGCGAAATGGAGAAGCAGGAAGACACCCTGAAGGATTACTTGGAGCAGGATAACTTCCAATTGGTTCGCGTGACGAAAAACAAAGCGAAGGGAAAGTTGGCCATCACCCATTTCAGGGTGATCGAGTCCAAAGGCCCTTATTCTTTGCTGAATGTCGATATCGCCTCGGGCAGGAAGAACCAGATCCGCGTCCAGCTGGGCCACATCGGCCATTTCGTGATCGGGGACGACAAATACGGGAATCCATCCGACCCTTTGAAGCGGCTGGGCCTCCACGCGTATGAGCTTGCCTTCACCAATCCTTTGAATGGGAAGGAATACGACATCAAATCCCCGATGCCGAAAGAATTCAAATCGCTTTTCTTCGTCAGCCGGGAGCAGCTTCGCCAGATGCAGAGCAAAGCGAGCCAAAAAAAGCCGCGGGACGTCATGGATTCCCGTTCGGCGATCCGCATAAAAAAAGGCAAAGAAAGGCAGAAGAGATTCCATTATGGGCGTTGAGAGCATGGAAAAAAGCGCAGAGCAGCCAAAAGAGAGCCTGAAGGATTTCAAGAAAGAAAATCATGGTTTCCTCGCGTGGCTGAGGGCCCACGCCCCTTTCCTTTTCGATTGGAGCAGCGTCTTCTATTTCGGGTTGTTCTTATTCTTGCTGGCCGTGGCCTGGGCGGCGAATCTATTGATTGAGAATTCCGGGACGATGCTGATGGGGTGGGATTACACCTGGCAGTTCGTTTCCTTCGCCTACGATTTCTGGGATCAGTGGCACGTTTTCTTCACCACGGGGCATTTCCCCCTTTACGATTCCACGATTTGGATCGGGCTCGACAACATCGGCTCGAATTCCTATTACAGCCTTTTCGATCCCTTCGTGGTCGTTTTGACCCTGTTCCCCCGTTCTTGGATCCCCGTTTTGTTCGCGATCACAACGTTCCTCAAAATCATGGTCTCTGGGCTTTTGATGCGGTGGTATCTGAAATACCTTGGCATCAGCGAGGAGGCTTCTCGCCTCGGGGCCACGGCGCTGGCTTTCTCGGGGTACATGATGTTCATGGTCGGCTTCCCGACCACGGTTTCCGCCTGCGTCTACATTCCTTTGATTTTGCTGGGAATCGATAAAGTCATCCGCGAGAAAAAGCCTTATTGTTTGGTGATCGGCCTGTTCCTGATGGGGATCACCTCTTTCTTCTTCCTCGTCGTCGCCTGCGTTTGGGGCGTTTGCTATGCCTTGTGGCGTTATTTCTGGAGCCTCAAGACAAGAAGCGCGAAAGACAACGTTCTCGTGATTCTGATGGGCGTGGCTTCGTTTGCGATCGGCTTATTGATGAGCGCGTGGACCCTCCTCCCTTCGATTCGTCAGTCGGCTTTGTCGGGGCGTTCCACTTCCATTGGCTCGGCTTATTTGTCCGCGATTCTGACTTCGCTGAAGAGCCATGATCTGAAAAGCTTCTTCCAATTGATCTTCGAACCGGTGGGGGACCATCCTTCGCGCGAGCTGATGGGCCTTATTTCCTTCTTCTACCCGACGGGAGGATACCTTTACCTTCCTTTGATCCACACAGGCTACGATGCTTGGACGGCATCTATTTTCTGCTACACGCCTTTCATCATTCTCTTCTTCACGGGGATCATCCTTTCCATCAAAAAGCAGAAATGGAACCATTTGATCGCCATTTTGCTTTGCCTTTACCTTGTCTTCACCAACTTCGCCTATTTCTTCTTTTACGCCTTCTCCGGGAATGGGTATGGGCGATGGTTCATCATGCTGATTCCCGAAATCATCCTCTATGGCTGCTGGGCTTTCGACGAAGCTAGGAAAGAACCCCAATGGGTTCGCTTCTTGGGCAGCGCGCTTTCTTTGATGGGGACGTTGGGCGCTTATTTCATCTTGATTAACGTCCTGAAGGAAGGAACGGTTTACCCCAACCCCAACCATTTGACTTATTGGCCTTCCAGTTACACTTCCCCGGAGAACGTGACGGGGTCGGGCAAGGCGATTTGGTATGTCTTCGCCCAATGCGGATATCTCTTGGCCGAAGGGATCGTTTTCGTGGCGTTCAACGCGAAGAAATGGATGCCCAAGGCCCTTCTTGGTTTGATGGCGGTGGAAATCATCGTCGCCGGCAATGCGGCTTCGGCGAACTACTATTCCATCTACAACTATTCCAAGCGTTACATGGGTGGCAGCGCGGCCTTTGACAATTCCCTGAAGGTCGCCGATGCGATCAAAGAAGACGGAATGCCTTTCTCCCGGACGTATTTCGATCAGACCAACGGAAGCGACAGCGAAGCAAAAAGCTACAACACGGTGCTGGGGCTTGGGAGCTCCGCCGCATTCCATTCCTTGATGAATTTCGACACCGAGGAATTCGCGTTGCTCACGAACATGAAGAGTCCCTATACGTCGGCTCCGTCCAAAACGTACAACGACGTGGAAATCTTCAACCCCACCTGGTCCGGATATTACGGGAACAAGCGCTTTGGGACGGATTCGGTTTTGGGCTTCCATTATTACGCGATCAAAAACAACTACACCTCATGGGTGGATTTCATGCCGGCCAACGTTCCCTTTGGTGCGGAGGAAATCTATTCTCTTCCCGCCGCGGGGAAAGAGGGCAAGGCGCGGTATAAGGTTTATAAGGTTGGAGAGGAGTCTTCCCCCTCTTTGGGTTATGCCGTGGATTCGGACAAGCTCTACCGCATCGGCAAAAAAGAGGGCAGCTATTATCTGAATTCCTTCTACGACAACACGACCGGATACAGCGGCTTCCGCAACTTGATCCGCGCGGAGGAAACCTTCCTCAATGGGGCGATCTTCGAAGACGATGCCGTCCTTCCGGAAGGGATGAGCTGCGCAGAAGTTCCTAACGTCTCCTCCGACGCCCAAGTTTTCGCCAATTACGGTAAAAAAGCCCTCCGCTTCCAATCCGGCTTAAAGGGATATACGGTCACGACGGGAGAAGGGGATGGCCTTTTCCCCAAATCCGGTTTGACCGGAAGTCCGAACGACGCCGCCTATTTCTTCTCCTCTTCCTATCCCCGTCAGAGCCTCAGCTCCTCTTCCAAAGCGGTCCCGGACCGCACCCACGTCGTCTTCGAATCCAGCAGCAGCGATTACCTTTGCTCCGATGAGACGGGCTGTTACATCGAATTCAAGTATTGGTGTGGCCAAAGCACCCCGCGCGTCATGGTGTTCGGGGACAAAGACGGGAAGAGCAACCAATTGCTCGCCTTTGAATCCTCTGCTTTGTCGGTCGCCAAGCAATCGGGTTACTTCTCCGCCCGTTCCTCCTCCTTTGGCCTTTACGTCGATGGCCACGCGAAGTCCATCGTCTTCCTCTGGCCGAGCGGTGGGGCGGATGTTTCCATCAGCCCGAACAATTTGACCGTCTACGTCACCGGGAAGCAGGAAATGCTCGCGAAGCAAGCCAAGCTCGCGCAGAACTCTTTGCAAAACGTGAAGAAAGACAACGCGAACCAATTCTCCTTCGAAACGTCTTACTCCGAGCAAAGGATCGTCGTGACTCAGCTCGGATACGATTTGGGATGGTCGGCGAAGGCGACGCTAGAAGATGGGACAAAGATCGACTGCCCGATGTACAAGCTCGACGGAGGGTTGGTCGGCTTCCTTGCCCCCGCGGGCAACGTCCATTACGTTTTGTCCTATTGCACCCCTTATTTGAAAGGCGGGGTCGCCCTTGCCTGCGTCGCTTCTTCCGCTTTCTTTGGATTCGGTCTGTATTCCTTCTTGAGGAACGCGAAGAAAAAAGAGGCCGAGAAGGC
Organism: Candidatus Alloenteromonas sp.; assembly: GCA_050872145.1. Taxonomy (GTDB): domain Bacteria; phylum Bacillota_I; class Bacilli_A; order RFN20; family CAG-826; genus Alloenteromonas. The sequence goes on along the minus strand of JBNMGG010000002.1, from coordinate 47,618 downwards.
CCCTTCCGAAGAGTGATTCATTTCTTCTTTTGAAGATAAAGGTCGTAGACCTGGTTTTTCGGGACGTTGAAATGCGCCGCGGCGTCTTTGATAGCTTCTTTGCTTTTCTTCCCGCTTTGGATTTGCTCTTCCAAGTAAGACAGGATGTCGTCCTCGGAGAACGAAGCCTTCTCCGTTTGGTTTTTGTTCCCTTCTACGACGATCACCATTTCCCCGCGCAGGGTCTCTTCTTCCAAAGAAGCGAATTCCTCCAAGGTGCCGCGGATGATTTCTTCATGGGCTTTGGTAAGCTCCCGGGCGATAACCGCTTTCCTTGGCCCAAAAGCTTCGAACAAGGAAACGAGGGTTCGGTGGATGCGGTGGGGGGATTCGTAGAAGATGATGGTTTCCTTCCGAGAGGACAAATCGGCGAGTTCTGCGACTTTTTCGCTTTCTTTCGCCGGCAAAAAGCCTTCGAAATAGAAATGAGATGAATCAAGCCCCGAGACGGATAAGGCGTCGATCGCGGCGGAGGGCCCGCTGGTGACGGAGACTTTGATGCCCGCTTCGAGGCATTTGGCGACCAATCGCTGTCCGGGGTCGGAGAGGGTGGGGTATCCGGCGTCGGACATGTAGCAGACTTTCTTTCCGCTCCGCAAAAGGGAGATGATCTTCTCCGCGGCTTCGTTCTCGTTGTGCTCATGACAGGAGATGAAGGGCTTGTGGATGGAGAAATGAGCCATCAGTTGGCCGGAATTGCGCGTATCCTCCGCGGCGATGTAGTCGGTTTGGGAAAGGACCTCAAGGGATCTTGTGGTCATTTCCGAAAGATTGCCGATGGGAGTGGCGATGAGGTAAAGAAGGGGCGAATCCCCTTGGAAATTCAGTTCGCGGGGATTCATTTGCCGGAGTTCCCGTTCCCTTTGGCGTGATAGCCGTGGTGGGGCCGATAACGGTGGGAGGAGTTTCCTCCTTTCCCTTGCTGGGAGTCAGGGTTTTGCCCTTGGGGCCCTCTTCCCCTGTTGCGGTTCTGGTTGTTTTTTTGCCGGTCGCGGAAATTGTTCTTCCCATTGTTGGGGTTGTTCTTCTTCCCGTTTTGATTTTGGCTGCCTTGGGGCTTCTGCTCCGAAGGCAACGGCTTCAGGCCGGGGATGTTGAAATCGGGGAGCGTGTCTTCCTTGGGCTTTTCCACGGGCTTTTTGTAGGTTCCGTTCATCATGGCCTGGACGTCTTCGAGGGAATAGGTTTTGAAATCATCGCGGGTGGCGTTGGCCAAGCGGATGTTGCGGGAGATGATGTTGAAGGACTCAACGTGGTAGTCGCCTTCCTCTAGGTGAACGATGGTCCCGGGGCGGGGGAAGTCCTTTTTCTCCGCGTCGTAGGTTTCGTTTTCATAGGCCAAGCAGCAAATCAATTTGCCACAGGGGCCGGAGAGCTTTTGGGTATTGAGGGTCAGCATTTGGTTTTTCGCCAAGGAGATGCCGATCGGCTGGGACCAAGTGAGGAAAGTGGAGCAGCAGAAAGGAAGACCACAGACCCCGATTCCGCCGACTTGCCGGGCCCTTTCTCTGGGAGAAAGCTGATGGAATTCGATTCGGGCGTGCAGCAAAGGGGGCAAGATGCGGAGCAATTCGCGGAAATCGACGCGGTGCTCGGTGGAAGTGTAGGTGATGGTGATTTTGCTGCCGTCGAGATTGTAGTCAGCGTCCAGCAAGTCCATGGGCAAGCCCAGCTTTTTGGCTTCCCGATCGGTGATGGCTAGCGCCTTTTTGTCTTGCTCCAAATTGAAGCGGTAGTCGTCCATGTCGGCTTTGGTGGGCTTGCGGAGGATCGGCTTCAACTGAAGAGGGGAATGATAAAGGGATTGCGACATGATCGGGGTGGAAACGGTGGCCATCTCAAAGCCGCTGGGAGTTTCCACAATGACGAAATCCCCTTGCTTCAAATCGGAGAAATGGGTGGAGAAGTAGTAGGATTTTTCGGAATTGCGGAATTTGATTCCCACGAAATAGGAATCTTGGGTGATATCGTCCATGGTCATTCCTCCTTGAATTGATGGAGCATGTGGAGGAGCAGAAGCCCTCCGTTGATATTGGTATCGGCCTCTTGGCGGGCGTTCATGACGCTGAGAAGGGCCTTTTTGGGATCGTCGGTCTTTTCTAAGACCGCGCGGCTCATTTTACCATAAGAAGCCAATTTCAAAGGCGTTCCGTACTTCCAAGCGAGGACGTCTTCGTAGAAAAGGGTCAAAAACTCCAAAAACTCCTTCAACGTGGGCCGTTCTTTCAAAAGGGGGATGACGACGTTCTCCGCTGCGAAGCGGGCTTCGGGCAAGCCTTTTTGGAGGGAAGAAACGATTTCTTCAAAAGCCATTTTGGCGTTTTGGTAGGTTTTCGATTTGACGCCTTCTTGGATGAAAGCGAGGTCATTGGCCAAAAAAGAGAGCAGTTCTGCGTCTTTTTCATCAATTCCGGCCTTTTTGCAGTCTTCGAGGACCTCATCTCGCGGGGTCAGCTTCAAATGAAGGGTTTGGCAGCGGGAAACGATGGTCGGCAGGACTTTGGCTTCGTTGCGCGTGGTTAAAATCGCATAGGCGCAGGGGTTGGGCTCTTCCAAAAACTTCAGAAGGCTATTCTCCGCTTCGGGAGTCATGCCTTCCACGCAGTGGATGAGGTAGACCATGATGCCTTTGCTTTCCAAAGGGGTCTGCTCGAAATAATGGATCAGGGACTGGACTTCGTCCTTTTTGATGGAGCCCTCGCTGCCATCGTAGAAGCGGTAGTCCGGGTAATCGCCTTTTTCGATTCGACGGCACGCTTCGCATTCTTCATCCGCCAAGGGATTGGGCGAATCGCAGAGGATCGATTTCGCGAGATATTCGCCGACCTGCTGCAGCGGGGTCCCATTTTCGCCGACCAAAAGATAGGCGTGGGCCAAACGCCCTTCTTTTAAGGCGCGGGAAAACGTTTGGAAGAGGACGCTTTGCTTTTCTTGCAGGTAGACGGATAGATTCATAGTTTTTCCTGAATGGCGGCGAAGACGGCGTCAGCGACTTCCTCCGGGGATTTTGAGGCGTCGATGACGACGTAGCGGTCTTTGAACTTTTGAGATAGGTCCAAGAAGGCGATTCTTACTTTTTCGTGGAAGGATAGCTTCTCCAAGTCGAGGCGGTTGACTTCCCTCCCCGAATTGGCGGCGATGCGCTTCAAACCTTCTTCCGGATCGAGGTCGAAGAAAAAGGTCAAGTCCGGATATTGACCCTCGGTTGCGTATTCGTTGACGTGCAGAACCTCATCGATTCCTAAGCCGCGGGCCACGCCTTGATAGGCGAGGGAGGAATCCAAAAAGCGGTCGCACAAAACGATTTTCCCCTCTCGCAGCGCCGGCCAGATTTTTTGCACCAAGTGCTGGCGGCGGCTTGCCGCGTAGAGAAGAGCCTCGGTTCTAGGATCCATGTCCGTGTTGGCTTTGTTGAGGATCACCTCGCGGATTTGCTCGGAGATGGGGGTTCCGCCCGGCTCGCGGGTGAGGACGGTTTGATAGCCCCGGTCCAAAAGCATTTGGTTGATTTTTTTCAGGGCCGTCGTTTTTCCCGATCCTTCTCCACCTTCGAACGTGATAAACAAACTCATAGTTTTCTCCTGCCTTCCAGAGCTTTGCTTAGCGTCAGGGAATCCGCGTAATCCAAGGAAGCCCCCATGGGAAGCCCATACGCCAAGCGGGTTACGTTGACACCTTGCTTTTGCAATAGGCGCGCCAAGAAGAGGGCGGTGGTTTCCCCTTCGATGGTCGGATTGGTCGCCAAAATGACTTCTTTGATCCCTTCGGTTTTGATGCGTTCCAAAAGCAAATCGACGTTCAAATCTTCCGGGCCCATACCTTTGGCGGGGGAAATGACCCCGTTCAGCACGTGGTAGACCCCGTTGAAGTCCTGAAGCTTTTCAAAGGGCAGGGCGTCTTTGGGATAGCTCACCACGATGCACGTGGAATGGTCGCGGGCGGGATCGGAGCAGATTTCGCAGAGATTGCCTTCCGCGTAGAGGCCGCAGCGCGGGCATTTATGGATTTTGCGCTTGGCATCGGCGATCGCTTGGGCGAATTCGAGGGCGTCTTCCTCTTTCATCTCCAAAACGGAATAGGCCATTCGCTCCGCGCTTTTCCTGCCGACTCCCGGCAACTTCGAAAAGGAGTCCACCAAGGCCAGATAACTTTGGAGCTCTTTCATTAGAACAAGCCTCTTTGGCCCGTGATCTTTTCTTCGATTTCTTCGTTGGCTTTGTTGATTTGCTCGAAAGCGTCGTTGAGGGCGAGGACGATGGCTTCTTCCAGCATTTCCTTGTTCTCGGGATCCAAGGCGTCTTTGTCGATGCTGAGGGACTTGATGCTGCGGTTGCCCAAGACGATGGCTTCGACCATGCCGTTCTTCTCGACTTTGAATTCTTTGCTCTCCAGCTCGGCGTGGGCTTTCTGCAATTCGCGTTGCATCCTCTGAGCCTGTTGGATCATTTGCTGCATTTGGTTCATTTTTGTATCTCCTTTATTGGGTTAACGGGGTAATTTGAGCTCGATTTGGTCCGGGAGCGGAAGCTTTCCGAGCTGCGACAATCCGAAGTACTTGCTTTGGATTCGATTGGAGTCCTGCCGGTCGAGGCCGAAGAGGAATACCTTCCTCCCGAGCACTTTCTCCACGAGCTTTTCGAGGACTTTTTGGTTCTCTTTGAGGTTGGATCTCTCTTTGAGGCGGGTGAAGTTGTAGTTGATCAGCAAGGCGTCTTGGCAGAGGCAGAAGGGCCGGGCTTGGGCAAGCAATGCCGCGGCGTCTCCGTATTTGGGGTCAAGTTTCATGGTTTCAAATTCGCCCCAGCGCGTCAGTAGAGCATGCCTTTCGGCTTTGAACTTGGCGCCGAGCACCATGATTTGAACAACGGTATCGTCATCCAGCGAGATGGCTTCCCCTTCCGCCACCAAGCTCTTGGCGCTGCTGGGAGGAAGAACTTCCTGGAGTTTGGCTTCCTTTTTGGGCTCTTCGGCAACGGTCTTCTGAGGTTGGGGAGATGGTTCGGCTTTCTTGGGGGCCGGTGCGGGTTTTTCTTGGGCCAAGGAAGAATCCTCAAACAGGAAGGAAGGGGGTTGGTCCCCTTGATAGATATCCCCGGAATCCGGGTCGTAATCTTTTTTGGGCTCTTCTTTTTTCGGGGCCGGCTTCGGAGCTTCAAGAACGGGGGCTGGCGCGGGGGACGGGGCCGGAGTGGGCTCAGGGGCCGCTTTGCTGGGAACAGGTTTTTCCGGGGCGGGCTCGTCTTTGCTTTCCGCAAACAAAGAGCAAAGCTGCAAGGAGGTGAGTTCAAATAGGGAGCGAATATTTGAAACGGACTTCGCGTTGATCTGGGTTTGCAGAAGCAAGTCGATCATCTGATTGGCTTTCGAAGCGGGGATTCGGCGGCAGAGGTCTTCCGCGTCTTCCTTTTTCAAAGCGGTGCAAAGATCGATTCTTTTGGTTCTCCCGTAAATCAAAACATCTTTGAGGATATCCAAAAGGGAACCGATGAGGCGCTTGACGTCGATGCCGGAGGATAAAAAGGAATTGAGTTTTGCGATGGTATTGACGACGTCGGCCTGGCAGATGCTCTTCAAAAACTCCACCTTTTCTTTTGTGGAAGCGAGTCCGAAAACGGAGAGGACATCCTGCTGGCGGAGGGAATTCCCACCGAAGGCCAAAACCTGATCCAAGATGGAAAGGGCGTCCCTCATTCCCCCGTCGGATAGATCGACGATGGAATCGATGGCGTCTTCTTCGTAAGAGGCGCCTTCTTTGCCGAGGATTTCCTTTAGCTTCGCCTTCATATCCTCAGGGTCGATTTTGCCGAAGTCGTAGCGCTGGCAGCGGGAGAGGATGGTGGGCAGGACTTTGTTGGGCTCGGTCGTAGCCAAAATGAAGATGACGTGCTCCGGGGGTTCTTCCAAGGTTTTCAGCAAGGCGTTGAAAGCCCCTTGGGACATCATGTGAACTTCGTCGATGATGTAAATCTTGTACCTCCCGCGGATGGGGGAGTAATTGACTCGCTCAATGAGTTCGCGGACCTGGTCGACCCCGTTGTTGCTGGCCGCGTCGATTTCGACGACGTCTGGGTGAGAGCCGTTGTTCAAAGCGACGCAGTTGGAGCATTTGTTGCATTGGTGGCCTTCGCCTTCCTCACAGTTGAGGGCCTTCGCAAAGAGACGGGCCATCGTGGTTTTTCCGGTCCCGCGGGGTCCGCAAAAAAGGTAGGCGTGGGCGATTTTGCCAGTAGAAATCGAATTCCGGAGGGTGCGAACGATCACTTGCTGCCCCGCGACTTCCTCGAAAGTTTGGGGCCTATATTTGTTATAAAGGGCGGTATAGGGCATAGCATTAGAATTATATCTATCTTGGCTCCCCCTTCCTAGGCCTAATCAAAGATTAGGAGAGGCATCTTACCCATGTTATAATGGCCCGCGTTTATGGAAGAAAGCATGCGCAAAAGGCTTGAAATCACTCAAGCCAGACTCCGCCAAATCGAGCAAGAACTCTCCGATGAATCCATCGGGAACGACTTGCCAAAACTCACGAAGCTGACCAAGGAAAGAGCAAACTTGGAGCCGATCGTCTCCAAGTTCGAAAAATACTTGAAGCAAGAGGGGAACTATAAAGATAGTTTCGCTTTGGAGGAGATGGGAGAGGCGGAGATGGTCGAACTCGCCAAAGAAGAAAGAAAGGCGAGTTTAGAGCAAATGGAAAAGCTAGAAGGCGAGCTTCAGCTTCTGTTAGTCCCAAAGGATCCCAACGACGATAAAAACATCATCGTCGAAATCCGCGGCGCGGTCGGCGGGGATGAGGCGAACCTCTTCGCGGGCGACTTGCTCCATATGTATGCGAAATACGCGGAAAGGCAGGGCTGGAGCCTAAAGCTTTTGGACGCCTCTTTGGGGGCGGCCGGCGGATATGCTTCGGTTTCCTTCATGATTAAGGGCGAGGCGGTTTATTCTAAAATGAAGTTCGAAAGCGGAGCCCACCGCGTACAAAGAGTTCCGAAGACCGAATCCCAAGGCAGAATCCACACTTCCACCGCGACGGTTTTGGTCATGCCGGAAGCCGAAGAAGTCGATGTTCACATCAATCCCTCCGACTTGAAAATCGATACCTACCATTCCCAAGGCGCGGGAGGGCAGAACGTCAATAAAACCGAGTCGGCCGTGCGCATCACCCACCTTCCCACCGGTTTGGTCGTCGCCTGCCAGACGGAGAAGGCCCAATTGCAAAACAAAGAGATCGCCATGCAGATGATTCGGGCCAAAGTCGCTGCTTATTTCCAAGAGAAGGAAGATTCCAAGCGGGCCCAGGAAAGAAAACTCAAAGTGGGCACGGGGGAACGCTCCGAAAAGATCCGCACTTACAATTACCCGCAAAACCGCGTGACCGACCATCGCATCGGCTTCACCATCAACCAATTGGACCGCGTGATGGAAGGGGAGCTCGATCCAGTCATCGATGCCTTGATTCACTTCGATCAGGAGCAGAAGATGCTGGAAGAAGGGAAGGAAGAATCCCATGCCGAAAATCGCTGAGGTATACAATGCCGCCCTTGCCAAAGGGAAAGACGCCGGGGTTTATTCCAACGACGTCCGCACCCTCATCGCGAAGGACAACGGGTTCAAAGAACCGATCGATACGTTGTTTTACCGTGACTCCGAAATGAAGAATTATCCTTTGTTCCAAGAGCAATTTGCGCGGCTTTTGCGGGGGGAGCCTGTCGAATACATCATCGAAGAGGCTTCTTTTTTGCAGTTCCGTCTCCATGTCGACCGCCGCGTACTGATTCCGCGGATGGAGACGCAGGAACTGGTTTCGAAGATTTCTGAGCAAATCAGCAAATGGTATGACCCTCGGAACTACTTGGTATGCGCCGACGTTGGGACGGGGTCGGGGGCGATCGCGATCGCCTTGAAGTCCCTTTTCCCGAATTGGTTGGTGACCGCTTCGGACATTTCCTCCGATGCGCTGGAAGTGGCGAGGGGGAATATCCAAAAATACAATTTGGGGATTCACACCCTGCAAGGTGACGCCTTGGAGCCCTATATCCGGGAGAAGATGAACTTGGATATCCTGGTGAGCAATCCGCCTTACATCCTGAATCCCGAAGAAACCCAGGATTCGGTGAAGAACTTCGAGCCGGGCTCGGCTTTGTGGCTCGATAAAAACAATTCGGTCTACGAAAAGATCTTCCGCGATGTCCACCTTGTGAAAAAAGGGGATTTGCTGATGTGCTTTGAAATTGGCTACGATTTGGAAGACTATCTCACCGAACTGATGCGAAAATATCTTACGGACTATGAGTATTCCTTTGAGAAGGACCTCAATGGTTTGACTCGTTTCCTATTCGTGAATCTTCATTGAAGGAGGGCTTTATGAAGAACGTTTTGTATTGGAAGGACGTCAAAGAGGCGGCTTTGCTTCTAAAGCAGGAAGAGCTTGTCTGCTTCCCGACCGAAACCGTCTACGGAATCGGGGCGATCGTGACTAGCCAAAGGGCGTTCGACAAACTCGTCGAAGCCAAAAGGCGTCCCCCGACCAAGCCTTTCACTTTAATGTGCTCTTCTTTGGGCCAAGCCGCGGAATACTGCCAAATTGATGTGCGTTCCCTTTCGGTCATGAAGGCCTACATGCCGGGGCAGATCACCGTGCTGGTCCCCGCGCGGAAAAACCTTCCCCAATGGATTACTTTAGGTACCCCGTTGATTGGAATTCGCATCCCGGATTCCCAAGAAGTTTTGGATTTGATTGAACAGGTCGGCGCTCCGCTGCTAGTTCCCTCCGCGAATAAGTCGGGGGAGAAAACGGCCGCTTGCTTCGAAGAGGCCTTCGCCGCGTTCAAGGACGAGGCTTATATTATTAAAGGCGAGTGCCGTTCCCATTTGGCTTCGACCATCGTCAAAATGGAACCGGGGATTGGCATCAGCCTCGTCCGGGAAGGACCGATTCCCTTCGCGGATATCCAAAAAACCTATGAGGAAGCGTCCATGAACGTTTCTCTTGCCTGCGACCATGGGGCTTTTGACTTAAAAAACGCGATTCGCCTCCATCTCCAAGGCATGGGGATCAATGTGCTCGATGAGGGCACAGATTCCAAAGCTTCTTGCGATTATCCCTTATTCGCGATTAAAGCCGCGAAGGACGTGGCGGAGAAAAGGGCCGAGCTTGGCATTGTTTGCTGCACTTCCGGCGAGGGCGTTTGCATCGCCGCGAACAAAGTGAAGGGCGTCCGCTGCGGAATCGGATATACCGATGATTGCTCCGCCAAGCTTCGGGAACACAATAACGCTAACGTCATCAGCTTCGGCGCCAAATACATGAACGAGGAAGACGTGTTGAGGAGAGTCGACATTTTCCTGCTTTCGAAGTTCTCTCCGCTGGAAAAACACCATAGGCGTGTAGCGGAAATCGAAGAATTCGAGAATCAATAAGGCGACGACGGGGATTCGTCTTTATAGGAAGGCGTGAAGCCTTCCTTTCTTTGTCCTGTCTGCGGAAACACGGACCCCAAATACATCGGCAGAAAAAACGGGGCCCTTTATTGTCGGCGGTGCATTTCTTTCGTTGGGCAAGAGGCCCTTCCTTTTTTGCCCGTCCCCAAGGAAGTCGAACTTTCCCTTTCTTATTCCTTGTCCCCGGAGCAAAAGGAACTTTCCGACCAAATCCTTCATAACTTCACCCACGGAATCGACACCCTCGTTTATGCGGTGTGCGGATCGGGCAAAACGGAAATCAGCTATGGCGTGATTGCCTATGCAATGGAACGGGGGATGAGCGTTGGCTTTGCTCTTCCCCGGCGAGATGTCGTCATCGAACTCCATGCGCGTTTGGTTTCCGCCTTTCCCAAAAACCGAATCGTCGCCGTTTATGGGGGACATAACCAAGTGCTCACGGGGGATTGCCTTGTTTTGACGACCCACCAACTCTTCCGCTACCCCAAGTATTTCGATTTGCTCGTCATGGATGAACTTGATGCCTTTCCTTTCAAGGGGAGCGAGGTGTTGAATGCGATGTTCTATCGCGCCTTGAGAGGGCATTGCCTAATGATGTCGGCGACCCCCTCTAAGGAGGTGGTATCCCTTTTCAAAACACCGGGGCATCAAATGTTGACCCTGCATACAAGATTCCATAAGCACCCCATTCCGGTTCCTTGGATAAAAATTGCGCATAAGCCCGCAAAAACAATCTTTTTAATCCGCAAACTGCGGGATTTTTGCAAAAAAGAAAAACCGTGTTTTGTTTTCGTCCCCACGATTTCGGAATGCGAATCGGTCTATCGCGTTCTGAGCTTTTTCCTTCCGGGAGGGGCCTTTGTCCATTCAAAGTGCCCGAACCGAACCCAAGTGATTTCAAACTTCAAGAAAGGCCGTTTGAAGTATTTGGTCACGACCGCTGTTTTGGAAAGGGGCATCACGGTCAGGGGTCTTCAAGTAATTGTTTTTGATGCCGATTCGCCGATTTACGACGCAGCAAGTTTGATTCAGATCGCCGGCAGGGCGGGGAGGAAATCCGATGCTCCAGAAGGGGAAGTTGTTTTCGTCGCGGAAAAAGAAGAAAAATCCATGGTCAGCGCCATTAAGGAAATTCGCTACTGCAACACCTTTTTGCAAGGTGTGCTTTAAGCCGATTCCTCCGGCTTCTTTTCTTTTCTTTTCGCAAGGATCCCGGTTGCTTTGCCCTCATTGCTTTGCGGAGATGAAACCCGTTCTTTTCCGTTGGAAAGCGGGGCGCGTTCCTTGCGTGGCGGCTTATTTTTACAACCCGACGATCCGCACGCTGCTTTACCAGTTCAAAGGCTGCGGCGATTACGAATTGAAAGACGTCTTTTTCGCTTATTATGCTTTTTGGCTTCATCTTCGCTTCCGTTCCTACGTTTTGGTCCCGGCTCCTTCCTCGAAAAGCCATGATGAGAAGCGCGGCTTCAATCAAGTCGAAGCCATGTGTCAATGCCTTCGTTTGCCTTTCGGCCATTATCTGGAAAAGCGCATCGAAGCCAAACAAAGCGATCTGTCCGCCCAAGCCAGAAAGGAAGTGGGCAAATACATCGCTTACGTCGGGCCAAAAAGCCTGCGGAAGACCAAAATCCTCTTGGTGGATGACGTTTACACAACCGGTTCCACAGCGAAGGCTTGCATGAAGGCTTTGTTGGCCCACCATCCGAAGAAATTGGTTTTCCTCGCCATGTCGAAAACATTGCGGAAATAGCTTTCCCGCGCGCGTTGCTTACCATTTCTTGAAATGGTAGAATTTACCGGCTTTTAGTAGGAGTTGTTTGTGGCTAATTTCATTGAATCAATCTTCCATCTGGAAAAACGCGAATTGAACCGTTACGCCAAGCAGGCGGACCGGGTCATGAGTTATGAGGACCAAATGAAGGCGCTCAGCGACGATGAGTTGCGCGCCAAAACCAAAGAGTTTCAGGAGGCCCTCCACAACAAAACGAAGACTTTGGACGACATTAAGTTCGAAGCTTTCGCCGTCGCGAGGGAAGGCGCCCGCAGGGCTTTGAACCAATTCCCGTTCAAGGTTCAGATCATCGGCGCTCTTGTCCTCAACGATGGGAACATCGCCGAAATGAGGACCGGCGAAGGGAAAACCCTTACCGCCACCATGGCCGTTTACCTCAATGCTTTGACGGGAGAAGGCGTCCACGTCATCACCGTCAACGAATACTTGGCGGAGCGCGATGCGACTTGGATGGGCCAGGTCTACCGCTTCTTGGGCCTCACCGTCGGCGTCAACCTCGCCTCCAAGAGCCCGGCCGAGAAAAAGGAAGCCTACCTTTGCGACATCACCTATACCACCAACTCCGAATTGGGCTTCGACTATCTCCGCGACAACATGACCCAATCGCTGGACAACCGCGTTCTCCGCGGGCTGAAGTTCTGCGTCGTCGACGAAGCTGACTCCGTTCTCATCGACGAGTCCAGGACCCCGCTTATCATTTCCGGCGGGCAAAAAGCCGCGGCTTCCCAATACATGGTCGCTGACCGCTTCGTCAAAACCCTCCGCAAAGAGAAGGACTTCACCATCGACATCAAAACCAAGACTTGCTCTTTGACCGATGAGGGCAACAACAAAGCCGAAAGGATGTTCGGCATCCGCAACCTCTATGATCCCGAGAACCAGGATTTGGTTCACCGTATCCACCAAGCTCTCAAAGCCAACTTCATCATGTCCCGCGACGTCGAGTACATGGTTGATGCCGATCGCCAGATTCAACTCATCGACCAGTTCACCGGCCGTATTATGAAAGGTCGTGAATACAACGACGGGCTCCAGCAGGCCATCCAAGCCAAAGAAGGCGTTGAAATCAAGCAAGAGACCATCGTTTTGGCCACGATTACCTATCAGAACTTCTTCCGCCTCTACAAAAAGCTCTCCGGTATGACTGGTACCGCCAAAACCGAAGAGGAAGAATTCGAGAAGATCTACAACATGAAGGTCATCGTCATCCCGACCAACCGCCCGATTCAGCGTATTGATGACGACGACATCATCTACGGGACCCACGCCGCGAAGCTCAAAGGCTTGGTGGCCGAGGTCAAACGCCGCCACGAATTGGGACAGCCGATCCTCATCGGCACCGTCTCGGTGGAAAGCAACGAAGAGATTTCTAAACTGTTGACCGCCGCGGGAATCCCCCACGAAGTCCTGAACGCGAAAAACCAGGCTCGCGAAGCCGAGATCATCTCCCGCGCCGGCGAAAAAGGCGCGGTCACCTTGGCAACCAACATGGCGGGCCGCGGCACCGACATCAAGCTGAACGACGAGGTTCGCAAATTGGGCGGCCTTTGCGTCTTCGGCACGGAGCGTCATGAATCCCGCCGCATCGACAACCAGCTGCGCGGTCGTTCGGGACGTCAGGGAGACCCGGGTTATTCCCGTTTCTATGTTTCCTTCGACGACGAATTGCTCCGCCGCTTCGTCAACGACAACATCCGTCAAACCTTCCAAAAGCAGCTTGGGGATGACCATTTGGAGAACAAGATGCTTCAAACCGTCGTCACCAACGCCCAAAAGCAAATCGAAGGGCGCAACTTCGATACCCGCAAAAACCTCCTCGATTACGATGACGTTTTGGCCAAGCAGCGCCAAATCATCTACGATCGCCGCGACCGCATCATGATGGCGGGCGACATCAATGAGTTGGTCCATTCCTTCTTCGCCGATACGGGCAAATTCCTGGCCAAGAAAGCCACGAACCCCGGACGCGACGAAGGGCTCATCTCCGGAGAAGCCCTCAAGAAGCTCGTTGAACCGGCTTTCGTCCCCGTTGGGGAGTTCCCGGCCCGCGCTTATGATGAGGCTTCCGTGGAAGAAGGCGGGGAAGACTTGGGCGAATACCTCTACGCCGCTTATTTGAAGAAGCGCGCCACTTGGCCGAAGGATCAGGCCGATAAGGTGGAGCGTTCCATCTCCCTCTCCGTCATCGACCGCAACTGGACCAAGCACATCGATACGATGGCCCACCTCCGCGAGGGGATCGGGCTTCGTTCCTACGCTCAGACCAACCCTCTTCAGGATTACGTCAACGAAGGCTACGCGCTCTTCCGCGAAATGAACTCCAACATCGCGGTCGACTGCGTCTACAACTTCATGAACGTCCGTTTGGTCCGTCAGGAAGAGCAGGAGCAGCCCGCTCAGGAAGAAGCCAAGCCCGAGCCCTCCAATTCGGAGAAGCTCGCGGTGGAGCAGCCGGAATACACTCCGAAGGAAAACGAAGACAAGAAATCCGAATAAGTTCGGAAAAAGCAAAAGGAATAATATGAAAGAGTTAGTCGAGTTAAAACAAAAAGCCCAAAACCTGGGCGAAGTAGTCTCGCATCTCGGTGATTCTCTTTGACCTCGTCAGTCTGAAGAAAGAAATCGCCGATTTGGAAGAGAAACAAAACCAAGAAGGTTTTTGGGACGACCAAAAATCCGCGATGCTGGTCGTGAACCGTCTCGCGGACATCAAAGAGAAAGTCAACGGCTATGAAAAAGCGCTCGCGGATATGAAGGACATCAACGAGCTCCTTTCCGCCTGCGACGAAAAAGACGCCGAAATGCTGGAGCTGGTCGAATCCATGGAAGCGGATTTGGAGAGCTCCTCCAAAGAGCTGCGCGCCGTTTTGCTTTTCTCTGGCGAATACGATGCTTTGAACTGCACGGTGGACATCCATCCGGGCGCAGGCGGAACCGAAGCCCAAGATTGGGCCTCGATGCTCCTTCGCATGTATGGGCGCTGGGCGGAACGGCATAACTTCAAATGCCAGGTTTTGTCCATTGAGGACGGCGATGAAGCTGGCATCAAATCCGCGACGCTTAAAATCTCCGGGCACAATGCCTATGGAATGCTCAAAGGTGAGAAAGGGGTTCACCGTTTGGTGAGGATTTCCCCCTTCGACGCCAATGCTAGGCGCCATACGTCTTTCTCTTCCGTCAACGTGGTTCCCGAGTTTGGCCCCGTCGCCGATGTCGTGATCGACCCCAAAGACCTCCGCATTGATATCTTCCGCTCTGGCGGCGCCGGCGGGCAGAACGTTAACAAAGTCTCTTCCGCCGTCCGCATCACCCACATTCCAACGGGCATCGTGGTTTCCTCCGAAGCCGAGCGCGACCAGCCGAAGAACAAGGCCAACTGCATGGCGATGCTGCGCGACAAATTGATGCAGAAGAAAGTCGAGGAGCGCGAGGCCAAGATGAAATCCATCATCGGCCTGCAGAAGAACATCGAGTGGGGATCCCAAATCCGCTCGTATGTTTTCCAACCTTACCAAATGGTCAAGGATCATAGAACCGACGCCGAAACCGGAAACGTTCAGGCCGTGATGGACGGCGACATCGACCTCTTTATCTACGCTTATCTTGAGATGGAGGCCAAAAATGCAGACGCTCAAAAAATGGTTGGCTAATCCGAAAACCAAGAAAACCGCCTTCAACTATTTGTTGATTACTTTGGGTTGCCTAATCCTCGCCACGGGGACGGTCGCTTTCCTTTTGCCGCTCGACTTGGTCACCGGTGGGGTAAGCGGGGTGTCCGTCATCATCAACCATTATTTGGAGCCCATCGTCGGCTTCCCGACGCAGGACATCATCGCCTGGGTCGTTCAGGTCGTTTTGCTTATCGTGAGCTTTATCTTCCTCGGCAAGAGGTTCACGCTGCACACAATTTACGCGACTTTGCTCTATCCCGCCTTCCTCACCCTTCTGATGAGGACTCATGTGCTGGATTTCATCTCCAACGCAATGAAACCCGAAGGCGCGGGGGAAATTCAGATCGTTTACACGCTTCTTGCGGGGATTTTTGGCGGTGCGTTCTCCGGAGCGGGCGTCGCGGTGACTTTCCTCGGCGATGGATCGACGGGAGGATTCGACGTTCTTGCGGCGATTTCGGCGAAATACACTCCCGTGAAAGAGGGCATCGCCACTTTTGTGATCGATGCCTTGATCGTCATCGTGGGCATCATTTGCTTCCGCGATATTCCCAATGGCCTAATCGGTATTCTTTCCGCTTTGGTTTGCGCCCTCGTCGTGCAATACGTCTACGTCAATTCCAATACCTACGTCATCGCCGACATCATCTCCGACCAGACGGAGGCGATCATGAAATACGTGCATGATGAAATGGAACACGGGACCACGGTCATCGATGCGGTGGGGGGATATACGGGGCAGAACCGCAAAATCCTCCGCGTCGCATTCCACCGCAAAGAACTTTCTTCCTTCCGCTCCTACATCGCTTCCGTCGATCCCCGTGCTTTCGTTTCCTTCACCCAAGCGTCCATGATCAATGGGGAAGGATTCGTACCTTTGGTGAACAAAAAGAAGAAAAAGAAAGATGAGTGACGTCCAAGGATACGAACAAAGGGATTTCGAACTGAAGGCCTCTTTCGCCCCAACGGGGGATCAGCCGGCCGCCATCGCGAAGCTGTTGGATGGCGTGAAGCGGGGGAAGCAGGTTCAAGTCGTCTTGGGCGCGACTGGGACGGGAAAGACCTTCACGGACGCGAACGTGATCGCGGCTTTGAATCGCCCGACGTTGGTCATGGTCCACAACAAAACCTTGGCCAGCCAGCTTTACGGCGAATTCAAGGAACTTTTCCCCAACAACCGCGTTGAGTATTTCATTTCGAACTTCGACTTTTATCAGCCGGAAGCCTATATTCCCAAAACCGATACCTATATCGACAAGAACGCGGTCATGAACGAGGAAATCGACATGATGCGCACCTCGGCGATGAACTCCGTTCTCTCTCGGAGCGATACCATCGTCGTTGCTTCCGTCGCTGCGATTTACGGGCTCAGCGATCCGGCCGAATACCAAGGGCTTATTTTCGAAATCCGCCAAGGGGAGGAACTGGACCGCAAGGGTCTTTACCGCCAGCTTTTGGAAGCCCAGTACACCAGAAACAATCTTGAGCTCAAGCCCGGCACTTTCCGTGTGCGTGGCGACGTGATCGACATCGCCCCGGCGACGCACGATTATTACATCCGCATCGACTGCTTCGGGGATGAAGTGGAGTCTATCGCCCAAGTCGATTCCATCACCGGGGAAGTGCAAAGGACATTTTCAACCTATCCGATTTTCCCTGCTTATGACCACGCTTCCACGCGGGCTCGCATCGAAAGGGCCTGCAAAAGCATTCAAGAGGAACTAGAAGACCGCTTGGCCTATTTCCGGAAAGAAGGGAAACTCCTTGAGGCGGAGCGCCTTGAAATGAGAACCCGCCAGGACATCGAGAGCATGCTGGAATTCGGACGGTGCCCCGGGATTGAGAACTATTCCCGCCACATCGATGGTCGCAAAGAAGGGCAGAGGCCTTATACCTTAATCGACTATATGCCAAAGGATTTTCTCCTTTTGGTGGATGAATCCCACGTCACGTTCCCCCAAATCCGCGGAATGTACAACGGGGACCGGGCGAGGAAGATGACGTTGGTGGAATACGGTTTCCGCTTGCCAAGCGCTTTGGACAACCGACCTCTGAACTTTCAGGAATTCGAATCGCTGATGCCTTCTACGGTCATCTGTACCTCGGCTACCCCGGGGGATTACGAAATGGAACGCTGCGGGCATGAGGTGGTGGAGCAGATCATCCGCCCGACGGGCCTTCTGGATCCGGAGATTTTCGTCCGCCCCAGCGAAGGGCAAATCGACGATCTTCTTTTCGAAATCAAGGACCGCATCGAAAAGGGCGAAAGGGTCATGATCGTTACTTTGACGATCAAGATGGCCGAGGATCTCACTTCTTTCTTGAAGGACCGGGGAATCAAAGTCACCTACCTTCACAATGAAACAAAGACTTTGGAACGGACGGAGATCATCTATCAGCTTCGAAAAGGGAAATACGACGTACTGGTCGGCATCAACCTCCTTCGCGAAGGGCTGGATATCCCCGAAGTCTCGCTTATTGCCATCCTCGACGCGGATAAGGAAGGTTTCCTGCGTTCCACCCGTTCCCTGATCCAAATCATTGGCCGCGCGGCAAGAAACGTGCATGGGAAGGTCATCATGTACGCGGATACGGTCAGCGATTCCATGAGGGAAGCGATCGAAGAAACCAATCGCCGTCGGAGCATCCAGCAAGCGTATAACGAAGAAAACGGGATTATCCCAACCACGATCATCAAGCCGATTGTTCCGCCTCTTCACAATGCGGGGGACGAGAGTCTCGCTTCCGTCGAGCAGAATGGCGCCAAACTCTCTCGGAAGGAATTGGAACGTCGCGTCGCCGATTTGGAGAAGCAGATGAAAGCGGCCGCAAAGGCCTATGACTTTGAACGAGCCGCGGAGCTCCGCGATATGCTTTTTGAAGCCAGGGCCGAATTGGAGGAACGATGATGAAACCCTTCTCCGCTTATCTTTTCGATTTCGACGGAACACTTTTCGATACCCGGGAATCGCTGCTTCCAGTTTGGCATTATGCCTTCGAAAAGGTTGGGATTTGCGGGATTTCGGACGAGCTTTGCGAGGAATTCATGCATCATCCTTTGATGTATGCCGCGGAAAAGGCAGGGGTAAAGGATATTCCCGCCTTCTTCCAGGCGATTTTGGAATCTTTGGATTTCCCGGAGAATATCGCCTCCATCAAAATGTTCCCCGATACCGTCGCGGTCGTTTCGACCCTTTTTCGGAAAGGCCTTCCCCTGGGGATTGTCAGCAGCAATTCCTCCAGCCATATCCAGAAGACTTTGTTGAGCAAAAACATGGAATCCTATTTTCAGGCCCTTTCGTGTTCGGATCAGTACAAGAAGGGAAAACCCGATGCGGAACCTTGCCTCTGTTGCCTTGAAAAGATGGGCCTTTCACCCAGCAAAAGCATTTGCTATGTCGGCGATTCTTTGCAGGACGTCGAATGCGCGCAGAATGCCGGCTTGGTGGGGGTTTTGCTTGATCGGGAGAATAAATATCCGGACTTTTCCGCAAGGAAAATCGCCTCGCTTTATGAACTTGTTTTCTAGTTGTAACCTTTTTGGGAAAAGTCTATCCTTTATTAGCCTGTCAGAAAGGAGCCTTTTATGAAATGGTATGACATCATCTTCGTCATTGTGTCCTTGATTGTCATCGTTTTGGCGTTGCTCCAAGGCGGGAAGTCCGAGGGCGCTTCTGGCGCCATCACCGGCGGCGGTCTCAACGTTTTTGCGAAAACGAAGGAACGCGGCTCGGAAAAGGTCATCACGTATCTCACGTTTGGATTTGCCGTTGTCTTCCTCTTCATCGCCTTGCTTATCTCGGTCACGACCAAGAGCAGCAGCTCGACGGACAGCTCCAGCGCTTCCGTTGAAGCGGCGATTCGCCTCCTTCCGTTCTAAAAAACAAAACGATCAAAAACCGGGCTTCCGGTTTTTATTTTGTCTAGGGGAGAGATGATCCTCTCCGGCGTCTTTCCCTTCCCAAATTCTCTTTGGATGGTATTCTTCTTTTCATGGAAATCACCGAGTTCGTCGCCGCGAGGAAAGCGGTCTTGAAAGAAAAAATCCACAGCATGGATCGACCGCCTCATTTGATGATTGTATTGGCCAATGACGATCCTGCATCCGCTTCCTACGATCGCGGGAAGATGAAAGACGGCGCGGAAATCGGAGCGGTGGTGGAAATGACGAAATTCGATTCCTCTGTCTCCGAAGATGAGCTTTTAAGGAAAATCGATGAATTCAATAATGACCCCGAGATTGATGGAATCATCGTTCAGCTTCCTCTGCCTAAGCATATTTCCGAAGAAAAAGTGAAAAGAGCGGTGGATCCTAAAAAAGACGTGGATGGCTTCCATCCTTTGTCTTCTTTCTACCCCTGCACGCCTTATGGGATCATCCTATATTTGGAAGAGATTGGTTTCCCTTTCCGCGGGAAGAACGCGGTGGTTCTTGGCAGGAGCAACATTGTGGGGAAACCCATGGCGAAGATGCTGCTTAGCAAGGACTGCAACGTCACGGTGCTTCATAGCAAAACCAGCGAAGAGGATAAAGCGTTTTATCTAGCCCATGCCGACCTCATCGTGGTCGCGATCGGGCGACAAGGCTTTTTGGACAATCGCTTCTCCTACAAAAAAGATGCGGTCATCGTGGATGTCGGCATTAATCGCGGGGATGATGGAAAACTCCATGGGGATGCCGTTCCGGGGCTTCCGGTCGCACTTCAAACCCCTGTTCCGAAAGGCGTGGGTTTGCTGACTCGCTTGGCTTTGATGGAAAACCTCGTAAAAGCCTACGAATCGAAAAAATAATCAAGTTTTGCAAAAGAAAACCCCTGGTTTGCAGGGGTTTTCTTTCGTTTATTTTTCGTCCGAATTTTCTTTGTTTTCGATTTGGGGAACTTCGTGATGCTCGATTTCTTGAACCTTCGCCTCAATGACCTTCGGTTCCTCTTCTTCGGGCTTGGCTTCTTGCGGCTTCTGCTTTTTCAGCTTCGCTTTTTTCGGCTCTTTTTCCTTCTTCTCTTCGCTCGATGCGGTGGCATCGGTTTCTTGAGCGGATTCTTTCTTCACGCGCTTTCTCCAAGAGAGGACGGTGATCGTCATTTGGGCCAACGCGGCGATGGCGAGGACGGAGCCGGTGAGGATTAAGGAGATGCGGAATTTGCTTTCGGAATTGACGTTGTAGACGACGATGAGGAAAATCCCGACGCCGATCAAAATCGCGCCGAAGATGATTTCGAGAACCGGCATGAAGATTTTTTCGTTTTCTTTGCGGCAAATCGTCAAAATGGAGAAAATCAGGAACAACGTTCCAATGACGATCATGCCGATGGCCATGAAGTAGACCATCGCCTCGATGAAGGTCGTTTTGATGACAACCATCATGACGATGCCCAAGGTGATTTCGAATCCGCCGATAAGCATGATGGACTCTTCCGTTTTCTCCTGTTGCTTCAAGAAGTTCATGATGATGCGGAGAAGCCCGTCGAGGATGACGAACGTCGCGACGGAGTAAGTCAAGATGTCCTCGATGTTCTGCGGATAGCCATTCTCGCTTTTGGTGATGCATCCAAAGACGATGGCAAGGACCCCGGCCGCTAAAAGAATGATGGCTTCGGCAATGTTCCAAACGGTCCAGAACCGCAAGGCGATTTTTTGTTTTTGATTGGTTTCTTCCATAAATCTTTCCTTTCCTTTTCTTTGCTTTAGTATAGTCGGGAAAGGGTTTGAAGATGAAGAAAACTATCTTAAAAGAATACGCGAAGCTCTTGGTTGTTTCCGGGCTTGCTTTGAAAAAAGGGCAAAATGTCGTGATCCAAGCAAACTGCGATCAGGAAGATTTCGTCGCTTTGGTCGTTGAGCAATGCTATTTAGCCGGCGCAAACCGGGTTTTGGTGCGGTGGAATTCACAGAAAGTCGGGCGGGTCGCCTATAAAAAGGCTAAGCAAAAAGCCTTGGAAGAGGTGCTTCCCTTCGAAGAGGCGGAAGAAGCCTGGAAAAGCGAAGACCTTCCTTGCTTTTTGTGGATCGATTCCGATGATCCGGATGGGAATCGCGGAGTGAATGCGGATAAAGTGGCCGCAATTCGCGCGGCCCGTTATCGCGTTTTAGGGAAATACAAAGAAGCGCGTGAGAACCGTTATCAGTGGTGCATCGCTGGAGCCGCTTCCCCGGAGTGGGCTAAGAAGGTTTTCCCGGGGCTTAGAAAATCCCAGGCGATCGAAAAACTTTGGGAGGCGATTCTTCTGACTTCGCGGGCCCAAGATGGGAATGGGATTGAGAATTGGAAAAAGCACAACGCGGAACTCAAGAAGCGCTGCGCCTATTTGAATTCCCTTCGTTTGAGGGAACTCCATTACACTTCCTCCAACGGAACGGATTTGCGGGTTGGTTTGATTCCTGGCGTGGCGTTTCAAGGCGGCGGGGAGAAAACCAAGGGAGGCGATTTCGAGTTCCAGCCGAACATCCCTTCCGAAGAATGCTTCACCTCACCTAAAAAAGGAGAGGCGGAAGGCGTCGTTTACAGCGCGAAGCCCCTTGTTTACAACGGGCAGGTGATCTCCGATTTCCATTTGGTGTTCCATAACGGGAAGGCGGTGGAGGCCTATGCAAAAGAAGGGGAAGACGCTCTGCGCTCCATTCTTGGTTTGGACGAAGGGAGCGCTTATCTCGGCGAATGCGCATTGGTTCCTTACGACTCTCCCATCAACAAAACGGGCTTACTTTTCTATAACACCCTTTATGATGAGAACGCTTGCTGCCACCTTGCCTTGGGACGCGGGTTCAATGAGCTTTACCCGAACTATGAGCAATACAGCGAAGAGCAGATCCGCTCCTTCGGAATCAACTTCTCCTTGTCCCACGTCGATTTCATGATTGGTTCGAAAGATCTGAACATCGTCGGGACGACGGAATCGTGCGAAGAAATCCAGCTGTTCAAAGATGGGAACTGGGCCTTTGAGTTTTAAAGATATTCAAGGTCGATCAGGTCGCGAAGGGGGATGCGAACCCCCTCAATGAGAAGAAGGTGGCTGTTCGTGTCTATCTTTTCGATGGGACCACGCACCCGATAAAGGCGTCCGTTTTCCCAATATTCCGCTTTCACGGGGTCGTCTTTTTGATACTGAACTAAAATCCGATTCATTTCCTCAGCCCGGTCGCTGGAAACCAAAGGACGCGGGATCCTCGACCTCCTCTCGCGCATGGCGGCGAGGTATTTTGCTTGTTCGACTAAGGACTGGTAAGGGGCGTATTTCATCATGCCCCGGTCTTCGATTTGCTCTTTCATGCGTGATGGCCTCCGATTTGCTGATGCCTTTCTTTGATGGTGGATTCTTCCTTTAGGGAACTCGCGCGGAGGACGGCATTCCTTCCATATCGCGCGGAGATTTGGTCGATTGCGCCCCAAATTTGCTTTTGCTTTCTTTCTTCGTCCTCACCTTGGAAAAGGGAAAGCTGATCGTTTTCCTCTTCGCATAGGCCGCCGAGGGAAACGCCGAGATTGCGGATGGGACTCCCGTCATATTTGCAGGAGAGAATCCCAAGGACTGTTTGATAGATTTTCTCGTTCGAATCGCTTGGCCAGTTGAGACGCGATTGGGCGGAGAAGCCTCCTCCGGACGAGGCGGAATATCCCATGTATAAAGAAACGACTCTTGCCTTTTGCCCTGCCAAACGAAGGCGGTAGCAGACGTCGTCGGTCATTTCACGGAGAATCAGTTTGGCTTCGTCCAGGCTATAGTCGCGGATCAAAGTTTGGCCGACGGAAAGGCTTCTTTCTTTCGAAACGTATTTTTTGCGGATGTCGGTTCGGTCAATCCCATTGGCTAAATCGTGAAGCTGAACGCCCATGATCCCGAACTCTTCTTGAAGGAAGCTCACGTCAGTTTTCGCCACGCCTTCCAAAGTGGAAATCCCCATCTTTCGAAGGCGGGTTGCGATGCCTCCGGAAATCCCCCATACGTCCATCAAGGGAATTTTCCAAAGCTTTGTGGGCACGTCTTCCATGGACCAACGCGCGATGAAGGGCGGCTTCTTTTTCCCTTCTTGGTCCAAGCAGACTTTCGCCAAGAACATATTGGGCCCAAGCCCAGCCGTCGCGATTAAGCCAAGTTCGTCTTTTATACGTTTTTGGATGCGGAATACCAGCTCCTCAGCGCTGCATCGATACATTCCTAAATAGGGGGTCAACCGAAGAAAGGACTCATCAATAGAGTAAACGTGCAAATCTTCTTCGGAAACGAAATCCAAAAAGATTGAAACCACTTTTGCGGAGGTTTTTACGTAATATGCCATTCTCGGCTTTGCATAAATCATTCCATCGACCTTTGGCAGGTCTTTCATTCTTTCTACGTTTTTCGCTCCATATTTCTTTTTCAGATAGGGAGTGACGGACATGACGATCGTGTTTTCGGTTCGCTCGGGATCGCAGACAGCCAGGGGTGTGGAAAAGATGTCCAAACCCCGCGCGGCGCATTCGCAGCTGGCGTAGAAACTTTTCATGTCGATGACCGCGTAGACTTCGTCCATATCCTTCATGATAAGAGAAAAGAAATTCGCTTTTAGACTTGAATTTTGTCCCTCAATTTTTGGAAACAATTTCCCAAAAAGCATCTTGGCATCGTGGCTATTCTTTTCCGAATGTTTAGGACTTTGTACGAAAAAAGGGGAAGAAAGCGAAAGAAAATCATTTTCATCTTCGCTTTCTTTCGTCTCCGTCTTTCCTTTCTTCCTTTTTCTGGCGCTACCTTTGGCTTCGGGCTTTCTTTTCTTGTAAAGGGAGGCGGGATGGATATAATAATTCCGCGTCGGGCCTTTAGCTCAGTTGGGAGAGCGCTTCCTTCGCAAGGAAGAGGTCGCCGGTTCGAATCCGGTAAGGTCCACCAGATTGATTCCATGCCTCGCTTAGTCGGGGCTTTTTCTTTGCTGAAATCTTCAATGAAAAACGGGGTCCGTTGTTCGTTGATTGTTCAATCGCCTTTTGATTTTCAGGCGGAAAACGTCGATAAAGTACAAAAGATTTTGGACAAATGCCCAATTTCTCTTTTCGGTGCTACAATGGGCAACGAAAGGAGACAAATATGGAATTTGTCAAAAAGTCTTTGTCTAAATGGGTGCAGGCAGTCCTGATTTTGGTCGTCGGCATCCTCACCATCGTCGCGGGTGCTCAGATGGGAAACACCAGCATGGATGCGCTTATCAATGGGAATGGATCGGCGGAAACGATTAAGAGCATCTCCCTCGTTTTGGGATGGTCCTTCATCGTCATCGGATCCATCGGCATCATCGCCGGATTGCTCAGCACGGTTTTGTCGAAAGCGGGATTCGCCTCCGCCGCCATCACCGCCGGGCTCACCTTGGCCATCGGCATTTGGCTCGTTGTGCGCCAAGAGGCCGGCAAGCTGATGTTCGTTTTGATCGGCTTTGTGCCCTATGTCATGATTGTCGTTGGAGCGGTTTTGTTCGCCGATGCTGCGTTCCTTATCGTGAACGGGATTCGTAATAAAGCGGTGAAACAGGCTTTGCCCGCCGTCATCATTGGAGCGTTGGTCGCGATTGCCTCCATCGTTCTTGGGGCCCTTTGCATCGCCACCAACGAAGGGGGAGACACCATCATTCCTTCCAACGTTCAGCTCATCATCTTCGGCGTTATCCTTCTTATCTACGCTTGCTTCTCGATCCTCGCGACCTTCGTTTCTCTTCCGATGGTCACGGTCGTCGCCGTCCACAAAGACGAAGAAGAAGCCCCTCAGGGCGATCATCAAGCCTAAGAGAAACGGAAAAATCGACGAAAAGCTCGCTTCACGGCGAGCTTTATTTTTTGCCAATCAGGCAAATCCAAGGACTCTTCTCATGGATAGTCACAGAAGAAAAGCCCGCTTTGAGCAAAAGGGTTTTCAACGCTTCCGCGGTGTAGAAATTCATATTGGGCATGATGGGGCGGAGCCTTTCTTGGTAAGCGACATTTTTGCCATCATCCTCATTGAGAATCATAAAGGATGCCCCTGGGGTTAGGACGCGGGCGATTTCGCAAAAGGTCTCTTCGATGTGGGGCCAGAAATAAATGGTTTCCACTGCCAAGGCGTAAGAATAAGAGTTTTCGATAAAGGGAAGAGAGGAAACGTCCCCACGGATGATTTGGCAACGCCCCTTCTTAATGTCTTCTTGGTTTCTTTTGGAAGCCTCTTCCACGGCGATTTTGGAATAATCGATGCCCGTCACGAATTCGGTTCCTTTTCGAAGAAGCAGCCTCCGCGTGGTTTCTCCTCCTCCGCACCCTAGGTCGAGGCAGCGGGGAGACGTTAAGCCATTGAGAAAGGAAAAGCCCCAATCGATGAGGGGCGTGTGGTGAAGATTCATTTCCTGAATCCTTTTCCGGCCCATTTCGCCGATGGGCTTTTGCGCGTTGGAGATGTATTTCTTATTCATATTGGCGGGAGAGGTGGTGGGTTTCGTGGAAGCGTTTCTTTGCTTCGTACATTTTCTCATCGATGCGGAAGAGGAGGTCATCTAGGGAATTATTGCTGTCGAGGCGATATTCGAGGCAGCCCATGGAGACGCTGAGGAGATAGGGACGTTCCCTGGTCTGTTTTTGCTTCGCGAATGCATCATTGATTTGGCTGATGAAAGTTTCGCCGATCCCTTTGGATGGAGAACGGACGAAGATGAGAAATTCGTCTCCGGCGTAGCGGATGACGCTGCCTTTCTTGCCAACGATCGTGACGAAGGTCCGCGCGGCTTCGATCAAGGCTTTATCGCCCATTTGATGGCCGAATTGATCGTTGATGCTTTTGAAATCGTTCAGGTCGATCATGATCGCGGCGACGTTGACGTTCTTAAGCCGATAACGCTGCTGGAGATAAATAAGATAGGCGCGGTTGTATAAGCCCGTGAGGGAATCGCGGTAAATGGATTGATTCTGAATCGTTAAAAACAAGCCCACGATGCCGATGGCAACGGAAGGCCATTGCAGGGAAACTCCATAGAAACAAGCTTGGAGAATGACCCCGATGAGGATGGGGGTCAAGAAGACGATCATCGAATAGAATTGGAAAGGTTCCGCGTGACGTTTATCGATGAAATGATACAAAATGGAAGAAGCCAAAATCACCAATTCCACCACGACGAGAACGTAGTATCCGGGAAGCCTGAGGTAGGTATTTTCCGAGGTGATGGTGAAGAACATCGGAAGAAAGGGATTGGCAATGAGAACGATGATCCCCACGAGCATGGGGATGTGGGTGAGCAGGAAATGGGCTTTTTTGAGCTTGCCGTCGAAGAAGGCGAAAAGGAAAAGCAGCCAAACCGCCAAAAGCATGAGCGTCGTGATGAACGAGCAGGTATTCGTGATGTAGAGGATGATGCGGATAACGGTTCCGGGATAGCCGTCAAGCACGCTGGAGATGGTATCGGAGACGGCAGACAGCCCGGTGAGAAGAAGCATCAAAAACAAACAAGCGCTGGTGGTGGTCATTTTGTGGAATCTGCGATAGCAAGCCAAATAGCAAACGACCGTCAACATCAACGCAACGGTGTTGCTACCAATGGCGGAGGCCGCGATGGTGGATAACTGCATGCGACAAATATACTCTTTGGGATCAAAAATAAAAAAGAACCGCCAAACCAAAGGGCGGTTCTAAGAAGGCTCGATTCAGTTTCCTTTTTCCAAGAAAAGAGCGAACTTGAAGTTCGTTGTCGCTTTGACTCCGTGGAGCCCGCCTTTGGCAAACGAGAAGGAATCGCCTGCTTTAACCGGATGATCAACGCCTTCGTAGAAGATGACGCCTTCCCCGTCCAAGATGATCAGAAGGGCTTCTCCCGGGGCCTTGTGCGGAGCAAGTTCGCATCCTTTTGCCAGAGACAAAACGGCAAGTTGGGCGCTGGGCGTGTCGGCGACGGTGAGGTTAATAACCTTTCCTCCTTGGTAGGGAAGAAGGTTTTTCAGCGCAAAAACCTCTCCTTTTTTGATTAACGGATTCATAGAATTCTCCTTTTCCAAACGCCATTCCAAATAAAGGAAGGAATCTTTCTCGGCCCGTTTGCCTAAAAGCTCTCCGGCCTCGGACAAATAGGCTTCTCCAAAACGAAGGGTCAAATCCCGTTCTCCCTTTTCCAAAAAACCACTTCCGGACCCCAAGCCAATCAGCAGGCATTCTTCCAAATAGCTCTCCTTGGAAATGGAAGTTTCCTTGCCCAAAGAGAACACGGTGATGTGCTCGGTGGCCTTTTCGGAAATCGTCAAAAAAGGAACGGCAGAATTTGATTTTTCAAATGTGAAAGTTACCCCTTTTTGCATAACGTTTTTTCCTGCCCCTATTCTACCGCAGGGCATCTGCTGGGTCGATGGTTTCGCATCAGAAGGCGGAGGTGGTAGAATAACGCCATTAAGGAGAATTAACATATATGGCTTGCACGACAATATTGGTTGGAAAGAATGCCGGCAACGACGGATCCACGATGATCGCCCGGAATGACGATGGTCATTTCGATGTCAAAAAACTCGTCGTGGTGGAGCCCAAAGACCAAGTGAAGAAATACACTTCGAAGATTGGAAAGCTCACCATTGAGGACCTTCCGGAGAATCCGCTTCGCTACACGATGATTCCGAACGTTGACACTTCGAGCGGTGTTTGGCCGGCTTCCGGCGTCAATGCCTATGGCGTTGGGATGACGGCGACGGAGACAATTACCAGCAACCCTAGAGTGAAAGGGGCCGATCCTTATGTCGTGCCCCATGAGGAAAACGGGAAGCAAATGCCCGGAGGATTGGGCGAAGAGGATTTGGTTTTGCTGGTCCTTCCTTATATTCGCTCCGCCCGGGAGGGCGTGGAGCGTTTGGGTGCCTTGCTGGAAAAGTATGGAACCTATGAACCGAACGGCATCGCGTTCAACGATCCGGATGAGATTTGGTGGCTGGAGACGATTGGAGGACATCATTGGATCGCACGCAGGGTTCCCGATGACGCCTATGTCATGATGCCGAACCAATTCGGGCTCGATAACTTCGATTTCGAGGATGCCTACGGGGCGAAGAAAGAGAATATGTGCTCCCCCGATTTGCGCGAATTCGTTGAGAAGAATCACTTGGCTCTTGATCAAGGCAAGAAATTCAATCCTCGCTTGGCTTTTGGATCGAAAGCCGATTCCGATCACGTTTACAACACTCCGCGCGCTTGGTACATGATGCGTTATTTCAACCCCAGGACCTTCTCCTACGATGGCCCGAATGCTCGGTACACCCCGATGTCCGACGATATTCCATGGTCGATGGTCCCCGAATCGAAGATTACGGTGGAAGATGTGAAATACATCCTTTCTTCTTATTATCAAGGAACCCCCTATGATCCCTATTCCAAGTCCGGAGATCCTTCGCTGCACGGCATTTATCGCCCGATTGGGATCAGCAGGACTTCCTTCATGACTTGCCTGCAGGCCCGTCCAAATCTTCCTCGCGAGATTTCCACGATCGAATGGCTTTGCATGGGCGCCAACCCCTTCAACGCTTTCGTGGCGATTTATCCCAATGTCGGCAAAATTCCGTCTTACTTCTCCGGGACGAAGAAAACGGTGGATAGCAATTCCTTCTATTGGGCAAACCGCTTGATTGGTGCTTTGGCGGACTCCCATTTCCATTCCACCGCGATTTACATCGAACGTTATCAGAATAAGATGCAGGAGACGAACCGCGAGCATATTCTGAGGACGGATAAGAAATATTTGGAGACCAAAGATCTTTCCGTTCTGGAGACGGCAAACCAGGATATTGCCAGTTCGGCGAAGAGAGATACCGACGCCGTTTTGCGGGAAGTTCTGAACGTTGCTTCCAACGCGATGAAATGCGGATATTCCCGTTCCGACAACTAATCGGGGAGAAGTGATTCGCAATTTGGCCGCCTGTGAAGGCGGCCTTTCCTTTATAATGATTCTCGCTATGTCTTACGCGGATAAAATCTTCAAGCAGAACATCGAAGACATCCTCCAAAACGGGGTATGGGACACCGATTATCCTGTTCGCCCCCATTGGGAGGACGGAACGCCGGCCCATACGATTAAGAAATTCGGGATCGTCAATACGTACGACCTTCAAAAAGAGCTTCCCATTTTGACGATTCGGAAGACCAACTTTGAGAATTGCCTTGATGAGCTTCTTTGGATTTGGCAGAAGAAGTCCAACAACGTCCATGACCTTCGTTCCCATATTTGGGATTCTTGGGCCGACGAGAATGGATCCATTGGGAAAGCCTATGGTTACCAACTCGCAAAGAAATCCATTTACCCCGAGGGGGAATTCGACCAGGTCGATAGGGTCTTGTTCGATTTGAAGAACAACCCCCATTCCCGCAGGATCCTAACCAATATCTATAATTTTGAGGATCTTCATGAGATGAATCTCTATCCGTGCGCTTATTCCATGACATTCAACGTTTCCGGGGATACACTCAACGGGATTTTGAATCAACGTTCCAACGACATGCTCACCGCGAACAACTGGAATACGTTGCAATACGCCTTGCTGATCATGATGTTTGCCCAGGTCTCTGGGCTGAAGCCGGGAAAACTGATCCACGTCATCGCGGACGCTCACATTTATGATCGCCACATTCCTTTGGTAAAGGAAGTCATCGCCAAACCGGAGCATCCGGCGCCTACGCTGAAAATCAATCCGAACGTCCATGGTTTCTATGACTTCAAGCTTTCTGATTTCGAGCTGGAGAACTACGAATTCGAGAAATTGGGGAAGAAAATCCCGGTTGCCATATGAACAAGCTCATTGAGATTTTTAACTGCGACTGCCGTTGGGGCATTGGTAAGAAAAACGGGCTTCTTTTTCGCCTTCCGAAAGACATGGCTTTTTTCAAGAAAACCACCGAGGGACACGTTGTGGCGATGGGGGAGAATACCCTTTTGTCCTTCCCCCATTCTGCTCCCTTGAAGAATCGGACCAACCTTGTTTTGGCTCAAAATCCAAGCCACGAATATCTTGGGACGATTACGGTGCATTCTTTCGATGATTTCCTCTCCGAAATCAAAAAACAGCTGCAAAACGGCGATGTTTTCGTCACCGGCGGGGCTTCAATCTATCGACAAATGCTTCCTTATTGCGACGAAGCCTTGATTACGAAAGTGGAAGAAGACGGAGGGGCGGAAGTGTTCGTGGAGAACTTGGATGAATCCCCTGACTGGGAGCTTTCCTTCGCGTCCGAAAAGGAAACCGACAATGGACATACCATTCAATTTTGCCGGTACGAGAATCGAAATAAGAAAACTTTTTAATAGCCGTAACGCTTCTTCTCGAAGAACAGGAAGAAGAGCATCATCCCAGTAGAAGCGATTTCGGCAAAGCAAGCGGAACTCCAGATACCGTTTACATCAAGCCAAAGCGGGACCACAAACACGCACACCAATTCGGCCGCGGAGCGGAAAAAGGAAATCACAGCGGACACGGTCCCATTGTTGAGCGAAGTGAAGTAACTTGACATGAAGATGGTGAATCCGGCGGATAAATAAACGAAGGCGTAGATGCGATTCGCGTTGGTTGCGATTTCTTTCAGCTCTTGGGATCCGCTGGAAAGCAAACCGGACAAAGGTTCGGCGAGGACTTGGCATAGACCAAACATCACCAATCCGGTGATGCCGATGAGCAAGAAGCTTTTCCGAAGGATGTTCC
The DNA here is from genome assembly GCA_050872145.1 of Candidatus Alloenteromonas sp. Lineage (GTDB taxonomy): Bacteria > Bacillota_I > Bacilli_A > RFN20 > CAG-826 > Alloenteromonas. Next base: position 17,023 of record JBNMGG010000002.1, on the reverse strand, counting down.
GAAGTTCCGCTTTGTTTCCGGCACCGAACTGATACCCGATGAACGGGGCCATGGAAGTGGCGTATCCGATGAAGATCGCCATGAAAATGAAGGACACGTACATCACGATTCCGTAAGCGGCGACCCCATCTTGCCCCAAATAAAGCAGGAGTTGGGCGTTGTAGCAGGAACCCACGATGGAAGAAGAGATGTTGGAGACGAATTCGCTGGCGCCGTTCCAAGCCATCTGCCCAAGGGCTTTGAAATCCCAAATCGGCTTGCCCAAAACGAGCAGATTGCTTTTCGTCGTGGCAAAGTAAATCAAAGGGAAAACGGTCGCGAATCCTTGACCGATCAAAGAGGCGATGGCCGCTCCGGCGATCCCCCATTTGAAAACCCCGACGAACAGGGCGTCCAAAGCGATGTTGGTCAATCCGGCCCCGACGATGACCAAGAATCCCAACTTGGGTTTTTCATTGGTCAAAAAGAAAGATTGGAAAGCATATTGGAGCACCATCAGGACAATTCCGCTGCAGACGATTCTTCCATAGAGAATCGCTTGGCTGACCATGCCTTCGCTGGCCCCGTCTTTGCTGAGGGAAGCCATCCAATTGACGAAGGGTTCGACGGAGAAAAAGCCCGCGATCCCCAAAACAATTCCCAAGATGAAACTGAAATAGATAAGCATGGAGAATAAGCCATTCGCCCTGTCCCTGTTTTTCTCCCCAAGTGTCTTCGAGACCAAGGCGCTTCCGCCGGCCCCGAACATAAAGCCGACCGATCCTAAAATCGAATAGAAAGGAAAAACCAGGTTCAAGCCCGCGAAGGCGTCTGCCCCCGCGAACCCGGAAACGAATACACCGTCCACGATGGTGTAAAGGGAAGAGAAGATCATCATTAAAATAGGCGCGTACGCGGCGTGGAATATCTTTTTGTACGTGAGATGCTCTTCTAAGTGGACGGTCATAAAAATACCTCTTTAACAAACGGCGACAATAAGGCCGAGGGGTATTATACGTAAGGAAACCGAACTTGCAAATTTTCAAAGCTTACCTAAACCGTTCAAAAAAGCGGAAACCACGCTAATGTATTCGCTGTTTTTCTCGAAGTAGGTCATATGCCGACTGCCTTCGAAGCAATGGATTTCTTTCTTTTTGCTGCCAATCAAATCGAACATTGTGCTGTTTTGCAATTCCGTCGATTCGTCCTTTCCGCCGTATAAAATCAGGCAAGAACAAGAGACGCTTGGCAAAAAGGGGCGTGTATCGTAATCCTTTAAAAGGCCTGTTGGGGTAAACTCGCTGACGCCCCAGGCATGGACATAGGCTTGATGTTCTGTTTTCTTTTTTCTGGTAAGGCATTCGGGAACGCTCGTATCATCGAAATCGATGTCGGAAACCGTCATCTTCAGGTAATGCTCGCTCGCCTTTTGAAAAGCGGCGGAGGAATAATCGCCCGTTGCTTCGGCTTCTGCGATTGCTTTTTGGTCGGGGGAGGAAAGCAATTTGCAAAGGCGATGGGTCTCCTCACTCCATTGTTTGGAACTGCACAAAGTGGAGGAAAGAACAATCCCGTTGATGCCTTTTTGACCGAATTTTCGAAGATAAAGTTGCACGAGCATCCCACCCCAACTGTGACCAAGGAGGAAAACGTTGTCCAAATGGAAATAGGAACGGATTGCTTGCAGTTCATCGACCCAAGCCTCCGGCGTATAAGCGCTGACATCCTCGGCAAAAGAGGAGAGCCCACACCCAAATTGATCGTAATAATAAATTGGGCGGTCTCCCGCGGAGGAGAGTGGGTCCAAAAGCTCTAGGCTGTTATGCGTGGACCCCGGCCCGCCGTGGCAAACAAGAAACGGGGTATTCTTCCCGTTCGGATTGGCTATGCGGACATAGACGCCGCGCCCTTTGCGCAAAGGAATAAATTTTTCGATGATTGAAACCATAATTAGCGAAGATTATCCGGAATCTTAGGATCGGGGATATTCTTAATTTTGTCGTTAAGGTAGCGAATGATGGTTTGTCGGGTGATGATGCCCATAAAAACGCCTTGGTCATCGACGACCGGAACGAAGTTTTGGCTCCCGGCCATCAATACGAGGTCCTTCATCTCCGCGTCGAACCGGATTGAGCTGACCTGTCGTTCGTGTGGCAGCTCGGAAATGGGGGTGCTTTCGGCTTCCTTATAATTGAGGTTGGCTTTCAGCTTGATGAAGCGGAATAAGTCGCCTTCGGAAATGGTGAACAGATATTGCCCCTCGCGATTCAGCACGGGGATCGCCGTCAAATCGTTGGCGATCATTTTCTCCGCGATTTGACGCAGGGACCAAGAAACTTCCCCATAGCAAACCTGGGATTTTGGGATCAGGAAGAAAAGGATGTTCATGTGCTCATTTTACCCCTTTTCTAACGGGCATAATGCGGGTTTGCTATAATGGCGGCGATGGATTTCAGCGGTTGGGAAAAGTTGTCTCTGGTTGATTTCGATGATTGTCTGACCACGACTCTTTTTGTGGCGGGATGCAACTTCCGTTGCCCTTTTTGCCATAATGGCGGGCTCGTTCTTCCAAAAGGAAAGCCTACTACCATCCCATGGGAAACCATTTACGGATATTTGAAAAAAAGGACAAGGGAACTGGATGGTGTCTGCGTCTCTGGGGGCGAGCCCACTTTGATGCCGGATTTGGCCGAAAAGCTCACCCAGATCAAAAGCCTTGGATACAAAGTAAAGCTGGATACGAACGGGTCGAATCCAGATATTCTTTCATCCCTCATCAAGCAAGGCCTTGTCGACCATGTCGCGATGGATATTAAAAACTCTCAGGCGAAATACGCATCGACCGTGGGGCTTTCTTCCCTTGGCTTATCGAAAATTGAGGCATCGGTTTCCCTGCTGATGCAATCGGGCATTTCCTATGAATTCCGGACCACGCTGATTCAAGAATTTCATTCGCGGGAGGACATTGAAGAAATCTCTTCCTGGCTATCAGGGACGAAAAAATATTACCTTCAACGGTTCATCGACTCTCCAAACTGCATCGTTAAAGGATTGCATCCCGTTTCGAAAGAAAATGCGGAAGAATACAAAAAAATCCTCGCAAAAACCATGGATATGGTTGAACTGCGGGGATATGACTGATTGCTTTAAAAATTACAGAGTTTGCAAATAGGCGTTCGCGGAAGTGGCCGCGATGGCCCCGTCCCCCGTTGCGGTGACGACTTGGCGGACCGCCTTTTTGCGGCAGTCCCCGCAGGCGAAGAGGCCCCTTGTCTTCGTGCTCATCTGCTCGTCGGTGAGAATAAACCCTTTCTCCGTCTCGACAAAAGGCATGAACGGATCGTTGTGGGGAACTTGCCCGATGGCGACGAAAACCCCATCGGATTGAAATAGAGCCTTTTCGTTGTTTTTCGTATTAAGGAACGTCGTTTGAATCTTATCTCCTTCTTGGTCGAAACGCTGCGCGGAGAGGCAGTGGTGAATTTCGATGTTCGGGAGGGCAAGAAGCTTTTCTTGCAAAACCGCGTCTCCGAAAAAGCGGTCGAATAAGGTGGCGATGGTGACTTTGCTGCAGAGGGAAGATAAGGAAATGGCGTATTGGAGGGCGGTGTTGGCGTCGCCGATCAACAAAACTTCTTTCCCTGCGTAGAAGGGTCCATCGCAAACCGCGCAATAGGAAACACCTTTTCCCGTGAGCTCTTTTTCTCCCGGAATTCCCAGGGAGCGATGGGCACATCCCGCGGCGAGGATCACGGTCTTCCCCTGATGAGAGGAATAGTTCGTGGTGACGGTGAAGATTCCGCTTTCCTCATCTTTGCTGAGGGATTTGACGTCCTCGAGTTCGAAGTCCGCCCCCAAATCTGTCACCTGGGAAAAAAGGCGGTCGGAAAATTCTTCCCCGGAAATGGAGGGGATGGAGGGAAAATTCTCAAGTCTTGGACTAAGGGCGATTTGCCCGCCGATGCTTTCTTTTTCCAAAAGGAGGACGCTTCGCCCGGCTCTGCGGAGATAAAGCGCGGCGGTTAAGCCCGAGGGGCCGGCGCCGACGATGATGGAATCGTAAACCATGGGTTTAATTCAGGCTGGCCAAATACCCCTTGATGAGGGAGGCGTTTTCGTAGGCTTTGTAGGAATTTCCATCAGGAACTAGGAGCGTCGGGGCTTGTTTGATTCCATAGGTCATGGCTAATTCTTTGTTTTCGACGGCATCGACATTACGGTAATGGTAACCGGCTTTGTCCAAAATCATCTTCGCCATTTTGCAGTTCGGGCAAGTGGGGGAGGTGAAAAGGAGCGGCTCTTTCAAAGAGGGGGTTTCTTGTTTTTCCTCTTTTGGGGTTTCGGGTTTGCTTTCTTTTTCTTCCCCGCATTCGCATTCCCCGGAAACGTCATAGGTTTTGCGCATCTTGAATTCTTCGCTCTTCCCGGCGTTCCAGTTCTTCACCGGACGATAGTAGCCCGTGATGCGGGAATAGACTTCGGTTTCTTTTCCGCAGATGGGGCATTTCCATTGCTCTCCGGAAATATACCCGTGGTCCGCGCAAACGGAGTAAGTCGGCGAAATCGTGTAATAAGGGAGTTTATAGTTCTCGGCGATTTTGCGGACCAGTTTCATGCAGGACTGCCAGTTCGGGAGTTTTTGGCCAAGGAAGGCGTGGAAAACGGTTCCGGAGGTGTAAAGGGTTTGGAAGCGGTCCTCGATGTCGAGGGCTTCGAAGATGTCGGAAGTGTAGCCGACGGGGAGATGGCTGGAGTTGGTATAGAAGGGCGTCTCGCCGTTTTTGGAGGCGGTGATGATGTCGGGGTAGCGTTCTTTGTCGTGCTTGGCGAGGCGGTAGGAGGTCGATTCGGCCGGAGTCGCTTCCAAGTTGAACAGATCCCCGTATTGCTCTTGGTAGTCGGAGAGGCGGGTCCTCATGTGATTGAGGACTTCCTCGGTGAAATCCTGGGCGGCCGGATGGGTGAGGTCTTCTTTGATCCAACGCGCGTTCAAGCACGCCTCGTTCATGCCCACTAGCCCAATCGTGGAGAAGTGGTTTTTGAAGGAACCGAGATAATGCTTGGTATAAGGATAAAGACCGGCGTCGAGCAGTTTGGTGATGGTTTTCCGCTTAATGCTCAAGGAACGGGCCGAAAGATCCATCAACCGATCCAAACGGGAGTAGAAGTCGGCTTTGTCCGTTGCCAAATAGGCGATGCGGGGCATATTGATGGTAACGACGCCGATGGATCCGGTCGATTCCCCCGATCCGAAATACCCGCCGCTTTTCTTGCGAAGCTCGCGCAAATCAAGGCGCAGGCGGCAGCACATGGAGCGCACGTCGCTGGGCTTCATGTCGGAGTTAATGTAATTGGAGAAATAAGGGGTCCCGTATTTGGCGGTCATTTCGAAAAGCAGTTTGTTGTTTTCCGTCGGGGACCAGTCGAATTCTTTGGTGATGGAATAAGTCGGAATGGGGTATTGAAATCCGCGGCCGTTGGCGTCCCCCTCAATCATCGTCTCGATGAAGGCACGGTTGACCATGTCCATTTCTTCTTTGCACTCGCCATAGGTGAAGGGCATTTCCTTGCCGCCGACGATCGCGGGGAGATTGGCCAAATCATTCGGGCAGGTCCAATCCAGCGTGACGTTGGTGAAGGGGGCTTGGGTTCCCCAGCGAGAAGGAGTGTTCACCCCGTAGATGAAGGACTGAATGCATTGCTTCACCTCTTTGTAGGTGAGGTGGTCGGCCTTGACGAACGGGGCCAAATAAGTGTCAAAGGAAGAGAAAGCCTGCGCTCCGGCCCATTCGTTTTGCATGATGCCGAGGAAGTTGACCATCTGGTTGCAGAGGGTCATCAAGTGGCGGGCGGGGGAGGAAGTGATTTTCCCGGGGACTCCGCCGAGGCCCTGCTGAATCAATTGCTTTAAGCTCCAGCCGGCGCAATAGCCGGTGAGCATGGAAAGATCGTGGATGTGGATGTCGGCGTTGCGGTGGGCGTCGCCGATTTCCTTGTCATAGACTTCCGAAAGCCAATAGTTGGCGGTGACGGCGCCGGAGTTGGACAGAATCAATCCACCGACGGAATAGGTGACCGTGGAGTTTTCTTTGACGCGCCAATCGTTGACGCGGAGGTAATTGTCGACGACTTTCTTGAAGTCGAGTTCCGTGGTTTTGACCTGGCGGATTTCGGTTCTCTTTTTCCGGTAGTCCATGTAGGACTTGGCCACATCAACGTAGCCGGCCTGGATCAAAACGATTTCCACGGAATCCTGGATGTCTTCTACCCCGATGATCTCGTCTTTGACTTTGCTGTTGAAATCCGCCGTGACGCGCAGGGCCAAAAGCTCGATCACATCGTCGGTGACCATTTTATGTTCGGCCGAGAAGGCACGGGAAAGAGCGCTTTCGATGCGCTTTAAATCGAAGGGGACAATCGAACCATCGCGTTTGCGGACTTGCAGCATAATCAGAACTCCTTTGAAAACCTTTTAGGGCGCCGGAGGCTATAAAAAGAACGTTGCTTTTGCAATTTTCGTTTTATGGTCGCATCCGCCCCTTTGGGGTTTGCGCAAGCAATCATAAGTACACTTATGAAAATATCAAACGGCCTTTTTTCATTTTTTTCTTTCCTATTTCTTGGGTCGAAAAGACGAAGAAAAGAAAACGTGCGACCCCATCGGAAAAAACGCGATTTCGTTAGTAGTTTATTAGGAAAGAAAATGAAGCCTGTGGAAAAAATATTCCGAAAAAGATTAGACACTGTCACACAAAAGGGAGTTTATCCACAATCTATCGGTGGAAAACTTTTTTGGATTTCTTTCTCTGGGGCGGGAAGAAATCCGATGGCATCGATGGAATCCGTTTCTTTCATTTGGTTTTCATTGCTTGACGAAGTCGAATTTTCTCTTTGCGGAGTTCGGGCCCTTGGATTGACGATAAAGAAAAAAGAGATTCTGCGCGTTGAACTCATTTTTTGGCGGTCCTATAGTATTCCCGTTCATTTGGAGGTCCAAAAAGAAAGGAACGATTTTATGTCTAAGAAAGAAGAAAGAAAGAGCAAATTCAAGAAAAAGCGCGAGAGCCTTTGGAACGATTTCAAAGCCTTCATCAACCGCGGAAACGCCTTCAACCTCGCCGTCGGCGTCGTGATCGGCGGAGCGTTCAATGCGATCGTCACCGCCTTCACCAACATCCTCATCAGTATCTGCACTTGGGGTGTCCCGGGTGGCATTAAGGGGTTGGTCACCGTCCTTCCGGCGGCCAACGAAATCCAAGCGGGCGTCGATGGGATCGGCCAGAGCTTCACCGATTTGACGAAGGCCACCATCGCCTATGCCGCGAGCCAAGGCGTCACCATCACCCCCGAAGATGCCAGCTTTGTTCAGTGGCAGAACTCTCTGAAGAGCCTTTACACCCTCCACGGGAAGACTTGGACCTACAACCTCTCCGCGGTCATCGACTGGGGAACCTTCATCAACGCGGTCATCTCTTTCCTCATTATCGCGCTGACCTTGTTCGTCATTGTCAAAGTCGTTACTTCTTTGAACAATAAGCGCCTTCAGTTCGAAGCGGATGCTCGCGAAGCCTATTATCAAAAGCACCCCGAAGAACGTCCGGTTCCCGTTGCTCCCGATGCGCCGAAGCCGACTCAGGAAGAACTTCTCACCGCGATTCTCGCCGAGCTGAAAAAGCAAAACGGAGAAGCGGAAAAGAAAGCCGAATAAAATCAGAAAGACCTCCATGGAAAAAGCGGGCGTCAGCTCGCTTTTTTCTTTCTCCTTGTTGCGATAAACTTTCCGCATATGGCAAGAAATTACAAATTTGAAGGCATCGAGAACTTCCGCGATTTAGGCGGGTACGAATGCCGGTATGGGGAAACGTCATTCGGGGTGATTTACCGTTCGGCCACTTTGCTGGACGCAACGGAGGGGGACGTAGAGAAAATTAAAAGGCTCGGTATCAAAACCATCCTTGATTTGCGGGAAAAACGCGCGAAAAAGGAAGAAGTCGGCTTAGTTGAGAAAGATCCCTATTTCAACATCATCGATTTGTCCGTCAATGGAGAGGGCCGCGTCCCCAAGGATTGGGCGGACGGGGTAAACAGCTATTTGGAGATGCTGGATGATCCCGTTTCGGTCCGGAAGATCCTGAGGGCGATTCTGCTTGCGGACAAGCCTTTGCTGATGCATTGCAATGCCGGGAAAGATCGCACGGGCGTTTTTTCCGCGCTTCTTTTGGAATTGGCCGGGGTCGATTTCGCTTCCATCAACGCGGACTTCATGTCCTCTTTCCCTCTTTTGGAACAGGCGACGATCCGCGTTCGGAAAGAACGTCCTGGGTTCTTGCCGGAGATTTGTCTGACCCCCAACATCGCTTATCTGAGGGAAGTCCGCACGCGTTTCCTTGAGAAATATCACACCTTCGAGAATTACTGCGAGGCCATCGGCTTATCCGAAGATGAGATTTGCTCCTTGCAGAATCTACTGGGGAAGCAGGAAAAAAGCTGCGGGGCCGTCGTATTCAGAGATGGGAAAGTCTTGGTCGAGCACATGAAGCTTGGACATTACTCCATTCCGAAAGGGCACGTCGAAGAATGCGATGGGGGAGTCGAAGAGGCCACGGCCGCCCGCGAGATCAAAGAAGAGCTCGGCCTGGACGTTACGTTTATCCCGGGCTTTAAAACCTCAACGGTTTATTCTCCCTTCCCTGGGATTTTGAAAAAGGTCATATGGTTCGCGGCCTACGCGAAAGAAGGGCCTTTGGTGTTGCAAAAGGAAGAAGTCCAAGACGCGTATTGGCTTTCTCCAGCCGACGCGGTGCGGGTCCTTTCCCACCAAGACGACCGCGACGTCGTGACGAAAGCATCGTATTTCGAAGCGGGCATTGAAAGGAAAAACTAATCAACGTCCTCCCTAAATCGGTTCCGAACGTCGATCATGAAACGTTCCGGCTCCTCAAAACAGGGCTCATGGCCGGAGCGGGTGTAGGTTAAAAAAGCGTGCTTGGGAGCGCGGATCTTTTCCGCGTATTCCTTAGCGAGAGAATAAGGGGCGCTGATGTCGTCCATCCCTTGGATGATGTAATGGGGGATTTTATAGACGTATCCATAGGGTTTTAGGGTCAAAGAGGCAATCACGGGGGAGGTGGCGGCTCGAGACAATGCGATTCCTTTGGACCAATTCGCTTTTTCTTCCCTCGTGTATTCGAAGCTGCGCATCACGGGTTTGATTTCCCTTTTCTCAAAAGAGGGGTATCCCGCGGGTTCCATGACGGCATAGTAATGGGAAGAGAAGAATTCGCCCCCTTCTTTGGTGAGGAATTTTCCACCCGTGGGTTTTCCAATTCCCTCCAGTTTTTCGCTTAGGACGACGTCGCCGATTTCCCGGGCCTTTTGGCAAAGCATCCGGTAACGTTCTTCCATGAGGTCTGCCATGTCGACGACTTGGCCGACGCCGAGATAAGCCGCGTAGAGCTCAGGATTTTCCAAAACGGCCCGGCTGGCCAAATAACTTCCGAAAGAATGGCCGACGATATAGATTTTCTTGTGGTGGAACCTTCTGCAAAGATAATCGGTCCATTCTTTGATGTCGGATAAAAAAGCATCGATGGACAAATCTTCCGGCTTCAGGGCTGGGGAATAGCTTCCCCCGGCCCCTCTTTCATCAATCGCCGCTAAGACGAAATCATCCGTTAAGGGGAGGAGATATTTTTTGATTTTGTGGCGAAAAGGCATCCCGGGCCCTCCGTGGAGGAAAAGGATGACGGGCTTCGTCTCGTCTTTCGCCCATAGGTGGATTCTTTGGGGGATGCCGGAAATCATCACCGTGCTCTTTTCATTTAATTTCATGTTTCTCTCCTCGCCGAGAGAAGTTTACCACTTTGCCCTTTGCTTCTTCCTTCTTAAGGACAAGAGAAAGAGGCGGGGGTAGAATGGTGCCCGAAAACAGAGGGTGACTAAAAATGGAACAGAAAAAGAAAATTGACCGCGATTCCAATATTTGGCTCGAATTGCTTCGCTTTGTGATCATCGGCGGATATGCCACGATTTTGGACATGGCCGTGGAAGGCTGGGTAACTTCCGCGCTTTCCGGGAAAACGGCCAATGCGAGCCATGTCGGCGCTTTCTTCTGGATGTTCCTCTTCTCGGTGATCGGCTTCCTTCTTGCGACACCGGCGAACTGGTCCCTTTCCTCCGTTTGGGGTTTCCGTAACGTCGACGCGGATTCGGAAAAGAAAGCCAAGTCCTTCCGCGGCATGCTTCTTTTCGCTTTTTGGAGCTTCATCGCCCTTCTCATCGGCGCGTTCATCCAATTCATCGGCTATATGACTTGCCTTGAATGGAGCGGCTGGAACATCAATGTTCTAAGCGGTTTCTCCTTCGACAAAATGTTCGGGGAAAATGGTTCCATCGCGGTCTTCTGGGCGTGGCTTGTCGTGTTCGTGATCCGCACGGGTGTTACTCTCATCGTCAATTACGTCTCTAGAAAACTCTTTATTTACAAAGCCCCCAAGCAGAAATAAACCCGCAATAAGGGCGAATTTCGTTAATCTACGTAGAATTCTTGCACGGAGTTGAATCTCTTTTTTACGTCTTCGGAGGGATCTTTGTAATGGGAGACCATATCAAGAATCACGTTTTCGGGAACCCATTTTTCCCGGATTCTCTTTTTGTTTCGGACAAGGCACGTCCGATAGTCGTGAAGCTTTAATAGAACGAGGTCGTATTCATCGAAATAACCGTCGAGGGCATCCCGAAAATAGAGCCTCCTTTTGTCGTAGAGCATGGTGGTGTCGAGAAGGATGGTGATGGACTCTTCTTTCTCAAGGATGGATTTAATCCGCGCGACAAGTTCGGAATACACATGCTTCATGTCCCCATCGGGCGGGAATTTGTCATATCCGCCATAGAGGGATTTTCTTACGTCATCCGCGGCCATGACCAAGACGGTTTCCTCGGGATGGGAAGCCGCGTAGTTTTTCGACCAGGTGGATTTTCCGATTCCCGCGGGACCGCAAACGAAAATGAGCTTTTTCATAGCAAAATAATTATAAACGCCCCTCAATCCGTTTATTAAGCGACGTTCTTGCTAACGGTTCTTGTTCATTTTTCTTTTTTGTTTTGAAAAGGTTGCTACAATGAGGCCATGATAACGAACAAAAAACCCTCGAAGGCCATGGAAGATTTTTTGGAGGCCCTCCTGATGCTTGAAGAAGAAGGCAAGCCTCTGGAAACCACTTTGGTCGCTGAAATGCTCGGGATTTCAAAGCCGGCCGTTCACCAAATGGGGCATGAGCTTATTGACCGCGGCTATATCACCCGCAAAGACTATGGAGATATGACGTTGCTCCCCGCGGGCAGAGAAATCGCCAAATTCACGTTGCACCGCCATCGCGTGCTGAAAGCTTATTTGCTTTCCATCGGCGTCTCGGAAGAAACGGCAGAGCACGATTGCTGCCTCATGGAACACGTCGTCTCGGACGAAACCTTCCACGCCATGGAACGGACCATGGAGAAAAAGTAACAAACCAATGGCAAGTTGGGGACGGGAAATTCCCGTCCTTTTTTGTTCTTAAAACACGAAAAAGAAATTAAAATCTGTTTTTACTCCAAAAAAACATTCGATGGTAACGGTGATTTTAATAAGCAAAAGAGTAAGAACTTGATTTTTACTCCCGCCATTCCATAATTTGCTTCCGTAATAGAGCCGTGAAAAGGAGGCTTTATGAGGAAATACAGCAAGGACGATATTCTTCGGATGGCGAAAGAGGAGGGCGTGTCCTACGTCAGACTCCAGTTCACCGACATTTTAGGAACGATCAAAGCGGTCGAGATTTCGGTCGTTCAGCTTGAAGACGCGTTGGACAACAAAATCATTTTCGACGGCAGTTCCATCGAGGGTTTCGTCCGCATCAAGGAAGCCGATATGGTTCTTCATCCGGATTATGACACATGGATGATCTTGGATTTTGAAGACAACACCCACGGCAAAGTGGCGCGCCTCATCTGCGATGTCTATACCTCTTACGGAAAACCTTTCCCCGGCGATCCGCGTTATATTTTGAAACGCCAAGTCAAAAAGATGAATGACATGGGCTTCGCCAATTTGGACGTTGGGTTCGAACCGGAATTCTTCTTGTTCAAACTCGATGAAAAGGACCGCCCCACGATGGATCCGGTGGACAAGGGGTCTTACTTCGATTTGTCCCCTTTGGATGGCGCCGAATACGTCCGCAGAGACATTGCCTTGGAACTGGAGAAACTTGGCTTTGAAATTCAAACCGCCCACCACGAGGTTGCCCCAGGGCAGGAGGAAATCAATTTCCGTTTCGACCACGTCGTCGAAGCCTGCGACCACGTTCAGACCTTTAAGCAAGTCGTGAAGTTCATCGCTCGAAAAAACGGCTATCTTGCCACGTTTATGCCTAAGCCGATTTTCGGCATCAATGGCTCGGGCATGCATACGAACTGCTCCCTTTCCGATAAAGACGGGGCCAATTTGTTCTACGACGCGAATGATCCCATGAAGCTTTCCCTCCTTTGCCGGAAGTGGATCAGCGGCATTATTTCCCACGCCAGGGGCTTTGCTGCAGTGACCAATCCGACCATCAACTCCTATAAGAGGCTCGTCCCCGGATATGAGGCTCCCTGCTATGTTTGCTGGAGCGACGCCAATCGCTCGGCGATGATCCGCATTCCCGCTAGCCGCGGCAAAGGGACCCGAACCGAACTTCGAAACGTCGACGGAACGGCCAATCCGTATTTGGCGTTGGCCGTCATTCTGGCTTCCGGCTTGGACGGAATGGCGAATTTGAAAGAAGGGGATTTGATTAAACCCGTCTACGACAACATCTTCGCTTTAACCCGAGAGCAGCGGGAGGCTCAGGGGATTCCGAACCTTCCAGAGAATTTGAAGGATGCCCTGAAAGCGTTGGAAGCCGATCCGCTGATGAAGGAAACCCTCGGCGACCATACCTTCGAAAAATACATCGAGGCCAAATCCATTGAATGGGATCATTACCGGACCTTGATCACGGACTGGGAATTGGAGTCTTACCTCGATAAGTGAAAGGATTGGCCTAAATTTTCCAAGGAAGATAGAATAACGTTCCATGGACATCGCGATTATCGGGTCTTCCGGCGCTGGGCTGCCGTGTTCTATCTTCCTAAAAAAGAAACACCCTGATTGGAACGTTTCCGTTTTCGACCATAACCTCAAAGTCGGGAAAAAGCTTCTGGCCACGGGAAATGGGCATTGCAACTTGCTCAACGCCTCCGCCAAGTCGGAGGACTACAACTGCCCGGAGTTCCTCGCCCCTTATTTTTCGAAGTTCCCCTATGCGAAGCTGATCGATGCTTTGCACTCGATTGGAATCGCCACGATGGAGATGGATGATTTGGTTTATCCTTTGAGCTTCTCTTCCAATGGATATGTGGATGCTTTGATTTCGCTTTCAAAGGATTTAGGGATTTCTTTTCGCCTCGCAATCCGCGTTTTGGATTATCAAAAACGCGGAAATCGTTACACATTAACGACGAATTGCGGGTTTTTCGAATTCGATAAAATCATTTTCGCAACCGGCGGGAAAAGCGGGAAGAACCTTGGTTCGGATGGTTCTTTGTTCCCTGTTTTTGAAAAGCACCGTTATTCCGTTTCGCCCTTGAAGCCTGGCCTTTGCCCGATTTTGGTGAAAGAGGACGTTGCCTCTTTGGCGGGGCTCCGTCATCGGGCTTGCGTCTATTCTTATTCCGCATCCGGCGAAGAACGGGCTCTAATCCACCAAGAAGAAGGCGAAGTCCTATTCAAAAAGGATGGGCTTTCCGGCATCGTCATTTTCAATACGGAGAGGGCGTACGCTCATTCGTGCGAGAAAAACTTCGACATCGTTTTGGACCTTTTCCCCAATTTCAGCGTGGAAGAGCTTCGCAATCTTCTTCTATCGCTTCAAAAAGCAAATCCTGCGTATGCCTCTTCTTTCTTGCCGCTTCCGTTGTTCGACTACTGCCTGAAAAGAAGCGGCTTTTCCAGCCTAGAGGAAGAAGGGGGATTCACTCGCTTCGCCAAAACCCTGAAATCGCTTCTTTTCCATCCAAAGGGCCTTTATCCCTTTGAGGATTCCCAAGTCACCATCGGTGGGGTTGAGATATCAAATTTGCTTCCAACGTTAGAATCGAAAAAGGAACGGGGCATCTACTTTTTGGGAGAGGTCTTAAATGTTGATGGCCCTTGTGGCGGTTTCAATTTAGAATGGTGCTTAATCAGTGCTCTTGCCTTGGTCAGTGAATTATGAAATATGTTGTGAATAACGTCATGCTGCAGCCCGATGATTCCGAAAGGGAGATTCGCAACAAAATTGCGACCCGCCTTTCGATTACGCCGGAGAGCTTTCGCTATGAAATCGTGAATCGGAACATCGAATATTCGGACGGGAAAACCTATTATTTGACGAAAGCAATCGTGGATACGAGCGCCTTCATCCGCGATACCCGTATCGGCTTTTTCGGCCCCGTTGATTCGCTTGTGATTCAGCCAACCCGCTTCAAAGAGAGACCGATTATCGTGGGCGCTGGCATTGCGGGCCTTTTCTGCGCCTATGTTTTGGCGAAAGCCGGCGCACGCCCCGTCGTTTTGGAACAAGGCGGGGGTTTCGCGGATCGCGAAAGCGCAATCAGCGAGTTTGAAGCGAAGGGGAAGGGAACCTCTTTCCCATACGCCAATGGATTGGGCGGATTTTCTGGATTCTGCGGCGGAACGGTCTTCTCCGATCGCCTTTCCGCGTTTGACCAATTCGCTTTGGATACATTCCTGGAATTCGGGGCTCCGAAGCGTCTTTCTCTTGATGGCACGTCCTGCCTAGAAGCGAGGGAAGCCGAGAATGTGGTGCGGGCGATATCCAGCCAAATCACCGCGTTCGGCGGAGAAATCCTCCTTCATAAAAAAGTCACCCAGATCTTGACCTCCTTCGGCAAAGCCGTCGGAGTCCGCGGGGAAGATTCCTCGGGGAAGAAGTTCGTACTTAAGAGCAAGATGGTCGTCTTGGCTTCCGGAAATCCGACTCCTTCTTTCTTGTCCTGCTTGAAAGAATCGAAAGTCAAATTGGAGGAGAGGCCTTTCTATTTTGGCGTGATGGGCGAACTGCCCTTCAAAGAAGTTTGCCAGGCCGTTTACCATTCCGATCATGTTCCCGATGGCCTTCCGATGTTCCGCTTCGCCAAAGATGGAAAAACTTCCTCGGGAAGGGAAAACAAGATTTGCTGCCTTTTCCCGGGAGGGAAAGTGGTGGACTATTCCTCCGTGCCGGGGGAGGTGCTGATCGAGGGGGGCTTTCCAAACTCGGGGAGCCGGAACGTTCTGGTTTCTCTTTTGCTTCGGGTCGATGAGAGGGACAGAGCCCAATTCCAAGGAAGCAATGCCCTTGGGTTCCTTCAGAATTTCTATGGCTCGCTTTATCAGTCTTCCAATCCCTTCTACGCCCCGGTGGAAACGATCAAAGATTTCCTGTCCGCCACCGAACCCCTTAAGCTTGGGAAGGTGAAACCGACCTATAAACCTGGCGTCTATTTATTGAATATCGCATCCACGTGTCCATCCTTTTTAAGGAAAGACATGGATGAAGTCGTTACTTCTTTCCGCAAAAATTTCCCCGGATGCAACAGCGGCGACAATTTGATTTTGGGCTTTACCTGCGGGAAAACGTCCCCCATCGGCGTGTGGCAGGACGAGGATTTCCACACTTCCCTCAAAGGACTCCGGGCCGCGCTTCCGCCGGCTTGCAAAGAAGAGACCGTTTTGGATGAGGCGAGCCGCGGAATTGCCTGCGCATTCAGTATACTGAATCGTGACTGACTTCTCGTTGACTATCGACGGGAGATAGATTTTAATATTGGGGCTGTTCTTTGCCCTAAAGGGCAGTGTTCATCGTATCGAAAGAGGTCGCATCATGAAGTATTCTTCGACAGTTCGCATTCTCAATTTGGTTTTGTTCCTCGCTTTGTTTGCGGGGTTCGTCGCCCTTGGAATCTGGGCGGGCATCTTAGTCACCCCGTTTATCATCCGCGGCTATGGTCCAATCGACTTGCCCGACATGAGCTTGGCTTTGCCTTGGGAACTTGGCGCGTTTGGCTTGGCCGGCGCTTTGATGAGTTTGTTCGGTTTGGTCCTTTCCTTGAAAGGCGTTGTGAAAGGGAATGACGACCGCTGCGTTCGCGATGCCATCTCCTGCTACATCGGCTTGGGCTTCATCGCCGCTTTGTTCCTCTTCCTCAACGGCGCTTGGCTCTATCGTTTGACCACGACCAACTTCGGCTATTCCGAACTCGGCTTCTCGATCGCCTTCTTCCTCGTGCTGGGCATCATCCTTCTCATCGGCGTTAACGTTCCCTTCGTCAAAATGCATGGGGACGACGTCAACCAGAACTCCCAGATGACCCTCCTCTCCTCCGTTTCCTTGTCCGTTAACTTCGGGATTGCCCTCCCCGGCATCCTCGCCCTTGCCTTCTCCAACGGATATGGCGCGAGCCACTACATCATGCCGAAGCTTTATGTCTTCGCCCTCGTTCCCGCGGCTGCTGCGTTGTTCTCCCTTATCGCTTTGCTCCGTTACCGCAAAGGCGAAAAGACCGGCCTTGTCAGCAAACTCAATGCCTTCTTGTTCGAAGGTGGCATCCTCTTGGACGGAGCCGCGTTGGTCTCCGCCGGTGTCTTCTCTTATCTCTTCGCTCAGGAGACGAGCTCTGCGAAAACTTCCTTCGTTTCTTCCTCTTGGAACAAGCCGGACGTGAATTACCTCGACTTCTCCGTCATGTCTTGGGTCATCGGCGGCGCCGTTGTCCTTCTCGCCTTGGTTCTCATCGCTTCCACGGTTCGTTCCAACAAAGCGTCAAAGGCCGCTTAATCGAAGCCAAAAGCAATGCAAAAAAGAAAGGGGCTGTAACAAAACCTCCCGTTAGTTAGGAGGTGGCGTTGCGCCCCTTTTGAAATACAGAAAACGCCCAAGGAATCGAACCTCGGGCGCTTTTCCGTTAAAATGCTCTTGTCCACGGAGGCATTTTCTATGCCTGA
>JBNMGG010000026.1:0-17009 GCA_050872145.1 Candidatus Alloenteromonas sp. | reverse complement strand
GGCGGGGACGCTGCCGACCGTCCATCTCGTGGACGTCTCGCAACTCGGCGGCGCGATCTTCTCCAGGGAGCTCCTGGACGCGATTTCGCTTCGGCTCAAGCGCCACGAGCAGACCATTCTCTTCCTCAACCGACGCGGGTATTCCAGCTATGTCTCCTGCTCTTCCTGCGGCCATATCTTCACCTGCCCCAATTGCCATGGGAATTTGACTTACCACAAAGCCGATTCGATGCTCAAATGCCATCACTGCGGGTACGTGGAAGAATACCCGGAGTCTTGCCCCGAATGCGGGAGCACGGCCATCATGCGCGTGGGATTCGGCACCGAGAGGATTGCCAAAGTCCTGAAAGAAACCTATTTCCCCGATGCCTCCATTGGCAGGCTCGACGGGGACGTCGGGAAGGTCCGGAACAACGTCGCGAAAACGCTCCACGCCTTCGCCAAAGGGGATTACGACATCCTCGTGGGCACGCAAATGATCGCAAAAGGCCACGATTTCCCCAACGTTACCTTGGTTGGGATCGTCTTGGCCGACGTTGGACTGTCCTTGCCTTCTTTCCGCGCTTCCGAGCGCACCTTCCAACTCATCGCCCAAGCCGTCGGCAGAAGCGGCAGGGGGGCGAAAAAAGGAACCGCGATCATCCAAACTTACAACCCTCGCCACTACGCGATCACTCTTGGCGCCAAACAGGATTACGAAGGCTTCTTCGTCAAGGAAATGCAGGAAAGGAAAATCTCCCTTTACCCGCCTTATCGCTTTCTCTTTCTTTTGAAGTTCTCCTGCAAAAGCGAGGAACGCGTCGTCCAGGCCTGCTTCGACGTGAAAAAGCACATGGACGAGCAACAGATCCCCGATACGGTTTGCCTCGGGCCCATCAGCCCCTTCTACGCTTTGGTGGGGGACCTTTACCAAAGGAACCTCCTCATCAAAACCAAAAATCAGGAACCCGTGCGCGAATATTTGAGGAAAATTATCGCCGAGCTTTCCGGCAAAGCGGGCGTGGACATCCTCTGCGACGTGGACCCCATGGACTATTAGCCTCCCACAAAGGGAGTTTCCCACGTGCGCGCGTTAGCGTTCGTGCTATAATGCCCGCGAAAAGGAGTTTTTCCGCATGATTACGTTCCAAATTCTTGGCCTGGACCAATTCGTCGTCGGCCATTATTCCAAGGATCACACCGCGAATCTGGCCCAGCTTTATGAGGCGGATGAGTCGTTGATCAATTTCTACGCCCCCAATAGCATGGTCTTCCACAACGGGGTCGAGCAGACGAGCTGGAACACCATCGTCATCGTCCGCGCCCCCGAGAAGTACAAGCCGATGGAAAGCCACATCGCTTCCTACCTGATGCAGACTCTCAGCCAGTTCTCCATCAATTTGGAAATCGAATTCGAGTACTTCTCGTCCTCTTCCCATTACGAGCACATCAACGACAGCTATCCCCGCTACATCAAAGAAGAGAACGTCAAAGAGCCCGAGATCACCCTGTCCAACGACATGCCGGACTTAAACGAAGAAGACGAGTGCGAGCATGACGGCGAATGCTGCCACCATCACGATCACGAAGAGAAGGGCGAAGAAGAAAACGCCCAAGACGACATCTACCTCGGCGACGCCTTCGCCGGGCTGGAAGACAAACTCAAATAAGAAAGGAACCAAATACCATGCAAGAATTCGACATTTCCCTTGAGATCCTGAATGAGATCCTCGACGAAAACGTTTTGTTCAACGACGCTTTGAAGAACAAATTCCAGAAGGACATCGCCATCCGCCCCCTGCGCCCCCTCGTGGCTGGGCTGGTCGGATGCGAACTCCGTCACCATTTGCTTTTCACTTACCTCATCGACGGGATTGAGAAGAACCTCCAAGAAGGTCAAGAACCCCTCACCGAGGCTGAGAGGAGATTCCTCGCCCTTGTTTTGGGCAATAACTTCTTCTTCCGCCACCTTGACGCGGAGAAAGCCGACGAAGCCTGGAAATCCTTCCTTTCTTCCCCGGAGAAGTACGAGCGCTTCCTTCCTTTGCTCACCCGGACCGGATCGGTCAACGATTTGATTCCCGAATCCATCGCCCGCTCCAGCGAGCAATACCTCTCCTTGCGCTACAACACCCCCTCTTGGGCTTTGAAGATCTGGAAGCACTTCGGGTACGGCAACCTCTACAAGACCCTCCGCGCCTTTTCCGCCCATGAGCCCCTTTACCTCCGCGTCCGCACGACCCTGATCAGCGAGGAAGAAGTCCTCGCCAACCCCGATTTCGCCGCCACCTCCGTCCAGGGAATCCTCCTTTACAAAGGGAAGACCCCGCTCCGGAAGCTGGATTGGTACAAAGAGGGCAAGATTTATTTGGAACGCCCCCTCACCAAGAAGATCCTCGACGAGCACAAAGTCCACGAGCCCTCGGAGATCCTCCTTTACAACGGGAACGCCGATTCCTCCTTGGAGAAAGAGTTGCTGGAATCCTACGGCAGCGCCATCGGATTGAATCTAGCCACCCCCAACGTGGATTCGAAGATCGAAATCACGAAGTCCATCAAGGAGATGGGCTTGCACAACGTCAATTTCTTCTCCGCCCCCGACCCGCTTTCCATGGACGCTTCCGTCTCGAAGAAGCAGGACCTCGTCATTTGCGCTCCGGATTCGACCAACTTCGACCAAATCCGCTCCACCCCCGACTTCCTCCTCCGCTTCCAGAGGGAGAAGATGGACGGCTTGCTCGAAGGCGAGAAGAACGCCCTCCAGGGCTGCGCCAAATACGTAGAGAAAGATGGCCTATTGATTTACATGGTCTACACCCTCTCTTGGAAGGAGAGCCACGTCGCCATCGCCAACTTCCTCCGCGACAACCCCGAATTCAAGCTCGAAGCCGACACTCAGTTCTTCCCCTATCAGGAAGATGGATCCGCTCTCTACGTCGCCCTTCTCCGGCACGGGAATGGGGAAGTGGAAAGCGCCTTGCCCCCGGAGCAAGCTAGCGCCCTCATGCAAAAGGAAGCCGCTCCTTCCTCCCTCGCCTCTGACCGCATTTCCCAATGAAGAACCTCCTTTCCTACACCCAGGCGAAGATGAAGGAGGAGTTCCTCGCCCTCGGCGAGAGCTCTTACCGCGCCAAGCAAGTCTTCTCCTGGATTTACCAAAAGCGCGTGCTGGATTTCGACCAAATGAGCGACGTCTCGAAATCTTTCCGCGCCAAATTGAAGCAGGACTATTGCCTTTCTCTGCCCAAGATTCACACCCGCCAAGACGCAAGCGATGGCACCGTCAAGCTCCTTTTGGAGATGGAAGACGGAGCCAAAGTCGAGACCGTTTTGATGCGCTATAGCTATGGCAACGTCATCTGCGTCTCCAGCCAAGTCGGCTGCAACATGGGCTGCGCCTTCTGCGCCTCGGGCCTCCTCCGCAAAGAGAGGAACCTGAGTGCCGGGGAAATGGTCGGGGAGCTCCTTGCGATGGACCAAATCCTCGCTGAGCAAGCCGAATCGGTCTCCCACATCGTCGTCATGGGGACCGGGGAGCCCTTCGACAACTACGACAACGTCATGGACTTCATCCGCATCGCCAACGACCAAGCTGGGCTCTCCATCGGGGCCAGGCACATCACCGTCTCCACCTGCGGGCTGGTCGACGGCATCCGCAAATACGCCGACGAAGGGCTGCAGATCAACCTCGCGGTTTCCCTGCACGCCCCCAATGACCAAATCCGCAACCAAATCATGCCGATTTCCAAGGGGTACCCCATGGATCAGCTCCTCTCCGCGCTGGAATATTACGAAGAGAAAGCGGGGCGGAGGATCACCTTTGAGTACATCCTCTTGGCCGGGGTCAACGATTCCCTTGCCTGCGCCGACGAGCTGGCCGACCTCATCCACGACAACCACCTCTTCGCCTACGTCAATTTGATCCCCTATAACCCGGTGAAGGAAAAGCCTTATCGCCGCTCCAGCAAAGAGCAGATCAAGGCCTTCGCCGATCGCTTGTTGCGCCGCGGGATCAACGCCACCGTGCGGAAGGAATTCGGCAACGACATCGACGCCGCCTGCGGGCAGCTCCGCGCCAAAGTGACTTTGGGAGAATAAAATGGAGAGATACAAAGGAACGTTCGCCTTTCAAAAAGACATCGGGCGGGTCCGCGTCACCAACGAGGACCAATGCTCCGTCGCCCTCAATAGCTATGGGGACGTTTTCCTTTGCGTCTGCGACGGGATGGGCGGCCAGAACAAAGGCGACTACGCCTCAAAGATGGCCATCGATTCCATGGTGGAGGATTTCCGCTCCATGCCCTGGACCCCGACGTTTTTGCTCCGCAATTTCCTGGGGAGATGCTATAAGAAAGCCAACTCCGCCATCTACGAAGAAGCCGCTCGCAATCCCCTTTACCGCGATATGGGCACTACCTGCGTCTGCGCCCTGATCCGCGGGAACAAGATCCTCGTCGGCAACGCCGGCGACTCCCGGGCCTATTCCTATTCCCGGGACACCCTTCGCCTCACCCGCCTCACCGAGGACCAGACCTACGTCGATTACCTTTACCGCACCGGGAAGATTCAGGAGAGCGAAATCTCTTCCCGCGCCGACCGCCACGTTCTGATGAACGCCCTCGGCATCTTCCCCAGCGCCTCTTTCGACATCAAAGTCTACCCCTACGCCGGGGAGAGCATTTTGCTTTGCTCCGACGGGCTCTACAACAACCTTTCGGAAGCCGAGATCAAAGCCGTCCTCTCCACTGCCGACCGCAGCGATGAGAAATGCGCTTTCTTCATCTCCGAAGCCAACGCCAACGGCGGCAGCGACAACATCGGCGTCGCCCTTTGGGAGGTCTTGCCGCATGATTAAGATCGGCGACAAAATCTCCGAGCGCTTCCGCATCACTTCCCGCATCGCCACCGGCGGGATGGCCGACGTCTACGAAGCCCACGACTTGGTGGGCAAGCGGATCGTCTCCATCAAAGTGATGAAGGAAGAGCTGCTCAAGGACCCCGCTAACATCGAGCGCTTCGCCCACGAAGCCGAAGCCGCGGCCAGCTTCAACCACCCCAACATCGTCAAAGTCTACGGGCAGGGGACGGTCGACGGCAGGCCCTACATGGCCAATGAATACATCACCGGACAAACCCTCCGCGACAAGCTCAACTTTCAGATTTCCCTCTCCCTCCCCGATGCCTGCGAGGTCATGCTGCAATTGACCGACGGGATCGGATACATCCACAAGCACGGCCTCATCCACCGCGACATCAAGCCCGACAACCTCTTCTACATGAACGACGGCACCCTCAAAATCGCCGACTTCGGCATCTCCGCTCCCATCGGGAGGCAGGAAGAGGGGGATGCGGTGGAGGGGACCGTCTATTACTGCGCCCCCGAAGTCCTCACCGGCAAGCCCGCATCCGTGGCCAACGACATCTACTCCATGGGCGTCCTCTTCTATGAGATGCTCGTGGGCTCGGTGCCCTTCGACGGGGCAACCACCCAGGAAATCGCGATGAAGCAGATTTCCAAGCGTTTCCCCGAACCCTCCAAAGCCGTGCCGTCCATCCCCAAAAGCATCGACAAGATAATCATCACCGCCTGCAGGAAGAGGCCCGAGGAACGCTACCCGAGCGCCGAAGCCATGCACGATGCCATCCTCCAGGCCATGGAAGACAAAGAGAACTTCAAAGAAAGGAAAGGGATCCTCTCGCGGATCTTCGGTTTCAAATGAGCACCATCATCGCACCCAGCATCCTCGCCGCCGATCCTAGCGACATCGCCTCGGCGATTGCTTTTGCTTCCTCTTCCGGATGCTCCTACCTCCACATCGACATCATGGACGGGGAGTTCGTCCCGGCGAAGACATTCGCCCCCGACTTCGTGAAGAAGATCGCCTCCCTTTCCCCCGAGGGCATGACCCTCGACGTGCATCTAATGACCGCCAAGCCTTGGATGGACGTTCCCTCTTACGTTGAATCCGGCGCCGACTCGCTGACGTTCCATTTGGAAGCCTGCCCCGGGGAAAGCGAAGCCCACGCGACCATCTCCCTCATCCACGCCTTGGGGAAGAAAGCCGGCATCTCCATTAAGCCCAAAACCCCGTTGGAAGCCTTGCTTCCCTACCTTGGGGAAGTCGATTTGGTCCTCGTCATGTCGGTGGAGCCCGGAAAAGGAGGGCAGGCCTTCCTCCAAGAAAGCCCCGCGCGCATCGCCTCCTTGGCTCAAAAAAGGAAAGAACTCTCCCTGAACTTCCTCATCGAAGTCGATGGGGGCATCAACGACAAAACCGCTCCGCTGTGCCTTTCTTCCGGGGCCGACATCTTGGTCGCCGGCAGCTATCTCTACGGGCACGAGGACTTCAAAGAACGCGTAAGGAGGTTAATGGGAAAATGAGCATCGCCTTCGCCATCACGCTTGCCGTTTTGCTTCTTGCTTCTTTTTTCTGCATGCTCCTTTTCGGGTTCCTCGGATTCAAAAAGGAGAACAAGCGCGGCTATTCCTTCCTCTCCGATTTCCCCTTCGAGCTCAACGAAGGAAGCAAGGCCCTCTCCCGGGTCTCCGCCTGGAGCGTCTTCTTCCTCGCCGCTTTCTTGGCTCTTGCTAGTTCCACCTTGCTCTGGAACCGAGATTTCCTTCCCTATCTCCCCTTCGCAATCATCCTCGCCGTTTTCGGCGTCTTCAAAGCTGTGAGTCTCGTTTTGCTTTACCGGATTCCCGCTTACCGCTTCAAATTCCACATCCTCATCGACGTGCTTTATTTTTGCTTCACCGCGCTCTCCTGCGCCTTGATGGGGATCTTCTTCCTCAACATGCGCGTGGTCAACGCCCCCTTAGCCCTCAGCCTGATGGGGGTGGAGCTCTTCCTCTCCGTCTTCCTCTGCCTGCTCGCCCTCAACCCCAAGCTTGCGAATTGGACCCAGATGAACAGCACCGCCAGCGAGGATGGCAGCGTCCATCTCTCCCGGCTCAAGCCCTTCGTGCTGGCCTTCTCGGAATGGATCGCGATCTTCTTGGATTGCCTTTCTTCTTTGCTCTTCCTCCTCGGCGTTCTCTTCTTCGAAATCGCCTAAGGCAAATAAACGACAAAAAAAACGGCCGCGAGGCCGTTTTTCATTGTTGCTCAAGGTCGGGGTCTTATTTGCTCTCGGCTTTGGCTTCCTTGCCCTTGATGGTTTTGTTCAAGGTACGGAAAGCGCGGGCCGACATGCGGACCGTGACCATTTTGCCGTCGATGTTAACCTTGTATTTCTGAAGGTTGACGTTCCAACGACGACGGGTGGCGCGGAGAGAATGGCTGCGAGCGTTGCCGCTCATCGGGCCTTTTCCGGTAACGGGGCAGAATCTGGACATAATTAACACCTCTTTCGCTTTAGCGCGTGCACAATTATGCCATCGCGGGAAAATCGGTTCAACTAGAAAATGATTCCGGGCCCAATTCGGGGGGTATAAGGCCTGAAATCCCGCCCTTTCACCCAAAAAAACGAGCTTCTCTGGAACGCTTACGAAGAGTTTCCGCCCAAGAATACCTCTGAATCGTCGCCTCCTTCCTCTAAATTCGATTGCCCGTTTTCTCGTTTTGAGGTACATCGCGTTTTTCGTTTTTCCTCTTGTTCGTCTAAGGTGGGGGTGGAGGGAAAAAACGGAGCGAAAAAGCGCCTTGCTTGCTTCCCTTTTGCCTTGCTAGCCTTTATCCTAATAAGGATGAGCACCCACATTGCCGCTTTAATTTTAGCGGGAGGCAAAGGCACCCGCCTCAAGGCTTTGACGCGCAAAATCGCAAAGCCCGCCGTTTCCTATGGTGGGAAGTATCGAATCATCGACTTCCCCCTCTCCAACTGTGCCAACTCCGGCATCCGCTATGTCGGGGTGGCGACCCAGTATGAGTCCAGTGTTCTCAATTCCTACATCGGGAATGGGCAGAACTGGGGTCTTAACGGGGTCAATTCCCTTTGCTCGGTCCTCTCTCCGAAGCAAACCGAGGAAGGATCGAACTGGTACCGGGGGACCGCCGACGCGGTCTATCAAAACCTGGATTGGCTCGATGGGGTGGACCCGGAGTACGTCTTGATCCTCTCCGGCGACCATATCCATTCCTGCACCTATAATGCGATGCTGAGGAAAGTCGAGGAAACCGACGCCGACTGCGCCATCATGGTCCAGGAAGTCCCGATGGAGGAAGCTTCCCGCTTCGGCATCTTGACCGCCAACGAGAACGATGAGGTCATCGAATTCAAGGAAAAACCGAAGGAGCCCAAATCCAATTTGGCTTCCATGGGTATCTACATCTTCAATTACAGGACCCTGCGGAGCGCCTTGGTGACCGACGCCAAAATCGCCAATTCCTCCCACGACTTCGGGAAGGATATCATCCCCAACCTGCTTTCCGCCGGGAAGAAGATCATCGTCTACCGCTACTCGGGCTATTGGAAGGACGTGGGGACGATCGATTCCCTCCACGCCGCCAACATGGATTTGCTCCTGAGCGGGGATTCGAACATGAACCTCTACTCCGTCATCGAAAGCAATCGCATCTATTCCGAGGACAACCACGCCCGGCCCCAATACATCGCAAGAGGGGCCAGCGTCTGCGATTGCCTCATTAACCAAGGGGCCCAAATCTACGGGTCCGTAGATCACTGCGTCATCTCCAGCGACGTCGTCGTCGAAGAAGGGGCGCTGGTCAAGAACACGGTTTTGATGAACGGGGCGCATTTGGGCAGGAACTGCCGCGTCTACGACGCCGTGGTAGGCCCGTATAGTTCCATCGACAAGGGGGCCGTCGTCAACGAAGAGAAGAACGGCATCGCCCTCGTGGCCAACGGCAGAAAGGCGGACATGAAATGAAAGGCAGCATCATCGGCATCGTTAACTTCCACACCGCCCCGGAAGTAGCCCCCCTCACCAATTCGAGACCGTTGGGATCCACGTCCTTTTTGGGACGCTACGCTCTTTGCGATTTCGCTTTGTCCAATCTCTGCAACTCGGGCATCAGCAACGTCGGGCTATTGATCAAAGACCACCCACGCTCCATTTTGAAGCACCTTGGGACGATGGACGCCTGGTGCACCAACACCAAAATCGGCAAGCAGACGATCCTCTATAACGAACCCGCCCACCTCCATCCGGAGACCAACACCGACATCAACAACATGAAGGAGAACGATTGGGTCCTTTATGACACGACCGCCACCCAAATCGTCTTCGTCCCCTCCCACCTCGTCGCCGCCATCGACCTTCGCCCCATCTTGGCCGAGCACATCGCCTTGAAGAGGAAGATCACCGTGGTCTGCAAAGAAGTGGAGGATCTCTCCAAAGAATTCCTCGGCTCCTACGTCCTCGATATCGGCGAAGGGGGGGCGGTGGACCTCGCCCGCGTCAACGATGGGCACGCCAAAGGGAAGGGCGTTGTTTCCCTTGGCATCACCATCATCGACCGCGCCGCCTTGGCGGAGATGCTCGACAACTACCTTCCCCGCTACCCGCGGGGGAATTTGGCCGAATTGCTCTCGGAAATTACCAAGGACAAAGGCTGCTACACGCGGTATTGCCATTTCTACAATGGATACGCCCGCTCGATCGATACCTTCCAGCATTACATGGACTATTCCTTCGAGCTGCTCAACCCACGCAAAGCCGATGCGCTTTTCTCGGAGGATTGGCCGATTTACACCCTCACTCACGACACCCCCCCGGCCCTTTACGGGGAGAAGAGCAAAGTCAGCAATTCCTATGTGGCGAACGGGGCCATCGTCGAAGGGGAGGTCACCCATTCGATCATCGCCCGCAACGTCAAGATCGGCAAAGGCGCGGTGGTGAAGAATTCCATCATCTTCTCCGATGCCAAAATCGGGGAGAACGCCCACATCGAAAACGCCCTGATCGACAAATTCGCCGTCATCACCCGCGGGCAGAAGATCGTCGGCGGGAAAGAGCCGCTTTACGTGCGGCAAGGAGAAATCCGATGAAAATCGCCATGGTCAGCAGCGAGTGCAACCCCTTTTGCAAAACCGGGGGTCTCGCCGACGTCGTCTTTGCCTTGTCCAAGGAATTGGTCAAATCCGGTCAGGACGTGCGCGTCTTCCTGCCTTATTACTCCACGATCGCCAAAATCCCAAGCTGCCGCTATGAGAAGCTTTTCGAATACGAAGTGGATCTTTCCTGGCGGAAGCAGAAGGCGACCGTCTACAAAACCGAGTTCGCTGGAGTGACTTTCTATTTCATCGGCAACGATTACTATTTCCTCCGCGGCTCTTTGTACGGCTTCCCCGACGACGGGGAGCGCTTCGCCTTCTTCACCATGGCCGTGGAGCCCCTTTTCGAGAAACTCGGCTTCCCCCCCGACATCGTCCACGTCCACGATTGGCAGCCCGGCATGCTTCCTTTATTGATCAAGGCCCGCCATCAAAGCGATCCCGTCTTCGCCTCCACCAAAACCGTCCTCACCATCCACAACCCCGAATTCAAGGGGATGGGAGAGCCTTATTTGCTCTCGGATTTCTACAACCTTCCCTTCTCCTATTACGAAGACGGCACGACCCGGTTCCACGATGGCATCTCCACCTTGAAGACCGCCATCATGGTCTGCGACAAAATCAGCACCGTCTCCCCGACCCATCGGGAGGAATTGTTGACCCCTCTTTATAGCCGCGGGATGGACGGCCCCCTCAAGCTTCGGGAAAAGGATTTCGTCGGCATCCTCAATGGGGTCGATGCCCAGGAATGGAACCCGAAGAAGGACATCGACATCGCTTCCTTCTATTCGCAGAAGACTCTCACCGAAGGGAAGAGGAAATGCCGGGAAGCCCTGTTAGAAAGCGCCGGATTCGAAGACAAAGGCGGCCCGATTTTCGGATTGGTTTCCCGCCTCACCTCCCAAAAAGGCATTCACTTGGTCGCTGAAATCGCCCCCGAGATCATGGAGCGGGGCGGGTATCTATTCGTCCTCGGCAGTGGGGAGAGCGCCTTAGAAGGGGAAATTGCCGCCCTGCGGAGGTCTTATCCAGAATCCTGCTCGGTCTACTTTGGGTACAATTCCACCTTGGCCCACAAGATTTACGCGGGCAGCGACTTCTTCTTGATGCCTTCCTTGTTCGAGCCCTGCGGAATCGGGCAGATGATCGCCGAAACTTACGGCACCTTGCCCATCGCCCGCAGCACCGGGGGGCTTTCCGATACCATCGCCTCCTATGCCCCCGGCCAGGATAACCATCCCACGGGCTTCCTCTTCCGCGATTTCGACATCGGCGGGATCCGTTACGGGGTTGAATGCGCCTTCTCCGTCTACGCGGACAAAAAGATGCTCAAGGCCACGCGGGTGAACGCGATGAAAGTCGACCACGGTTGGAAGAAGTCGGCCGAGGAATATCTGAAGCTCTATCAAAGCGCATAAGGAAAACGGAGGGGACGCCCCTCCGTTTTTCGCTTCTTTGCGAAGATTTACTTCTTCTTTTCCTGACGCCTCTTGTCGTTGATTACGTCCATCGTCGCCCCATCGATGAGCTTGATGTTGTTCTCCTT
Organism: Candidatus Alloenteromonas sp.; assembly: GCA_050872145.1. Lineage (GTDB taxonomy): Bacteria > Bacillota_I > Bacilli_A > RFN20 > CAG-826 > Alloenteromonas. The sequence continues at coordinate 5,524 of JBNMGG010000026.1, read as the reverse complement.
GGCGTAATTGATGCACCCTGTGAGCACGGTTTTCAGGAAAACCCGCGGGACGCGGACCAAACGTTTGCAGGCATCCTCGGTGAATTTGATCTCCGGGTCCATGCGGTTGGCCGCGTATTTGACGGAGTCCAAATTCGCTTCTTTCCCCGCGGGGATGGGGGTGGCGATGGGGCGTTTGAAGCGCGAATACCAAAAGTGGGTGGAATCGCGGTAGCCATAGTCGACCGGAACCTTCGGGAAGGAACTGGCCTTCACCCCGTTGATGATCGCGTTCGCGTATTTCTCCTTCATGAGGATTTTGTCGATCTTCAAAATGAAGTGGCAGCCGAATTTGGACGTGATTCCGTTGAAGTGGCGGTAGGGGCCCTCAACCCCTTCTAACTGCCCGACTTTCGCCTTGTCTAGATATGCGTCCTCAAGGCTTTCGTCCCAAGTGCATTCGAAGACCTGATAGGCCTTTTCGATCACCAAGGGGCGCACCCCTTCGGCGAGGCCCTTCTCCAAAACGAAGGGGCAGTCCTTCATCTTCTCTTTGCTGGTCTCCCCGGGGAAGCCCAGGCGGACGGTCTCCTTGAAATCCTTGCGGTCGTCCTCAAGGAAATTGAGGGCACATTTGCCTCTTTTCAAAAGGTTCTGAGCCGTGTTGGAGCTGTTGCGGCATTCCAGCACCATCGCGTAATAATCCTTCCCGGCGATGTAGTAGGGGAAGCAAAGGGAGTAGGCCCCCAAAGTCGTTTTCCCTTCGTCATCCAAAGTGGAAATCAGGACGGTCGGCATTGGGAAGAATGCCGAGGTTTGGTAAAAGTTGTCGACGATGCGAAGGTCTTTGAAACTGCTCATTTGGGAACTCCTTTTTCAAATGTTTGTTCTCATGTTACTCCAAAAAGAAGCGGAGTTCCTTCTTTTCTAAAGAAGAGGCTTTATAATTCCCCCGTATGAGTTATGACCACAAGAAAATAGAAGCCAAGTGGCGGAAGTACTGGGCCGACCACTCCACCTTCTATTGCGACACCCACGATTTCTCCAAGCCCAAGTACTACGCCCTCGACATGTTCCCCTATCCCTCCGGGCAGGGCCTCCACGTCGGCCATCCGGAAGGCTATACGGCCACCGACATCGTCAGCCGCATGAAGAGGATGCAGGGATTTAACGTCCTCCACCCCATGGGATGGGACGCTTTCGGATTGCCCGCGGAGCAATTCGCGATCAAGAACAACCAGCATCCTTCGATTTTCACCGATAAGAACATCGCCCACTTCAAAGATCAAATCGAAGCCTTGGGCTTCTCCTACGACTGGAGCAAGGAAATCAAGACCACCGACCCTTCCTATTACAAATGGACCCAGTGGATCTTCCTGCAGCTTTTCAAGCACGACCTTGCCTACGTTGCTGACGTCCCCGTCAACTATTGCCCGGAGCTCGGCACCGTTTTGGCCAACGAAGAAGTGATCGACGGCAAGTCTGAGCGCGGAGGGTATCCGGTCATCCGCATGCCCATGCGCCAATGGATCTTGAAGATCACCGCCTACGCTGATCGCCTGGCCGATGATTTGAAGGAAGTCGACTGGCCGAAGTCGACCATGGAAATGCAGAAGAACTGGATCGGCAAATCCACCGGGGTTTCTATCCGCTTCGATCTGGATGGGCAAGAAGGCTCCTTCAACGTCTTCACCACCCGCGTCGACACCCTCTTCGGCTGCACCTATTGCTGCCTTGCCCCCGAGCATCCTCTCGTCAAGAAACTCGTGACCCCGGAGCAAAAGGAAGCGGTGGAAGCCTATATCGAGCAGGCGTCCCATAAATCCGATTTGGCCCGCACAGGAACCCAGCAAGAGAAGACCGGCGTCTTCCTCGGCGTCTACGCGATCAATCCAATCAATGGGAAGAAGATCCCCGTCTACATCGCCGATTACGTCCTCGGATCTTATGGCTCGGGCGCCGTCATGGCCGTCCCGGCCCACGATACCCGCGACTACGCCTTCGCCAAAAAGCACGACCTCCCCATCGTCCAAGTTATCGAAGGGGACATCTCGGAAGAGGCCTACGTCGGCGATGGCAAGCACATCAACAGCGAATTCGCCGACGGCATGAACATTGAGCAAGCCAAAGCAGCCATCACCAAGAAGCTCGTCGAACTCGGCGCGGGCGAAGTGGTGGTCAACTACAAGCTCCGCGACTGGATTTTCTCGCGTCAACGCTATTGGGGTGAGCCGATCCCCATCGTCAAACTCGACGACGGGACCGAATTCCCCCTGCCGGAGGATCAACTTCCCTTGACCCTGCCGGAGATGGACAACTACCAGCCCAGCAAAGACGGCAAGCCTCCTTTGTCGAAAGCCCCCGCCTCTTGGCTCAATTACACGACCCCCGACGGACGGCACGGCACCAGGGAAACCAACACCATGCCCCAATGGGCCGGGTCCTGCTGGTACTATATCCGCTACATCGATCCCCACAACCCCGACTGCATCGGCGATAAGAAGCTGCTCGACCACTGGCTCCCCGTCGACCTCTATATCGGCGGAGCTGAGCACGCGGTATTGCATTTGCTCTACGCCCGCTTCTGGCACAAATTCCTCTACGACATCGGCGCGGTCTCCTGCAAAGAGCCCTTCCAGAAGCTCTACCACCAGGGGATCATTCTCGGGTCCAACGGGGAGAAGATGTCCAAATCCAAGGGCAACGTCGTCAACCCCGACGAAATCGTCGAAAGCACCGGCGCCGATTCCCTCCGCTTGTTTGAGATGTTCGCCGGCCCCTTAGCGGAGATGAAGCCCTGGTCGACGACCGGCCTTAACGGGGCGAGGAAATTCTTGGAGAGGGTTTATCGCCTCGTCGACGACCCCGAGTTCCAAAGCAAGTGGAGCGAGTCCAATTCCAGCGAGCTCGACTATTCCTACAACGCCTTGGTCAAGAAAGTCACCCTCGACTTCGAATCCCTCAGCTTCAACACGGCCATCTCGGCCATGATGGTCTTTGTCAACGACTGCTACAAAGCCAAATCCCTCTATAAACCCTACTTGGAGGGATTCGTGAAGATGTTCTCCTGCGTCTGCCCCTTCCTGGGCGAAGAAATGTGGCAGCGTCTCGGCCATCCTTCCACGATCGCCTATGAGAGCTGGCCCGTCTGCGACGAGAGCAAACTCGTCAAATCCACAGTCAAGGTCGCCGTCTCCATCAACGGGAAAATGAGGGATGTCATGGAGATTTCCCCCGATGCCACCCAAGACGAAGCGGTCGCCCAGGCCCTGAGCATGGACAAGATCAAGCCGTGGGTCGAAGGAAAAACCATCAAAAAGGTTATCTTCGTCAAAGGCAGGATTCTGAACTTAGTCGTCGCCTAAGCCTTTCGCAAAATAACTGCCGATCGAAAAAGAGCAAGGACGTTGAGGCATATTCGCCTTGGCGGCGCCTTGCTCTTTTCCTTTGCGGTTTTCCGATTCGGGATTCGTCTTTTGCGATAAAATAAGTTCAAAGGAAGAGATCAGTCCCAAGAAATGAGCGAAGAGAATCTCCTTCGCTTTGGGAATATTGGGCCCCGCGGCTTTTGAAGCGAAGCCGGGACGCCACCAATATCTAATGATTTCCTTTTTGGAGAACATCGATGCTGGAAATTAAAGGCTTAAGCAAATCCTTTGGTAAAAAGCACGTCTTGGATGACTTGTCTTTTTCCCTTCAGCCTGGAAAGATCTACGGGCTCGTTGGTGTGAACGGGGCAGGGAAATCGACTTTGATGAAAATCATGGTGGGCCTAGCCTTCCCCGATTCGGGCGAGGTCCTTCTTGACGGCAAGCCTTTGCTCGAATCTTCCTGCCCGATTGGCTTCACCATCGAAGAGCCATGCTTTTATCCAAACCTCAGCGGAAGGGATAATTTGCTTTTGATCGCCGAACTTTGCGGGGGCAAGGCCAAGGAAAGGGTTGACCGCGCCCTTTCGGAAGTCGGGCTTTCCCAAAGGGGGAAGGACGCCTACAAAACCTATTCCCTCGGCATGAAGCAACGGCTGTATTTCGCCCTTTCTTTGCTGAACGACCCCTGGGTTTTGATTCTCGACGAGCCCTTCAGCGGGGTTGATCCTCTTACGACCGTCGCCTTTGAGAAAATACTAAAAGGTTACGCGGAAAAAGGCGCTTACGTTTTGGTCTCCTCGCATGACATCCGCGAGCTGCAATATCTTGCTGATGGGGCCTTCATCATGAAAGGCGGGAAAATCGCCTACCAGACGGAGAACGCTAAGAACGAGGATCTATTCAAAGAATTTCTCCGCAGCGAAGGCGGGGAGGAGGGGCTGACCCTCCCATGAAAGAAGCTTGGCGTTACAAATGGGCCCTCGTCAAAGAAAATAAGAGGTACGTCATCCTCCTTTTTTCCGTTTTCCTTTTGACTTTGATTCTTACGTCTTCCCTGTTTTTGTCTTCCCCTTCGAAATCCTTGTTTCTCAACGAAGAGGAAATCGCCTCTGCCGTATCTTTCTGCAATGCTTCCTTGGAAGAACTGGCTCAAAAGAAAGCGAACGGAAGCATCACGGAAGAGGTTTATCGCCGCCTCAGCAGCCAGTACTTCTTCTATCTTTCGAAAGGAAAGTATCCGGGGCAATTCTTGTCTTTGTCCGTCCCCGTATTGGGAAAAGAATTCGCTTCGCTGGCCCTGTTCCTTCAAAAAACTCTTCTGATTCCTTTCTCCTTTCTTTGGGGGTGCTTGGTGGGTTCCTTCCTTTTCGCCACCGACTTTTCAAGCGGGCGAATCAAAAACCTCTTTTGCTTGAATCGGACCAGGGAAAAGCAATTCGGGGCCTTCTTCGGATTGGCTCTTCTCCTTTCTTTTGCCCCGCCTTTTCTTTTGCAGTTGATTCTCTTCTTTTCCTCCAGCCCCCTATGGGGAGAGGAAATCGCCCATTGGTGGAATTGCTCCTTCTTTTCCCAAACTGCGCTTGGCTATTCCCTCTCGTTTTTCTTAAGCGTTCCCCTTCTTTCTCTTTTTGGGATGCTGATCTCCGCTTATCTGGGGTCTTCCTCAAAAAGCGTCTTCGCCTCCATTTTCTTCCCCGTCGTTTTCTACGCCCTCTCATTCTTTTTCGCCGCGATTTTGTCTTCCGAAGCGCCGAACGGGTTCGCCGAAATCAATCCTTGCTACGTTCCCCTGGGAGGCTTTGCCTGGAGCGCGGAAGTGGGGCAGACCTTAGGATACTGGATCCATTCTGGGGCAATGCTCGCCGCCGATGGGGTTCTGCTTTTTGCTTGGAGGAGGCATTATGTCCGCGCCGACTTATAAGAAAACTCGCTTCCCCCGCCTGAAGGTTGCTTTGTTTTGCCTTCGCCGCTTTTTATGGGATCCTTCGATTTGGTTTTTGTTTTTCTTCTTCCTTTTTTGCTTGGGCCTGCTTCTTTTCCTGCTGATTTCCTATCCCAAACCTAACGGCCCGTCTTCTCCTTTGGATCCGGCTCTCCTCATGACCAAACTGAATTCGCTAGAAGCCCTCCCCGGCGCGGAGGCCGAAAAGGGCTATTGCAACTATCTCTTATTC
>JBNMGG010000071.1:0-1319 GCA_050872145.1 Candidatus Alloenteromonas sp. | reverse complement strand
GGGGGAAGTTGTTCGGCGGGGGAATCCCGACGAAATTCCTTAAGGATGCAAGCAAGCGCGGCAAGATCGTCTGGGTGATGGATTCCGTTCGGGAGCATGTCGCCGCCACCACAAGGGGCGATGCGTTTGTGGACGCCTTCGGCGAAATGATGGGGCTTGTCAGGGAGGCGCTTCAGAAGACGCCCGTGTTTGACGTCATGGCGTGTGACAGGGAGCTCTATTGGTCGGTCTTGTTGCATGAGCTCGTCTTCAACAAGACAATCAAAGAGTCGGAAAATGGACGGCAAACATTTGTAAAGGAAATCGCGGACATTTTCCGACTGACACCCGAACGGCGTCATGCCACGGGCTTTTACGTCTCCCATTCCAACTGTCACAATTAGATGATTATCAAAATCCAACAGAAATAAGGAGTAAACCGATGCTCGAGCCAGTCAAAGTAATGATTGATGAACAGACCAAACTCACGCTTCGACAGCTTCAGGATGTCTTTGCTGACCTTTTGGCGCCGTTGAAGCAACTTGAAACGTTGTCGGGGGATGATGATGCCCAGAAGATGCAGAAGATAGAAGACGAACTCCGTCGGCTTTCAACGCGTCTTGACGACGCCGTTGAAGACCTGACCCGGAAAATCGACGCGGTTGCGGCCTCTCAGGAGGAAATCTTTTCCAAGGTCGCGGCAATTGCGGATCTTCAAGGCAAGTTGATTTCAAAGGGCCAATCGAAGGCGGGGGCGGTCAAGAAGGTGTCGAGAAAATGCGTCAAGAAGGCGTGACGCTTGTAGCGAAGTTCCCGGCTGGGAGTAAAGCCACAAAAATGAAAACGGTAAAAGGCATGAACGTAAAAGAGTTCTATTCGGACAAGAAGATTCAGTCCGCACTTGGCAAGTATTTGAATGCTGCGGATCTAGACGAGCGGTTTGCAAAAAGTGTGGCTGACTTGAGTTCGGAGGAGTGCCTGATTCCCGTGCTCGGAACGCAAGGGGCGGGGAAAAGTTCCTTCTTGAATGCCGTTCTGTTCGGTGACATTCTGCTGCCGGTGGATGCGGATGAGACGACTTGCATCCCAACCGCCGTGCGCTATGGGGGAAATGAAGATGCGGAGGCCTTCGTCGTTCTTTCGACGGGTGAGCGGCGCAAGGTCGAGTGTTCTGAAAAGGGCTTGGCGGACTATGTACACCAGGAGAAGAACCCAGGAAATGAGAAGGGCGTTTCCCACATTGAGATCATTGTGAAGAACCCCCTTCTGAAGGATGGAATCGTCTTTGTCGACTTGCCGGGCGTGGGCAGCATCACGGCGGCAAATCAGAAGACAACGGT
>JBNMGG010000010.1:0-40638 GCA_050872145.1 Candidatus Alloenteromonas sp. | reverse complement strand
TCCCTTCCGGCCATTGGGAGACGCCCTGGGGAAGGTCATCGCCAAACAACCAGACCGGGGTGCCTCCCAATCGCCTCTGATTGTTTGGCAAAGGGATTATACCATGGCTTCTGTTTTCCAACATTTGCACCTATATCTAGATTTTTATTGCTTTGGCCATTACTCCTATTTGCTTCTTCTTTTTGAATGTTCATGTTGCAATAAAAATCGTGTCTACGATTTTGTTTTATGTTTTGCTTTTAGAAGTTTATTTACGATTTTTTTTGATAGAACTTATCAAATGCTATCAACATTACGCAAAAGAGGAAACTAGAAGGCGTTGTTTATGCATCCCTTCTTGCTCTGAGTATTCCATACTTTGTCTAAAAAAATATCTTCTCATAAAAGCACTACTTAAAATAAAAAAAACGACTATTTAAAACGTGCAAAGGTGAACAATATTTAATTGATTATCCTTAATGTTATTTAGGTTTTTAAATGGTTTTCCTCGTGGGGTCTAAAATTCTATCATACCCATAATAAAAGCATGCTTTAACCAATGGGTAGGAACTGTTTTCTAAATTCACATGTTAGATGACAAAGTGAACGCAACGGGGCAGGAAAAATAAGCGACTTGCGCGGCTTTTCGGTTTTTTCGTTGCGTTGAATCGGTCATTTTTTGACGGACAGCAGGGGTTTTGGGGGAATTTGCGCGCGCCGAAAAGCCCGCCGCGCCTCATTTGACTATTTCAACGCAATGGGTCCTTTTGGCGGTTCGGGGGTCAGACTAGTTGGGCTAGGCTGACCCTTTTCCTATCCACCGTCGATATCCCGATCGCGTCGAGGAGGCCTTTGCCGAGGCGTCTCCCGACGAGCTCATAGGGCGTCCGGCCGCCCTTGCATATGAGCCGGCGCACCATCCTCTCGGAGCAGATCGAGGCGAGCCCCGGGTTCGTGACGTAGGCGTGGAAGAGCATCCTGTCGTTGGTGGTGGTCTTTTCGTTGTCACGCCTCCTTTCGGCGAAAAGGCTAATGTGAAAGCGGCTCGCTGGTAATGTCCGCGCCCCGTCGCGTTCGCTTTGTCATCTAACAGCTTAAACTTTTCTAAAAAAACATATGAAATGAAAGAACCGAAGTGATAAAAATATGGCAACAACGCGTGGCCAATAGGCGTAAGTCCAGTTGTCGAAAAGGACGAGCGCCTTTTTTGTTTCGGGGGGGAGCAAACATGGAAGAAACAAAGAAAAACGAGATGGCCACGAAGCCGGTGAGAAGGCTTTTGTGGAAATTGGGATTGCCGATGATCGTGTCGATGGTCCTACAGGCCCTTTACAACGTGGTGGACAGCGTTTTCGTCGCCAACATGAAGGATATTGGGGCGATTGCGAACGAGGCATTGACCTACGCCTTCCCGATTCAGATCCTGATGATTGCCGTCGGCGTCGGGACAGGGGTCGGGATCAATTCTCTTTTATCCAAGAACCTCGGGGAGAACAACAAGGAGATGGTCAACAAGACGGCGGGGAACGGGATCTTCCTTGTCCTCGTGATATACCTCGTTTTCCTTCTCTTCGGCCTATTTGGGGCGAGGTGGTTTATCTCCTTGTTCACGAGCAATCCAGAAACCATAGAGCTAGGCTCTAGCTACTTGAGGATCTGCTCGACTTTGTCGTTGGGTTCCATTGGCTACGCGATATACGAGAGGTTCTTGCAGGCAACGGGGAAAACGCTGTATTCGACCATTGCCCAGATTTCCGGGGCGGCGATCAACATCGTCTTCGACTATGTCTTCATCTTCCCAATGGGTTTGGGCGTTGAGGGGGCCGCCTGGGCGACCGTCCTCGGCCAATTCGTCTCTTTGCTTATCGCGATGCTCTTGCACTATTTCAAGAATACGGAAATCGATGGGAGCCCAAAATACATCAAACCTGAATTCCGTATCATCAAAGGGATCTATTCCATCGGGATTTCGGCCGCGATCATGCAAGCCCTTCTCTCTGTGATGATGGCGGGGATGAACGCCATCCTGGCGAATGCAAGCGTGGATTCCACGATCCTCGTCGGGGCCTTCGGCATCTATTATAAAATCCAGCAGATCGCCCTCTTCTCCTGCTTCGGCCTGTCCAACACGATTATCACCCTTCTGTCTTTTAACTATGGCATGTCCGACAAAAAGAGATCCCTGGAATGCGTCAAATACGGCATCATCGATTCCTGCATCGTCGCCCTGATCATCACCGCTCTCTTCGAGATCATCGCCAGGCCCTTATCCCAGCTTTTCGCCTTATCGGGAGGATCCACGGCGGAACTCATCGACGTCTGCGAAAAGGCGGTTAGAATCGCTTCCGTCGGCTATGTCTTCATGGCCGTGAGCGTGGCCATCCAAGGCGTGTTCCAGGCCTTGAGGAACTCCTACTTCCCCTTGATAACCGCGGCATTGAGGCTCATAGTCTTCGTCTTGCCCATCGCTTACCTATTCACCCTATCCGACAAGGTTTTGGATTTGGTGTGGCTGACCTTCCCCATTGCCGAGATCCTTACGGCCATCGTCTCGGCGTTCTTGCTCCGCTACGTCGTAAAGAAGAAAATCTTCGTGTTGAGCTAAAGAAGGCTTAAGGCGTAGAAAAACATCATCACATCCTTTCTAGTGCTGCAAAATTCGTTCAGAAAGGTAAGGGCGGCGAGACTCATCCGAAACAAAAACGTTTTTGGAATCTAGCCTTTTCCTATTCGAATTGGCTGTTGTAGAGGGAAGCGTAGGCGCCGCCTTTCTTCAACGGCTGCTCGTGGTTTCCTTGCTCGATGATGTTCCCTTTTTCCATGAACAATATGTTGTCCGCGTCGCGGATGGTGGATAGCCTATGCGCGATGACGAAGGACGTTCTGCCGTTCATGGGCGACTTCATGGCTTCGCCGATCTCCGCCTCTGCGCGGGTGCCCACGCTCGAGGTCGCCTCATCGAGAATGAGGATTGGGGGGTTGCAAAGAAACACCCTCGCTATCGTGAGAAGTTGCCTCTGCCCAACGGATATGTTGGCCGCGTCGTTGTCGAGAGGGGCGTCATAGCCCTGCGGCAAAGTCTTGATGAAATAGTTGACCCTCGCCATTTTGGCGGCTTGCTCGATTTCCTCGCGCGTGGCGTCTTCCTTCCCATAGGCGATGTTTTCCGCGATCGTGCCGGCGAAGAGCCACGTGTCCTGCAGCACCATCCCGAAGTTGCTCCGCAAATTTGCCCTCGTGAGCTTTGTTGTTGGGATGCCGTCAATCCGGATGTCCCCGCCGTTGACCTCGTAAAAGCGCATGAGGAGGTTGACGAGCGTCGTTTTCCCATTCTTATTCTTACTATTTTGAAGAAGCCGATTCGTGAATTCTTAAAGTAAGTTCCGCTTCTCAGACTCAATTCAGGCGCCCCGCCGGCCGGGCGAATCGCCTGTTCGCCGAAGAATTTGGCGCACGTGTGAGCACGAGCAAAAGCGCAAAGGATTCCTTCAGGGAGCGGCCGTCGGATCGCATCCGATCGCCTCAGCGATCTCACGGCATTTGTACCCGTGGGAGGGTGCTTTTCCTGTCCTCTTCTTTCAAATGCCCACGCGAAAAAGCATACCATTCTCTGGCGAAAGTCAGGTTTTCGGGCGAAAGCTGTTTAAGCGTTCACGGGATTTCCCATTGGCGCACATTTAAGATGACTTTCCAGGCATTTAGTGCTATAAAACTCATCGGAAATGAAGTCTTCCTCAAGGGCAACCTTGGAACCGCGTTACGCTGATGACTTCTGCGTATTTTTATCGCAGGGCATCGGCTTTTTTCTTGCCCTGAAAGGAGAACTTCATGTCGTTTTTGACTTCAATCGCCATTATTTTGCTATCCGCATTACTGCTAGGTAGTCTGTTCCGCAAAATCAAACTTCCTCCGCTTATAGGAATGTTGCTCGTCGGAATCGTGCTAAGCCCGCATGTTTTAAATCTTATTTCGCCGGGGATTCTTAATATCTCAAGCGATTTAAGGCAATTTGCTTTGATCATTATACTGACACGCGCGGGACTGTCGTTGAAAATCGACGATCTTAAAAAAGTAGGCAGGCCTGCCATTTTGCTCTGTTTTTTGCCTGCAACGTTTGAAATAGTCGGTTACGTTGCGTTTGCTCCGCTTATTTTGGGGTTATCGATACAGGAAAGTGCTTTGATGGGAGCGGTGATGGGGGCAGTATCGCCCGCTGTTGTAGTTCCTCGTATGCTAAAACTTAAAGAAGAAGGCTACGGGACAAACAAAAGCATTCCCCAGATGATAACGGCGGGCGCATCTTGCGACGATGTTTTCGTAATCGTTTTATTTACGGCGCTGCTTACAACCGTAAGCGTTGGCGGTTTCGACTTTAACGTGATATGGCAAATCCCCGTATCTATCGTTTTGGGTATAACCATGGGCGTATTTTGCGGTTGGCTACTTTCGCTGTTTTTCAAGCGTTTCAAAGTGCGCGATACCGTAAAAATCATAATTTTGTTAAGCGTTTCGTTTCTGTTCGTTGCGCTTGAAAATTTAATAAAAAAGTACGTTCCTTTTTCGGGACTTCTTGCCGTAATTTCTCTTGGAATTATGTTCAATATGAAGTCTGAAGAACGGGCGAGCAGGCTATCGATCAGATATGAAAAACTGTGGGTTTTTGCCGAAATAATTTTATTCGTGCTTGTTGGCGCGGAAGTCGATGTTTCCTATGTGCTTTCTGACGGCGGTGGTGTGATCATCGTTCTGCTTTGTGCGTTAGTATTCAGAATAATCGGCGTTTTTGCGTGCCTTATAAAAACACCGCTCAATTTCAAAGAAAGGCTGTTTTGCGCGATTGCATACATTCCGAAAGCAACGGTTCAGGCAGCAATAGGCGCAATTCCGCTTTCATCAGGACTTGAGTGCGGTCAAACGATTTTGACCGGCGCCGTTTTGGCGATACTTATTACCGCACCGCTCGGAGCGATTGCAACCGATTTGTCCTACAAAAAGCTGCTTGTGAAAACTGAAATTGAATGACATTACGATGCGTTGTTCTATTTCAAATGATGTGAAACAAACCCCCGACAAGAACCCCATCCCAAATACTCGAGGGGGGGTTCGCGGCAGTCAAAGGAAAAAAGGCATCCGCCCTATAATGTTTTCGACCAAGAAAGCAAGGAGGGAGATGCCATGGGCATTATGACCGAAAAAAGACCAGGAATTACTGTTCCCGCGATCTGGCCGAGCAGGGCGCGGGGAAGAGGGTCCACGGATTGACAAAAAGGGAACTCTGCCTTTAGCATACCGCCACATATCATTTGCCACCGGGCAAAGAATGCTGAGCATTCATTCACTTATCGTTAGGTCTTCGTAGATAAGTGGTGGGTGCTTTCTTTTTTAAGGGAGCTGCTTTATGGGAAAAATAAGGAAGATGGTCGGGCATTTCTCTCTTGCGGAGATCCTGCTATGGGCGATATCGGTGGCGTCTATCGTCGTCTCGTTCTGCGTTTTCGACCGAGCTAATTGGCTTACCCTCGTCGCTTCTTTGGTGGGGGTGACGTCTTTGATCTTCAACGCGAAGGGAAACCCCATCGGCCAGGGCCTCATGATCCTCTTCAGCGTGATTTATGGCGTCATTTCCTTCCGCTTCCAATATTGTGGGGAGATGTTGACCTACGTCTGCATGACTCTCCCGATGGCGGTATTCGCCTTGGTCTCTTGGCTAAGGAATCCCTATAACGGGAACAGAAGCGAGGTTCAAGTGAGCCGTTTAAAAAAGAAAGAACCTATTTTCGTGGCCCTTTCCGCCGGGGCCATAACGGTTGCCTTCTACTTCATCCTCAAGGTTTTTGAGACCAAGAACATCGTCCCTAGCACCCTATCGGTTACCACAAGCTTTCTGGCGGTTTACCTCACCTTCAGAAGAAACCCTTACTATGCGATCGGCTACGCCGCAAACGACGTCGTCCTCATCGTGCTTTGGCCTCTGGCGGCCGTTGAGGACCTTTCTTATATTTCGGTCGTCGTTTGCTTCCTCGCTTTCTTGGCGAATGACATTTATGGGTTCATCAGCTGGAAAAAGATGGAAAGGAGGCAACTCGCGAGGGGAAAAGATGGCAGCCAAAGCTGACATTCCTTTCGGGTCCTAAGTTTCCGACCCAGCGGTTTGGCTCCGTAATTCCCTAAAGTTGAGTCTTATCCCTGTTTGCGCGATTGCACTGGGGGGTACTCTCTCAGCCGTTGTTAAACATGCCCCTGTTTTGAAAATCCACGCAAGGGCTAAAAGGGGATTTATCATAGTCAACAATCGAAAACGCACTTTCCACGGCTCATTCTGACGCTCTTATTGCGAAAATCTGTGCGACCGCACAGATTTTCGCATTAAAGGGTGGCTTTAATCGAATTCAACGCGAGAGATATGCGTTTAGGTTTGAAAACGTAGAAGGTGTTGGCGATTAATCCAAGGAATTTTCGTTTAGCAGAAAATCGAAGAGGTTCATACGAAGGATGCCATCCTCATCGTAGAAGCCGTCCCCTTCGTATTTGGTTATTAGCACCTTCTTGAAAGAATCGTCTATTTTCCTTAACGGTCTAAGTTCCTGCTCCCGTTTCTTCTCATCGGCGAGGTAAAGAGCGGATTGGATATAGACTGTCTGATCGAACTTTTCGGCGACGAAATCCACCTCAAGGTTGAGCCTTTCGGTTTTCCCTTCAGAATGATCGAAAACCGTGACATTTCCAACGGACACCTTATAACCCCTGCAAATTAGTTCGTTGTAAATGACGTTCTCCATGTAATGGGGCTCTTGGTCCTTTCCGACGAAAGAGGCGGCCGCGTAACGTAAGCCCATGTCCTCAAAGTAATACTTGTAGGACGCGCCGATGAACCTGCGTCCCGTGAGGTCGTATTTGCACGCCGAGTTCAGCATAAAGGAATCTTCCATGTGCTCGATGTATTTCGACACGGTCGCGGGCTGGATTGAGGACTTCATCTCCGATTTGAAGGTGTTTGAAATTTTGGTCGGGTTGATCGGCGAGCCCACGTTGGTGGCCATGATTTTCACCAAGTCGCGGATCGCCGCGTCGTTTCTAAGAGAATATCTCTCGATGATGTCGTTGATGTAGGTGTTATTAAACACTTCGTTCAGGTATTTCCGCTTGGAAGGCTCGTCGGGGAGAAGAGAAACTTGGGGAAGTCCGCCGTAAAGGTAGTATTCCTTCCATAAGGCCAGGTTATCCAAACCTCTTTGGGTGTTCGCTTCCTTGAATTCTTTAAAGGTTAGGGGATGAACTCTAATTTGCCAGCCCCTCCCTCTGAATTCGGTGGCGATGTCGCTGGACAGCATGTGGGAATTGCTTCCGGTCACAAAAATTTCGACGTTCTTTAAATTTAAGAAGCCGTTGAGGACGTCGTAGAAAGTGATCTTTGGGGTCTGGCCGTCTTCTGTCTTAATGCCGGAGAAAGCGGGGTTATCGATGCTTTTGCAAAACTGGATTTCGTCGATGAGAAAATAGTATTTGGAATCGTCTTTGATTTTCTCCTTGAAATAGGAGGACAAATCGATTGGGTTGCGGTACCTGACGTTACTTACGTCATCAAGGGATAGCTCGATAATGTGATCGTCTTTGATTCCCGAGGAGAGAAGGTAATCCTTGAAAATATGGAATAGGAGAAAGGACTTCCCACATCTTCTGGGACCTGTGACGATTTTGACCATCCCATTGCCGACGGAAGCTTTCAGTTTGTCCAGATAGTCCTTTCGGGGAAAGTACATAAGTTCATCCTCCTAATACAAAATTTTGTGCAAACGCACAGAATTATGCATTAAGTATAGAACACAAAGATGAATAAGCGTGTAAAAACGTGCAAGATATGTTTTTCTTCAAAAAACGCGGATTTATTTTTCGGACTTTTTATTATCGGTATGCCGTCCTTGACAAAGCGGAAGACAGGGCGGTTGGGGAAGTACGGAAAAGCCTTGAGGATAGCCCTTCATTGAGAATAGGGGTTTAAAGCCTTTTAGACGTTCCTGCGGAATGGCGGAAGCTTTAAAATGCTAAGGACCATTTCAATTAAGTAGAGAAGATAATACGCTGGTACTTACGTTTAGACTGCATTTGGCATTTGCCACTATTAAGAAGGATATCCATGAGAAAAAACGCTTTCGTTAGTTCCTCTCTCCTAATCGCCTCCTCGATTTTGTCTACGTGTGGCGTTGACACGAAAGGCTGGCCGATGGTCAAGCTCGGGATCAACGAAGCCACCGTCATTTCGATGTCGATTCGTCGCCTATCGAAAGAGGGCGACGATCCTTCAGCAATCGAAACGGAAACCAAAAGCACGAACAAAGCCGAATGCATCAAGGAAAATATCTCCATGATCGAGGCTTTTCCTTATCGGGAAAAGCTCGAAAAAGCGCCGACCCGCCAAGATTGGTACCTGAAGACCGAATACGAAATCATCGGCGACGGTTATGAAACGAATGTGGTTTTTATTGGCTATGGCATATCCGACGGGGTTGTCTCGTTTGTGAAGGGTGAGTGGCACTACATTCCGGGCGAAACCTCATGACTGTTTGATGATTTCGAAGTGTGATTTTTCAAATTTGGGATGGCGGGTTTAATGAGAAGAGAATAAGAACCGCAATTTCCATCAAACCAAAAAACGCCGCGAACTCAGATTAAAACGAGGTATTGAATGCCTGTAGCACGGCATCGTCTTTTAAAAACTGTGGCGTTGCTTAACTTTATAAAAAAGGTTAAAAAGCAAGTAAAGATTAACCACCTTATTTCGAAAAGGGAAACGTCCGATACTTTCGAACAGGAGGATGACCAAATGAAATATTACAAAGTAAAAGCAAAATGCGGTCATGTTGGGAGGAACTACTACATTCTCAAGGCGTTTTATACGGAGGCTGAAAGCAGAAAGGAGGCTGCGAGACTTGTTAGGAACCTCCCTCGGGTAAAACACAACCGCAAAGATGCGATTCGGGAAGTTTTTGAAATAACAAAAGAAGATTATGCCAAAGGTAGAAAAATCACGACTAACGATCCGTATTTCCACGTTCATTGTAAACAAGAACAAAAACTTCTTTGCCCCAATATCAGCGAATGTGTGATAAGGGAAGAAGAAAAGCGGGTATCCCGGAAAAGAGGAAATTTCCGGCACATTAAAGATGAAGCCTTGGTAAAAGAAAAAATAAACGAAATAAAGAAAGGGACTTATCTATATGAATAAAAAGAGAATGGGCCAATTTCTGAAGAAACTTAGAACTGAGCGCGGCTGGAGCCAAGAGGATCTTTCAGATCAGTTCGCCGGCAAGAACTTCATAGTGAGCGTAAAAGCAATTAGCGATTGGGAAAACGGCAAGACCGTTCCTGAAATTGAAAAATTGACGTTTCTCTCGGAATTATACGGCGCGTCCATCGACGAAATCCTGGATGGTGAGAGGCTTCAAGAGAAAAACTATTTTAAAGAATATCCCTTTGCGAACGAAAATTGGCCTGAACTGTTTGCTGACAAGAACTATGACATTTATTCGATCCATCAAAAGCATCGAATAAAAGTTGCAAAGAGATTTAAGGAGTTGCTGATAAAGAAAATTAATGATGAGGAGACCAAAAATGAGGATTCGGAATTCAAATTCCTCTTCAATCATTTCTATGCCCTTTCCGATTACGCAGACGAATTTGTCCGCTCAAAGGTAAATGACAGGTATCTAAAACTTGTCGAAGCAATTCAAAACAAAGTTGCGGAGATGAAGGACGCTAAGAAAGACGCGCTCTTTTTCGAGGTGTCGAAATTCATTTGCCCTACGAAGGAGACCGAAGTTCGTCTTAATGAAATTGTCGATGGGGTTTTATCCGACAATCAATACGCGGACAAAAGGTTCAAGATGTTGGAATGGTGGGAAAAGGACATGCTTTTGATGTCGCTGCAACAAGGCGACGTGGTTTTTGACCCCCCGGAGCATGGCGCCACTTCTCTTAAAAGATTCGAAACCAATAATGGAAGAGAGTTCGACAAAGACGAATGCGTGCGGACTGTCGTCAAATACATGATCGAAAACGGTGCGTGTCTGAATTATCAGTTCATCAATATCATCGTGAAGAAGAGGAAAAGAAAAAGAATCATTGATCGCGTTGAAGAGCTTTATTTGCAGTGCGAAAAGCCCCTTGAATGTCCTTACATGGAAGACGGTAAGACTTTTACAAACTACGTTGAAAACAACCGTAAGAACAGGTTTATCGTAAGTTATTATCATTCAATTAAACGATCCCTTGATTTTTTAAACTTAGACTTCGATGAATTGTACGACTTTGTGTGGAAATACGATCCTGAGAATGTTTCTGAAGATCTTTTAATTCTCCTTTCAAAAGGGCTCGGCATAGACACAAATCGGGATTTGAAATATGTCCGTGCCGATTTCAACCAACATTCCTATGCGCTGGAGCCGTGGAAGAAATATCGAGCTGAAGAGAAAAAGATTGATAGGGGGCTTATTGAACTAAGGGACCTAGAAGAAAAACTAAGGAAGGGTGAAACTCGAGAAACTTTTGAAGAAGAGGAGTATGTCGGCGGCAAAGATTCTTCTGAGATGGCGCCTCATTTCCAATATTGGAGAGAGATAACGTCTTTTGACGAACTCAAAAAGACGCGTGATAAAGAAAAAACAAAACAATTACTCGAAAATCTCGCCTCTTATTCTTTACAGGATATCAGGGATATTTATATGAAAGAAGAGCTGATGGAGGGTGAAACTTGTGAACAACATTAATTTCGAAAGTACGGGGAATTTCATTAATGCTCTTAGAAGAGGAAGGGGACTAACCATCGAAGAAGTCGCGAAACGCATCGGCATTTCAAAACCTGCCGTGTCTCAATGGGAGCACGGAAATGGAATCAAACCCGAAATGCTGTACGCGCTGGCGAGATTCTTCGATGTCAGCGTTGATGAGCTTGTCGCTGGTAAAAGAACAAACGAATCAAATGACGACTTCATTAAACGGAATTATGATTTGTCGCTTTATAAGTTTGACGAGGATAAATATGACGATAAATCGGGCGAGAAATACTTGACCCACCTCAAGCAAATTAAGAATAGGTTCTTCTCTTTATTAAAATCATCGGTCTTTGGAGACCTGACCGGAAGCCAAAAAGCAGAGTTCAACTTTCTAAAACAATATTTTCAGCGAGACGATCGATATCTTGCTAATTTAAAGTACGGCCCGGAGTACATATGTTTCTTTAACGATAACGATGCGGCACAGATCATTAAAAATCGCATTCTTGGGCTACCCCTAGATGATGAAAAGGCTATCGATTGGGAATTGTCAAAATTTTATTCCATTAAGAAAGAGTATCTAAAAAGCGCCTTGGTTTGTAAAACTCAAAGTGATTATCTGCTAGAAAAATTGCTTATGGTAATGAACCAGCCTGAGAAAGACAATTTTCTGGCTGCGAATTTAAAATTCAAAGAAACTCATAGCGAGGCTAACGGACTTGTTAAATACGGGACATCGCGAGATTTGACGACGAGTGAAATAGAAGCCAGGCCATATTTGAAAACGATGCTGAACTGCAACTGCCATTGCATGAAGCAATTTGAAATACCATCCTGTTTGGACAAGGAGGACCTAAGCTGCATAGAAGGCGAAGTCATTAACACAGTTGAAGAAATTTCCCTTAATAGTGACATAGCTCCATATACATATGGCTTTGGTGGCAATGAACTTATAGGGTCTTTAAGGTGTTGGAAAACATATTCTTATGCCGAATATCAATCGTTTATCGACGTTAAAAAGATGGAATACTACAAAGCCATCGTGAATCTAAAGAACTCTGATCCTTTGGCCTATTACGGCGCATTGCAAAAATATTGCAGAGGTGAATGAATTGAACGTCACGAAAATAAAAACGGCTTTTGCGAATCTTAGATTTTTCAAATGGTCCTTATGGGCTTCCTTATGCGCGTTGGCACTTGTGCCTGCAGTCTATCAAACAGTTAGAACGTTTTTAGTGTCCACAAACGCATCGGCTTCAGGGATAGACATCATCGGTCAGATGGAGTGGTACGACCTGATTGATGAGACGATCAAAGCCTTCCTCATCGTCCCTCTTTATTCGATCCTCAATAAGACTTTCAAAGAAGATAAAGAAAAGGGCTCGAGATTCGTTTTTAAATCGTTCTTGATTGCGTTCGTCCTCTACTCCCTATTCAATGTTGGGACGTTCTTTTACGGCAATGCTTTAATTTCTTACATGAACCCGCAGGAGAATGACATTTCTGCGGTCAGCCTTTACCTCAAACTTGAAACGGTGGCCTTCATGGTTGGGATCGTCCCATCGTTCTTCAACGTCACCTTCGTCGTGGCGGAGAAGCCAAAGAATGTCTATGTTTTCTTGGGCCTCCAAGCGATTCTGACCGTTGTGGGGGATTTCCTTTTGATTCCCGCCTTAGGCGTTAACGGGGTAGCCGTCAGCAACATCGCCACGAATGCCGTTTTGGGAATCGCGGGGTTCGTTGTTTTGCGTTGCGAGAAGCTAATAAAGCCATGCCTTTTCGGTAAAGGCGATAAGTCGGAGTATCTATCTTGGCTGAAGGTGGGCTTATTTTCTGGGTGCCAGCAATTCATCGATAATATCGTCTATGCCCTGATGATCGGAAGGATGGTCAATACCGTCAGTGAGCAGGGCAATTATTGGGTTGCCAACAACTTCATTTGGGGATGGCTATTGATTCCCGCTTCCGCGATGGCCGAGGTCATTAAGGCCGATTGCAAAGAAGAAGACAAAAACATCATTCGTTCGAATTATTGCCTTTTATCTTTATTCATCTTTCTTTCTTGGGCGGCCACGATCCCTGGATGGAGGCCCTTCTTGGCGTATGCGGAGAGGCTTGAGAACGCGGACCGTATTTTCTCCCTTTTGCTGAAGCTTGTTCCGTTTTACATCGCCTACACCTTATACCTTATCCCCGATTCCATTTTCATCGGCAAAGGAAAGACGTACCTAAACGCGATCAACAGCGCGCTTGTGAACTTCGTTTACTATGGCGTCTGGTTCGTTCTTTATAAAACGGGCGCGATAGAATTTACGATCGATATCATCATCTGCATGTTTGGGTTCGGAATGGTGTTTCATATGCTGATTTCTTGGATTGAGCAGTGGTGGTATGACAAAAGGTACTTCCGGGGTTAACCCTAGGACCTCTTAAGGACAAAATAAGCGCGGATTCGGATCCAAAAGGCGACACGAAACACGAAAGTTAATGTTTTGCGTTTTGCAAGAACTAGAGAACGGAAGAGATAAAGTACGCCAGTTCGGAGCGTTTATTTCTACACAAAAACTTTTGGGCGTTTAAGCCAAAACTGATTTGCTGACGAACCGAAGCGCTGCTGAAAAATTATCTCGAACAACAATTCTTCCGGCCAAATAACTTTCTATATCTAGTCTTCAGAAATGAGTTAGATTAAAAATGGGGGAAGCAAAAAAGACGATGACAAACGAATCCAACGAAAATCAATTCCACTGGGTTTTAAAATGTAACGAGTCCAAAAAGGAATTTCATTCTTTCGAAGAAGCGAAGAACGCTTTTAGGAAATCCGTCATTGACGCGATAAGCGATAGAGACGCTTATATTGATGGCGTGCCTTTTTCTTTCGGCGCTTATTTTTCCGGAAAACATGATAGTTGCACTATCACGGATGAAGAGATCGTCATTGTGGCAAGGACAAGGAGTCTCCTTTCGTTTTTGCTTTACCGAATGGAAAGCGAAGAACTGAAAAGTAAGATCCGTAAATTAATTAGAAAAACTTATTCCTATCAAGGGGTGGACGAATTTGATGTTGAAGCGTCTGCCCAGATTGAAAGAAACCCTCGCGAAATTACGGTCAACTTAGAAATGGACGAGAACGGCGACGCGAATTTCTTAAAGACGAACGCTTTTCTTATGGACGATGAGGATAAGGAGTATTTCTTCAGTGCCAAAGAGAGGGTATCAACGTCACGGAATCGGGAAAAACTTGGAAAGATAATAAGCTCGGAAATTTCCTTGTCGAAAATCGAAACGCTTATCTAACGGAAAGCGCATCCATTGGGGCTGGATTTCTGATGTTGGTGACGATTCTTTTCGCGCGGGATTGTCAACAAATATTCCATAAAGCGAAATTTGCCTTTAGAGCAAGAAAACGTGGCGGAAGACGCTTATGATAATAACGTAAGAAAAACTTACCAAATAAAGGGAGGCGGTTTCGATGCCAATTGATGTAGTTACGTTATCAACGAAGGGGCAGCTGGTCTTGCCCAAGGATTTAAGGGAGAGCCTTTCTTTAAACTCGGGAGATAAATTGGTTGTTTACTGGTCCAAAGGGGTGGCCGTTTTGAAAAAACTCAAGATTCCGGAAGCAAGCGATTTTGAAAAGGAAATCGACGCGACTGTTTCGCTTGCAAAAGAAACGGGAATGGTAGAAGAAGACGTTAAAAAGACAATTAAGGAACTTGGAACCGAAAAGAAAAAAGACGGGAATCGCGATTGACGTTTTTGGCAGCAAAAAACACAAAAGTTTTATCTTAGGAAAGGATCCTTTTCTTTCAAATCGTTCAAATAAGCGAAGAACATGTACAAAGAAATTGTCAGTATTCTATTTTCTGCATCGTATCCGTAGTTGTTTGTCGAAACCTTTACGGCATAGGCGCATTTGTTGTGTTCCGCGAACTTTTTGAGGGATGACAATGTCCCTTTCCCTTTCTTTGCGTCCATGGGGACGACGCTGTTCTGATCTTTGACGAGGAATTCGAATTCGGCGTCCGCTTTTCCTTTCCAAAAGAAGAGGGAAATGCCTTTTGCCTGCATTTCGTTCGCCACGTAGTTTTCGAAGAAGACGCCGGATAATGTGTTTTGCATAATGGGATTCACGAAAGTGGACATATTGATTCCGCTTTGGTAGGCCAATAAGCCTAAATCCATTAAGTACAGCCGGAAGTTTGATTCATTCATCGGCGAAAGCGGCAGGGTTACTTTTTCCTTCACTTGATGGGACTGATAGACAATCCCGGCGGTGAGAAGCCAGTCGATCGGAGATTTTAAATCTCTGGTTTTTAGTCCTTTGTCAAGCAACGACGGTTTGAAATTTTTGGATTCTTTGTTCAATTGTTGATAGATGTTTTTAAGTATGAGCTTCGATCGGATGATGGACTCACCGCTGGCTTGATAAAGGTCCATGTCGTTAAGGTAGTCGTCAAAAATGGAAACGGTGTTTTCTCTGATTTTCACCAACGGATCTTTATTCAAAAACATTTGGACATTTTCCGGCATGCCGCCGACCAAGAGATATTGGTACAAAACGTTCAACGCCATTTCATGAATGTACTGTTCCAAGGGCGTTTTCGTTTTATAGGCATCCACGATCTTTTCGTATAGAACTTTGTTGTAATTCAAAAGGAATTCTTCAAAAGAAAGGGGGTGCATTACGAGTTCGTAAATGGCTCCGACGGGGAAAAAGAAACCCTCCGAATTGTGCTGTCGATCAATTCTATGCTGCCTTTTCAATTTGATTCGGACCATCGAGCCAGAAGCGATGACGGGGATCTCCCTGAAATCCTGCTTGAAGTACTTCAGGGAAGTGATAATGGGCAAGGCTTCCTGAATTTCATCGAAAATGAGCAAGGTGTTTTTGTCGATGACGCGGTTTTCGCGCAAGGAAAGAAAATTAATGATCTTTTTGGCGTCCACAATCGGCGGATTGCTATCGTTGCCGTTTATAAATAAACGTACATCATCGTCTTTCTTGAAATCGATGTAGATGTAATTGTTCTTGTAGTACCGTTCGGCGAAGAGCTCTTTTATCAGGTATGTTTTGCCGATTTGCCTTGCGCCATATACAACAAGAGGCTTCATCCTGAAATTGTTCCACTCGACAATTTCTTTCAACGCGATTCTTTCCATATATAAACCGTTTTCCTCAAACGAATTGTAATCAAAAACGGATAAAGTGCAAATTGAAAGCCTGAAAACAACCTAAAAAGTGCAATTTGAGAAGCATAAAAGTGCCTCAAAAGTGCAAAATGAGCCTGCCATCGAATGTTTTTTGATTATCAAAAGATATGCTCAAATCCGAAAAACGGGACACCCCTTTTCATACAATTCACGGAGGAAAGGAGGTACCAAGAATGAACGAAACTCTTAGAGACATTCGGGGTCGCGTTACAAGGGATGCTAGAGGACATTTGGTCGGCAGCGGCAACCTACTAACCACTTTACTGCCGAAGCGATTCGACGATAGGGCGTCGCTGCCGGCGCCCTTCTTTTTCCGCTGCTGACGCTCCTAGAAGAAGCGCCTGATATATAATGGCAGCAACCGAAGAAAGGGCATAGATTCCTGCGCCATCGCTTTCCGCCGACTTAAAAGGCGGCGCAGGAAGCTTGCCAAAATATTTGATGGTTCAGCGGTTTTGGCAGCCGGGAAGGAAAGACATGACCCCAAACAAAAAGAGCTCCATCCTTTTGGCTCTTAAGGTGCTCGAGGAATTCACGGATGAGGAGCATTATCTTACTCAGCTCCAAATCGCGGATAAAATCCGCCAACTTTACGATACTGAGTTAGAAAGGAAATCCGTTGGGTCTTCTTTGCAGCTCTTGGAAGAGCTCGATTACGATATTGCGAAGGGGCCGAAGGGAGGCTTCGCCCTCCTATCCAGGACTTTCGACAGCACGGAAGCTTCTTATTTAATCGACGCCGTTTTCTCTAGCCGTAGCGTCGATGCAAGACAAGCGAGGAAAATGGCGGATGCGGTTTCTAACTGTTTCAGCAAGTATCAGCGGAAAGACTGTTCCTGCATCTATAAAACCTCCGAGATTCACCGCACTGCCAATAAAGATGTTTTATATAACGTCAGCGTAATCCACGAAGCGATGAAGAAAGGCAGGCGAGTGGGCTTTCGCTATTTGTCCTACGATCAAAACGGGGAACCGACAACGAGGATGAATGGGTTCCAGTATATCGTTTCGCCTTATTACCTTGTGAACAATTTCGGGCGTTATTACTTGATCTGCAATTAACGGGAGAAATACAGGGCCCTTCAAACCTTCCTCGGAAAAGTCCAACGAACCGAACGAAGAAACCCTTCGTGCTCTTTCGGAAACAGAGAAGATTTCTTCTTCAGAAACCCAAGGCGTTGAAGTGGAAGACGCCCTAAAAGAGTTGAAGAAGTAAAACGCGTTTTCGCTTTTCTGACGTCATTGGCGATTTGCTTTTGCTTTGGAAACAAAGGCCCCGTTTCGACTAAAATAAGGGAGAGGAAGAAGAATCATGAAAGATCGATACGAGAATGGATCCCCATCTCCGGATCCGAAAGATGATGACGACCTCTTGCTTAAGATTTTCTTTGGGGATTCAAATTCGAAGAAATACGATCCTTGCGATTGGAATGATCCTCGCAATTGCCACTTCGTCGATGAGGTTTTCGACGAAGAGGAAAAGAAGAAAGAAAACAACGACTAACTGACTTTTCGTGGATGCCGGCTACTGGCTTATGGCCAATTTCTTTTTGGGTTGCCTGTCCTGCAACCTTGTTAACATTTCGCCTCTTTTTGCTTTTGATCAAAGAGCCGATCAAGTGGTCTTGTAGAATGGAATTAGGTTTAATTGACATTTTTCTTTAGGCCAAATTCCTGAATGGTATAATCGTTTTGGCTTTCGTTCTTGAACGGGATAGGAATATGGGGCTTGCGATCGTAACGTATTCTAGAAGACGTATGCGTCCATGGCGAAATGCTAAATTTTCCTGTTTGGAGGGCACCGATGAAATACCACATCGAAAGGAACACGGTCCAAGAGACTTTGGTGATTCCGCTTTACGGCAGGGTCGTTTGCTCAAAGATATTCCCGGATTTATACCAAGATAAGACTGCGGAGATGATCATCCAAAACGTGGATTACGATTTCTCTGTCTTGGAGGAGCAGTCCAAGAAAACCATGTATCGGTTTGGCTTTCTGGAAGTTGCGATGCGGCAAAACGACCTGGCCTTCGAAATAAAGGACTATCTGAAATCCCATCCAAACGCCGCGGTGGTGAACCTTGGCTGCGGGCTGGATGATACAGGGAGAAAATGCGACAACGGGAAGTGCAGGATTTATAACCTTGATTTTCCCGATGTCATCAAAGTTCGAGAGGGGGTTCTTCCTGCTGGGGAACGCGAAGAGAACATCGCTTGCGATTTGAACGACGAGTCCTGGTTCAAGAGGATCGACGCAAGCGGAGGTGCCGTCTTCTTCGCTTCCGGCGTTTTCTATTATTTTCTTACCGATCAGGTAAGGGATCTTGTGAGTAAGATGGCGAAAGCTTTCCCGGGCGGGAAGCTGGTTTTCGACGCAGCAAACAAAAAGGCAGGAAAGCTCCTTAGGAAAACTTGGCTGAAAGTGGCGAAGATTAAGGACGTCGGTGCGTTTTTCGCCGTGTCGGATGCGAAGAAAGAGCTCTCTTCCTGGAGTGAGGATATCGAGGTGTCCAGCCGTGGATACATGCTGGGGTACGATGATTTGAAAGAACCCTGCGTGAGCTCTTTCTTCCGTTTGCTTGCTAAGTTCGGCGACAGTTTCATGAAAATGCAGATCGTCCGAATTGACTTTAAGGGTAACGGGGCCACCGCAGCAGAAGACGGAACCATTGCCAAGGAGGGCAACCGTCTATGAGAATTTTAGTGATGGGGGCCGGGGTGCTTGGATGCAATTTGGCAGACTCCTTCGCCCATTCGAAGAAAGATGTCACACTGCTCGCTCGGGGTCAGTGGGCCGAAGAGATTCGAAAGAATGGACTTCGAATCAAAAACCAATTGTTTCCACATACATCCGTGACTCGTTTGCCCGTGATCACGGAGTTGAAGCCCGATGACGTGTATGACGTTATTTTCGTCTGCGTCCGTTTCACCCAAATCGCATCGGTGGTGGACGTTCTAAATGAAAACCGGTCGAAGAACGTCATTTTCGTGGGCAACAATACACGTCCTAATGAAACCGCTTCTTCTTTGAAAGGCAAAAACGTGATGTTCGCTTTCTATAGCGCGGCGGGGCATCGTGAAAAGAATAGAGTTGTTTCGCTTAATCTTAAGAAGATAACTATTGGACAACTCTCTGGCTCACCTTCTAATGAGCACCTCATCAATGAGATCTTTCAAGACACGGGACTCAAAGTAAAGTACGAGCCGAATATGGGCGACTATCTTCTTTGCCATGCAGCGTTTGTTTTGCCCCTTGCTTTTGCTTGCTATAAAACAAAAGGGAACCTAAAAAAGATCAAACGAGATAAGGCGTATCTCAACAAAGTTCTAAATGCGATTATCGAGGCTTATGATGCGATTAGAAAAGCGGGGCATGAGCTATTGCCTGACAGCGAGAAAGAATATCAAAGCCCCAAATATCGAAAGGATAATCTTCGGTTCTTCAAACTCCTCTGCGGAACGTTTCTGGGCAAGATCTGCGTGTCGGATCACGCGATGAATGCGGTGGATGAGATGAGTGCTTTGAATTCCGATATGGAGAGATTCTTCCAAGAACACGATGCGGAATGCCCGAATTGGGATGAGCTCTCGAAGTGTTCTTTTTTAAATGGTACGAAACAAAATTCCTAATGAGGATTTCCCAAACTTCTATGGGTTCGTGCAGGCTGAAGAATGAGAGTCTTTGCGCACACCAGTCCCATGCGATTGATTTGGGGAAGCTCTACAAAGCCTTGAAATTCTGCTCGCTCGAGGGTCCTGCTGAGCAGGGCGCGAATCATGACGCTTGATGAGACGTATGAACTGGCGTGGACGATGCTGAATCCTAAAAAATGAAATCGTCATTTCAGAACTGCCGATACCTCTTGCGCTTTGTAAGCCGCAAGAATGAAGGCGAAACAAAAATATCTCAAATCCTAACTGTGGATAAGTTTGATAGTATTCTTCCACCTTGTAGGAAACGCTTCGAGCTCATAGCGGAAATCAACGATAGCAATGTCAAAGCATGGGGTTTAATTGTTTTTCGTCGATTCCAAAAACCAAAGGGGATCAGCGCGAGTTAGAGGGCTTCTAGTTACTTCGCCTTTTCGACTTTTGGCAAAGGCAAAACGTCCAAGGGCTTCCGGGTTTTATATTTCCCGCGGGTGAAGTCCGGGCATTCGATGGGGATGGAGCCTTTCGCGATCGATTCCTCGGACAAAGCGGTGATGCTCATCCAAGCGACCGCATCGTAGACGTCGATGGGCATTTCCTCTTTGTTCTTAATATAACGGAAGAAGTGCTTCAGCATCACGTAATCCATTCCCCCGTGCCCCGCGTCGATCTGTTCCTGGGTGATGCCCTTCCAGTCTTCGGGGAGGTATTCGTCGTATTCGCTTTGGTTCAGGAAGGATTTTTCGATGGGGTCGAAGTCGTGATCGTATTTCTTGTCGTCCAAAACGACCGATTTGGTCGTTTGGCAGTAATAGCCCTCCGTCCCCTCCACGGTGAAGTTGCGGTCATAAAGGTGGGGGAGGGTGGTGTCTAATTTCAGAAGGATGGTTTCCCCGTTTTCGCATTGGATCATCGTCGTGGTAACGTCCCCTTGCTTGAATTTCACCCCGGCGAGTTTTTCTTTGTAGTCGTCGGTTTTCTTGATGTATTCCTCTAGACCCATGGCTTTCGAGGACATCGAAACGACTTTTGTAAAGCGGTTCCCGCGGTTGATGTCCAGAATCTTGGCGATGGGGCCTAATTCGTGGGTGGGGTAGTTCTCACAGTTGTGGTTTTTGTATTCTTCTAGTCTGTAATGGCGGGTGTTAATTCCCCCGGCGATTTCATAACGCAGATCGTGGCAATAGGCGCCTTGGCAATACACGACGTCCCCGAGGACGCCGTTCCGATATAAAGAAGTCGCGAGCATCTCGTCTTTGCCGTAGCAGCAGTTTTCCAAAAAGAAGAAAGGCGTTAGGCTTTTTTCGTAAGCGTCCACGAGCTTCCAGCAATCCTCGATGTTGTGGGTTCCGCCGACTTCGATCGCGACGGGGATGCCCCGTTTCATGGATTCGAGGGCAACTTCGACATGGCTGTTCCAACTAGTCGCGACGATGACGCAGTCCGGCCTCCGATCTAAGATATCCAAAAAAGAAGTGGAGCCAAAAGGCGTTGAGCGTCCCTTCTCTTCGAGTTTTTTCCCGAAGTCCACGATCCGGTCTTCGAATTTGTCGCAGATGCAATCAATCTCCACATCCTCGTTGGACAAAATATTCGGAAGCAGGGTGTTCCCTCTTTGTCCCAAGCCGATCAAGCCCAGCCTGATTTTGCCATTTTCCATAAAAATCTCTCCTTTTTGAAATTGCTTAATAAAACAATTAACGAAAATGCCAATTTTTCAATTTATCCGCATTATTACGTTACTATTTTTTAAAGTTCTCATCGAACCGATTTCGCCCTTTCGTTAACTTTAAATACTAAAGAGTGAAAATTGATTAGATTTTGTAAGGCGTGAAAACCAACAATTAATGTAATAAATTTCGCCTCATCTTTATGCGCGCCTTTCCCTCTTAATTCTTCTCTACCGGCAACGGTTTCCTTGTTTTGAACAAAAGGGGCGAGGGCAACAAAAACGATCCGATACGAGAACTATCAAAGGAGAAACGTATGAAAGGCAAAAGACTGCTGCTGGGCCTATCCACTCTGGGACTATTGTTTGCCGCGGGCATTCGCCCCGGCCAAAACATGCTCTTAGCGGAAGAGGCTTCCTCCTCTTCCTCCATGCCCGAGCATTGGAGCTCCTCCACGCTGGACGATAATAACAGCCCTATCGTTTCCCCTTATCTAAGCGCTTCTGCTTATAAGGATTCCAGCAAAGGCAATTCCATTCGGATGAGCCGCCGCATCTCCGCCTATACTCTCTCTGTTTCTTCCTCTTCCTTCGAAGCAAAAAAAGACACGGCTTATAAACTTGCCTTCTTCTATCGCTCCGATTGCCTTCACGACGAAGAGAACAAAGTGACCGCTTCCCTCATCGAGACCAAAGACGACGGAAGCACGGTTTCCACCGAAGTCATCTCCGCCAACGGAAGGGAAAGCAATTGGAAGCAGCTCAACGGCTATTACACGACCTCCAGCCAATGCGCCAGCTTGGTGATGGTCTTCTCATGCTACGGCATGGGCGATTTCTTCATCAACGGCCCTTCTTTGGCCGGGAAGCCAGCCCCCTCTACTTTCTTTGGAAACTTCGGAATCGAAAACAAGACCGAAGACAGCGGGAATTTCCAGCCTCTCACCGCGTCGAACTTATCTGACGATGCCTATAGCGGCGAGAGGTCGATCAAACTGACGGACCAAGGATTCCGGACCAACTTCGACGAACTTCCCGCGGGCGATTATGAATTGAGGTTCAAATATAAGCACGACTACGAGGATGGAAGCCGGCTGTCTTTGCGAATCGACAACGTCACCTCTGATGGAACTAAGCGTCTTTGGTACGCCGATCCCGTTGGGCCGAATGGAACTGGTGGTGGCTGGTCCACTTACTCTTATAAATTCAAGAAGCTCCCTCTGAACTCGGGCGATAAATATTGCGCGATTAACTACATCAAGATTTTCTCCCATAAGACTTTCTATATCGATGATTTGGAAATCTTGAATTCCTCGAACTTCAATTATGTCGCCGGGGGTTCCTTCGAAGGATACGACATCGAGAACATCTCCCTTTCCGGGGCGACCGGCATCGTGAAGGACCATGATGGTTCTTTGGTCTATGCGGGCAGCTATGATTCGGTTTTGGGCACCAGCGTCGAGCCTTCTTTGAAAGTCGAAACCTCGAACTTCGATTTAACGATTGGCAACACCTATACCCTTAAATACCAATACCGTGGCGGCTATTTCGAAACGGCTTCCGCCTATTATGGGTCGGATAAGATTTACACCGGGAATTACTCCGAAGACTGGACCGACGTCTCCGTTGATTTCGTGGCCTCCGAAGGAAAAGATTTGAAGTTGCAGTTCTGCACTTCCTCCCCACGAACCGCCTATATTCGGAACATCTCGATCACCGACACTGCCGAAGTCGAGAAAATGCCCGAAGTTATCAAGGAATACGACTCCAGCGCGGGCGAATCGATCGATTCCTTCCCCTATGGCGATATGAAAACCGATGAACCCGAAACCTCCGAGTCGGGGGAAACTTCCTCCTCTTCCTCGGAAAGCGAAGAAACTTCCTTCTCTCAGGAAACTCGGTCCGAAGAACAAGAGGAAAGCACCTCCAAGCCGAGCTCCTCGAGCCAGCCAAGCACCTCTAGCAGCGAGCCTTCCTCGGAGAATCAGAATTCCTCTTCCGGGGACTCCACGGCTACGAAGGCTCTATTAGGCGTCACCATTGCGATGCTTACCGTCGCCACCGCTGGGCTTGCAACGGCCATCGTCATCATGATCAGAGGTAGGAAGAATGGCTAACAAACTTCTTACCTTTGCCCTTGTTTCCCTTTCCTTGGCCTCGATTTCGGTGCGCCCGAATTTGGTGAAGGCCAGCGACCGTATCGAAGAGGTTTCCCAAACTTCTTCCGAAGAGGAAAACAAAGCGGGCATCAAACTGTATCAGGTCGAAAGCCCGTTCAATTTCCATACGATTTTGCAGCAAAAATACATCGACGATGGAAACCTCTCCATCGCCAAATACGCGAAAGCCAACGCCGAGATTTCCCAGCCCGAATCGTTGAAGATCGAGTGGGACCTCCTCGATGGCGAATCCTCGAAGAAGCCTTATTACACCTTAAAGCTGTCCGAGAACAGCGACCTTTCTTCCCCCTGGACCTATCGGACCAGCGACAATTTCTATTACGTCTATAACCTAAAACTCGCGACGAAGTATTACTACTCCGTATCCGCCACCATCTCCGGGAAGAGGGTGGCAAGCGAAACGAAGTATTTCTACACCGCGAACACCTTCATCCGGAACATCCGCCTCGACGGGGTCATCAACGCCCGCGACGTCGGGGGATGGAGAAATCGGGAAGGCAAGTTCATGGTCAAGCAGGGAATGGTTTACCGTTCTGGGCCTTTCAACACCTCCTATGCTTCTTCTATGCAAAGGAGCATCACCTCCTCGGGGCTAACGGAAGCCTCGCGCCTTGGCATCAAGACCGAAATCGACTTGAGGATGGTCGACAACAACGAAGTCGGCGGGCTCAAAACCTCCAGCCCTTTGGGATCGAGCGTCAAATACGTCCAAGCCCCCCTCGATTACAATCTTCCGGAAAAGATATTCACCTATAAAGACAACGCGGAATCCTTCAAGAAAATCTTCAAGGTCTTCGCCGATCCCGCTTCCTATCCCATCGACTTCCATTGCTCCGCCGGGGCCGACCGCACCGGATGCGTCGCTTTCCTTCTGAATGGGCTGATGGGCGTTTCCGAAGCCGACCTCTACCGCGATTATCTCTTCACCGATTTCGCCAATGTCTCCTTCTTGCGCCAAAGAAGCTCCATCTCCAACGCCTATGTTAAGACGATCCTCGCCAATCCCGGAAGGACGCTTCAAGACAAAATTGTCTCCACCCTCACTTCCATCGGAGTCGACATTGAGGACCTGAACAAGATTTACTACCTGCTTCAAGAGGAGGGCTACCGTATATGATTTTCTCTTCTTTGCTCACCTTCCTTTCCGCTTCCGCTTTGTTTGTTTCCTCTTTGTCTTCAATTTCTTTCCCCGTTAAGCACCAAGCCAGCACTCAGGCGGATGAAACGAAAGTGGGGCAAGTCGCCCCCGAAAACGGGGAATATAGCTTCGAAGGGGATGATGGCTGGACCTATAGCGAAGCCGACACCCATTCCCTCAGTTCGGACCAGTTCTACGACGGCGAGCAATCGCTGCACGTGGTCCGCACCAACTACGACACGTATTTCCAAGCGACCTCGCCTTCGTTCTTGGTGGAGCCTGGGACCCGTTATCGCCTCGGCTATCATTACAAAAGCCAAAACTCCTTCGGCACGACCGTCACTTTGAGCGTCACCACCTACGATTCCTCCAACAAGGCCATCCGAACCATCGACGGCCCTTCCATGAGGCTGAACGCCGACGCCCTTTCCTCGGGGTGGAGCGATTTGTTCTTGGAACTGCAGACGAAGAACAACGCCGCCAGCGCCAAGCTCAACATCATCGTCAAAAACGGCGCGGCCGATGTTTATTTCGACAAAGCCTATTGCGTCCAAACCGGCGACGACGTCTTTGACGAGACCTTCTCTCTCCCCACCTCCGATTCTAAATTCATCAACTGGGACCTCGACAAAGCCAAAGCCAGCGACGATGGGCTGCTCATTGAGAAAGGCGGGAAAGCCACCACGACCTGGAATCGCTTCCTCAGCGGATATGGCTATACTTTCACCTTTGACGCGAAGGGCGAAGAAGGATCCAAAGGGAAGGTCAAGTTCGAACTTTACGGATCCGCGAATAGCTTGGTCCAAACGATCGAAAAAGAATTCAACGTCTCTTCTGTTTTGGAGCAGAAATCGATTGAGGTGACGATTAAGCAAGGCGTCAAAGCCTTCGTGACTTTCGCCTCCGATTCCTCGTTGTTCCTCGACAATATCCACGCGGTGAAATCCTATTCCCCCAACGACGAATCGGGATGGCAGGGCCAATGGATCACTTACCCCGATGGCGACATCACCAACGACGCCGCCTATGAAAACCGTTGGTACCGTCAGTCCTTTGAGCTAACGGAGAAAGTTGCCTCCGCCAGCCTCCAATGCACCGCCGACGACGTCCGCTTTCCCTATTTGAACGGGCATAGCTTCGGCCGGGGCGGCACTTGGTCCTCCCCCAACATCATCGACATCACCGAATACCTGGTGGAGGGGAAGAACGTCTTCGCTTGCCGCGTTTATAACGGGACTTATTACTCGGGATTGCTTTTCGAAATCACGATCATCACCGAATCCGGAAGGACGATCACGGTTTGTTCTAGCAGAGAGACCCTGACCGCCAAAGGCATCGATTTGAATGAGCAATACCTCACCAACGAGGACTTGAGCTGGACCCAAATCGATTACGACGATTCCGCCTGGCGCAAATCCTATGTCGTCGGCCCTGTCGGCTCCATGCCTTGGGGCTCGATCCCGTTCATTTCCTTAGCGACCACGGTCCCCGAGTTCGAACTGGTGGACGCCACCTTCCCCAAGGAAGTGAAGCTCGGCGATACCATGTCGATCTCCCTGACGTGGAAAATCGCGGAGAAGATCGAAAAGCCCCTGTCTTTGACGGTTTCCTTCTGGGAAAAGTACTCTTCCGACAACGACGAGACGACCCCCATCCAATCCACCCTTCGGCAAATCGGCGGGGAGGAGATGACCTCTTGGCCCATCAACGAGCCGATCGCGGTGGACTACGAAGTCGATGTCCCCGACTACATGGACGAAGGCTCCTACATGCTCCAGTTCGACGAGGACCAAATCAAATTGGTCAACAACCCTGACTTCACCAACAACAAGCTCCGCGGCTACTACGTCCGCTTCCTCCCGACCCAGATCGACCTCGCCAAGACGGAGATCATCCGCGAACGCGAAGTGACCAAACTCAAAATCGGCGAGGAAAAATACGCCCCTTACATCTTCATGCAAAGCGACGGTTTGAAGTACTTCAAACCCGTCTACGCGACGAAGATGTACGAAGCCGGGGTCAAGTTGCTCTCGGTCGGCAACAACAAGGTCGTGGACACCATCACCGGCGTATCGACCTGGACCGACGACGACGAGTACAACTTCGAGCCCTTCGACAACACCATCTACACGACCCTCTCGGGGGCCCCGAAGGCGAAGCTGCTGGTCATGATCAGCTGCGATCCCCCTTCCTGGTGGCTCAACAAATACCCCGAGGAAAGGGCTTTGTCCGCCAAGGGGGGAACCGATTCGGTCTCCTATGCCTCCAAACGCTGGGTGAGGGACGTCTGCAAATACCTCCGCGCCGTCTTGGAGCACATGAAGTCCATGCCCTACGCGGCCCACATCTTCGCCGTCAAATTCGCCCAAGGGGCGACTTACGAATGGCAGGAATACGGGATGGAGATCGGCAACTGCTCCGACTTCTCCCGCGTCGCCCAAACCGGATTCCGCGAATTCCTCCGGGAAAAGTACAAATCCAACTCCGCCCTGCAAAAAGCCTGGGGCGATTCGCTGGTGACCTTCGATAATGCGACCATCCCCGGATACGGGGAGAGGGAGCCGCTCACCTACGATTCGCTGCTAGACGGGGTGAAGCAAAGAAACGTCTTGGACTACCAGGACTTCAAAGGGAAGAACGTCACCGATTCCATCATCTCCTTCTCTAACGTAGTTAAGGAAGTCTCCGACGGCAAATGGCTCGCCGGGACCTACCAAGGCTATATCACCAACGCCCTCACCTACGAAGGCAGTGGCATCGGGAACAACCAGTTCGCCCGCTTGCTGGAAAAGGACAGCCCCTGCGACTTCTTCTGCGGCCCGATCTCCTATATGACCCGAATCTCCGGCTACAGCAATTCCTACATGCAGGCGGTCACCTCCATCGTCAACGCCGGCAAGCTCTGCCTGACCGAATTCGATGAGCGAACCGTTCACGTCGACATGCCCGACCAATCTCCCTCCCAGATGGACGAATGGGGCAAGACGTATACGCTGGAAGACACCATCAACCTCATGAAAAGGGACGCCGGGAACGTCCTGATCACGGGGGCCGGGTGCTGGATCTACGACATGACCGGCGGCTGGTACAACGATGAGGAAATCTACAGCTGCCTCTCTCTCCTGATGAAGGAGTGGGAATACGCCTTGGAAAACCAAGACAACGCGAACAACCGCGACGTCGCCTTCATCATCGAAGACAAGATGCCATCCGATTACGCCTATAACTTCGGCGCCTCCTATAGCGCTCTAGAGGTCAACCTAAGCCGCCAAAAGGAAGACCTGGCCCATATCGGGGCCGGATACGACACCTTCTTGGCCAGCGATCTCAAAAAGGGCCTCGCTAAGGATTATAAGGTGTACCTCATCGTCGGCAACCGCTTCGACGCGGAGACGATCGAAGGCATCAACAAAACCTGCAAAAAGCCCGGTTCCGTCGTCGTTTGGTGCGGAACCCCCGGCATCTACGGGGAAGACGGCTCCATGAGCGCCGCAAACGTCTCTTCCCTCATCGGCATGAAAGTCGAATTCGCCGCCGGGGCGGTTTATACCGCCGTCAGCGTCGATTCCGATTCCGAAGATCCCCTGATCGATGGGGTCCGTGGCTACACTTACGGCAAGCCCGAGATCAAGGAAGTCAACCCGGTCGCTTACGTCAGCGACGAAGGGGCGACCTCCCTTGGGAAGATCCGCGGCACCGAGCTCACCGGCTTGGCCTACAAAGAGGTTTCCCGCGAAGGCGGATCCTACTTGTCGGTTTTCTCCTCCATCGGCCACGTCCCGCCTCAGATTCTCCGGAACCTGATGAAGAAAACGGGCTGCCACGTCTACGACGAATCCTATTCCGACGTCGTCTTCTCCTCCAACGGCTACCTTTGCATCGATTCCCCTTACGGGGGCGAAAGGACCATCTCCCTGCCGAAGAACTACGACGTCTACGACGTGTTCGAAGGGAAGCTGATCGGACAAGACATCTCTTCCTTCCAGGTCACCTTCGAAGCGAAATCGAGCCACCTCTACCGCTTGATGCCGGCCAATTCCTATGGGAAAGACCCGCTTCCTCCCTCCGACGATCCGATCGATCCTCCGTCTCCGGAGATCGGTCGGAAATCCGACAACCTGACCTTCCCCATCGTGGGAAGCTGCATTGCCGGAGCTGAGTTGATTTCCATGGCGGCGATTCTGTTCGCCGTTATGAAAATAAAAAAAGCCAAATAGGCTGGAAAGGTATTTATGAAAAAACAGAAGATCCTCCTACTCGCCATGACCGCCCTTCTCACTGCATGCGGCGGCACCAATCCGGGAGATGAACCCGCCGAAAGCGACACCGTCAGCGATACGTTCACCCTCCAGATCTACGTTGGCGGCTACGGCGACGCCCCTTGGAAATACGCTTTGAAGGAATTCGACAAAGTCTACGGCGATAAATACAAAGTCATCGCCAACATGGACAACAACGTCAACAAATCCTTCGCCGATCGCTGGACCAGCGGCAACGAGCCCGACTTCGTCTTCCTCGATGGCGGCGACATCGACAAATCCAACTGGCTCCGCGAAGGCTTGCTTGAGGACTTGACCCGGTGGTTAGAGACCGCCAAGCCCCAAGGCGAAGACAAACTCATCAAAGACAAAGTCGATCCTTCCTATTGGGTTAAGTACACCAACGAAGACACCAACAAGACCATCACCTACGGGGCTCCTTTGCTCCTCAACGCGTATGGCATGTGGTACGACGAGGCCCTCTTCAGCGAAAAGCACTGGTCCGTCCCGTCCAACTACGAGGAACTGAAATCCTTCGCCTCCACCTCCACCAGCGAAATCCGCAACCTGATCTATCCGGGCGTCTATAGCGGCTACTTGGTCCAGGGGATGCTGGTCCCGGCCTTCGCCGAGCTCGGGGATGAGATGTTCGACCGCATCATGAACTGCCGCGACGCTGAGGTCTATGAAAGCACCGAGTTCAAGGCCGTCATGAACCGCTTCAACGAATACATTAACTTGAACCAATACACCGTCTCCGAGTGCCTTTCGCTCAACCACACCCAGAGCCAGATGCAGTGGCTCGCCCATAAAGCCGCCCTCATCCCCAACGGTCTCTGGCTCCGTTCGGAAATGTCGAAGGCCGATAACGGCCAAAGCGCCATCCCCGATGGGTTCAACATGCGCTTCACCCCGTCCCCCTTGTCGGTTTCCAAGCAGAGCATCGTCACCTCTTCCATCACCTGCGCCGTCGCCAAGCACGCCAAGAACAAGCAGGCCGCCAAGGAATTCCTCTCGATCCTCTATCGGGACGATGTCCAGAAGCAATTCGTCTATGCTTCCGACTCCCCCTCGGTCGTGAAGCTTGATTTGGCTAACGACGACAAAGTCACCGACGTTCTGAAATACACTCAGGAAGTCTTCAACAACCCCAACTACGACCACAAAGCCAACAACGGCAGCTGGGGCGGCGTCAACAAAGCCATCAACGACGCGGTCAATAGCTTGGTCAAAGCCCATTTGGAAGGCGGAACCTACACCGTCGACCAAGCCTGCTCCGCGATCAAAGCCGCCGCGGTCAAGGAAATCAAAGACAGAAAATAACAGTAAAATACGACTATGGAACAAGTACTTTCTCGCAACAAACCAAAAAGGAGGATGCGATTCAGCCCCAGCAAGTTCGCTTTCGCGGCGATCTTCTGCGTCCTTCCTTTCCTCATTTACCTCTTTTTCTGCGTCTACCCCATCGTCAAATCGGTGTTCGATTCCTTCACCAATTGGCGCGGGTACACCCGGAAGGATTGGATTGGGTTTGCCAACTACGAGGAAGTACTTGTCGATCCGGTCTTCTGGAAGGCGGTCGGCAATGACTTCATCATCACCGCCATCAAGGAAGTCGTCATCATTGTTTTGACGGTCCTCTTCGCCGTCAGCCTCACGCGCTTCCGGCTGAAAACGCATGAGGTCATCACCTACAAATTCATCTTCTACATTCCCAACATGCTGTCGACGGTCATCATCGGGTCGCTATGGGGGTTCGTCTTCATGAGCGGCGACCAGGGCTTGCTGAATGCCTTCCTGAGCCTGTTCAAAAGCGGATTCTCCACCGACTGGCTGACCAATTGGCCCTTATTGTGCATTGGGTTCGTCGCTTCTTGGTGCGGGGTGGGGCTATTCATGATCACCATGATTTCCTCCATCAACCAAATCCCCTTGGAACTCTATGAGGCCGCTGACATCGACGGGGCTTCTCGCTGGCAGCAATTGATGCACATCACCATGCCCGCCGTCTGGTTGGAAGTCACCTTCATGGTCGTCTCCATCCTCTATCAGTCCTTGGGTGGGAACTTCGGCATCGTCAATGTCTTCGCCCCCAACGGAGGCGTGGACAACAACGCGATGGTCATGGGCCTCTACGTCTATCTCTACGGGACCTCCTATGGCAGGGTCGCCTTCTCTTACGCGGCGGCCATCGTGATGATGATCATCTCGGCTTCGGTTTCCTTGCTGGTCAAAGCCATTATGAATAAGGTTGGGAGGCGCTTTTCATGAAAAATAAGACTAAGGTTACAACCCGCCACGCCCCGGAATCCAAAGGGGAAATCGTTTCGCGCTGGGTCATTCGCCTGTTCTTGGTTCTTTGGACCGTCTTGATCATCTTCCCCCTTCTTTGGGCGGTGATGACCTCGTTCAAGAGCCAGAAGGAGTTCATGGCTGGGGCCTTCAACTGGCCAAGCGTCTTCCATTTCGAAAACTATGCGATTGCCTGGCAAAAGGCCGACTTCTCCAAATACCTTCTCAATTCGGTCATTCTCTCGGTTGGTACTGTCTGCCTGACGATCCTCTTCACCTTGGGGTCGAGTTACGTCATCGCCAAGTACCGCTTCAAGCTCTTCCGCTTCCTCGATCATTTCTATTCCATCTTCATGATGGTGCCTCAGATGCTTCTATTGATTCCTTTGCTGAAGCTCTGCCAGCAGCTCCATCTGACGGATGGGATCAGGGTCATCCCCACCTTGATGGTGCTCAACGCGATTCAAGGCGTCCCCTTCTATGTCTTCCTCACCCTGCCGTTTATGAAAGGGCTCAGCAACGACATCCTTGAAGCGGCCGAGATCGATGGGACCAACGAGTTCCAACGCTTCTTCCGCGTCGTCCTTCCGATGGTCAAGCCGCCTTTGTTCATCGTTAGCCTTCTTAGCTTCGCCGGGGTGTGGAACGAATACGCGATGTCGATTACCTTCATCAAAGATCCGGAGTATTACACCCTCTCCGCGGGCTTGAACAACCTGATGACGAACGACACCTTCGGCTACGGCGTCAAATTCGCCGCCCTCATCATCTCGATGATCCCGGTCCTCGTCATGTACGCGATCTTCCAAAAGCCGCTGCAAAACGGCCTCTCGGCCTCCGACGGGGTTAAGGGATAGTCAATTCACCAAACGAAAAACGGCCGCGCTTCCAGCGTCGGCCGTTTTACTTTTCCTGCACCTTCTTCCGGTACTGCAAAGGCGAGCAGCCATTGATTTCCCGGAACTTCTTGATGAACGTCGACAAAGAGTTGTATCCGCAGTCCTCGGAAATCGTCAGGACGCTTTTGTTGGTGACTCTGAGGAGTTCTTTGGCGTAATTCATGCGGACTTCGATGAGGTATTCCACCAAGGAAACCCCTTTGTAGGCTTTGAACAGGGTCCCGACTTGGGAATGCGAATAGTTGGTCAAAGAGACGATGTCGCTGACCCGTTTGGAGAAGACTTCCGGGCGTTGGAGGTTGGCTAAGAACTCTAATAGCCATTTCGGGGCGGTGGTGTGGCGTTCGAAGTATTTCAGGGTGTATAGACCTAAGATGGCGTCGAGCAACGAGGCGGCTAAGAATTTTTCGTAGTCGAGGTTCTCGACTTCCCCAGGCTCGAGCGATTTGGCGTTGATCAAGCCTACCAAATAGGTGTTGAAGGTCTCAAATTCATTGAATCCCAACCTCAGCTTAACCACGCGATCCCCGGAGAGAATTTGCTCGGCCAGAGGGGCGGGCATTTTGCCAACCGCGCTTTCGATTTCGCTGTTCTCGAAATAGACGTCTTGATGCAAATGGGGTGTCTTCAAAAGGACGATTTCGTGCACATGGCTTGGCCCAATCAAAAACACGTCGCCTTTGCTGGCTTCGTAGGCTTTCCCGTTGATGGAGTTTTTGGTAACCCCGTCGAGGAAGAAAACCAGCTCCCATTTCGCGTGGGTGTGGGGCGGGTTCGGGGTCGTGTAAAGCCGGGAGATGTCGTTTTTTGCCGCGCTTAGGACAACAATGTTTTCCTTCTCCATAAAATTCCTCCCACTCATTTTAAATCATTTGAGACTTTCTTCAAAAAGATTAATTTTCAAGGATGAAGACTTTATAATACGCAGGAACAATGACAAAATTAACAATTTTTATCTCAAAGATAAAAGGAAGGCTTTTTTCTCGGCGAATATAATTTTGCCAGAATCAATATGATTTGATTGTCTTTCCCGGATCCGTTCCGGGAAAGGGGAGGTGGCGATGCTCGATAAGTCCCTATTCTTTAAGCCGCTTAGCCAGTATTCCATGGCTCCTTTTTGGTTTTGGAACGCAGAACTCAACGACGAAGAACTTGTTCGCCAACTCCATGAAATGAAGGACAAAGGCGTGGAAGAAGTCATCATCCACGCGAGAAAGGGGCTTACCGTCCCTTACTTAAGTCCGGAATGGTTTTCCAAAATCCGCCTTTCCTGCAAGACCGCCGAAGAGCTCGGCATGAAGATCTACCTCTACGACGAGAACAACTGGCCTAGCGGTTACGCGGATGGGCGAGTGCTTAAAAAAGATCCTTCTTTTGCGGCGAAATGCTTGAGCGTGGAAAAGATCTATCCGGTTTTGGGCAAGCCGATTTCCGTCAAAGAAATCCCCAACAAGGAAATCGTATCCGTCGTCGCCGTTTATCAAGATAAAGAATTCATCGACATCACCGACTATGGGAAAAACGGAAAGCCGAATTGGGCCAGCCCGTCGCTATGCTGGGAAGTGTTCGTTTTCCGGATGGAGGTGGCCGCCCATACCCCGGCCTACTCCACCTTGCCTTACGTCGATTTATTGAACAAAGAAGCGACCCAAGCCTTCATTGAATCCACCCATGAGCAATATAAGAAGCATGTGGGGGAATATTACGGGAAAGTCATCAAAGGCTTCTTCACGGATGAGCCGGGCTTTTACCAG
Organism: Candidatus Alloenteromonas sp.; assembly: GCA_050872145.1. GTDB lineage: Bacteria > Bacillota_I > Bacilli_A > RFN20 > CAG-826 > Alloenteromonas. The sequence goes on along the minus strand of JBNMGG010000010.1, from coordinate 6,834 downwards.
AACTACATGGAGCAGGCCAAGAACATCAACACGGTCGCTTGGACAAAGGATTTCCCCGCTTATTTCAAAAAGAAAAGGGGATATGACATCCGTCCTTATTTGCCTACTTTGTTCCAAGATATGCCCGCTTCCTTCAAGATTCGGAAGGATTATTACCGCGTTTTGGACGCGCTTTACCGTGAGTCTTATTTCGACGAGATCCGGAACTATTTGGCGAAAGATGGGCTTTTGCTCATCGGGCATTTGCACCGAGAGGAAAAACTGGAATGGCTCGTTCAGACCGAAGGGGATTTCTTCTCCGTCATCGATGGGCTGGATTATTCCGGGATCGACTGCATTGACCGGATGTTTCCTCGAGTGACGGAAAGGCTCGCTTCCAGCGCCTCCGATTTGCTGGGGAAGAAACGTTGCCTGTCCGAGACGTTTGGCTGCTTTGGCTGGCAGCTAACTCCCAGCGAAATCAAGCAACGCGCGGACCTACAATACGTCAACGGGATCAATATGCTCATCCCGCATGCTTTCTTTTATTCCATTGAGGGATTCCGGAAAACCGAATGCCCGCCCTCTTTGTTCTTTCAAAGCCCCTATTGGCCTTATTTCAATAAAATTTCCTCTTACGTCTCCCGCCTTTCCTACGCCTTAAGCCAAGGGAAGCACGACTGCAAAGTCGGGGTTTATTATCCCTCTCGGAAAGCGTGCCGCTTGTTCTCGCCCCTCAACCATTACGAAATCCGGCAAATCGACGAATGCTTGGACCGCCTTGTCGGAGCTTTGCTGAAGAAGGGGATCGATTTCGAATTCCTCAACGAAGACTTCCTCGAAAAAGGAACGATTACCCGCAAAGGGATGCGCATCGATAACGACTACGCGGCTTTGATTTTGCCGACCTCTCCCGACGAGGATATCGCGGATAAAATCGAGGAATTCAGCAAACGCGGGATCGTCGCGATTTTGGGAAAAGAAAAAGGAAAAGAAGGAAAGAAGGCCCTGTTCCGTTACTACGAAGAAGAGGACGTTGCTTCTTTCTTGGCTTCCCAATTGGATTCCGGACTTTGTGGCGAAGGACTCTACACCTATTCGCGGAAAGACGGTTCTTCCCGTTGGGTGTTCTGCGTGAATTCCCGGGATAAGCCCAATACTCTGCTCGTCAAACTGAAAAAAGGCCACCGCGTGGAGAAGTGGAACGCCGAGGACGGCTCGGTCAAAGTGCTTGCTTCCGCCCGGAAAGACCGAAACGTGAAAATCCCCATGGAAGCGAAAGAATCTATTTTGCTTTCCTTTTCCAAAGGAGAGGAAAAAGCCGCAAAAGAGGAAGATTTTGAGGAATATCCCTTGGTTTTGCGGGAAGTTTCCTTCAACGGCGAAAAAGGATGCGAAATCAGCGCCCACAAAAACGGGATCCATCATTTCGATGGAAAAGTCACTTTGGTTTATCAAGTGGATTTAGCCCAGCTGCCTCATCAAGCGAAAATCCGTTTAGACGGCGTGAAGGATTTTGCCTCGCTTTCCTGCAACGGCGCCCACGTCGATGCGCGCTTGTGGGCTCCCTTCGAATTTGATGTGATGCCTTATTTGAAAGCGGGGGAGAACCTTTTCCAAATCGAAATCTCCAACGTCAAGGCGAATGCCTTCGACAATGCGGATTTCGACTGCGGCTTGGAGAATCCTCCTTGCTTGCTGATTGGAAAATAAAACATGAGTGACTTCGCGTATTTAGACTCTTCGAAAACCCCAGAAGAGAGGGCAAAGGATCTTTTGTCCCGGATGAGTCCGGAGGAGAAGATCCAGCAAATGAATTGCTCGGGATGCCTTTACGATTTGGATGAAATTCTGTCTTCCTTCGAAAAGGGGGTCGATAAGGTCAACGGAGAATGGTATTGGTTCAAGAACCTTTCTTTGAAAAAACTGAAGCGGATGGAAGAGGGGTGCGTTCAGCATTCCCGCCTTCACATTCCTCCTTTCGTCGCCTGCGAAAACGTCCACGGGGGCGCTCTTCCCTTTACGACGATTTTCCCCACCCCTGGTTGTTTAGGGGCGAGTTTCGATTTGGATTTGGCTTATAAAGTTTCGCGGATGCAGGCCAAGGAAATCCGCGCGCTTGGATTCAACAAAGTCTATGCTCCCAACTTGGATTTGTTCCGCGAGCCGCGCTGGGGAAGATGCGAAGAAAGCATCAGCGAGGACCCGCTTTTGCTGTCTTTGATGGCCAAGAACATCGTCAAGGGAATCCAAGACGAGAAGGTTATGGCGACGGTGAAGCATTACATTGGCTATTCTTCCCCGGAATCAGGGCTTAATTTGGCACCGATGCATATGGGAGAGAGAGAAATTCGGCAATTTTACTTGCCCCCCTTCTTAGAAGCCATCAAAGCCGGGGCCATGGGGGTCATGACGTGCTATAACGTCGTTGATGGGGTCCCCGTCACGATTTCCCCTCTTTGGATGAACAAAGTCCTCCGCGAAGAAGCCCAATTCGACGGGGTCGTTATCTTGGATTATGGCATGTCCGGGATCATGAAAAACGCCATGGGTCTATCTTCTTCTTACGCCGAATTGGGAAAGAGGATGCTGGAAGCCACCGTGGACATGGAGGCGTGCGAGCCCTTGTGCTACAACGTCGCCTTCCTGAAGGGCATCGAAAGCGATGAGCGTTATCTGAAGCTGATCGACGAAGCTGTGTACCGGATTTTGAAGGCGAAATTCCAACTTGGCCTTTTTGAAAACCCCTCCTTCGATCTTGAGAAGGTGAAAGAGAATGTCTTCACCGAAGAAGCGTTGCTCTTGACCTACGAAGAAGAAAAAGAAGGGGCCACATTGCTGAAAAACGATGGGGTTCTGCCCTTAAAAAAGGGCTGCAAAATCCTTTTGGTTGGTCCAAATGCGGATATCGCGCAGCTCGGCGGGATCACCTATTACGCGGTGCTGGAAAACTATCAATGCCAAGATGCCAGCTCCGAAAAGGCCGTTACTCCTTTTGAGGCTTTGGTTTCCCGCTTTGGGAAAGAAAATGTTCGGTTCCATAAGGGCTGCAATTTCCTGAACTATTTTGCGGACCAAGAAAACGAAATCCGGAAAGACGCCGCTTGGGCCGATGTCATCGTCTTTGCGGGGGGCAACAACTCCCGAGGCTATTCCGGAGGCGACAATGGGGGGAAGAACAATCCCATGATGACCTCCGATGCGGTTACTTCTTCGGAAGGGTACGACAACGATGACATTGGGATGACCCCCTCTCAGAAGGAGTTGTTCTTATTCCTTCGGGGCTTGAAGAAAGACATTGTCTTCTTGATTTACGGGGGTAAACCTGTGAGCTTGGAAAATGAATTAGACGCTATACGGGCCCTCTTGTTTTGCTATGGGGTTGGCAACCGGGGAAATGAGGCGATCGCCGATATTCTAATTGGCAAGATCAACCCCTCGGGGAGATTGCCTTTCTCCATCGCTAGAAACGTTGGCCAACTTCCATGCTTCTACAACCATTATCTGCCCAAGGGAAACTACTCTAACCCCGGCAGCCTTTCCAAACCGGGCCAGGACTATATCTTCAATTCCCCGAAACCTTTTTTCCCCTTCGGATTCGGATTGTCCTACTCCAATTTCAGATACGAGGATCTCGAGGTTTCTTTTGAGAACGGCATCATCAAAGTGAAAGTCTCCGTTTTGAACGCGGGGCCTTTCGATGGGGACCACACGGTCCTCGTCTATGGGAATAACTTGGAACAAGAATATGTCTGTATTCTCTCCAAACGCCTGATTGGTTTCCAAAGAACCCATCTGAAGAACGGGGAAAGGAAAGTCGTTGAGTTCGCCTTCACCAAAGAAGACTTCGCCTACGTCGGGCTGAACATGAAGAAGGCCTATCCGACCGGGAAGGTCGAAATCGAAGTCGAATCCATGAAAAAGGAGGTTGCCTTATGAACGAAAAGGAAATCCAGGACATCATCGATACGCGGGAATACATCCGTTCCCGTTGGAGCGCCGCGGTGAACCATTCCATTCCCGGCGATCCTTTCGCTTTGCCTTATCCCTTCGTCCCTCCCTGCATCGACGGGGATTTCCATGTGCTTTTCTACTGGGATACGTTCTACACCAACCGGGGCATGATCGCCGATGGGCATTTTGAGTACGCCAAAGACAATGTCGACAATCTCATCTTCGCTTTGGACAAACTGGGCTTCGTTCCCAACGCCTACAGCGAAAACCTCATCAAATGGGTGTCCCAGCCCCCTTATCTCCATTTCATGGTGAAGGACATCTACCAAGCCAGCAAAGACGAAGAATGGCTGAAGAAAGCCTATTTGGCTTTGAAGAAAGAGTACGCCTTTTGGATGAAGGAAAGGATTGCCCCGAATGGGCTGAACCGCCACCTCCATAACCGCCTGACCACGCAGGATCTCTGCGAATATTACGACTACGTGGCCAAGGAAAGGCTCGGTTTGCCTCTAGATATCCCAACGGAAAAGAAAGCCAAGCTCGGCGAATGCTATTGCGCCGACGCGGAGGCGGGGCTTGATTTCACCCCGCGCTTCCTCAATCGGGGCATTTACATCAACCCCGTTGATTTGAACGCGAACCTCTACGGGATGGAACTGGATTTGGCTTCCATGGCCAAGAAGTTTGAGCCGGAGGAAGAAGAGAGGTTCCTGGAGGCCGCCGAAAGCAGAAAAAAGAAAATGGACGAGCTCATGCTCTGTTCCGATGGCCTCTATTACGATTATGACTTCGCCGAAGGGAAAATCTTCCGGGAAGACTATTGCTTCACGGGGCAGTTCATGCCGTTCATCACGGGGCTGTCCAAAAACAAAGAAGCAGCGAAGAAACTCCTGAGCCGTTTGTCCTACCCTTTTGGGATCACTTCCACTCAGGAAGACAAGAACGAGAAAATCGAATACCAAGCCGCCTATCCTTTCTCCTGGCCTTATGACAACTATTTGGCCTATTGGGGTTTGAAAGAAATCTCATTGGAAGAAGAGGCGAAGGAAGTGGGGATGCGTTGGCTCAAGAACCTTTCGTCCACTTATAAGAGCACGGGAAAGCTGTGGGAGACCTACGATCCCTTTGTGGGCGGAAGAGCCAAGAAGAAAGAATATCCCGCCAACGAAATGATGGGCTGGACGGCCGGGGGATTTTCCGCCATCTGCGAAGATTTAGGAATTGATAAGAAATAAGTGAAAACTGTTAAATCTAACAAAAAGTATTCTTTTTAAACAATTTAGGAAAAGCCTAGATGCCTGCTTGTTTTCTCAATCCTTTTAAATGTTTTGAAATCATCGAATATTGATAATTTTAAATGTTTGTGGATGAAAAAAGAAAAGAAAGAGTAAGCGCTTTCAAATATTTTTAATTTAACGTTTTTCAGAAAGGACTTTTCACCATGAAAAAGAAAAACATTTTGGGTCTTACCGTTTTGTCTTTGCTGACGGTGGGCGCCGGTTTGTCCTGCTTGGGCCTTGCTTCGGCTGATTCCGTTGGTGTTCATGCCGCAGCGGAGGCTTCCGCGAGCATGCCGGATGGCTGGAACGCGGAGGGAACGAATGAGAGCAACACGGTTTCCGCCTACGTCGATTCCGACCAAGGAAACTCCATCTTGCTCAAAAGGAACAGCGCGGAAGGAACCTTGAAAGCCCGCAGCGCCCTTACGGCGGTCAAGGGGAACGCCTATTACAATTTCTCCGTTTCCGCCAAGACCACGGGTGCTTCTCAGCTCGTCATCAGCGTCATCGAATATAAAGATGGGAAGACCGCTTTGAAGGCCACTGAAGTCATTAAGGTCAGCACGGTCACCGATGCTTGGATCAAACGTCCAGGCATGTTAAAGACTTCCGCGGAGACCAATGGGGTCGTCGTGGAAATCCAAGCTTTGGGGACCGGCGAAGTCTACGCCTCGAAGCTCTTCGTCCACGAAGGCGTCGCCCCCAACGGCGTCATGACGGGCAGGACCAAATACTTCGAAGGCCCGGCCGCGAACCCGGATACCGTTTTCTCGAATCTAGCGAAAAACCTCAAAGACATCACCCCCGATGTGCTGTCCAGCGATTCCACGACTGGCTATAGCTCCTTGAAGCTCACCCCGGGTAGGGGCGTTTACCTGAGATTCGATGACTATAAGATCACCGGGAAGTTCATCCTCCGTTTCAACTACCGCTACGTAGGGTCCGATAACAAAGCTGAGATGATCATCAAACTCGATGGCGTCAACAAAGCAGGGAATCGCGTTTGGGACGCCGATCGTCCGAAGGGCGGCTGGACCCCGCATGGCTTGTGGGATACCTATGAGTATGAATTCTCCGCGGAAGCCGGGGTCGCCGAACCGATTTTCGTGGCCCCCTATGTCCGCTTGGTAAGTGGAGCCGAATCCAGCACGGGCTACTATTTGATCGACGATGTGCAGGTTCTCGACGAGAAAGGCAATAACCTCGTGGAGAACGGCGACTTCGAATTGAAGGAGAATTCGCCGGTCAATACGATGGGGTATGCTGATTTTGTCAGCGATACGGTCAATGAAGCGAATTGGGCGACTTCTGTGTTTGGACACATCCCGAGCAGCGCCTATTTGGCCGATGGATATGAAAATACCCGTTCCCTCCATTTGGACGCCAGGAAATCACTTGGCATTTCGCTGCCAATCATCCCGAACGATCAGTACACTCTCTCCTTTAAGTATCGGGCCGGCGCCAACGCGAGCGCCAACGTTCGCATGGATGGTTTCGACTTGTCCGGCAAGCAGTTCTGGTTTGCGCCTATCTCCGTGAAGGACACGAATGGGGAATGGGATACCGCCTCCTGCGATTTCAAAATTGGAAACGGCAAGGAGACTGTCACCTTGAACTATTT
>JBNMGG010000019.1:0-28570 GCA_050872145.1 Candidatus Alloenteromonas sp. | reverse complement strand
GGGTTAGAATAGAAGAACACCCCAAAGAGGTCCATCCATTCATTCTTCCTTTTGGAAGCGTTTTCCTCTCTCCCCCTCGTCTAAACATGTCTAGGTGGTATAAGATAAGCCAATGGTTTTGCCGGAAGCGAAGGACATCAAAATTGTTTTCACGGATATCGACGAGACTTTCTTTTCCCATTCCAAGAAGCAAGTGCCCCCCTCCGCGATTCTGGCCGCCCGCAAACTGCAGGAGAAAGGCATCAAAGTCTTTCTCTGCTCCGGCAGGAACTATTACCTCATCCGCAAAAGCGGAATCCTGAACATCTTCAACCCCGACGGCTTGGTGACGATGAACGGATCCAACGCGATCATCGATGGAAATATCATCTACCGTTACCCCATCCCATCCTCCGTCGTGGACAAGATGGTTTTGTTCGCCAAGAAGCTGAAGTTTGGTTTGACTCTCATTGAAGAAAACGAAGGCCATATCAACATGATCGACGACCGGGTCATCTCGGCCCATGAAAAATACGGGACCCGCTTCCCGCAGCCGCGCCACTACCCCGACCACTATGATCGGACCGTCTATCAGATGATCGCCTTCATCGACCAATTCGAGGAAAACCTCATCGCCCCCCACTTAGGCGATTGCAAATTCGCCCGCTGGGACGAATACGCCGTCGATGTGATGCTGAAGGACTCCGACAAGGCCAAGGGCATCATGTCGGTTCTTCAGTATTACGGATATACGCAGAAAAACGCTTTTGCGATCGGGGACGGAAACAACGACGTGGAAATGTTGCTTTACGCGGGAATCGGGGTGGCCATGGGGAATGCCAAAGAGCAAACCAAAGCCATCGCCGACTACGTCACCGATCCCATCGATGAGGACGGATGGGCCAACGCCTTCCGCCACTACGGGTTGATTGATTGAGGGCGTGAGCCCTTTTTCATTTATGGTAGGGCTCGTGGTGGGCGATGCGGAAGCCGCGGTAAAGCTGCTCCAATAGCATCACTCGGGCCAATTGATGGGGGAAAGTCATCTTCCCGAAGCTGAAGGAGGCGTTCGCCCTTTTCTTCAGTTCATCCGAAAGCCCAAGGGACCCCCCAATCAAAAAGGAAACCGTGCTGCCGCCCTGACGGAACCAGGTTTCCATTTGACGCGAAAAGGAAGGAGAATCAAATTCTTCTTTGTTCAAATCTAAAGCGACGACGAAATCGCTCGGCTTTAGTTTTTCCAGGATCTTCTTCCCCTCTTTGTTTTTGATTTCCTCTTCCTCCGCGATAGAGGCTTTCTCCGGGGTCGGAAGATCAGGCAATTCGACGATGTCGAGTTTGGCGTATCCCTTGAGGCGTTTGGAGTATTCCTCCACCGCTTCTTTCCAGTAGCCTTCCTTCAGCTTGCCGACGCAATAGACGGTGATTTTCATTCCTCGATCCCCTCAATCAATCGGTCTTGCCGAAGCGGGACGACGTTTTCGATGGGGAAGGCGATCCCCTTGGCTTGGAATTCACGTTCCAAAGTCTCCAAAGCGATCTCCGGGGTGTTGCATTCCTGGGAAAGGTGGCAAAGGTAGATCTTCTTCGTATGGGGGCCCAAGAAGCGGCAGAGATAGGAAGCGGCCTCTTGATTGTTCAGATGCCCGTGTTTCCCCGCGATCCTCCGCTTCAAGGAAAGCGGACGGGAAGAGGATGCCAGCATCGTCTTGTCGTGGTTGGACTCGAAGACGTAGTAATCGCAATCCCGAAGAAGGGGGTAATTCTCTTTGAGGATGACCCCCGTATCGGTGATGTAAGCGAGTTTCTTGTCGTTTAAGAAGAAAAGGTAATTCAAAGGATCAGAAGCGTCGTGGCTGCTGGAAAAGGGCATGACCGAAATGCTGCCCACCTGCACCAAAACCCCACTTTGGAGGAAGAATTCGGCGTCATGGCAGGTCGAAGGGGTGGAATAGACCTTCACCCCGCGTTTGCGCAGAAGCGGCAAAGTGGCGATGTGGTCGGAATGCTCATGGGTCAAAAACACCGCGGAGATGTCCGCAACGTCTTTCTTCAGGTTCGAAAGCCCTTCTTTAAGGCGCTTCAAAGGAACCCCCATGTCCACTTGGATGAGGGTGGAGCCATCGTAAAGGAGGGTCGCGTTTCCCTTCGACCCGGAGGCGACGAATTCCAAGGCGATCATGACTCTTGGTTCCTGCGGAAGGAGGCTTCGACCTCGGCCTGGCGATTCTGATAGTCGCGGGTCGGGTCGGAGAAGCGGGAATAGTTCTTTTGGAAGATGAGCTTCACTTCGCCCGTGCGGCCGTTTCTGTTCTTAGCGATGGTCAAAGAAACCTCAGAGACGTCGGAGGACGTCTTCTTAGGCTCGGGCTGTTCCGGTTCCTCTTCCTTCTGCTGGCCGAATTTCTTTTTCTTTTCCAGCGAGATTCCGAGGTCGGTGTAATAGTCGGCCCGGTACAGAAGCATGACCACGTCGGCGTCTTGCTCCAACGAGCCGGATTCGCGGAGGTTGGAAAGCTGAGGACGTTTGTCCCCGGGGTTCTTTTCGACGTCGCGGTTGAGCTGAGCTAAGCAGATGACGGGGACCTTCAAGCTGCGGGCAAGCTGCTTCAAGGAGCCCGAGACGTAGGAGACTTCCTGCTGACGTTGATCCATGGAAGGACGGTCAGAGACGCGGATGCGGCCCAGGTAGTCGATGACGATCAATCCCAAATCCTCATGCTGGGCTTTGAGTTTGGTGGCTTTGGAGATGATGTCCCCCAGCTTGGAGTCGGGGGAATCGTCGAAGTAGATGCTGGTGCGGCCGATCTCGTCGATCGCGTTTTGGATTTTGACCTTCTCCTGCGCGTCGGCGTATCCCTGCATGATTCGTTCGTTGGAAACCGAGGAGCGGCAGGCGATGAGCCTTTCCATGATCTTCTCCGCGGACATTTCCAAGGAAAAGAAGGCGACCGTGCACTTGCTTTTGGCCGCCGCGTTGAAAGCAAAGTTGAGCCCGAGGGCGGTTTTCCCCACGGAAGGGCGGGCGGCGAGGATGATGAAATCGCCTTTCTGCCACCCATGGGTGAATTCATTGAGGGAGCGGTAGCCCGAATCGACGCCGAGCAAGCCGCGAACGTCGCTGGTGCTGCTTTGCTGGATGCGCGCCCCGACCGCATTGGCGACCTCCCCCGCGGACTTCATTCCCTTGACGGAGCGGCGTTGGGCGATCTGGGTGATTTTGTCGTTGGACTGCTCGATGAACTCACCGATGGCGGGAACGCCTTTGGCGTATTCTTCTTGGATGTCCTTCATCGCCAGCAGGTAATCGCGGAGGACGGCCTGCTCATGGACCATGTCGATGTAGTCGTCGATGTTCTCCGGGGTGATGACCGAATTCAAAAGCTCGAGGAGGTATTCGTTGGAAACCTCTTTGTCGAATTTCAGGGAGATGAGCTCGTCCAAAACCGTGTTGGTATCGATGGGGCGCCCGGAGATGTTGAGCTCGATCATCGCATGGAAAATCAAGCGATTCCGGGGATCGATGTTGGAGAAATCCTCCTCCTCAAGCGCGCCCAAAGCAACCGCGGCGGCCTCTTTGGATAGCATCATGGACCCCAAGACGGTGCGCTCGGCTTCGACGTTGGCGGGAAGTTGGAAAACGTTTGCCATCACTTCGCCTCGGAAATGTGGACGTTGACGATTCCGTAGACTTCGCCTTCCTCCCCTTTGTAGAGCTCAATCTTCAAGCGGGTGTAGCCCAAGGCATTGGCGGGATATTTGTCGACGAATTTCCTTTTGTCGAGTTTGATGCCCCACTGCTTCTCCATGCCCTCGACGATTTCTTTGGGCGAAATGGTGCCGAACATCCTGCCGTCGCTGCCGACTTTGGCTTTGAATTCGACGTTGATGTTCTCAAGCCTCCGGGAAAGCTCCTCGGCTTCCTTCTTCAGCTCTTTTTGGCGTTGGGACTCCAAAGCGTTGGCCTTGGCGAGCTCCTTTTGGCTGGAAGAGGTCGAAGGGACCGCCAGCCCACGGGGGATCAGATAGTTGGACCCATATCCATCGGAGACCTCGATGGTCTCCCCTTTGCGCCCGAGTTTGCGGACGTCCGACAATAAGATGACTTTCATTCTTTTTCTCCTTTCAAATCCGATTTGGCTTCATTGAGGTAAGTGTCTAAGGTGTCGAGCAATTTGCCCTCCACCACCGAGACGGAGGCGTCGCGGAAGGCGGCCGCGGCAGCGCCGAAGTGGCCGCCGCCCCCCATCTTCTCGCAGAGCAGCTGCACGTTGATGGTGCCGTCGCTCCGGGCCGAGATGCGGGTTTCGTTGGTCGCCGTCCTGCCGATGACGAAGCAGGCGGAGATGCCTTTCAGCTGCATCAATTGGTTGGCCACCTTGCTCAAGGAGGCCTGCTCGACGATGTCTTTGTCATCGGAAACGCAGTAGACGACCCCCGTATACGGGGTGCGGAGGGTGGAAACGATGTTGGTGACGAGGGCGTATTCCTCGTATTCGTCCTTGAGGAAGTCGTCGGCCTTCTGGTTGTCGGCCCCGAATTCCTTGAGGATCTCCGCGGCTTCGAAGGAACGGATCCCCGTGGATTTGGACTTGAAGAAATTCGTGTCCAGGAACATGCCCGAGAGCATCAAGGTCGCGTAGGTCGGCGAGAGCTCGATGCGCGGATTGGCGGTCGCGTAATGGATGAACTCCGCCATGATCTCGGAAGTGGACGAGGCAGAGGGATCGACGTAGTTGAGAACGGGGGATTCGATGAACTGCTCCCCGCGGCGGTGATGATCGATGACGATGGTCTTGGCCGACCTTTCCAGCGCCTTTTGTCCCATCACGCGGGAGGGGACGGAGACGTCGACGACCACGAACAGGGTCGAGGGCCTCATCAAGTCCACCGCTTCCTTGGGGGTGACGGCCATGCTTTCAAGCTCGGCTTTGCTGAAGCTGCCCGTGAAGGCGTAACGCGTCTTCTTTTCCGTCAATTTGGGATCGAAGACGATTTTGCAGGGGACTTTGCAGTAATCGCAGATGGCTTTGACGCCGAGGCATCCACCCAAGGCATCCATGTCCATGTCCAAATGCCCGGAGACGATGACGCCGCTAGAGGAGCGGACGATGCCGATGATGGAGTCGGCCACCGAGCGGAACTGGACGCGGCCCATGTTCTCGATCGCGGCCGTTTTGCCGCCATAGAAGCAGAGGTCCTCGCCGTATTTGGAGACGACCGCCTGATCCCCGCCGCGGCTCATGGCGATGTCGATCGCATTGGAAGCCATGTCGGAGAGTTTGCTGACGTCGGGGAAGCCATGGGCCAAACCAATGGACAAGGTCGGGATGACGTTCTCCCCTTTTCCAATCGCGCGGGTCTTCTCCAAGATGGAGAACCCATCCGCCTCCATCTTTTCCAAAGAGGCGTAGTTGGCGACCAAGAAATAGGAATCGGAACGGAAGCGGCGGAGCAAAACCCCGAACTGCTTCGCGTAGTCGAAGATCAATCCGCGGACTTTGGTGATGACGTCGTTGTTGTCGTCCTCCGCGTTTCCGGCGATGTCGGAATAGTTGTCCATCATCAGGATGCCGATGACCGGGGCCTGCTCTTTGGAATAGTTGAACAAGGATTCGTAGTCGGTGCAGTCGCGGAAGATGTATAGATGCGCATCGGCGAGGTATTTGACGCTGTAGGCGCGGGCGTTGGCCTCGATCTTGATCTGCGAGGACGAGGGGGCGGTCTTCAAATCCTTCAAATCCGGCTGCCACTCCAGGATGTTCATGTCCAAAAGGTCCAAGCCACGTTCTTTGAAAATCGCGTTGGTCCACATCACCACGTCGTTCTCGTCGGTGACCACCAAGCCAATCTGCCCAAACTTATAGGCTTCTTGGATGTCCCCGCCGATGACGGATGCGGCCTCGACGTCGTTTTTTTGGCGGATGCGGCCGACCGAAAGCTGGCTGACCCAAAGGATCAATAGATTCACCACGATCGCCGCGGAAAAAGCAATGAACCAGTATTCGACCTTCATCGCCTCGTGGAAGCCCTCGGGCCAGTCGAAGTAGTAAAGCAAAATAGACCCGCCCAAAAGCAGGATTTCGAGGACCAGGGCAGCAAAGGTGGCGACCCTTCCGCGGTGCAGCGCGGCGGTTATGGATTGGTTTTTCTTCTGATTTTGATTCGCCATGGGAGCATTATAGCCCCTCGCCTTCTTTCCCTCCTAGGGAAAGGGCGAAAATCGCCCTCATTCGTCGCCGTGCTTGTTCTTGAGGGAAAGCAAATAGAAAACGACCGAGATGGTCAAGGCGACCACGAGGATGCCGACGATCGTTGCGATCAAAGTCGAGGATGCCATGGCTGGATTTTACCTTGAGTCGGCCTCTGTTGCCATGAAAAACAGGGGCGCGCGGCCCCTGTTCCCGTCTTTGTTTTGCTTATTTCCGAGGCGTGGAGAAGATTTTCCGGAGCGTCTTTTTCGGCAGTTTGTAGGTGCGGTCCTCCCTCACTAAGCCGTTGACTTCCTGCTCGACGTCGGAGAGCTGGGTGTAGCAGAACCCCTCGAAGAAGGGGATGCCGACCGTATCTTCCACCAAGCCGGTGAGGCGCTGGATGAAGTCTTCGTCGTCCTTGACTCCCTTCCCATATCCCCAGGACTCATTGGCCCCGCCATAACTAGCTTGGTAAGCCGTCCCGCCGAATTCGGTCAGAAGCATCGGCTCGCCCGCGTAGGAATAGGAATCGGCGAAAGCGTGCTTCCCTCTCCATTCATAATGGACGGTGGACGCCACTTCGGGGGTGGTGTAGCGGTTCTTCAAGGCCGCCCCATCCTGCTCGTAGTCGTGGATGGTGATCAAATCGGAATGGGTATGCTCCCAGCCGTCGTTGGAAATGCAGAAACGGGTGGGGTCTTTTTCCTTGGTCAAAGCGACGATGCGGTTGACGAAGGCTTGGGTCTCCGGGTTGGTCGCGATGTCCTCGACGCCCCAAGATTCGTTGAAGGGGACCCAGGTGATGATCGCGGGGTGGTTCTTGAGCTGATTCAAGGCAAGCAAATATTCCCGTTCGAAGGTCTTTTTGCTCTCTTCGGTGAGCTCGTACATCGAAGGCATCTCGCCCCAGCAGAGGTAGCCGAGCATGTCGCAGTAATAGTAGAAGCGCTCATCCTCGATCTTTTGGTGTTTCCTAGCCCCGTTGAAGCCGATGTCCATCATCAAGGTGATGTCCTTGAGGATCTCTTCCCCGTCCTTCGGGGTCAATTTCCCCTCATGGAAATAGCCTTGGTCCAAGATGAGGCGTTGATAAAGGGGCTGCCCGTTCAAATAGACTTTGCCGTTTCCTTTGGAGAGTTCGCGGAAAGCGAAATAGGAATCCACCGCATCCACGGTTTTCCCGTCTTTGAGCAGTTCCATCTTCAAATCGTAGATCTCCGGATCCAAGACATTCCAAAGGTGGAGGGGCTCGGGGATCGCGATTTCAAGACGGTCGCCTTTCGTCTCCCCCGAGGCAATTTCCTTGCCCGAATAGAAGACGCGGACGCGTTTCCTCAATTCCTGTTCCCCGGAGACGGAGAAAGAAAGGGACAGGCTCTTTTTCGCAATGCTGGGGAGCAGGGCGAAATCCTCGAAGTAGGAAGACCCCACCTCCTCCAGCCAAACGGTCTTGTAGATCCCGGTCGTGTCGACGTACCAGCAGCCGAAGTTCTTGTCCTCCCACCGCTGCTTGCCGCGCGGCTTGGCTTTGGAATAGTCGTCGTGGCAATGGATGACCAAAAGGTTCTCCCCCTGTTTCAGGAAGGGGGTCAATTCGAAGGTTTCCCGGTGATAGGCGCCGGAATCCTGGCCCACGAGGGAGCCGTTGAGATAGACCTTCGTCTCATAGTCCGCCCCTTCCAAATGGAGCAGCAAACGTGAGGAAGAAGGCAAGGAATAGGAGAAGCGTTTCTGATACCACACGTCGTCGCAGCGTTTCTGGGAGTTGATGCCCGAGGGAGAAGTTTGGTAGCAATAAGGGACGCGGATGTCGTCTTGCTTCGTAAAGCCAGAGGAGAAGCCTTCCTTCTCGCCCACTCCTTTTTCATCCCGATAGAAGTCCCAAAGCCCATTGAGGTTGACGAAAGACTCCCTCCTAGCCTGCGGGCGCGGATAATCGTCGACGATAAAGTTCTGTTTCATTTTGAGCAATCCTCCTGGATGAAAATCAATCTCGTTTGTCCCTTTTTCCTTAATCCTTCCACGGGGTATCCCTTTTTCAGCAGGGACCGTCCCGAATAGGATTTCCCTTCGATGAGGTAGTTCTTATTCGGATGAATCCCGCGGAGGCAAACCACAGGGGAAGAAGGCAAGTCCTCGGTGAGGGACAGGAGCAAGAAGGCCTTGCTCCGTTCCTTGTTGAAACTGGCTTCGGCCAAATACCCGTCTTTGAAGGGGTTGGAATAACGGAAGAGATCCCCGTTTTTGACGACCTCCTCATGCTCTTTATGGAAGAGTTCGTTGTAGGAGAGCAAAAGCTCTTTTTCCTCTTCCTTAAGGCTTAAGGGGTTCATCTCGTAGCCATAGCTCCCCATAAAGGCAACGTTGGCCTTATCCAAATAAGGGGCATTGGCCTGAGAGACGTGGGAAGAGATGACGCAGAGGGGGTAACCGAAGGAAGTCCCGAACTGGATCTTGGTCCGGTCGAGGGGGTTGCTGTTGTCGCTCGCCCAAATCAGGGGTGAGAAATAGAGCATCCCCAAATCGAACCTTCCGCCTCCGGAAGCGCAGTTTTCAAACAGGATATTCGGGAAGCGACGGAGCAATTCGCCCATGAACGAATACACGCCCCGGATGTTTTTGTCGAACAGCTCCCCTTGGGGGCAAGTGGATGAGACGATGTCTCCCAAGTAGCGGTTCATGTCGTATTTGATGTAATCGACTTCCACCCCGGACAGCGAGGCTTCAATCGAAGAGAGGATGAATTCCCTCACCTCGGGATTGGAGAAGTCCAAAACCAGCTGGTTCCGGGAATAGAGTTTTTCCAATTTGGGCGAAGAGATCACCCAATCGGGGTGGTTTTTGTAGAGGTCGGTGTCGATATTGACCATCTCCGGCTCAATCCAAATCCCGAATTTCATCCCCAGGGAGTGGACGAAGGAGGAGAGTTTCTTCAAATCGACTTTCTTCTCGTTGACCCTCCAATCCCCCAGCCCATGGGAATCGTCGTTCCGGGTGGAGAACCAGCCATCGTCCAAGACGAAGAGCTCAGCCCCGATGGTTTTGGCTTTCTTCGCGTATTCCTCGATGGATTCGAGGTTGAAGTCCATCCCCGTTCCTTCCCAGGAGTTGAATAGCAACGGGAAGGGCCGTTTTGCCTCTTCGGGGAGGATGTGGTTTTTGATGAAGGAATGGTTCGTCAACGAGAGTTCGTTGGTTCCCTTTGGGGAATAGGCGATCACGACTTGGGGGGAGGTGAAGGATTCCCCTTTCTTCAGGGAATAGGAGAAGCCTTCATCGTTGATCCCCACGTTGACGCGGACCTTATCCGCGCTGGAGACGAAGATCTCGTTTTTGAAATTCCCGCTGTAAAGGAGGTTGAATGAATAGCACTCCCCTTCGTATTCCCCGAGCCTTTCCTGCCCGAGGATGAAGAAGGGGTTCTCGTAATGGCCGCTTCTGCCCTCCAAAGAGGAGAGCACTTTGCTTCCGTATCCGATCCTTTCTTCCTGGTACTGCCTTTCCTTGGCCCAGCGGCCGGGGAAGTGGATCAGGGTTTGGTTTTCATAATCGAAATCCAACGTCGAGGAGACGATTTTCCGCAGCGCGATCGTTTTCCTCGTTTTATTGAGGATGCGCGTGCTTTTGAGGAGGACGCTCTCCATTTGGAAGAGGGTGTAGGTGGCGAAGAGGTAGACGTTCCTTGAAGCGTCCTTCAGCTTCAGGGTGACCGTCGTGGCCTCTTCCGCATTCCGGGCATGGGGATAATCCTCCCCGTATTCGTTATGTCCCTTCTTCAGCAGGGAGACGAAACGGAAATCGGTGAGCTCATCCTCGTTTTGGGAGAGGATGAACGAGCAGGGACGGAGGTCCATCCTGAGATGGGACCCGAACTCGGAACAAGAAATGTTGGGGTAATACTCATCGGGGTTGCAGAAGCGGCCCGATTCGTAATATTGGAAGTTCTCGCAGCCGGTTTGCTTCAAGGAAGAGACGTCGCGGAGGCGCTTCCCGAAGTAAAGATGCTCCACGATCCCATGCGAATCCACTTTCATCACATAGGAAAGGGAGGGGGAATAAAGATGGATGATCCCCGTTTTCTTTTGATAGGAAAGCCCCATCAGAGCACCTCCTTGGCCAAGGCGGCGTATTGGGCGTAGGCGGCATCGTTGGGATGGAGCCCATCCGATTTCAAATAGGAGGCGATCGTGGGATTCAACAACGAGGGAATATCCAAATAAGTGAGATAATCCGTCTTCGCGGCGAAGTCGGCGATGAGCTGGTTGCTGATCGCGCTTTGCTGGTTCCACTGCTCATTGGCCGTGTCGATGATCCCATAATAATAGATGGGCATATCCTGCTTCATGTAATGCCACTCCTCGAAGAGAGTCATCAATTTGGCGGCCAAGGTTTTCCCGTTGTCCCCCGCATTGATCAGGTTGTTGATCCCGAGGTTCACGAAAAGGGCTTTGGGCTCATAGGCGAAGATGTTCTCTTGCTTGATGGTCATCCAATCGTTGGTTTTAGCCGTCCCGATCCCCGTCAAAAACACATTCTTCCCGGAGAAGGTGCTGTAGAAGGAGCTTTCCTCCCAGAAACCGCGGGGGTCGAAGAAGGAATCGCCCAAAAACACGGAGGCGTTTTTCTTCGCGCCCCGATCCTGGAATTTCTGCTGCATGATCGCGGCGGATTCGCGGATGTGGTTGCGGAAGCTCTCCCCGGATTTGACGTTGACCCGAATGGGGTGGCGGCCACTTTTGGTGATCGCGTAGGCGTAGGAGCTGCCGGGGGCTTTGGGGGTGATCCTCCCCAGCGAATCGATCGAGCAGTATTTTTCGTTGGAGGTGTATCCGGTGATTTCTTCCTCCACCCCCTCCCCCACGTACATGTGGGTGATGCGGTAAGGGGAGTAGCCGATGAAAGCGTCCACCCCGGAGGAGACGCCGGGCTCATCCACGTCGATGGGGAAGTAAAGGTCCTTGGTTTGGATTGAGGAGGCCTCGCTTTGCCCCTCCACGGAAGAGGGATTCCCTGGTTGGGCGGAAGAGCAAGCAGAAAGCAAAGCGGCGAAGCAGATTAGAGTTATTCCCCTTCTTTCCATAGGACGTTTTCCCCGCTTTCTTTGTCGAAGATCTTCAAAGCATCCAAATCGAAGCAAACCTCGATCTTCTTGCCGATTTGCACGTCTTTGGTGTTGGGCAGCTTCATCGTGAGGTTGGTCCCGAACAGATCGAAGTCCACCAAATACTCGCTCCCCAAAAGCTCGAAGAAATTGATCTCAGTGGCAAGGGGCTTGCTCACATTGGGGAAGTTGTCCTCCGCCAAATGGATGTTCTCCGGGCGGATGCCGAAATAGCATTCCTGGACGGGATCCTGGTTGCCGTAGGACGCGGCCAAGAGGGCGAATTGCTCCTTCATTTCCTCCAAAGAGGGGAGCGGAGCGACCGCGGTTTCTTTCTTCTTCTGCCAGAAGTGCTTCTTCTCCACGGGGGCGATCGGAGCGGATTCCTTCTTCGCGAAGGACGTCTTCTTGGAGGAACGGAGCTTCTTGATGGCGGCTTCCAAGGTGTAGCGGACTTCCTGCATCTCCTTGATGGCCTTCTTCTCGTTGATTTTCCCTTTCGCGTCCTCTTCCTGCAGGATTGAGATGACGTTGCGGTAAACCGGGGCGAACAAAGGCCTTTCTTCGGAGAGGGCCTCCAGCTTGGCGATGACGGAGGCTTTGTCCTTCCCCTGCTTCAGCTCTTCCTCGATTTCCTTCTCCCGAGAAAGGTCGCAGTAGGCTTCGAGGTTCTTCATTTCCTCTTCCTTCTTCTTGCGGAAGGAAGAGAAAGCATCCGCCAAAGAGGCGGGGATGGAGAAGCTGTCCCCGTTTTTGCTAGCCTCGGTCTTGGCGAGGTTGGCTTCGAAGACGTTCATCGGCGGGGTGCCGATGAAGGTGGCGACGAAGAGGTTCTTGGGGTTGTTGTAGATTTGCTTCGGGGTCCCGACCTGCTGGACGAAGCCCTTGTTCATGACCACGATGCGGTCGGCCATGGTCATGGCCTCGGTCTGGTCGTGGGTGACGTAGACGGTTGTGGCGTGGATCGATTTGTGGATTTTGACGATCTTGCTGCGGGTCTGAACGCGGAGCTTGGCGTCCAAATTCGACAGCGGCTCATCCATTAGGAAGACATCGGCGTCGCGGACAATGGCCCGCCCCAAAGCGACCCTTTGCATCTGCCCGCCGGAAAGCTCCTTGGGTTTGCGATCCAAATAGGGTCCCAAATCGAGGATGTCCGCGGCGAGGAAAACGCGTTTCTTGATTTCCTCTTTGGGCAATTTGCGGATTTTCAACCCGAAGGCGATGTTGTCGAAAACCGTCATGTTCGGGTAAAGGGCGTAGCTTTGGAAGACCATGGCGATGTTGCGGTCTTTGCTCTCCAGATGGTTGGCGACGACCTTATCGATGTAAAGGGTGCCCGAGGAGATCTCCTCCAAGCCCGCGATCATGCGGAGAGTCGTGGATTTTCCGCATCCGGAAGGCCCAACCAAGACGATGAATTCCTGGGGCTTGATGGAAAGATTGAAATCATAGACGGCTTGGACGTGGTTGTCGTAGATTTTGTTGATGTTCTTCAGCACGACGAATCCGTCCACGTCGTCGTTGACGATCCTGCCTTTGCTCTCTTTGTATTCTTTCCTTGCTTGGGAAAGCGTGACTTTCTCTTCCATAAGAGGCCTCCTTAGCGTTTGACGCCGCTATTGGCGACGCCCTCGATGATTTTGTTTTGGGTGAATAGATAAAGGATGAAGATGGGGATGGCACTGAAGATCGCGCTGGCAAGCGATAACCCGATCGTGTCCCCGCGGGTGGTGTTGCTGATGGAGGCGATTCCAACCGGCAAGGTCCAAAGCTCTTTGCTCGGGCCCAAGACGATTTGGGGCCAGAACAGGTCGTTCCAGGAACCCATGAAGCTGAATAGCCCCTGAACCAAGAAGACGGTTTTGGCCAAGGGGAAGACGATTTTGAAGAAGATGGTGATGTTCTTCGCCCCATCCATGCGTGCGGATTCGATGAGGTCCTTGGGGATGCCTAAGTAGAATTGGCGGATTAAGAACAACCCCCCTACCCCTCCTAAGCCAGGAAGGATCAAAGCCAACAACGAACGCGAGATGTTGAGGTGAGCGACGTTGGAATATTGGGCGGCGGTGGTCGCGATGCCCGGGATGACCATCGTGAAGAGGATCACGGTGAAGATCGCGTCGCGGAACTTGAAGTTGAGGAAAACGAAGGCGTAAGCCGCGAAGCCGGAAATCAGCAAATAGAGGAACGTGCTCGCGATGGAGACCATGAAGGAGTTAAGAACCCACCGCTCCACCGGGATGCGGCTCCCATCGACGTCGGTGCTGTTGAACAGCTTCAGATAGTTGTCGAAGGTGAATCCGCTTTCGGGGAAAAGCTGGCCCGGCTCATAGGTGAAGGAGGACTCGCTGGTGAAGGAGCCCAAAACCCCGATTACAAGCGGAGAGAGCCAGAAGGCGCAGAAGACGAAGAGGAAGACAAAGCAGTTGATCTGAACGAAGCGCCGGGACACATAAAGGGTGAAACGATTCTCCGGCAGAGCCTTTTTCTTCTTCAAGACGAAGAAGACGACGTCGAAAATCAGCAAGCAGGCAAAAAGGATGCCAACGGACAAGAAGATGATGCTTAAGACGTTCATATTCCTTTCTCCTTCGCTTCCTTTTCGCGGATGTATTGGGCGTATTCAAGCCGATGCGTGCTGCGCGAGGGCCTTTCTTTGGTCAAGGCCAGCTGCAGCGCGGTGACGATGCCGATAAATAGCCCCAACGTCAGGCCCATCGCCGAGACCATTCCGAAGACGTTGTAGTTGGTCCCGGTGATCAGCCCTTGGAGGTAGACCATGATCGTCTGGGTCATCTGGCGGTTGACCCCGTCCACCATTTGGCTGGGACCGCCGGAAGTGAGCACGTAGACCTGCCCATACAGCCCGAAGTAGCCGATGATCGTGGTAAAGATGCAAAGGATCAGCTGGGGCTTGATGGCGGGAAGGGTGATGGAGGCGATTTTCTTCATCGTCCCGCATCCATCGACCGAAGCCGCTTCCAGCAAGGAGCGGTCCACGTTCTTAAGCCCGGCGGAGAGGATGATGAAGTTGCCTCCCCATCCGCCCCAAAGGCAAAGCAAGATGATGACGAACCAAGCGGTGTTGGGCATCCCGAGCCAATCGGTGAGTTGCCCTGTCCATTGGTTGATGTAGCCGAAGTTCTTGGAGAAGAGGGCGCTGAAGATGACCCCCGACGCCGTAACGGGCAAGATGGAGGGGAGATAGATGATCGCGCGGAAGATCTTATATCCCTTCGGCTCGAAGTTGATGACCACCGCCATGATCAGCGGCAGGATGATGCCCGCGGGGACGAGGATGAGGGAGAAGAGGACGGTGTTCCGCATGGACCACCAGAACTCTTTGAAGTAGTTGTTCGAGGGGTTGAAGAGGATGTTGTAATAATTTTGGAAGCCCCTCCACTGATTCTGCGAGGCGTCGGCGATGTTGAACTTCATGAACGACATCACCGCCCCGTAAATCAGGGGATAAACGGTGAAGAGGAGGAAAAAGAAGAGATAGGGCAGCAGGAAAAACGCCGCTGCCCCATACCGTTTCCAGAATGAGGTCCTTTTGCTCCGCTGCAACGCGTATTCTTCGACGCTGGTATACCGTTCCACGGATTATAGGCCTTCTTTCGAAGCGATCTGATTGAGGGCTTCTTGGTAGCGGGCCTCAATGATTTTGGAGACGTCCGTGCTGTCGTAAAGCGGGGAGAAGACGTCTTGGTAGGTCTTCTTCAGCTGGACGTAGACTTCTTCGTAATAGGGAGTCCGGCCGAGCATCTTGAAGGAAGAGGGATCGCCGAAATCCTTCAGGTAGCGGTTGTAGAAGGTCGAGGTTTGGTACTGCCTGCTGTTGAGAACCGTCTTCGACGCCGGGAGATGGCCGCCCTGCATGTACTCGGCCGCGTGGGTGGTCATGTACTGGCTGTAGAGCAATCCGGCGGCGCGCTTGACGTCGGAAGAGACGGTGCGGGTGATGGAGAAGCAATGCCCGACCCCGTAGATGTCGCTGGCGTAGGAAGCGGAGGGGTCCTTGGCGTAGAGCTTGCTCATATTGAGGATGCCGACGGGCTCATAGGTCTTGCCTTGTTCGTCCTTCAAAGAGCCCAGCTGTTCTTCGTATTCGTTGAGCCTTTCCTCAGCCCACCAAGGGCCTTCGCAGGTGAAGACCGCGTTGCCGGAGGCGAAGTTGGTCCAAATCGACTGGGAATCGAGGTTCTCGCCGACGAGCTTGCCTTCGTACCCATTCCCGGTCCGCCAATCGCGGAACATTTGAAGGGTGTCTTGGAGACCTTGGGTGTTCCAAGCGGGGTGGCCCTTGTCGTCGGTTAGCTTTCCACCGTTTTGGAAAACGGCGGTCTGGGGGATCCAGCCGGACTCGATGTTGTCGCCGCTATACATGCAGACGGGGGCGAAGTTGGCGAGCTTGGTCTGGCTCCATTTGCGAGCGTAGTCCTTGTTCTTGTCGTAGGCCCGGTGCCACATCTTGCCTTCGTTGTTCAAACGGATGAGGCCGTTGCAGACGTCTTTGAATTCTTTGAGGTTGGTCGGCATGGAGAAGCCGTTTTTCTCCAGGATGTCGTTGCGGGTGAACCAAATCCCCGCGTGGACGTCGAGGGGAACCCCGTAGAGCTTCCCGTTTTTGCCATAGCATTCCTCGATGACGCCGGGGAGGTACTCATCGCGGTCGAAGTCCATCCCGGTGTAACGGAAATAGTCGTCCAAGGGAAGGATGATGTTGTTATCGATCATCGAGGTGAGGCGCTCGGAGTGGTAGATGATGACGTCCGGGGCGGTCTCCGGGTCGCTTTGGATGGTGTTGGCCAAAGAGGTGTAGAAAGAGGACGTCGAGAACGATTTGATGTTGGCGTTGATTTGTCCTTGGTAGGTGTCGTTGAACGCGCGGTTGACCTTATTCAGGTAGGTTTGGTCGGGGTCGCCGATGATGGACCAGACGTTCAGCTCCACGTTCGAGAAATCGACTTTCCCGTCCGAATTCACGCTGATCTCGGGGCCTTTTTCGCCTCCGCAGGCGGTAAGGGCGCTCGCGGCGAGGGCCAATAGAATCAAACTTTGTGCTTTTTTCATGAGTAAGTCTCCTTATTTTGCGTAAATCTCAATTTCACTGAGGGAATAGGGGCTGTTGGAAGCGAAGGTGAAGGTGAGCGAATCAGTCTGCACTTCTTCGTCTAATTCCACCACGAAACAGCTGTGCGGGAAGATCCATTTGTTGGGCTTGGTGCGGTAATAGCCTTGGTTGAACATGACGTTCTTCACCACTCTTCCTTCCCCAAACTCGATTTTGTCGATGAAGTCGAGTTTATAGTCGTAGGAATAAGAGTTCCCAATCAAAAGGAATTTCACGTTCTTCTTCTCGCCGAGGTCGACTTTGACCTTCGCGTCTGCTTCGAAGTCGGCTTCCTTCCTCACGTCCTGCTCCGCCCTTTCGTAGCTGGTTTGGCCGCGGAAGGAGAAGTTGTCGACGAGGTATTCAAGCCCGCTGACCTTCCCTTCGGAGCTGAGCTTCGTGGAAGGATCCAAGGCGACGTTGTGGTAGCCGGTGACCTTCTCGGGCAGGCGGTTGATGGACCAGGTCGGGCCGCAGGTATAGGGGGTGCCGTCCTCTTTGAAGTAGAGGTAATCGTAGGCGAGGGAACGATATTCATCCCCGTCTTCTTTCCACTTCTTGCGGTTATGGTGGGCGTGGTAGGCGAACATGAACTCATCGCCGACTTGGCAAACCGAAGCATGGCCAGTCCCGGTTTGGAAGCCGAGGTAGCGCGTGTTGGCGTAGCTGCCATCGTTCCCGGGGACGCCGAGGAGCATGTTCTCCAACGGGTAGGAATTGGGTTTGACGTACTCCCCCAAGGGGCTGGAGGAGACGGCGTAGCCAACCGCGTAGGTCGTGTCGACGTAGGAGTTGGCCACGTAGGTCAAGAGGTACTTGCCGTTCCTTTTGATCATATAGGGGCCTTCGAGGCATTCCATGTCCCCGGAGAAGGAAGTGGACCAGGTTTCCCATTCCACGGTGCGTTCCTTGTCGGAGAGTTTCTGAAGCCCCGGCGACATCAAACGGGCCAAGGTGGAGAGGTCCCAAGAGGTCGGGGATGTCATTTTGACGCCCCAGATTTCCTGAACCGGGTAGCCGGCGTAATCCTGGCTGCGGCATTTGTTCATGTCGTAGGAGAAGTACATGTACATCTGCCCGTCGTCGTCCACGAAGACGGTTTGATCCAAGACGGTGCAGTACTTTCGTTCGCTTTCCCGCATCGTGAAGGGAGTCGTCGCCAAGGTTCCATCGTCCCCATTGACCTGCTTATAGGGGCCATAGGGCTTATCGGCGATGGCAACGCCGATTTGGCAGTTGGATTTGCCGTTGTTGTGGAACTCGCCCGTGTAGTAGAGGTACCACTTCCCGTTGATCTTGTGGATATCGGGGGCCCAAAGGTTGGTTTTGCTCCAGGAGTTGGATTCGGGGACGAAGCAATCGTCCATCCTTTCCCAGTTGCTCAGCGTTTTGCTGCGGAAGCAATGGAAGGTCGTGGTCCCGCGGGTGCCATAGGCGTAGAAATAACCGGTTTCGTCGTCATAGACCATCATGGGGTCACCCATGTCGAGTTCGAGGTCGTTGCGGTAGAAAAGGTTGTTGTTGAACTTTTGGTCCGCGCCTTTTTTCTCGCTGTAGTTCTTGTAGCTGAGCTCGACTTCGGGATATTGGGATTTGCTGGACGAAGAGGGCTCGGGCTGAGTGCAGGAGAAAAGGGCGAGGGAAAGAGGCAATAGGAAGAAAAGGTTCTTTTTCATGCTCATTCCCCTTTCGCCATCTCAATCTTCGGATCGGTCAACCGCGCCCCGCAGCGGAAAGTGCCGATGCCCGGAATCATGGGACGGCTGACGTCCCAGTCGCCGTTATTGGCCAAAGCGGGCGAGCCTTCGAGGACGGAGACGCCGTTGAAATAGACTTTGCAGCCCTCTTCGCGCTTTTCGATCTTCACCTCAACCTCTTTGCTGAAGTCGATGCCATACCCGCTTAGGGAGTATTCCTGCCAGGTCGCGTCGTCGTAGTTGGGGCAGAGGGCATAGGTCGGATTGTCTTTGGTGCCCTTGATGACCAACTGCAGAGAGCAGGTGGGGTTGGAGGAGTCCAAATAAACCAGGACTTTGCCGTCGAGCTTTCCGCCGGATTCCAGCGGGGAGAGGTTGCTGAGGCGGAAGGAAACGTCGAAGTCCCCCTCCATGACTTCTTTGACCTTGACGCCGTTGGCGAATCCATTCACCGGAGGCCAGTTCATGTCGCTCCCGGAGAAGTCCATGGCCGCTAAGTCGTAGACATCGCCGCTCTTTTCCACGTTTCCGCCGGTGAAGAAGCGATGGGCTTTGAGGGCGGAAGAGGCTTCTTCCTCCCCCACTTTCAGATTGGCGACGGTGATTTTGGCGGGGACGCCGTTAGCGAAGACGACCGGAGTGGTCTCGCCAAGAGGGGCATCATAGACGCCAAGCAGTTTCCCATCCACGGCGACGTATTGCTTATCGCCCTGCTTGATCACGGTCATCTCGTAGGTCTTCCCCGCAAGGGCGGAGGCAGCTCTAGCGTAAGCCATGCTGTAGGATTCTTCGCCGAGCCTCTTGCTGAGGAGGTTCCTGGCGTTGGAAGAAAGGTCATAGGAGAAGGCGTTCTGGAAATAATCCATGTAGCCGTCTTGGGCGGAAAGGATGCCAAGGGTTCCTTCTTTCTGGCCGTCCAGCCCGCTGACCTGGATCGAAGCGACCCAAGAGGAGCCTTTCGCGTTCAAAGGAACGTAGTTGTTCCCGGAAGCCACTTCGATAGAGCGTCCGGAGGCCTTGCTTCCCCTGTCCAGCTTCACCATGCCTTCATTGATGTAATCGTCCCCTTTGGCGGGTTCATCGATGGCTTGGAATTTCTTCGTTTGCTTGGCGAGCGGATTGTTTTTGGCGAAGGCGGTCACGCGGAACTCTCCGGTGAAGCCTTTCTCAATGGCAAGCGACCCGTCTTCGGTCAAAGACACGCCCGAAACTTCCTTCGTAAGCGAGTAGGAAACGGATTTGTTCGGGGTGACCTCGGGCAAGACGGTGCTGGAGAGCTGGTAAATCTTCCCGTTGATGAGGCGATTGTCGATGCAGTTGATGTCCAGCGATTCGGCCTTCTGGAACTCATCGAGCTTTTCGTTGATGAAAGAAGGATCGCTGCTGGAAGAGAAGTCGGTGACGTCCAAAAGCTGGTTCTGGGAATAGACGCCCGGATAGGTATCCTGATCCTCAAAGAAGGGAACCGAATACCCCATCTTCACCTTTTCGTGGCCCGCGACTTCCGTGGTCCAGGTGAAATAATGCATTTTGCCGCTGCGGATGATCTCCACATCGACCCCGTTGGTCGCGTCGTAGGTGAAGGAAGAGTCGATGTCGGTTTCGTTTTGGAGGAGGTTCTTCGCGTAACGCCATCCGCCATAATACGGGGTGACGTCCATGTCCGCTCCTCCGCCGGGGCGGCGGAAGCCGAACCAGAACATGTTGTTGCCGATGGGATGATCCTTATCGACCAAGAAGGAGCCGACGCCCCAGCGTCCGCCCGTATCCCCATTGGCGCTCCCGGTGCGTTTGATGTGGGCTTTGAAGTACCACTGCTGGCCTTTCTCGTTGACGAGCATCTGGACCTGGTCGCCTTTGGCTTTGACCAAGCCCTCGTCTTCGGTCGAGAAATCGACTTGCCCGTTGTAGAGGCCTTTGGAGTAGACGAAGAAGGATTTCTTGACGGTGAAGTGGACTTTCACGGAATCCGATTCGTCGCCGATGACATAAACGATGATGTCGGTCTCCCCTTCCCCGACCCCGGTGACCCCGCCGAAATCGTCGACGGTCGCCACACTTTCGTTCTCGGAGCGGAACCCCACTTCTTTTTTCGAATCTTTGAGCAGATAGACGATGGTCATCTCCTCGCCGACTTTCAATTTTTGGTTGGTGGCGGAACGCAAATCGATGATGCTCTGCTTAACGGAAGTTTCTTGAGACGAAGTGTCCTTCCCTTCGCCCTGGGGGGCGCAAGCGAGCAGCCCTCCGGCGGAAAGGACGAGCAATAAGCCAAAGGAAGCGATTTTTTTCATGTTGTTTTTCATCGTTTATTTCCCTCAAAAGGAGGCGGCATTGCTGCCACCCCCTTTTCCTTTATCCGACAATTGTATTACTTTTCGATCTCCACATTGGAAATGGTGACCGTGGCATCGGCATCTTCCGCGTTCCCATTGAAGGTCCAGAAGTTCATGCCGTAGGTCGGGAAGACGCCGTTATCAACGATGTTGATGTCTCCCCCATCCACCGATTTGGTGGTGAGCTTAACCGTCCCGTTGCCATCGTTTTCGATCGTGACGGGGATGGTCAAGGAGTTGTTGAGGACCGTGTTGGTGAGAGAAGGTCCGCCCCAATTGCCCGGGTAGTTTTCGATTTTGCTTCCGTAGGCGGATGAGGAGCAGATGTGGAATTCGTGCGCGCCGTCCTCGTTCCCGAAGGCAATGCCAAGCTTCCCGTCTTTCAGCACTTTGGAGAAGGTGACGTCGAACTTCACCTTATAGGCTCCGCCGAGGCCGGCGAAGAGTTTGGATTCGAACATGCCATATTTGGGGTCTTTGCGGACTTCCCAGCCGCCTTTCGCGGGGAAGGTCGCTTTGATGGAGGTGTCGTCGACTTTGCTGGCGCGGTTGCCGTAGGTGTAGATGTCCTGCATCGCGGCGATGTCGCCGTTGGTCACCTTGATGTTGCTGACCTTGGCGGAGACGCCGTTGGTGGAGATGCGGACCGGAAGCGCGGTATAGAAGGATCCGACCGGGACGATGGTGTTGCGCTCGCTGCCGTCGCACTGCTGCTTTAGGGCCGCGGACCCGTCAACGTAGAAGTTGTAGAACCCGTTCTTGGACTCGATCTTGAAGTGATGGGTGGCGTTCCTGTCGAAGGAGGGGAAGTCCACCGTGTTGTTCCAACCACCGTTGTAGTCCTGGGTGGAACGGGTGAAGGTCTCAATGCGGGAGGCGCTTCCTCCGCCATAGCCGTAGGCGATGTAGAATTGACTCTTCTTCCCGCCCAAGGAAACCATGAGCTTCGGATATTGGACGTTGGTCTTGTAATCGGAGACGTCGAATTCGATGCTGAAGTCGCCGCCGATGACCTTTTCCTTCAAGGTCGCGCCGTAATCAATGGAGTTGTATTGCCCTTCGTCACCGACCCCGTTGACGCCCATCTTGCTCTCGGGGAAGACGATGGAGCCGTCATCGTTGAGGACGACCCCGCCTTTGACGGTCAATTGATCGTTGCTCTTCTCGCTGCTCTCTTCTTCCACCGGGAGGGTGATCTTATCGAGGAATTTGCCAGAAGCGCTCTTCAGGGTGAGGACCATCTCGCCTTTGGGAGCGGTGTCCTTGACGGAAACCTTGAGCCCATCGATGGTCACGTGCTCAGCGTAGGTCGAATCGGCTTCTAGCACATAGCCCTCTTTGGAATAGGACGGAGCCGTGCTGACGGAGAAGGTACGGGATTCGCCGCGGACGATCTCGTTCACATTGGCGTCAAGGAAGCACCCGGCATCGAGCTTGGCGTCGTCGCCATAGTTGTCTCCGATCGCGGCGACAGCGGCTTCTTCCCCGTAAGCGACCGAGTAGTTGGTGATTCCAACCGGCTTCTGCTGGCTGAAGAAGCCCGCGTAGGTGGCGGCAGAATAAGAGGAAGTATAGGTTCCGTGGTATCCGCCGATGTTGTAGTAGTATTCAAGCCCTTTGCGGATGATTTCGAAGTCCACGGTGATGGCGGATCCATCTTCGGTTTCGCTGAAGGCGGCTTTCTTATAGGCTTCCGGCATCGGAGCTTCGAAGCGCCTGACGTTCCAACCAGCGAGGAAGTCGAAGACATAAAGGCCCGCGTATTGGTCGGCGACGCCGTCATTGTTGCGGAGGCCGAACCACAAAGCGGTGTCCCCGTTGTCCACGAAGCTGCCAAGGCCAACGGATTCCTGGCCGCTGTATTTGGTGATGTCGAGGGTGGCTTTCAAAACCCAGTTGGTGTCCGCTTTCTTCACGACCGCGGTGTGCTGGGCACTGCCGTCGAAGGTGATCTTATTGTCCTTTTCTTCCACTGCCCCACGGACGATGGTCTGATTGAGGAAGAATTCGGAGATGTTATAGGTGACCGAGACCACGCCCGCATCCGCTTTGTCCTTCAAAGCGAAGTTGACGGTGGCCGTGCCGGTTTTACCAGAGAAGATGACGTCGAAGGCGTTGTCGACTTCTTCGACTTCTTCGATCGAATCGATGATGCCCTCATCGCCGACGATGGAGGTGGTCACTTCCGCGTCGAACCACTCCTCTCCGTTTTTGGTGATGTCGAGCTGGACACGGTCATCTTTGTTCTTGTCGAAGTTGATGTTGGCGGTCTTGGTGGAGACGTTGCCGGTCCCTTCGCGGATGGCGAAGGTGATGACGTCTTCGAGGACCTCGACGTCGCAGGTCGCATTTTTCCCGCCGTCGACGGAGGTGGCGGTGATTTTGGCTTTGCCGGCCTGCTTGGCGGTGACTTTGCCATTTTCGACGGTGGCGACTTCTTCATTGTCGCTGGACCAGGTGACCCGCTTGTCATCCGCATTGTCGGGAAGCACGGAGGCGGTGAGCTCTTTGCTCTCGCCGATGTGGAGGCTCAAAGAGGTTTCGCTGAGGGAAACGCTAGCGACGTGGATCACTTCAGGTTCCTGCGACTCTGAGGTGGTTTGGCTTTCCGAAGAAGCGATTTCAGAAGTGAGTTCGGAGGTGACTTCGGAAGTTCCCTCAGACGTGGTCTCCGAGGTTGAGGGGGCGGCACTGGTTTCGCTGCGGACCTCAGAGCTCGAGGTCGAGGGGTTGTTGGTTCCGCAGGAGACTAAGAAGCTAGCCGCGAGGGGGATGATGAACAGTTTCTTCAAGGATTTTTTCATGGAATGGAAAATCCCTCCTTTTCTCAATCATAGAATTGCCCCATCGAACTTGTAACCGCTTTCTTTTGAAATTCCGAATGGCTTTTTTCACTTCGAATTTTTTCGAATTTCGTTCTATGTATTTTTAGTGTTATCATTTCGAAGAAATGGGAGGTTTTCCCCATGCGAGACATTTATTGCAACCTGAAGGACGACGACATGCTCGAGAAAATCGGGGACGCTTTATCGTCCTCGATCCGGCGGAAGATTCTGCGCTTGTTGACCGTGAAGTCCTATTCGGCCCTTGAGCTCGCCTCCTTGACCAACGTCGCTTTGTCCACGATGTCCTTCCATTTGAAGATCCTCAAGGATGCGAAGCTCATCAACATGGTGTCCAGCCCCAATAAAAGGGGGAATGAGAAGAATATCTCCCAGTCCTGCGAGAACATTTACATCTCCTTCTCCCAAAACGCGATTACCAAGAAAAGCCTCTATTCCACCGAGCTTCCTATCGGCTCCTACTTCGACTTCGACATCACCCCGCCCTGCATCATGAACGGACGGAACGGGCAGATTGGGGAAGTTGATTCCACCCTTCCTTTCTATTCCCCGCGTCGAAGCGAGGCCAAGCTCTTTTCCTTTATCAAAGGATGGGTGGAGTACCGCGTTCCCACCGCCGCTTTCGCCTCCAAGCAAATCCAAAGTCTGACCTTCTCTCTGGAAATCTGCTCGGAATGCCCCAACTACAACAACACTTGGAAAAGCGACATCACCTTCTGGGTGAATGGCAAAGAGATCTGCACCTATTTATCCATGGGGGACTATGGGGATCGAAGGGGCCTGCTCAATCCCGATTGGTATCCGCCCCAATCTACCCAATATGGGATGTTAGTCAAAATCCGCGTCGACGAAGAGGGAACCTGGATCGACAACGAGCTCGTATCTGACGTGAAAATCGGCGAATTGGATTTGCTTGCTTCCCCTTTCTTTTCCCTCCGTTTCGGCGTGAAGCCCAATTCGCATTACGTGGGGGGTATCAACCTTTTCGGAAAAGGCTTTGGGGACCATAACCAGGACATCATCGTTCAGGTTAGTTATAAGGATTAACGAAAACCCTTTAAAAGAAAGCCCGCTTGCATTCCGCTCAATAAACTTCGGTATCGGCAAAAGCGTTGGGTAGCGATTGCTTTCGATTATTTAACTTTTGCCTTAAAGGGAACCGAGGTCCACCTTTATTCTTCCGTCCTCGATTTCGGGCTTTCGGAGGAAGGTCACCATGTAAATTGGATAATTGGTGATTGGGCCATCTTCTTCGACGTTGAAATCGCTGAAAGTGAAATATTTAAGACAATCCTTTCTTTCGTTTATGAGATTATCCAACGCGTTGTGGTCCTTGTAATCTTCCCCCGATTTGATTTCCAACGCCAAAAGGTCATTCTCACACTCAACCAAGAAATCAATCTCGCCGATTTTCTGATTCTTAAAATAATAAGGAATCAATCCGTTGCTGTTTAATTCTTCCGCAACGTAGTTTTCATAAAGAGACCCTTTGTTGATTTTCGGAGCTTCCTTCCGCAGCGCGATGGCCTGACGAACGACAAGGGGGAAGGCAGAGGACAGTAATCCAACATCGGACAAGAACAGTTTGAATATGTTTTTTGCCTTTGACACTTCAAGGGGCATTTCCGCTGCTTTGGCAACGTAAACCGGCAAAGCAACCCCCGCATCCTTTAGCCATAAGAAGCTGTTTTCATAGCGATCGAATTTCAGCTCTTTGTTGAGATAGACAAATTTAAAGCGACGATCCTGCTTATTTAACTGCGAGGGGATGTCGTCATATATGGAAATAAGCCTCAGTTTGCGGTCCTGGGCCTCGTATTTTGAAAAGTCGACTTTGTACTGGTTAATCAAGTTTTGCTGCAGTTCATAAACATCGTTTAAATTGCTGGTTGCAAGGAAGCGATTCACCGCATCGGGCATCCCGCCAACAACAAGATAGACGGAGAAAACCCGCATCATGTCTTTGTGAATGTTATCCAGAACCTTGGTTTTGGAGTGGAAACATGAACGCAAATAATCCCACGTCTTTTCTTGAACTCCTAGAGCAAGGGAAAATTCATAGAAGTTCATCGGGTAAACACGCATCATTTCGACATACCCAACGGGCATAGATCTCAACCCGTTCAATTCAACCCCCAGCAAAGATCCGGAAAGAACATACCGATAAGACCCTTCCTCAACGAGGAATTTGATTGCCGTGATAATTTCTGGAAAAAGCTGCACTTCGTCAAAAAAGATGACGCTTTCGCCTTTCACTAAAGGGGCTGGAGACAAAAGTTCGATTGTCCTTACGGTCTCTTGAGCCGTAGAGCATTGCCGAATTGTTTGGAGAAAATCTGGATTTTCGAAAAAATTAATCTCGAAATAATTCACATGATTATTGTTCAGCAATTTTCGAACAGCATAGGTTTTCCCCACCTGCCGAGCCCCATAAAGCAGCAATGCTTTCTTCGGGCTGCTTTTCAACCATTTATTAATCTTTTCGTCTATATTCCGCTTCATTTGCTTATCCCTTTTCCTAATAAGTATACCAAACTGCCCCGTTTTTTTAAGAAATTTCGGGGCATTTTGCCCCGTTTTTTTAAAACCAAATGGTAAAAACAAAACAACTAAAGAAAAGGCGACGCGACATTTTCTTGTGACCAAGTTCAAAATCTAGTCACACAAAAGCGCGAAGACTTCGGACTTTTTGTCTTCCACCCTTTTCGAAATTTGAGTTTTTAGCAGCGACAAATAATTTGCCTTATAATTTGACTAATGGACATCGGATCGTTCTTGTCAAATCGCAGGAAGCAGCTTGGGCTGTCTCTTTCCGGTGTCGGCCGCGTCGTCGGATGCACGCCTCAGGCGATTTCCCGCTACGAAAAGGGCATCGTCAAGATTGATCTCAGCTTGGTTGATTCCTTTTGCAATGTTCTGAATCTATCCACGGAATCCTTCTTCGCGATGGATCCTAAAAAGATCACGGGATATCGGAACGAGAAATTCGACCAAGATGCCTTCTCCTCCTTTTTGAAAGGGAAGCTCGACCAAAATGAAAAGCTCATCCGCCAAGTCGCAGGCGCCTTATCCGTTTCGACCGCCCGCATTGGGAAATGGTGCAACGGGGAATCGCTTCCATCCGTTGGAGAGTTTTTGATTCTTGCAAAGAATTTGGAATGCCGCCCCGTCGATTTGTATTTTGGGAGGGAAGAGCCGGGCCCCGAACCTCTCGCCCGCCGAAAACGATGGAGGCTCCCTTTGCTTTCCGTTTGCGCTTCCCTTGCGATCGCTGCCTGCATCCTCATCCCGGTTTCTTTATCCCGACTCTATTCCAGCCATCCGGAAGACTCCACATCCACGGTGAATCCGCCCCGCAAGAAAACCTTCCGCGTTTCCATCCAAGGGTATGACGTGGAAGATGGAAGCGAAATCCAATCGCTGCAATACCATTACGAAATCGGAAAAGGAGAGATGCTAGGCGATTTCA
This sequence comes from Candidatus Alloenteromonas sp., assembly GCA_050872145.1. GTDB lineage: Bacteria > Bacillota_I > Bacilli_A > RFN20 > CAG-826 > Alloenteromonas. Next base: position 1,835 of record JBNMGG010000019.1, on the reverse strand, counting down.
GCCCCAAATCCCCTTATTACGATTACCTCGGTTTGAAGCTCGATGACCGCGACTTCGACGAGCGCGAGACCCCCATCGAACGGGATTTGGCCCTGAGTGCTTTCTTTTCCAAGAAAACCTTTCAGGTGAACTTTCTAGGATACGAGGGGGAACCCCTCGGCCATTCCAAAGTCAAATACCTATCCGCGGCGATCCCGCCGGATACGGTTGAGGACTGCGGGGATTTCCGCTTCGTCAGTTGGAAAGAGGATTTCTCCTGCGTCAAATCGGACATGAACGTCCACGCTCTTTTCTCCCGCTTCCGCTGCAACCTCGCCCTAGATTTCGCCGGCGGGCAAAGCGGAGGGGAGTCTAGCGAAGTCTATCCCGGATACACCGACGAATGCTTCGACTCCCTTCCCAAGCCCATCAAAAAGGGCCACCGCTTCCTTTACTATGCGAGACTTGCAAGAAAGTTTGTGTTTTTGATTCCGCGTCCACCTTTGGCCTCTACAAAATATCGAAGCCCAATGTTGCCCTTTCCTCTTCCGTCAATTCCTGAATGTATTTCTCCTTCTTCTTTTTGCAGGTGTTGTTGTAATCGGCGATGCAGCTGGTGAGGACGATCATCTGATTCGCCTCGCTGTTGAACAGAATCCTATGGTTCGAGTAGCGCTGCAGATCCGAGTTGAACGACTCTATCGCGTTGCTCGTCCGTATCGACTGCCACATCGCCTTCGGAAAACCCAGATACGTGAACAGCCCCTGCGCTTCCATGACCTTTCTGATCAGGTGCGGATACGTGATTCCCCATTTCTTGGTGAATTCGTCGAACTTCGCCTTGGTTTCGGCCTCCGTTTCTTGGGTGTAGACCTCGCGGAAATCGCCGCAGATTTCGGTTCGGTCTTTGACCCTGACGGCTTGCGCGATGTTTCTTTGCACATGGACGAGGCATCTTTGATGAACGGCGTTTGGAAAGGCGGCGGCGATTGCTTCCGGCATCCCTTGGAGACCGTCCGTGACGAAGATCTTAGGGTCTCCGACGCCCCTTTCCTTAAGCTCAAAAAGGAAGTCTTTCCAGGAATGCGCGCCCTCGTTCGGGACGGTGACGAAATCCAGTATCTCCTTATGACCGGAAGCGGTGACCCCCATGACGACCTCAACGCATTCGTCGGTGACGCACCCGCCTATCCTCGCGTATTTCCGCTTAAGCGGAACGTAGGTGCCGTCCATGAAGATGACCACGCATTTAGGAAGCCTGCGCTTTTTGAATTCGAGCGCGGTGGAAAGTATCTTCCTGACGGTTCTTCCTATGGTCTCGCGGGACATCGACAGGCCGATCGTCTTGTCGAGGTAATCGACTATCTCGTTCTGGGACATGCCCTTGAGGTAAAGCGATTGTACGATGAATTCGACGTCTTCGCAGGTTTGCTTGTACGGTTTGATGATCTTGGTCTCAAAGTAATTGAGCCTGTCCCTCGGGACCTTCACCTCGATCGAGCCGAACTTCGTCTTCAGATGGCGTTTGTAATAGCCGTTCCTGACGTCGAGGGTCTCGTCCCTGAGCGCGTCGGTCAGGAAATCCTCGATCTCGCCGTCCAGGAGGTCGTTTACCGCCTCCTCGATCTTCTCCTTGACGAAGTCGTCCAAAGTCGAGATGAGCATATTGCCCAAATCCTCGGGCCTCTTCTCCTTGATTAATGATAAAATAGACATGCCGCGTTTTCCTTTCGTTGTTTGTAGCGGAATGATTATAAGGGGACGCGGCTTTTTTGCGCCATAAGAGGCGCTGGCCCCTAGGGGCCCATTGATGTCCTGCTGATTTTTCTCAAAAACACATACTTAGTGTAACTGTC
>JBNMGG010000060.1:0-3591 GCA_050872145.1 Candidatus Alloenteromonas sp. | reverse complement strand
TTGCTTCCTCCAGCCGAATCATCCCATCGAGGGAATTAGGTGGAAACAAATTACGGGATAATCGGATCCCCCATGGGGGATGGGTGGGTAGAAACAAATCACGTCATAATTGCCTAGAAACAAATCACGTCATAACTACACAAAAGCAAGAAGGCCTCTTGAAAATCGCTCCCTTTGCGGGGACAATATGGGGCGCTCGGGACGTAGCGTAGCTTGGTTATCGCGTCTGCTTTGGGAGCAGAAGACCACCAGTTCGAATCTGGTCGTCCCGACCATACTCGACCCCTAGGTTTGGCCATCGAACGCCAAACCTTTTTTCTTCTTGTTCCCGAGAAAAGAATCCGAAACTCGAAAAAGTTCATATTTGGTGCTGACGATAGGCAAAAAGCCGATTTTGGAATAGCATTCCTCCGAAAGAGAAAACGATGAACGTAAAGCTGATTTTCCCTAGCGAAAAGAACAAAGAAGACGTCTTGGATTTCTACCGCGAAATCGAAATGGCCGGCAGCGAATGCATCGGGAAACGGAACTCCGACCATTATGAGGCGTGGCTTGAAGAAATGAGAAACCGACAAGCGGGCACAAACCTTCCCGAGGCTTACGTGAGGGAGAACTTCTATCTTTGCTACGACGAAGAGAAACTGATCGGCGTCTATAGCCTCAAGTTCGAATTGACCGACTATCTTTTGCATTTTGGCGGCCATATCGGCTATGCGGTCCGCCCCAGCCAGAGGAAAAAAGGTTATGCGACCGCGATCCTTGCAAAAGGCCTGCAAAAAGCGAAAGAACTTGGCTTTTTCAGGGTTCTCTGCATTTGCGATGAAGACAATATCGCTTCCGAAAAAACGATTTTGAAGAACGGCGGCGTGTTTGAAAACGCCCTGTTCGATCCGGAAGAAGACGTGAAAGTGAAGCGGTTTTGGATTGAACTGTAAAGCTTCTCCGTCCCAGGCAACGCGGCAAAGAATTTTTCCACTCTTCCCTTTTTTGGTAAGATGGGTCTATGAATGCAAGAAAAAGAATCTTGTCCGTTGCTTCTTTCTTTGCCGTTTTGGGCTCTTTGACGGGGTGTGGCGATTCCGCCACCCGATTAACCCGGCCGGACAACACCGACCTCGCTTTTTGGATCACTCAGCAAACGAACTCTGAGGAAATGGAAGAGCGGGGGTGCACCTATTTGCCGGGTTGGTCCGGCGCGAGTCAATATTTGGATCCCCGCTACAAAGCCGTTGAAAAAGAAGGCATGGCAATGGCTCCGGATGTGCACGTCACTTATCTTTTGACGGGCTATCCCGACGTTCTCGACGACACCTCCGTGACGCGAATCGAGATCACCGACCCGGAAATCCGGGTTTATGGCCTCACGCTTCACTCGGTGACCGACCAAATCCGGCACCGGATGGACGGCGTCGCCAAATCTCTCTCCTTCCGGCAAATCAATGGGGAATCCGCCGCGGTCGCTCTCATCCAAAATTGCACTTTTATCTTTTCTAGCAGCGCAATCACCATCTCCGCCCCCGTCAGCAATAAGCAAAGCGTCCAATTCTGACCCTTTTGGCAAAATCATTCGAATGGCCCTGAATTCTCGGGGCCATTTGTTTTAAACTTGTCGCGAGGGAGTAACGAGAAATGGACAAAATCAAAAAGAACTTCGGGTTCGGATTCATGCGCCTTCCCATGAAAGGCAATGAGGTGGACGAAGAGGAAACCAAAGCGATGGTGGATGCCTTTTTGAAGGCGGGGTTCAATTACTTCGACACAGCCCATGGCTATCTCCAAGGCAAAAGCGAAATCGCCTTGAAGCATTGTTTGACTTCCCGTTACAAAAGGGAAGATTACGTTCTCACGGATAAATTGACCGCGAATTTCTTCCAAAAGGAAGAGGACATCCGTCCCTTATTCCAATCTCAGCTCGACGCCTGCGGGGTGAGCTATTTCGATTTCTATCTCATGCACGCCCAAGGGAAAATCAATTACCCCCATTTCCAAACTTGCCACGCCTATGAGACGGCCTTTCAATTGAAGAAAGAAGGAAAGATCCGCCACGTGGGCATTTCCTTCCACGACCGCCCAGAATTCCTGGACCAGATCCTCACGGAGCATCCTGAGGTTGAAGTGGTGCAGATTCAATTCAACTACCTCGATTACGAGGACCCCGCGGTGGCTAGCAAAGGCTGCTACGAAGTCTGCCGTAGCACAACAAACCCATCATCGTCATGGAACCGGTCAAAGGAGGGAATTTAGTGAACCTTCCCGAAGAGGCCCAAAAGATCCTTGAGGATCTCCATGGGGGAAGCCCCGCTAGCTTCGCCCTTCGCTTTGCCGCCGGGTTCCCTGGGATGATGATGGTTCTCTCCGGCAGGAGCAATCTCGCCCAAATGGAGGACAACATTTCCTTCATGAAGGACTTCAAGCCCCTCAGCGAACAGGAAATGGAAGCGGTGGGCAAAGTCCGCGCCGTGTTCAAAAAGATGAACTTGATCCCGTGCACGGGTTGCCGCTATTGCGCCGATGGCTGCCCCAAGCACATTGCGATCCCCGACTTGTTCGCGACCATGAATTCCAAACAAATCCACCATGATTGGAACGCGGACTACTATTACAACGTTGTGCTCACTTCCCCCGGAAGGAAAGCCTCCGATTGCCTCAAGTGCGGAAAATGCGAACGGGTCTGCCCCCAGCATCTGCCGATCCGCAAACTATTGGAAGGCGTCGCCAAAGGATTTGAAAAATAATCGACGTCCCTCTTATTTTGGAATCTTGATTCGGACGATGGCCTTTCCCTTTTTCGAAGTCCCCGCTTCCCCAAGGTAAAGGAATTTCCCCTTTCCCCTCAAACTGATGTGCTCGCCCGTCTTCGGATGAGCGTCGACCCGGCTCGGGGCGGAAGTGCAGAAAACGTTCCCGGCCTCGATTTCTTCTTTCGCCTGTTCTCGGGAAAGGTGGAACGCCCCGGATAGAATCGCGTCTAGACGCGGGGAGGTCACCGAAAAGGAACGCTCCTCCATCTCCGGGCGGTAGGGGCAGGAAAGCAAACCCGCTTTCTGCACGATGACCTTATTCCTCCCGACTTCCTTCAAAGAGGAAACGATGAAGTCCGCGTTTTCCTTTTTGACGTAGACGTAGGCATCGTTTTCCCCAACTAAGATGTCCCCGATCCTCTCTCTTTCGATGCCTAGCCCAAGCAAGGCGCCCAAATAGTCGCGGTGCCCCATTTTGGAAGCGAACTTCTCGCTTTTCGGGGCGATGTGCAAGCAGGAAAGAGGCTGCAAATCCCCCTCTTCCGAAGCAAGGACGTCCTCTTGACCCAAATAGGAGGGCAGGAAGACGAGGATTTTCCTTTCGGCTTCGGGGTACCCGCCATAGAAGAAACCTTCCGCGCCGAAAGGCCGGGACAAAGAACGCCCATCGGAAGCCAATTTATTGGCGAAGGCGCTTTGGAGGGAGAAGCCCAAAAAGGAAGTGCAGGTCAGATAATCGTTCCACACGCAAGCCCCAGCGAGGTCCTTTGCGTGCGCGTAGAAAGAATCCAATTCGTCCATGGCTTTATTCTTTGAAAAGCGGGGTGGGGTGAGTTTGGAAGTAATGGGT
>JBNMGG010000042.1:0-8657 GCA_050872145.1 Candidatus Alloenteromonas sp. | reverse complement strand
TGTATAATAGACATGGTCGCTTGGCTCCTTTCTAATTCGTCTTAAGCAAACAAATTATAGAGGGCGGGGCGGCTTTTTGCTTGCCTAGCTAGGCAAGCAAGCCTATAAAGGCGTCAATTACACATAAATATTGTCACTCTCAATTTTAAAGGGAAAGAGCTTTGCTTTTAGACGCCGTGGCCAAAGAAAGAAACGACATCGAAATCAATTTTGCGATTGCAAGCGGAAGCAAATCAAGCGGACACCCCCCTAAAAGAACATATTTCGCGCAGCAAGGAAGAGCGCCATCCTTCCGCATCCGTCTAAGGCATGCGCATTTCGAGCCAGTCCCCCGCAACAAGAAAACCCCTCGCCTTTCGGGGAGGGGTTCTCCTGGTTTTTGGAGATTTATTGAACGGTGGCTAACCGATCAACACATGGTTTCCTAGAAGGAACTAGGCTTTCCTCGCTTCCTTCTTGGCTTTCCTTTCCTGCTTTCTCTTTTCCTTGTAGAAGGCCTCGACCAATTTCGGTCCGGGGGCGTCGTCACAGGGATTGATGGGCAGGTGATGGGCTTTCCGATAGAGGTAAAGCCCGAGCATGGCAAGGAGGTAGGCGGAAGTGAGGACGATGACGACTATCTCAATCCAGCTCATATTCGATCACTCCTTCTGTGCAGCGGCCTCTTTCTTCCCTTTCCAATTGGAATAGAAGAAGGCGAGGACGAAGAGCAAGGCGATGACCGGCAAGCTGATGGCAAGGGTCCACACCCAACGGATGGTCACGTAGGTGAGGCATCCCATGAGGTAGGAGCAGATGAGCCAGAAGAAGACGGTGCCGATGTAGTATTTGCCTTTCCCAAGCTCGCCTTTGGCCGTAGCGACGGAAGCGAAGCAAGGAATGGTCGTCATGTTGAACACGGCGAAGGCGGACAAGGCAGCGGCGATGTCGAGGGAGGAATGGCCCTCGAAGGAAGCGGCGACGACGCCGGAGAAGCCTTTGACGCCGATGACGTCGGCAAGGCCCGAGACGGTCGAGGTGACGCTTTCCTTGGCGACGATGCCTTGGATGGAGGCGACGGAGAAGATCCAGCTGTTCTGGATTTGGACGCCGAATCCCATCGGGGTGAAGATCGGGGCGATCAGCATGCCGATGTTGGCGAGGATGGAATCCTTTTCGGTGAGGCCCAAGGAAGGATCAGCGCTCGGAATGAAGGTCCAGTCCCAGGTGAAGTTGGCGAAGAACCAAACGACGATCGTGGAGACGAGGATGATGGTGAAGGCCTTTTGGATGAAGTGCTTCCCTTTGTCCCAAAGGTGGAGGAGGAGCGACTTCGGCTGCGGCAAATGGTAAGCCGGCAATTCCATGATGAAGGGCGGAACTTTCTCGCGGAGGGTCGTGTGGTTCATCAAGATGACCGAAGCGATCGCGACCACGACGCCGAAGACGTAAATCAAGAAGGTGAAGAGGCCTTGGTCGAACCCAACCGCCGAGGCGACGGCCGCGGCGATGAGGGTGAGGAACTCCGCTTTCGCCCCGCAGGTGAAGAAGGGGATGACGCGGATGGTCTTAACCCTTTCTTTGTCGGAGACGAGGGTGCGGGTATTGATCATGGCCGGGACGCCGCAGCCGAATCCCATGACCATCGGGAGGAAGGCCCTCCCGGAGACGCCGAAGCGCCGGAACAGACGATCGAGGACGAAGGCGATTCGGGCCATGTAGCCGGAATCTTCCAAGATGGCGAAGAAGCCGAAGAGGATAAGGATCTGCGGGACGAAGCCCAAAACGGCGGATACGCCGGCGTAGACCCCGTCATAGAGGAATCCGATGACCCAGTCGGGGGAATTCCAGACGATCAATAGCTCTTTGAAGCCCAGGCCGATGAGGCCCAGGATCCCGGTTTCGTTGTCGCCGGCCAAGACGTGGAAGAATTCGCCGATCGAATTGATCCCGTCCTCGCTCCAGAACAATCCGGCGAAGGGGCGGAACTCCTCCCCACCGACGTTCAGGGTCAAATAACCTTGGTATCCTTCCCCAAAGGGCACTCCCATCGCGCCGAGGTAGAACAGGTCGCCCGCGAAGGTAAAGTGGAAGATGAGGAAGAGGATGACGATCATGATCGGGAAGGCCGCCCAGCGGTTGGTGAGGACCTTGTCGATGCGGTCGGAGAGGGAAAGCTTTTCCTTCTCTTGCTTCACCGCGCCGGTGACGATCTTCTCACACAGCGGGGTGAGGTATTGGTAGCGCGCATCGGCGATTTCCGCTTCGTAGTCTTTGCCTTCCTTTTCGCAGAGGGCAGCGACTTTCTTGAATTCTTCCGCGTGCTCTTTCTCCTCGATTTCGTCCTTTTCCAGGGCCTTGGTGGCGTGGAACAAGGGCGAGGAGACACCGCTTTCCTCATAAAGGGCTTTGGCTTGGCTCAAGATTTCGTCTTGCTTCAAGACCGAAGTGCCTTTGCGTGGGGATTTGCTGGCTTTTTGGGCCGCTTTCATCAAATCCTCAAGGCCTTTCTCGCGAAGGGCGGAGATGCCAAGGACGGGGACGCCCAAGGCTTTGGAGAGGCCTTGCAAATCGATGCTCTGCCCGTTTTCGGCGACGGTGTCCATCATGTTGATCGCCACCACCACCGGCACGTCCATCTCCAGGATCTGGGTGGTCATGTAGAGGTTGCGTTCCAAGTTGGTCCCGTCGAGGACGTTGATGACGACGTCGGGCTTTTCGTTGAGGATGAAGTTCCGAGAGATGACTTCTTCGGGGGTGTACGGAGAGAGGGAGTAGATGCCGGGGAGGTCGATGACTTCGATCCCTTCGTCTTTGCCTTTCTTCCCTTTGAAATAGAAGGTCCCGCTGCGCTTTTCAACGGTGACCCCCGGCCAGTTGCCGACATAGGCGGTCGAGCCGGTGAGGGAGTTGAACAGGGTGGTTTTCCCGCAGTTGGGGTTGCCGGCCAATGCGACTTTGATCATTTGCTTCCTTCCTCCAATTCTTCCACTTCCACGAAGCTGGCCTCCGATTTGCGGAGCGAGAGCTCATAGCCGCGCAGAGTGACTTCCAAGGGATCGCCCAAGGGGGCTTTCTTCCGCAGGTAGATCTCCGCCCCGGGCGTGATGCCCATGTCGAAGATGCGCCGACGGATCTTCCCTTCCCCGCTGATTTTCTTGACCAAGCAAGAAGAGCCAACGGGCAGTTCGTTGAGAGTCATAGGATGATTTCCTTTCCTTACGCTACCGCGACCATGATGGACATGGAGACTTTGTGGTCCAGTCCGAGCCGGGATTCTTTCACAAGGCAAATCGCCGCCCCGTTGGCGTCGTCGAGCAGGCGGATGAGTCCGCCTTCCACGATGCCTAAAGAGGCGAGGTGTTTGTTCACTTTGGCTTCCCCTCTCACGGAGAGGATTCGGAGGTCTGTGTCTTTTGGTGCGAATAGCAATGGCATAACGTTGGTACCTGGTTGTTAACCAAGCATAAGTTTATACATCTTAACTAGGCTTGCAACACTTTTTGTTAATAATTTATAACTTTGTTGCACCCTCCCTTTTCCCCTGCTTCTTGCTAAAATGGCCCCATGGAACCCCTGCAGCTTGCTTTTATCCAAAAAGACCGCCCCATCGCGGAGAAAATCGCCCTCGCTTTGTCCGAAGGGGGATTTGAGGTGACTTTGGTCCAGGAAAATCTCGACCCTAAGAAAATCGTCCTCGTGCTTTTGACCAAAGACAGCACCGAGAAGGAGCTTTATTCCTCCTTCCCTTGGCTGAAGGAGCAAAATGACTTCTCCTCCTACCGCGGCTTCCGCTTGATGCCCCTATTCGCCTATGATGCGAAGAAAGAGGATCCGGAGAAGATCTTCGAAGGGGAATTTGGAGAAATGATGGAAGAGGTCTTCTCGGGCGAATTCAAGCCCTTCGGCTGGGATTTGAGCGAACAGAAAATGAGCCCGGAATTCATCCGGGTTTTGCTAGAAGGCTATTCTGAATAGGCTAGAATCCGTGGTTTTCCTTGATGCGGGAGATGATTTTCGTCGCCCGGATGCGGTTGACCAATAACCCCATCAATACCCCCGTGAGGAGGGAGATGGGCAAGAGGAAGCAATAATAATAGAACACCCCTGGGGTGGAGAGAATCAAAGCCCCGACGGCGACTTGGGCGAAGCTATGCAGGACCGAGCCGACCGCGGACACCCCCACTTCGGTGAAGATTTTGAATTTGTACAAAGCGGCCATCGCGGCGAAGGAGAGGACAGCCCCCGAAAGGGACATCCAAAAGCCCATCTGCAGGAAGCTGCCGCGGAGCAGGTTCACCAGAAGAACTTTGGCTAAATCCAAGAACAAAGCCTCGAAGAAGCCAAGCTCATAAAGGCAAAGCAAAACCAGGAGGTTGGCTAGCCCTAGCCTCACCCCGCCCACCGGGCCTAGAGGTGGAAGGAAGCTTTCGGCCACGCCCAAAGCGACCGCCAAGGCGAGGAGAATGGCCATCAAGGTCATTTTGTAGATGTTCCAGCCTTTCTTCTTCATAGGATGATGTCGGCCCCCGAATCCCCCAAAATGGTGATGACGATGTGGTTGGCGGCGCAGACGATGGGCCTGCCCGGCTCAGAGATCCATCCCTGATGGACGCAATATTGTGAGGCGCAGGTGGAGGAAAGGACGCAGATCGCGTTCTTTTTGACCCCGATTTCCATTTCCCCGAGCTTTCCTTCGATGAAAAAGGACTTCTGTTCCTCACCATACGTGGACAAATCGATCAAGCCGTTTTCCTTCAGGCGATTCCCGTCCAGGGTGATCTCGGCTTGAAGGGAGGAATAATGGCTTCCCTTGGGCAGGGCCGCGTAGAGGGCAAGAGACAAGGAAAGGACGGACAGAGAGGAAATCAAAATCACGTCGCCGAGGTGCTTCTTCCAAAAGGGGGTCATGAAAACAAACGGTCCTCGATGACCTCTCCGTCTTTGTAGTAAACCCCGGATACGCCCCACTTCTTCTCAAAGCTTTCTCTCTTCTCGGACTCCACCCACATCAAGGCTGTGGTATAGGCGTCGAGCTTTCCGGCGTCTTCTCCTTTTAGGGTCACCCCCGTGAAGGAGGGAGAGGCTTCCCCGGTGAAGGGGTTGACGATGTGGGAATAGACTTTCCCGTCGATCTCCACTCCCTGAACGGAGATGGAGCTGGTGGAAAGGCAGGCGTTTTTGATAAACAGGCGCTTGCCGGGGAGGTCTTGCTTCCAGGACAGGGAATAAGTTCCATCCCCGCCTTCTTTGCTGCCGAAGACCATCGTGGAGTTGCCCCCGTTGATGTAATAATGCTCCCAGAGTTTTTCCTCGGCTTTCTTTTTGGACAGCTCCGCCGCGTAGCCTTTCGCGATGCCACCAAGATCGATTTGGGCCTTTTCCGTTGTCGGGGCCCCGTCTTTTAAAACGAGCTCAGCAGAATAGACGTTGTTTTCAAAGGAAAGGACCAGTTCGGTGTTTTTGATTTTGGAAAGTTCCTCGGAGATATCCTCTTGGCTAGGAAGGCTCGGGGTTTCCCCTTCCTTCAGGGGATGAAGATGGCTTTTCCATAAACTGGAAAGCCCAAAGCAGAGGGGGTTGAAATAGCCTTCGGTTTCTTCTTCCATTTCAAGGGCGAAGGAAAGCAAATCGTAAAGCTCTTTGGAAATCTGCATTTTCCCGGAGGCTTTGTTGATGTCATAGACCGAGACGGTTTGGTAATGGGGGGTGTTGGCGTCGGCGATTTTGTCGATCTCCTCAAAGGGGGAGAGCACCTCATCGAGTTCCTCTTCTTTCTCCGCCTGGGCTTGGCAGAGGATCTGCGTGTCCATGGCGAAAACGACTTTTTGGTAATATCCCTTGCTCGAGCAGGAGAGAAGCATGGGGGCCAAGAGGGCGATTTTGAAAAAAGAAGGCGCTTTTCGCATGGCTTCATTATGCCATAGATGGGAGGAGGGAAAAAGAAAACCGCTCCGGCGTGGGAGCGGAATTTCTTATAGGGTCGGGACGTGCTTGGTGCCGTCCGGGTCGGGGTGCGACTCCATGTAGGCGATGATGGGCTCGAAGTTTTTGTCCTTCTTCCCCACTTTGCACAGAGTCACTTTCGTCACTTTCCCGGTGACGATGGCTTCGGCCATGTCGTGGCATCCGGCGTAGCCGCAGGCGCCGCAGTTGGCGTTGGGCAGCATTTTCTCGACGTCCTCGATGCGGTGGTCTTCCTCCACGTGGAGGAATTTCTCCGCCAAAGCGAGGGCGAGCCCGAAGATCAATCCCAATCCCCCGAGGATGAGGATCGCCCACAGCACGGTGAGCGGGCTGACGCTAGTTAAGACGGTGTTCATCTTTTTTCTCCTTTTCTTCTTGCTCTTCCTTCAGTTTTCCCTTCGCTTGGTAAAGGCTGAACTCGCAATGCTTATTCGGGCATTCCCCGCAGAGTTCGCTGGGCTGCTTTTGGCAGCCTTTGGGAACCGGGGTTTTCACGAACAGGATGAAGCTCACCACGAAGACGATTAGAAGGACGGCCAAGATGGCGATGGCAAGAATCAGATATCCTTCTTTGCTCATGCCATCCCGCCTAGGCCGGTGAAGGCCATGGCCAATAAGGCGGCGGTCACCAAGGCGATCGGAAGGCCTTTGAAAGCTTTCGGGGTGTCGGATTCGGCGATGCGGATCCGGATGGCCGAGAAGAGGACGATGACGAAGAGGAAGCCTAGGCTCGTCCCGAGGGCGTTTGCCATCGACATGCCGAAGTCAAGGCCTTGGGAGGCGTTTTCCTCGACCACGCCGAGGACGGCGCAGTTGGTGGTGATCAGCGGCAAATAGATGCCCAAGGCTTTGTAAAGGGAGGGGCTGTACTTCTTGATGAAGAAGCCGATCAGTTGAACCAAGGAGGCGATGACCAAGATGAAGACGATGGTCCTCAAGAAGGTCAGCCCAGCCAGCTCAAGGAGCAAATACAAAGGCCAGCAGATCAAGGCGGCGACGACGATGACGAAGGTGACGGCCAGTCCCATCGAGAAGGCGTTCTTCAGCTTGTTGGAGACGCCCACGAAGGAGCAGATTCCATAGAAGCGCGAGAGGACGACGTTGCCGATGAGCATGGCGGAGACGATCGCCAGCAGGAATGAAACGAAGTAAGACATGATCACTTGGCCTCCTTAGAAGCTTCTTGCTGCTGCTTTTGCAGAAGCAAAGCCTGCTTTTTCTTCTCTTTCTCTTTGGCTTCTTTGGAAAGCTTGACCGCGGAGATGATGGCCATGATGACGCCGAGGACGATGAAGGCCCCGGTCGGCTGGGAGAAGATGGAAATCGAGAAGTCCGGACCTCCGATGGAGGTGAAGTTGAGGATCGGCAGAGAGACCTTCGGGAGGAAGGTCAGCGTCTTGCCGAAGCAGAGCATCCCAGTCCCGAGGATTTCGCGGACCAAGCCGATGATGGCGATGGCTAGGGTGTAGCCTAAGCCATTCCCAATCCCGTCTAAGAGCGAATCCAAGACGGTGTTCTTATTGGCGAAGGCTTCCGCCCTGCCCAAGACGATGCAGTTGACGACGAGGAGGGAGATGAACACGCCCAAGCTGGAATAAAGCTCAGGCAGGAAGGCCTCCGAGAACATCTCGACCAAGCAAACGAAGGTGGCGATGATGACGATGTAGGCGGGGGTTTGGACCTCCTCGGGGATGAATTTCTTCAAAGCCGAGATCAAGACGTTGGATCCGACGAGGACGAAGGTGAAGAGCACCCCCATCCCCAAAGCGGCTTCCAAGGATGTGGTGACACCCAAGGCCGGGCAGGTCCCGAGGATCAAGACGAAGAGGGGGTTGGCTTCCCAAATCGGGTTCAGGAAGGCCTCCAAGTGAGCGGAACGGGCTTTCTTTTCCATGGTTATTTCCCTCCGTTTTTGAGCTCAGCGTATTGCTGACGCTCGAAGTTGGCCACGGCAAAGAGGGCGTGGCTCGAGATGGTGGCGCCGATGTCCGCCGATTCGACCGGAGTCGAAGCGGCGCAGGCTTCCTTGAAGGCGGCGAAGGAATGATCCTCGCCTTTGTTGAAGGCGTCGATGCAGAATTTCTGCAAAGCCGCAGCCTTCGAGAACGAGTTCTCCAAGGCAAGGACGTTGGTAAGAGTCGGGTTGTCGACGTCTTCCCCAGAGAAGCCCAGCAGGAAGTAAAGCCCGCCGTGGGCCTCGGTTTCATCGGCCCCTTCTTCATCTTTGACGACGTGGAATTCGGCTTCGTAAACGTTGCCGAGCCAGACGTCTTTCTCCCCGTAAATGGCGTAGGTGGAATAGAGGATCTGCTTCTTTTCCTGGCTCGGCCATTGATATTCGTCGATGCCGAGGTTCTCGATGTTGGGAAGAGCGAGGTTAAGCTCGGTCTTCACCGCTTTCTTCCCGCCTTGGTACAAGCTCATGGCTTGGTAGGAGAGGGTCTTCAGCGGATCCTGAGTAAGAGCCTCGACGGCTTTTTCGCCCATCTGGGCGAGGGCATTTCCGGTCTCTCCTAGTGGGAGAGAAGAAGAAGCGAAGGACGGGGTGGCCTTGTAGTCGACGTCAGAGAAGCTCGAGGAGAGGATGTATCCGCCTTGGAAGCCGTCTTTGGAGACGGCGATGGCGGAGACGAAGTCCCCGACCTGCCCCACGTAGAAGCGGGCGTCTTCGTTGTGCCCCAAGGGGTCGTCGTAGAGGGAATAGTATTTGG
>JBNMGG010000025.1:0-17387 GCA_050872145.1 Candidatus Alloenteromonas sp. | reverse complement strand
CCGAATCATCCCATCGAGGGAATTAGGTGGAAACAAATTACGGGATAATCGGATCCCCCATGGGGGATGGGTGGGTAGAAACAAATCACGTCATAATTGCCTAGAAACAAATCACGTCATAACTACATGCCGCTAGGCAAATCTTGAAACCGAGCATTCCGGGTTCTATCATATGGCTTCCCTTAAAGGGAAGCTTTTTATGAAAAACCCATTCAAATCAATCAAGGAAATGGACCTAACCACGGGGAACCTCTTCCTCAAAATCGGAGTCTTCGCCCTGCCAATGGCCCTCACTTCCGTCTTGCAGTTGCTCTACACCACGGTCGATTTGATCTCCGTCCACTTCTGGGGTGGCGGGCAATCCTCCGCCAGCGCCGTCTCCGCTAACGGGGCTCTCATCAACTTGATTGTCGTTGTTTTCACCTCGCTTTCCTTGGGGGCCAACGTTGCTATCGGAAATGCGAAAGGCGCCGGGGATAAAGAGCATGCCCACAAAGTCATGCACACGTCCCTCATCTTTTCTTTGATCACGGGAATCGTGATCGGATTGGCCGGCTTTTTCTCTTCCCGTTCTTTGCTCCTACTGATCAAAACCGAAGAAGCCTATTTGGATAACGCCACCTTATACATGCAGGTCTACTTCGTCGGCCTTCCCCTTCTCATGATCTACAACTACGGGGCTCAGATCCACCGCTCTGTCGGCAATAGCGCAACCCCCTTCGTTTCTTTGCTTCTTGCCGGTTTGCTGAACGTCTTATTTGACTTCGTGTTCGTCTATTTCGCCCACTTGGACGTGGCGGGGGTCGCTTGGGCTACCGTTATCTCTGAAGGCGTATCCGCCTTGCTGGTCGTCCTGCCTTTGTTTTTGAAGAACTCGGGGTATCTTCACTGCACCTTTAAGCAAATGAGGATCGACCGCGAAAGTTTGGTTGAAATCGTGAAGCTCGGGCTTCCGGCGGGATTGCAGGGTTTCTTCTTTGCTCTTCCCAACACCTTCATCCAAAGCGCGCTTTACACCATCGCCAAAGACATGCCAAATTCTGTCGACGTGGAGGATGGTGCCATCGCCGCGAACTCCATCAACAACTACTGCTACGCTTTCGTGGAAGCGATCTCCGCGGCTTGCCTTGCCGTCACGGCCCAAAATTATGGGGCGAGAAACCGGAAAAACATTATGAAAGCGTTTTGGTACGCTCAAGCTTGGAATCTCATCTTCAACTTCTGCTATTCCATGCTGATCCTCTTCGCCCACGATGCTTTGCTTTCCTTGTTCGTCGATTCCGACAACACCGTTTCCCTGCAAGCCGGTTGGGATAGGCTTATGGTCGTAGGGCTTACTTACGCTCTTGATGGAATCATGGACGTTTCTTCCTCTTCCATGCGCGGGGTCCGGCACTCCACCACTCCGATGTGGATCACCATGGCCACCTGCTGCATCTTCCGCATCGCGATGATCGAAGCCCTGATTCTTCGCGTGGATTACTTCAAAACCGTCTTCTGGCTCTACAGCGTCTATCCTTTCTCTTGGATTTTGGCCGACATCGCCGATTTGTCTTCCATGGCCATCATCTTCAAAAAGGTTTTGCCTCAGCTCGACAAGCCTGTTCAAAAAGCGGCTTAAAACCGTTTTGTTCTCTCTTCATTCTAAAGGGGCGAAGGGTTTTTCTAGTTCTCAAAATCAGCAGTTATCAACGCAGGGCCCTAAGGCTTTTCGATAATAAGACACGCTGACGATCTTCTCGAATTTTAAAGCGACGTCGTGAATCGTTCCTTCAAGGACGAAGCCGTTTTTTAAATGGAAACGGGAGGAGTTCTCGTTCTCGCTTGTGACAATCGAAATGATGTTCTTGATCCCGTTTTGGCGAGCAAGAGATTCGATTTCTTGAAGCAGCAACCCGCCGAGGTGCTCATGCAAATGGTTTTTGCTGACATAGATGGAAAGGTCGGCGGTGATTCGATAAGCGCTTCGTGGGTTAAAGGTATTGAGATAAGCGTACCCCACCACTGCGCCCTCTTCATTAACCGCCACGATGAACGGGTATTTCTTGGCTATGGCTTCGCAACGGTCCGTAAACTGCTTCTTCGAAAGACAATCCTCTTCCAGGGTGAAGCAGGTATTCTCGATGTAATAGTTGTAGATAGCCAGACATTCGCTTATGTCTTTTTCTTCCAGTTTCCGAATTAGCATAGGGCGTTCTCTTTCTTTGAAATTCTATCCCTTTCTGGCCTCTAGAGTTTCTTTAATCCATTCAATAATCGGAATTTGCGGGGAATTTGTGCAGTGCCTCTAAAGTAAGCATTCCCTCCGAATCCTCCGACAACTTAATCTAAAGTTTGCTAAAAGGCAGCTGAAAAGAAGGAATTGCTTCCCATGCGGCTTATCTCTACGCGAGGGAATCCGTAATCGAATCACGCTTCTTGAGGTCCCCACATCCCCTTAGGTCAGAGGTTCATTGCAAAGCGGAAGAGGCCTGCGGGGTCTAAGGCGGATTAACTTTTCTCAAAAAAGCATTAAATGCCTTCTTTCTGCGCCGATAGGGAAGACATTCCGATTCATGTATAAGGTTTTAAAACCAATGAATAAAAGGGAAGGAGGAGGAACGCTCCGTATCCATCCGGTAAAAAGTATGAACGAGTATGAAATAATTTTTAGAGTATGAAAGAGTATGAAGAAGAAAAAGGCAGGGACGGAATCCCTGCTCTTATGCTAACGGCCTTTCACCAACGCTCCCCTTGCTGATTTGGATCTAGGGTTTTGATGATGCGGGCGGGGACTCCTCCGACGAGAACGTTGTCGGGAACGTCTTTGGTCACCACTGAACCCGCGGCGACCACCGCGTTCTCGCCGATGGTGACTCCGGGGCAGATGGTGGCCCCCATGCCGATCCAGGCGTTTTTCTTTAGTGTCACCTTCCCGTAGGTATAAATCGTGTGCCGATGGTAGAAATCATGGTTGATGGTCGCGATTTTGACGCCTGGGGCAAGCATGACGCCGTCTTGGATTTCGATACCGCCAGAGGCAGAGAAAATGGCCGAATGGTTGATGAAGACGTTCTTTCCGAAATGGACTCGATTGCCGAAGTCGCAGGTGAACGGAGCCAAGATGCGGACGTCCGTCAGTTTTCGTCCAAAGAGCTCTTCAAGGCATTTCATGTAAGAAGGATCGTCCGGCGAAATCTGGTTCGCCTTAAAGCAAAGGGAACGCGCCCTCAGCATTTCCTTCGACGCCTCTTGGAAATATCCTTCCCGGCAATCGGTCGGTCCGCCTTGATCCATCAGGCGATAAACATATCCCAGTTCCATTTTTTCTCCTTTCAGGCTTTCGCTTCTTCCTCGATCCATTTCCGGATCCGTTCTTCGCTGCTCCTTGCTTCAGTTCCTTTGATGGCCAGCCCTTTCTTGATGGTCGAATTCTTCAGAACGCTCTTCAGTTCCCTCTCGCTGGAGCCCATGCCGCTCCCTTCATGGGTGCACATGGGCAGGATGGTTTTGTCGCTGAAGTCATGACGAGAAAGGAAAGTGGCAACAGGACGAGGATAACTCCCCCACCAGTTCGGATAGCAAAGGTAAATAACGTCATAGGGCTTAATCGATTCCAAATCGTTCTTCAAAGGCGGGAAGGCGCCTTCATCCGCTTCTTTCAAGGCTTCTTCGGTGCAACGTTTGTAGTTGGCCGAATACGCTTTAGCCGGCTGAATCTCGAACAAGTCGGATCCGGTTAACTTTTGGATCGTCTTAGCGATGTGCTCTGCATTCCCTTCTGTAATGTTTCCCACCGCGTAGTTCTCGCCTCTTCGTGAGAAATAAACGACTAATGATTTCATCTTGTTTCCTCCTAGCTGCAAAACCACTTTATCACCATGCAAATGAATCTTTTTATCGTAATGTTTTATAATCAATCGAACTTTTTTATTGTTTGGAATATGAATACAAAGCAAATCGAAATCCTTCTGACGGTTGGGGAAACGTTGAATTTCACCAAAGCCGCGGACATCCTCTATATGTCTCAGCCCTCTTTGAGTTACCAAATTCAGGAAGCTGAAAAGGAAATTCGCTTCAAGATTTTCGACCGGAGCCAAAAAAGCATTTCAATCACACCGGCGGGAAAATCCTTCCTCGAAAACTTAAGAAATATCCATTCCCTATACCAATCCGCGGTGGAAGAGGGTCAAAACTATTCTGAAAAGTTCGACGACGAAATCGTGATTTCCCTTCCTTATCGAAGCGCCATCCACTTGCTGCCGGAAGCGATGATTGCAATGGAGAAGACGCACCCCACCACTCTAATCACCCCGAAATTCGGTTGGTCCAACCGCCTGAACAGTTTCCTCTCCGGGGAAGTCGATCTTCTGTTTGACGATTACGACGTCATCAAAAACATCCAAGGCGTCGATATCATGCCCCTTTACCAAAGCCGCATTTACCTCGTCTGCAACAAAACCGATCCCTTAGCGAAGAAACCGATCATCGAGATGAATGACCTCCTCGGAAGAACCCTTATGGTTAGCGGAGGGAGCCAAAGAAATTTGAAAACCGTTCAGCAACGGGTCCTCGACTCGACTCATATTCCCTTCTTCAATTCCAACGACCACGATACGACGCTGACAAACATCGCAGCCGGAAAAGCCATCGTCCTAGCGCCGGGTTTCCTCCACGATCGGAACGGTGGGTTCGCTTGGGTCCCCTTTGACTGTGAGGAATGTATCGAATGCTGCATCGCGAAAAAAGAGGAAGACCAAAGGAAAACCGTTTCGGATTTCCTTTCTCTTTTGAAAAGCCTTTATTCGAATATCAAAGAAGGCTTGTGAATTTTCCCATTTCAAGGGCTATTTGGTCTCGGACACAGTGTTTCCTTTTAAGGCTTTGACGTTTAAAAGCCCTCCCCAAAACCTATCAATCTTCCTTTGAAAAGTATTCGCGCAACACCTGGAGGGCTTCCTCTTTCAAAACGCCTTCAGTAACGTCCGGTTTCCATGACGAATTCCGAAAAACGATATCGGAGCAATTGCATCCTCTTTTTTGCATGGTAAGTTCCAAATCGATGTTGCTTGCCGCGTATACCAATCTTCCCAGTTTTGCCCAGACCATCGCTCCGCTGCACATGAAACAGGGCTCGCAGTTGGAATACAACGTGTATTCCCGCAAATCCGTGATGTGGTTCTTTTGGCAGAAATCTTGGATGAGGCTAAGCTCGCCGTGACGAGTGGGATCATGCTGCGTGAAGATCTGATTTTCGCTGGTGAAAACGATTTTCCCATCCTTCGTTAGGACCGATCCAAAAGGTTCGTTGCCATGTTGAACGGCCAAACGGGAAAGGCGAATCGCCTCCTCCATAAAAGCCTCGTCGTCTTGGCTTTCCCGTCCGGCCAGCGCGGACTCGACTTCTTCCGTGCTGACGAGGAAATCGTGTTGCAGATAATAAATCGCTTCCAGCGCATATTGGTGAGCCCTTTCGCTTGAACCAGCCACCGCATCTTTCACCACTCGGATGCGATAATCGTTTTGATGGGCGTCCACCGCGGTGTAATGAATGCAGACGTCGGTGAGCCCGCCGATCATGAAAAGAGTGTCGACGCCTAAGCCTTTTAAGAGAATTTCTAAATCGGTATCGAAAAAGGCACTGTAACGACGCTTCGAAATCAAATATTCGCCCGTTTGCGGATATGTCAGCTTGGCGTAATCGTTTTCGGGCGAGGTTTCAATGCAGTGAATGCCCTCAGACCCATCGAGTTCACGACCGAAATCCACCATATCGGGTCGATGGCATTCCTTGATTTGAATGACGGGCAATTTCAGCGCGCGGAAGACGTCGAGGACCCGTTTTCCGTTTTTGAGTGCGTTCCATCGAGGGTCGTCCTGGTTTGTCTCGTTCATTTCGACGAAGTCTTCTTGCTGGATATCGATCACAAGCAAGGCGCAGTTTTTTCAAGTTTCATCATTGTTTCCTCTTTCTTGTCAAAATTGGTTTTTCGATTGGTTGAATCGGCTTTTCCCGAATGGTTTTCGGGAGTTCTCGTCTTTGATGTTTTCCGTTGACCTCCAAAAAAATAAGCATCCATGTACTTATCTTCAAAGACCTAACGATAAGTAGATGAATGCTTCGCATTCTTTGCCCGGTGGCAAATTGTATGTTTTGTTATTTTACTGCAAAATCGCACTTGGGAAGGAATAAGGCACGCAAAACTCGTCCAAGGAAGCGTTTTGCCGACTATGCCTACAGTTTGAGCACGTTTAAATCCACCACTCTGGGGTAAGTTGACCAAGCGTGGCGATCTTTCCCTTTTCGTAGTCGAGCAGGATTTCGATGTTCTTATACTCTTCCGGCATCAGCTGGGTCATGAGTTCTCGGCAAGCCCCGCAGGGGGAAAGAACCTTCCCGTCCCAGTTCACCGCGACCACTCTTTTGATTTTGCTCTCGCCGTTGGTAATCATATTGAAAATCGCGTTTCTTTCGGCGCAGATTCCCAAAGTGCAGGCCCCGTCAATGCAGACGCCGAGATAGACCTTCCCGGATTCCGATTCGATGGCCGCAGCAACCCCACCCGCCTCCATCCATTCTGAGATTTTCCTTGGATTGAGGGCTTTTTTGGCGGCCAAATAGAGTTCATTCCATTTTTCGTCCATGATGCGTTTCTCCTTTTTCGCTTTGGTTCTAAATTGTCTTCAAGCAAACTTCTCGTCATCAATTTTAAATGTCCATTCCTCATTAGGAAGAGCGCTTTTTTCTAATGGGCTGGAAATGGGCCATCCCCATTCAATTTTATAGAACCAGTGCAAAAAGCCTTGGCCCAAAAGGGAACCAAGGCATTAGGAAACGTAATTTCCGGTTGAGAGGAAGCCAGCTCAGGCTTACTTGCCGCTGAACTTTTTGCGGTTCAGGCAAACAAAGCCAGTTAAAGCTCCTAGGGTGAGAAAGGAAATAACCAAGAAGGCGGTAGAATCGTAACCGTTGAGGGAAGAAACGATAGAGCCTGATTTCGTCCCGTTTTTGGCATATCGGTTCAATTCAGGGTCCAGCGTGTCCCCATTGGCCGAGGCCCAGGCATCCAGCCTCGCTTTGGCGTTAGCGAACGTCGCGTCGCTTTGGAAAGCAGTCCTTCCTTCGGGGCTCATGGAATTATAGGAAGATCTCGCCGTATCGTAGTAATGATGCTCCTTGTCGTTGCACCACCCTTTTTCTTCCTGGTAATCCGACATGTGCATGTTGTCAGCGACAAAGGAGTTTGCCGCGATGATCCCGCCGTCGGTTACTTTGTTGGTTTGGTTTTGCCAGTCGAGGTAAACATTCTTAGGAGTATTTCCGATTTCGAGTTCATCCACATTTACCGCTTTTTGAAGGGTTTCGTCCTCGGTCCAACGGTACCATTTATATTCCGCCCCATCGGCCTTTTTGGTTAAATTTTGTCCATAGGACTTATGGCTGGGGCCACTCGCTCTCAGCATGAAGCATTTGTTGCCGACAAGGTCGTGGTAGGACGCTTTCACCACATCTTTATCCATGTAGTTCAACGTTCCATAGGAATCGTAGAACTCTTTAACTTCGCCATCGCTTAAACCGCGATTGAAGATGTTCATGTCGTCGATCCCAATGCCATTTCGATAAGTTTGGCCGTATGAAGTGGGCCGGTTGAAGCCACGATGAATGCAAAATTCGGTGTCCGAATTATTGAGCATAGTAGCCAGAAGGTTACGATATTGGTCAACGGTAATGGCGTCGCCTTTATTTTTAAGCAATTTAGTCGAACCAATGTAATTGACGACTTTTGTATCGTTTTTATAAACGGAAAAGCCATTTTTAGCATCGAAAACATAGGTGATCATTTCCCAATCTTCCGACATGAATTGGGCGTTTCCATTTTCCATTCTGTACGCGGCCGTTCTCTTCGATGCAGAGGGCGTTAAGAATTGATGAACGGAAATATTGTTTAAATCCGTCTCGGCTTCCGTTTTTTCCGAATAATAGTAAAGACCACCGATGCCCAAATCTAAGCCAACGATTTCTCCAGAAGTAATTGATTTGCTGCGGAAGGAAAAGATACCTTCATAGTTGCCACACAGCGTTCCAGGGCCAACATCGTCCACCCAACGATTGCTTTCTTGGTTCGTATTTTTGACCCAATAAGAAATTGTTAAAGATTGGCTTGCCGGGGTGCAGGACAAATATTTGTAATTTTCTTCATCGATCGTATAGACCGGTCCTGTAAGTCTCGCAAGTTCATTTTTCGAGCTGTGTTTTGCATACGAAAAGCCTTGGGCAATCCCCTTGGGCTCGTCATAAATATTCGGCAGGGACATATCCGAATACGTGTAGTCGCTGGAAAGTTTCAGCCTCGTAGCAACTTCTTTTTGCCCGTTGGCGTCATAGCGGTAGATATTGGCCCCGCCGTTTTTGGCGCCGCTGAACTCTTCCCCATCCCAATTGAAGACGATGTCTTGTTTGAGGTTAGTCCCGGCTTCGCCTTCTGCTTTCACCGCCACTTTTTGGTTCGGCGAAAGGGCCGCGAAACCGCCGACGAGAGCGAGGCAGCTGAGTCCGAGTAACAACTTTTTCATGTTAGATGACCTCCTTGTAGTAGTTACCGTTTATTTGAATTTTTGAGATTTCGATCCGTCCGTTGACTCCGGAGTTGAAGCCGATGGATTTCCCGAAGTCGTTGTTGGTTGAGACGTATTTCAGTTTTCTTCCCAAAATCCCGTCCACGTAGAGTTCAACGCTCATGGTTTTGCTGTCGACATAGTGGTAGACGGCTTTCAGGTGATAGGTTTTGTTTTCGTCCGTCATCGCTTGCAAAGCTTCCCCGTGGGCTTCTTCGGTTCCGAATTTCCAGTTGAGCGTTTTGTTTTTGACGTTGTCCTCGGTGTTGTCGATGGTGATCCCGCCGACTTTCCCGTTCTTCAGCCTCCCGATCAAAGCAGAGGCGCCGAGGTTATAGGGCGCATCGGCTGCTAAGGAGCAGCCAAACAAGATTCCCTGCCCCGTGCCCCCTTGATAATCGGCGGATTTGAAATCGAATTCGACTTCGTCCCCATCGGACAATTCGTGGTTCTTGAGGACGAAGGTTTCGTTGTCTTTGACGCCTTTGGAGGCAAAAACCGGATGTCCCTCATTGTCTTGGCGGACATCGAATTGGCCGCGGGTGACCAGATACGTGTTGATGCAATTCTCCGCTTGGATGCCGACCCCGTTGATTTGGATGTTGCTGACAGCCATGCTTCCGTTGATTCCCGACATCAAGCCGATGTATTCCCCTTCATAAGGATCGCTGAGGCAAAGGGAACCCCCATATTGCTCATTCACGTAGGCTTTGATCTTCCAAGCCTGATCCCGATCAATGAGCAAGCTGATGCGGTAGGTTTGCTCGCCATCCTCCATCGGGCTGGACTGAAGCGCACCATGGGCCGTCTGGTTTTCCAAAGAGCCCTTGTAGATATCAAGCAAGCCGATGTTCCCTTCCTTGGTCCTGCCCACCGAATAGAAGCTTTCGTCCGCGTTGTTCCAGGCAATCGCGTTGGAAGAATTCCCGAAAACGATCCCTTGGTTGGAAGCGCCGCTGAAGCGCCCGTCCACCTTCAAATCGAAGGAAATCCTGCCTGAACCAGCGAAGAGTTTCTCCTTGAACATCAACGAGGATTTCGCGGATGCGTTTTTGAAGGTAAACACGCCGTTCTCGTCCTTGGTGATATCAAAATCGCCTAAGCCCTTCACGACCTCCGTTTTCACGAAAGAAGAAGGGACGTCCGGCCTCTTTTCGATGGTTTTCTCTTCTTCGCTAGGATGGGTGCTCACACCCACAGAAGAAGTCTTGTACTCGTCTTTGAGGATCGATTTGCCAAACGCGGCATCATAGGCGGCTTGCTGTAAAATGTCCTCATAAGGAACGTCGAATACCTTCAGCCCCACCGGCGAGCGTCCGAAGACAGTCGCGTAGAAGACGTAGGCGATCAAATAGGTGCCGTAATCGCTGGGGTGGTAGTTGTCCCTATCGTAGAGGTTGATGATGTTGCTGTAATTGGTGTAGACGTCGTAAAAGGCCGTCCCGACGTGGCATACGGGCAAATGAAGTTCGTCGGCAATCGCCTGATAGGCGGCGATGTTCATTTGGGTGTGGGACTCATTGGTCATGTGGTAGCGGGCCAAGTCGGGGCTATTGGAATTCCTTCCCCAGGTTTCGTAGAGAATCCCTTTGGCGCCGGATTTTTGGACCTTTTTGTAGACGGCCCTCACGCCATCATAGAACAGCTCCCTTTTGATGGAGGGGTTCATGGATTGCTCCTGCATGAACACGAGGTCGTAGAACCCTTTGTTGGAGAGCTTCTCTTCCACTTTTGCCCCATCGGGATTGCTCGTATCGGCGTGTTGGAGGAGGGAATATCCTCCCGTGGTGACCGAGTCCACGCGGACGTCGAGATGGGCGGCGTTGGCGATCTTTTTGAATTTCATGAACGTCGTCTTTTCGATTTCGCGGTTGGGCTTGTCGTAGTTGTAATCGGTGTAGAAGGTGTAGGAATTGCCGATGAAGAGGATGTTCAGCTTCGAATCATCCTCGAAGAGGCCGGTGGTGTAATGTTTTTCCTTTTCCTCCCCGCATTTGCTGCATTTTTCCGCGGTGTAGCCCTTCTCCTCCAAAGAGGGGGCCACCTCCACTTCCGAAAATTCGTGCTGGCAAGTTTGGGGTTCGGATTGCAGATCCGAAGAGCTTGATTCCAAGGGAGCGGGGTTCGCGCAGCTAGCCATAACCATCGCCAGGGGCAAAAAGAAATAAGACAGCTTTTTCATCGCTTCATCTCCTTTTTGTACAAATTGACCGCGGGGGGCAGCACCGGGTAGTCATCGACCATTTCGAAGGTGTCGATGACCGCGTGGGTCGCCATCCACCCGCCTTTGCAGTCTTCGTTGAATAAGTGATAGGCGAAATATAGCTTCCCGTCGGGGGAGTTTTGAATAAAGGAGGCATGCCCGGGGCCCAAAGCGTCTTCGTTTCTCTGCATCAAGGGTTTCTTGGATTTGACCCAGGAATTCTTATCGAGGATATCCCCGCCGGAGAAGGTCAATAACCCCAAGCAATAATCGTCGCTCCAAGATCCGGAGGCGCTATAGCAAATGTGGATGTGGTTTTTCCCATAAATCGCCATGGGGCCTTCGTTGATGAAAGGATGGTTGTTCTTCCCTTCGCATCCTTTCTTTTCCCAGTCGAGTTCCGGCTTTGAGATTTCTCCCCGCCTGCCGGTGAGCTTCCAGGGCTTCTCCATCTTCTGGATGAAGATCTTCTGCATGACGTTTTCCTTTTGGTCCCACCCGGACCAAACGAAGTACTTTTGGCCGTTGTAATCCAAAACCGACCCATCGATCGACCAATATTCGTCGCATCCTTCCACGACGCCCAGATTCGTGTATTTCTTAAGGGGATCGCCGGAATGGTTGCAGAGGCAGTACATGCGGTGGTTGAAATTGTCCCCATCGTCCAGAGCCACGTAGATGTAGCAAATTCCGTCGAGGATATGCAGCTCGGGGGCCCAGACTTCCTTGTTGCACTTGGGATTGTCCTCGTCCCAAACAAGGGTCGGCCTAGCCCCGGGGAGATCTTCGATCCTTTTGGATTTCCTCATCCAAAGCTTGTCGTGCTTGGAAAAGAGGTCGTAAAAGAACCCGTCGTGGTAAAAGATGAAGGGATCGCGGGGGTTGTTCGTTTCGTCCGTGGTTCCAAGATAAAGGGGTTGATGGCTCATTAGAAGATCGTCCTTTCTGATTCCTTGTCGAAGAGGTGGATTTTTTGGTGCTCCAGCCGGAAGTGCTTCTCTTCTTGCATGTCCCCGATGTCGGAGATGGACACCTTCGAGAGGAAGTCGTTCCCGCCGAAGGGGAAGTGAAGGTAGTATTCGTCGCCCAGCAATTCGGAAATGTCGATTTTCCGGCTGAAGTCGGCGGGGGTTTGGCTGATTTTGATGTCTTCCGGCCTCACCCCGAAAATCAATTCGTGTTCAAGGCCTTGGTTGGCTTTGACGGCGTTTTCGAGTTCGGCTTTCGCCTTGGCGAGCTCTTCTTCGAGCTGGGCTTTCTTCGAATGGGGGTTATGTTCGTAACGGACCTTCTTCAAACCTTTGAGGCCCGCGAAGTATTCCGTTTCCTTCGCTAAGTCCCCTTCAAGTTTTTGAATGGTTTCCTTGAGTTCTTTCTTCAGGCCCTGATAAAAGGAATCGTGCTTTTGGATTTCCTCTTTGCTTAGTAAGAGTTCGTAGCCATCCGAGAATTTGATTTTCCCGCCTTGGTAGAGCCCGGGGGCGAAGTTCATGGCCGGGGAGCCGATGAAGGAGGCGACGAATTTGTTCTTGGGATGATGGTAGATTTCAAAAGGCGTGCCGACCTGCTGAATGACCCCGCTTTTCATGACGACGATGCGGTCGGCCATGGTCATGGCCTCGATTTGGTCGTGGGTGACGTAGATGGTGGTCGCCTTGATTCTCTTGTGGAGCTTGACGATTTCGCTGCGCATCGAAACGCGGAGTTTGGCGTCGAGGTTAGAAAGGGGCTCGTCCATCAAGAAAACCTTGGCGTCGCGCACCACCGCTCTCCCCAAAGCCACGCGCTGTCTCTGCCCGCCGCTTAAGGCTTTGGGCTTGCGGTCGAGCAAATCCGTGATCTGCAGGATGTCGGCGGCTCTCCTTACGCGCTGGTCGATTTCTTCTTTGGAGTACTTCTTCACTTTCAAAGAAAAGGCCATGTTGTCGTAAACGGTCATGTTCGGGTAAAGCGAATAGTTTTGGAAGACCATCGCGATGTCCCGGTTCTGGGGGACGATGTCGTTGGAATAGAGGCCGTTGATGTAAAGCTCGCCCGAGCTGATTTCCTCTAGCCCCGCAATCATGCGAAGGGTCGTGGATTTGCCGCAGCCAGAGGGCCCGACGAAGGCCACGAATTCGTATTGGGCGATTTCGAGGTTGAAGTCCTTCACCGCTTGGACGTTCTTGTCGTAGAACTTGTTGACGTGGAGCAAGGCGACGTAGTTTTCGATGACGTCGTCGTTTTTCTTTCCCTCCGGGGAAAGGCGGGAGGAATCCAGCGTTTCTTTGATTGCTTCTGCTTTTTCCATCATTTCTCTCCTTGGCTTTCGAAGCGGATGTTCTTGAACTCCGCCGTATGGTTCATCGTGATCATCCCGACGCGGCTTTCCTCTTTGCCGAACCCATTGTCAAACTGCCGGATGAGTTGGCCGTTTACGTAATAGGAGGAGCGGGCGCCTTTGCGGACGATCTTCATCTCGATATAGGAAGCGTAGTCGAGGTCGGCTTTGTCGAAGGGCTCCGACCAATTCCATTCCCGGTTATGGGGATCGACGTTCCCGGAAACGCAGCAAATCTGCTTGTTTTGGTGGTCTTTATGGGGGTCGAGCATCACGGACTGGATCTTTTGCTCGCTTTGCTCCAGCAATCCGATCTTCGGGTAGTCATCCTCTAGCAATACATCGCCGATTTTGACGCTTGCGGAGAATTCGTAATCCGTGCCGGAGCAATTGGTGACTAAGAACGAATCGTGCTCGCCGAAGGAAGAGGCCTCGTCTTTGGACGCGACGGAGAACCCGCCGCTAGAGAGGGGGATGTCCACCCTCTCAAGACCTTCGCATCGGTTTTGGATCGCTTGGGCATCGAGGGAATAGGAGACGCCTTTGAATTTGGCGTAATAGTTCATGGTCAAAAGGTAAGCGCCGCAGGCCTGGTTCCCCAAAGCGAGGGCGGGGGTTTTGTGCACCAAAGCCCCGTTCTGCAGGAAATAGATGTCATCCTGGTTTCGGAGGATTTCAAGTTCCACCGAATCGAAGGACTGCTTCCCCGCCCAAACGATGGGTGCTTCTTCCCAGTTCCACGCCCCTTCTTCTTTGCTGACGATAAGGGCTTGGTAATTGTCTTTCTTCACCCGCGGGTCCAAAAGGAAAGCCAACGTATTCGCTTCATTTCTCAGGGCGATTCCCACCTTCGGGGTTTTGTCGCCGTTGAGGCTTTTCACGCATTCGATGCGGGCCTTCACGGAGAATGTCTTCGAATCGGGGAAATTGATTTTGGCGTATTGGTCGTAGCAGCCGCTTTGGACCGTCTCACCCGTGGCTTGGTCTTTGATTTCGTACCCAACGTCGGTGAAATCGGTGTTGAGGAGATTATTCCCCTGCTCTTGGTAAACGCGTTTCCCGAAGAAGGGGTAACGTTCGACCTCGTTCATGGCGATGTGGTTGTAGGAATCCCATTGATAGGCCCCGGAGATGCACCCTTCCGCGTTGACGAGGGCTGGGAGGATCGCGAGCCCCTGGGGGTTGTAGCTAAGCCCCAAAGAGGAATAGGGAAGATAGAATTCATAGGCCACGGACGTCGCTTTCTTTTTGTCCGTCTTCGACGCGTTGACCTCCCCTTCGATCTTCGTGCCGTAATTCATCGGCAGGAAGTATTTCGTCCACGGATAGTTTTCGCTGGGGACGCCGATCCAGCTTTCGTGCCTTTCTAACGGCGAAAGGCGAAGTTGGACGCATTGGGCGGTCAAATCGATTCGGAAAGCGCTGGGGTTAACGTAGATTTCAAAGCTATCCTGCTTGAAGATGTCCAAGGTGGAATCTTCGTAGAAATTGTCCTTGCTGACGAGGGCGTAGGCCAAAAGGCCCGCCTTTCCGAAGCCGACTTTGAACTTCACCGATACGTCATCATAAACGCCGCAGGTGAAATCCAGGGTTTGCCCTTCGTTATAAAAGACCTCATCGTCCACCCCGTCCATCTTCACGCCCTCTTCCAACGGGGCGCGAAGATCCGTTTTCGGCTCCTCGGGGTTGACGTAATGGTATTCGTTGGCGCAGCCGCTTAATAGAAGCGAGGTGCCCAAAAGGAGAAGGGCCATTGCCTTTTTCATGCTTGGGATCCTCCTTTGGCCAAGACGACGATCTCCGACAGCTTAGCCTGCTTCTCCGAAGAGAACTTCACCGTGACTTCTTTCGAGGAAATGGGGTTGAACTCCGCGACGAAGGGGGATCCCGGCCGGAGATAGCCGTTTTCCCGGAACTCGTTGAAGTAATCCCGGTAGTATTCGTGGTTCAATTCGATGTTGCGGAATTTCTCGCCTCCGACTTGGATGTCTACTTTGCTTACGGCGTAGTTTTTGTCCATGCCGCCATAAACGGCGACGGCCTCGATGTTGTAATCCTTCCCCCAGCGGAGATGGACTTCATTGGATCCGGGCTGGAAGGTGTATTCCAGGGCTTGGTTGCTGGGATCGCTTAGATGCATGGGGGTTTTATAATCGTTCAGCTTGCTGGGATCATCGTTCCCGGAAGAGGTGATATCCGCCCGGAGGGCGATGTTCTCATACCCGGAAACCGCTTCGGGGAGGGGCTGCAAAGAATAGGTGGGGCCATTGACGAAGAGGGTCCCGTCTTCGTTGACGATGACGCGGTCCATGGCGAAGGCCCTTTCCGAGGAGCCGCTGGCGCGGTCGAGATGGGCGTGGTAGCCGATCATCAGCTCATCGCCGGCGCGGAAGAAGCAATGATGCCCGGTCCCGGAGGTGAAATCCCATCCGTTGCCGATGTCGCTTCCTTGGACGCCGCAGAGCTGGTTTTGGTATTCGTAGGAGCAAGGTTTCACGAAATCTCCCAAGGGCGAATCCCCCACGGCATATCCCACTGCATAAGTGATGTTGCCATAGTAATTGGCGCTGTAGGTGAGGAAGTATTTGCCGTTGGATTTGTAGAGTTCCGGGGCCTCATTCCAGAAGCGGGTGTTGTTCCCCCTCTCCCACTGCAGGTTCGGATTGGGGTCTTCGTCGTCGATGGAACGGTATCCGGCGCGGACCAAAGGCTTCATGGTGGAATAATCCGCGGTGACGGGATCCTTCAGCTTCATGCCATAGGATTTGGATTCGGCGTCCAATTGGTCTTGGGAGAAATACAGGTACATCTCCCCGTTGTCGTCGATGAAGAGGGAGGGGTCGATGGCCGCGAAGCCCAAATCGAGGAACACTTGGTCGTTTTTGGTGAGGTAGACCCCATCGGCGTTGTAGCCTTCGTATTCCTTGAAGGGGCCCTCGGGGGAAGAGGAAACCGCGACCGAAATGCCACGCCGGTATTTGGCGTTGGTCGAGGAAAAGTCCTTCGCGTTTTTGGCGCAGTAATACATGTAGTATTTGTCGCCGATTTTGTAGACGTTGGGCGCCCAAAGCGATCCCGAGGACCAAGAATAAGGGTCAGCCAAGAACGCTGGGCCGAGGTTTTCCCAATAGTTCAATTGCTTGGAACGGTAGACGTAGAAGCCGGTCCCGGAGAGCTCGTCGCTGGTCCCATACATATAGTAATAGCCGTCCTCATAAAGGACGAAGGGGTCGGCCAAAACGGTTTCCAGATCGTTTTTGAACCAGAGGTTTTTGTTGTATCCGTTGCTGAAATCCGTCTCCGTGTTCAAAGCCTGGCAGGAAGAGAGGGCCAGCAAGGGCAAAAGGGTGAGCAATGCTTTCTTTTTCATAATCATTTGAGCCCGCTGTTGGTGATTCCTTTCACGAAGAACTTCTGGCAGACGATGAAGATGACGACCGTCGGGATCAGGGAGATGACCGTCGCTGCCATGAGAGTCTGATAGGAATTGATGGATTTGCCCATGAAGTTGGCCAAAGCGATTTGCAGGGTGATGTTGTATTCAGAATCGCCCTTCAGGTAAAGAAGGGGGCCAAGGTAATCGTTATACCCGGCCACGAAGCCGAGGATGCCCTGAGAGATAAGGCTGGGGAGGGAGATGGGGACGACGATCTTCCAGAAGATCCGGAAGTGGCCGATGCCATCGAGCTTTGCCGCGTCGATGTAATCGTCGGGGATGGCCATGAAGGATTGTCTTAGGAAGAAGACGCAGACGGCGGTGCCGAACATCCCGGGGACGATCAAGGGGAAGAAGGTGTTATAAAGGCCAAGCGTCGTATAGATGCTCACCAGCGGGGTCATCATGACGATGCCGGGGATCATCGTGGTGATGAGCATCACGAAGAAGAGCACGTTCTTGCCTTTGAACTTGGTTTTGGCGAAGGCGTAGGCGCTTAAAGCGCTGACAAAGAGCCCCACCACGGTTGAGGGGATGGTGATGAGAAGCGTGTTTGCTAACCCCACCAAAATCGTGGGGACGTCATGGTCCCCGATGGTGGCGTCAGCGCCCGTGAAGGCTTTGATGAAGCCGTTGAAGTCGAGGCCGCGGAAGGGGCTCGGATCTTCCAAAAAGCCGATGTAGCCCATGGGTTTGAAGGCGGAGACGATTAGGATGTAGAAGGGGACGATGACGGTGGCGGCGAGCAAGACCAAAACGATGTAAGAGAGGACTTTTTGGGTCGTCTCTTCCTTTTTGGTGGTCATGACTTTCCGCTTTACGGAGTCGCCGTT
>JBNMGG010000049.1:0-6697 GCA_050872145.1 Candidatus Alloenteromonas sp. | reverse complement strand
TGTATAATAGACATGGTCGCTTGGCTCCTTTCTAATTCGTCTTAAGCAAACAAATTATAGAGGGCGGGGCGGCTTTTTGCTTGCCTAGCTAGGCAAGCAAGCCTATAAAGGCGTCAATTACACATAAATATTGTCACTCTCTAACTGTTTGGAAAATAGTTTCCGTTTTCGCGCTTTCCCAAACGAGAAAAGAAACTTCTAGATAAAGAAAAAAGCGGGGGCAGCCCCCCGCTTAGGGAAGTTCAGGAATCAGTTGCCGTTTTTGGCGCCGTGGATGATGGCGATCACGCCCGGGACTTCCGCCCCGAAGATGATTCCGACCACGCCCAAGGCGATCAGCGTGCTCTTCTTGGGGAAGCTGTCGTTGGCCTTCTTGGACAAAACGAAGGAAATCACGCACCCCACAGCGGTCCAGATGCCGCTGAAGATGAGGCTAGTGCCCGCGCTGGCGTAGGTGGCGACCAAGGCGATGTAGACGTCCCTGTCCCCCTGGGCGGCCGCGTTGGCCAGCGGATCGGCGCCGACGATGAAGACGATGCCCATGATCAGGCAGGTGATCGAGGAAATCGCCAGCAGAATGCCGAAGACGATGGAAGTGATTTTCAAAGCTTTTTGCATTTTTCTTCCTCCTTTTGGAAGCATTATATCCCCGCCTCTAGCCTTTAGGAAAGTATCCCCTTCTTGGCGAGGTCTTCGTATTCCTTGCCTTCCGGCAGGGTTAAATAGCCTTCCTCGCCTTTGAGCAAAAGCCCCTGCTTTTGCATGCTGGCGAGATGACCGGCTAAGATCGAGGACATCGACGCGCTGATCTTTTTATAGCCCAGCAGCAAGCAGAAGTCGCGAATTAAGTCCTCTTTGAGCAAGCATCCCTCCAAACTCGCGATGCGGAGCAACCCGTTTTCGATTTCGATCCCCGGGATATTCGATAGGCCCCTTCTGTCCCCGATGCGCAAAGAGAAGTCCTTGCAATCGGGGAAGCAGTAGTAGTAGGAATCCCCGTCGCGATGCTTCTCCATTTCGAAGCGGCCATATTCCCGGTAGAAGAGGGAGAAGGCCTCGCGGATGGGTGGGGTGATTTTGCTCCTCCCGGTCGCGTAGGCAAGCTCCAGCAGCAATCCCTCTTCGCGGATGGGCTGCTCCAAGGAGACGATTTTCCGGGCTTCCAATGAAATGACTTGGTAAAGGGAAAGCGAATCCGAGCTGTTGATTTTCTGATTGCTCGGCGAAGAGTAGAGGAAACGGTATTTCTCAAAGGCATCCTCCAAGCGGACCTCTTTCCTTTGCTTTTTACTTTCGAAAGAGGGTTTTTCTAGGCTCTGTTCGCTTTCCCGCTTCACTCCTTGGGAAGACTCTTCGATTTTGGCTTGGAGCAGTTTCTTTTCCTGTTCGGGGAAAAGGAACCAGTCGGTGGACCAAATTCGGTAAAAGCTCCAGCCCTGGCCCTTTAATACCTGCTCCCGGAGGCGGTCGCGGTCCCGGGTCGAGGAAGAGGAATGGTAGCTTTCCCCATCGCATTCAAGGGCCAAAACGAAACGCTCGCCCCCTTTTTCTTTCACCCCGAGGTCGATTCGGTATAGGGAGCTCCCCACCCCGCATCGGAAGGCGTACCCCAGCTCCTTCAACACCTTGGCCACGCTTTGCTCAAGGGGAGAAGAGAGGCCAAACTCTTTGGACTCTTCCTTTTTCCGCTCTTCCCCGCCGAGCTCAGCAAAGCGCAGGTATTCCTTCAGGTATTTTGCCCCCAGGGAATTTAAACCCCCCTCCTTTAAATCGGAGAAGTGGAGGGAGGAAACCACCTGGACGTTGTATTTGGCGCGGGTGATGGCGACGTTGAGCCGCCTTTCCCCGCCCTCTTTGTTGAGCGGTCCGAAATTGTGCAGGAAGCGTCCGTCTTTGTCTTTTCCATAGCCAATGGAGAGGATGATTCGATCGCGCTCATCGCCCTGGACCGTCTCCAAGTTTTTGACGAAAATGCCTTCTTGGGCGTGGGCGGAGCAATAGGAAAGCAAGGTGGGATCCTCGGCGATCCTTTCTTCCAGCAGGCTTTGGATCGCCTCCTGCTGAGCAAGGTTCATGCAAACCACGCCCAAACTGTCGGAGGGATAGTTCCGCGCGTCCTCGCAAATCAAATCCACGACGCTTTTGGCTTCTTCCTCGTTGATCCCCCTTCTGCGGTCATAAACCCCATTCTCCACGAAATGGAAATCCACGCCGAAGCCCGGCTGTTTCTCCCTCGCCGAGGGGAAGAAGAACAAATCCCCGTTGTAGTAATGGGAGTTGGAGAAGGAAATCAGGTCCTCGGATTTGCTCCGGTAATGCCATTTCAGGCAGAAACGTGGCAAAGCGCCCGCGAAATCGAGGATCGACTCAAAGGAGGAGACGGCGTTCCCTCCTTCTTGCCCCTCTTCTCCCCCTTTGTCCAAATCAGCCAAGAAGAAAGAAGTCGGGGGCATCTGCATCGCGTCGCCGACGATGACGGCCTGATCGCTTCGATACAAAGCCCCAATTGCATCCCAAGGGAAAATCTGAGAAGCTTCGTCGAAGACGACCAAATCAAAATGGAAGCCTTCGTCCAAATAGGTCGAAACCGTCAAGGGGGACATCATGAAGCAGGGCTTCACCGCCTGAATCAGGGAGCCGTATTTCTTCATCAGGGAACGGATGGAGGGGATATTCCTCTTCTTGTTGGCTTCCTGATTGAAGGAATTCACCAGACCCCCGCGCCGAGAATGGGCGACGGGGATTCCCTGATAGCATTTTTCCCGAATCTGGCTTTGGCTGACCAAGAAGGAGAGGCGATCGTCTTTCTGAAAGGATTCGAGGGTTTGCTCGAGCTTCCTCCGGGAGGCCCCCTTCAGCACCGGATCGAGGTCGATCAGGCGGTAGGCCCATTGCTGGTAGAAGCATTTTTGGAAGGCCAAGGGGAGGGCGGATAGAGGCAAATCGGAGGAAAGGTAAAGCTCCACGAAAGGCAGATAGTCCTTTTCCCTTGCTTCCGAGCAAGCGCGGTTGAGCTTGATTTGCCCGCCATAGGATTCCGGGCTTTCCTTCATCTTCTTCGCCTTTTCCACCAGGGCATCCCACGGGGCGGATTCGAAATCGAACCGATTCGGGTCGAAGAAAGCGGAAAGGCGCGAAACGGAAACGAAGTCATCCTCTTGAAGATGAAGCTCCTTAATCCTTTCTTTCCAAACTTGGAATTGACTAAGGGAGGGGGCCGTCTTGAAGAAGGGGAATCCCTCGCCGAAAGAGGAGGCGGTCTCCAAAGAGGAAGCAAGATCGCGCAAATCCTTTTCCCCTTGGACTTTCTTCTCCTTCAAATGGGAGTTCAGCTCGACAAAAAGCCGTTCCTTCTCTTCCCTCTTTCCCCGAAGCAGTTCCATCGCTTCCAAAAAGGAAAGAGCGGATGGGTAGGTGAGTTTCTTCTCCCGGCTGATCCGCTTCAGTCTTTTCATGTCTTTCCGATAAGCGGATTTGAACCCGCGGAAGGGAGAGGAATATTCCCCTTTGAACCTCGCGTAAAGCTCTTCGGAAGGGAAGGAGAGAACCTCTTCTTTGCCCAAGTTCAGAAGCGCTTCCTCCGCCTCCTCGATTTCCTTTTCTTTTTCTTCGATTTTTTTGATTTCTGAAGCAAGGAAAGGGATTCCGTCCCTTAAGAAGAGGCCGGAATCATAAAAGGGGATGGAGGCCCCTTTCTCCGCTTCCCGATAAGCCGTTTTTCTTTTGCAGAGGCAGGACATGTCGAAGCCAAGCTCGGAAAGGGCCTTCGCTTTCTCGTTCAAAGCCCCCTCATCCTCCAAGAAAGCCCCCAAAGCCTCTTCGAAGGAAAGCTTGCCCTCATAGGTGAACTCTTCCTCTTTCAACCCGAAATATGGATGGGCGGAAAGCTCTCTGCCAAGGCGCTCGGCTTCTCCTTGGATGAGGGAAAGGTTCTCTAAGGCTTTTCGGAGGAAACTCTCGCCTTTCTTTTCGATTTTCGGGAAGCGCCAGGCGGGGGAGGGAATGTCCTGATAAAGGCTGGCCTTGCCCAAAACCTGATAGACCGGGGTGCGCAGGGGCTTGCAAAGGGCCCCGGTGCTTGAGGCGTAGGCGTCCAAAGATTCCTTTTCTTCTTTGAGGCGGTCGAGTTTTTCCTTGGCCTCCTGACTCAGCGAGGAAGGATCGAGGTTCAAAACGCGGCTGATTTCGCCAAGAACTTCCTTCTTGCTGGCCTTGCTCCCGTGCAAAGCCAAGCAGAAATCGTCCAGCCTTGCTTCCTGCATTTTGCGGTAAACCACGTCGAGGGCCGCTTTCTTTTCGGAGACGAAGAGCACTTTCTTCCCATCGTAGAGAGCCTCGGCGATGATGTTGGTGATGGTCTGCGATTTCCCCGTTCCCGGAGGGCCTTGGAGGAGGAAGGAGTTCCCCGACTTCGCCTCCTCGATGGCTTTCGCTTGGGAGGAGTCCGCGTCGACGACGTTGTGCAGGGGGAGTTCCGTTGGATGGGCTTCTTCCGGCAGCTTCGCCTTGCTCGGATCGAACAAAGCCTGAACCAAAGGATTGGACAGCACCTTCTCCGCGTGGTCGGATAGGTCGCGATACATGTCGAGCTTCGAGAAAGCGAAGAGCCCCAAATAGTCGCTTTGCTCCACCCGCCAGTCCGAAAAGCCCGAAATTGCGGCTTCGAATCGGGACAAATACCCTTGGAAAGTGTCTGTTCCTTCGTCGAACTCGTCCATCTTTATCCCAAAATCGACGCTGAGCTTGTAGAACAAGGTGGAATTGAACCGAATGCTGTCGGCCTCGTTGAGAAAAAGGGAGAAACTGTTGTCGGATGCCTCCTTTTTCAAAGTGACGGGAAGCAAAAACAAAGGGGACCTCACCCTCTCTTCAGAGGCGGGGTTTTCCTTCCAATTCAGCATCCCCAAAGCCAAATAAAGCGTGTTGATGCCCCTTTCCTCCCAACAGAGGGATGCGCTTTGGAGGATCCGACGCAACGCCGGGAATAACCCGGCCTTCTTCGGCAAAAGCAAAAGGGTTTTCTCTGCAGCCCCCGACTTGAGGCAAAGGTTCTTCGCCTCAGAAATCAGGCGGTCGCGGATCTCTTTATCGGAATTGTATTGCTCGTTGGTTATCCCAAACTTTTTCTGCAAGGAATCCAATGGGAAGGGGGAGAAGGCCTTCCCCGATTTGAATCTCTCGAACAGCTTCTCTTCCGACAAACTCGAGAAGACCCGCAAGGAAGCCCCACCTTCGGAGAAATAAAGAAGCCGGTTCCGCTTCCCCATGTCCAGAAGCTCGTTGCAGCATCGGTTCAAATTCAAGGATTCCATAAAAGAAGCCTCCTTTAAGAAAGTCGTCCTTTTTCATTTTAACAAGCATACGGGTCAACGGAATTCCCCATTTACAAGTTGTGGAAAAAGTGGAAAACCCAAGCGGCGTCCCTTTGGTTGTGAAACGTTTTCGGAAAAAGGAAGCAGTGGGGCGCGCCTGAAAAAAGAGGACAACGAATAAAGGAAAAGAGAACATCAAAAACCAAGGGTTTATAGAAGAAAAAAAGAATCATTCGGGCGAAAAGGTAATGGTAATTCGGTGAAAAAGAAATTTCGGAGCCCAAAAAGAGGCCAAACCCGATTTTTTCGCGTGCGCGCATACAAAACATGGATATAATCAATCCGTCCTTAAAGGAGAATGAAAATGGACAAAACCAAAATCGTCAAAGTCTTTGGCCGCCAGATCATCGATTCCCGCGGCAACCCGACCGTTGAGGCCGAGGTCACTCTCGCCGACGGCACCGTCGGCCGTTCCGCCAGCCCTTCCGGCGCTTCCACCGGCACCCGCGAAGCCATTGAGCTCCGCGACGGCGACAAAACCCGCTTCGGCGGAAAAGGCGTCACCAAAGCCGTCAACAACATCAACACCGAAATCGCCAATGCCTTGATCGGCATCGACGCCACCGACACCTTCCTCGTCGACAACACCATGATCAAGCTCGACGGGACTGAGAACAAAGGCCGCCTCGGCGCCAACGCCATCTTGGCCGTCTCCCTCGCCGCTGCCCACGCCGCCGCTCAGAGCCTCGGCGTTCCGCTATACCGCTTCATCGGCGGCACCGGCGCCAACACCCTCCCCGTTCCGATGATGAACATCATGAACGGCGGTGCCCATGCCGGCGACAACATCGACTCCCAGGAATTCCTCATCATGCCGGTCGGCGCTCCCACTTGGAGCGAAGCTCTCCGCTGGTGCACCGAGGTCTTCCACGCTTTGCAGAAGATCTTGAAGGATCAAGGCCTCTCCACCGGAGCTGGCGATGAAGGCGGATTCGCCCCCAACACCAAGCACGGTTCCGACGAGGAAGTCCTCACCCTCATCATGGAAGGCATCAAAGCCGCCGGCTATGAGCCGGGCAAAGACTTCATGCTCGCCATGGACGCCGCCGCCTCCGAATGGGCCAAAGGTGAAAAGAGCGAGGATGGCCAGGTCATCTACCATCAGCCCAAATCCGGCAAGACCTACACCTCCGATCAGCTCATCCGCCACTGGGTGAAGATCGCCAACGAATTCCCGCTCATCTCTTTGGAAGACGGGATGGCCGAAGGCGACTGGGAAGGCTGGAAGAAGCTCACCGAGAAGCTCGGGAACAAGATTCAGCTCATCGGCGACGACCTCTTCGTCACCAACACCAAGCACGGTTCCGACGAGGAAGTCCTCACCC
>JBNMGG010000074.1:0-1230 GCA_050872145.1 Candidatus Alloenteromonas sp. | reverse complement strand
TAAACCGATGGCGGCCAGACAACCCAGCCCCCAAAGAAGACAACCATGCGACTTTTTCTCACTCATCTTGTACGATCCTTCTTCATGTTTTCAATGCGGTTTCGCGATAGGCAGATCATTTCGCCTTGATGTTCGCAATGTGGTAGTCTTCGCCAATCCATCCCCAGATGCCGAAGTTGACCTCCCAGTCGTCTCCGCCCTTCATCGCATTGCTGAGCGTCACACGCTTGGCAACGAACGAAACGGGGACGTCCTTTTCGCCGATCTTCAGCGTCGCGGAACACGGATAATCGACATCATGGTCGAAAACCTTCCACCACGGAACGTCCGCCGACACAACGCCCTTGTAGTCCTTCACGCCCTTCTTGCACTGGAAATCCAACGCGGTCTTCACATTCTGGACATGGGCAACGTGCTTGATACCGTAGAAACCCGAAACGCCGATAACCGCCAAAACGGTCATGCCGACCACCCTTGCCAACGGCCCCGGCTTCGCAGCGGCATCCGTCGTCTCCACTTCGTTTTCAACGTTCTTGTTTCCCTTGTCCACGACATTTCCTTTCCTTTTGCATTGTAACCCCTTGTTTTAAGGTCGGAAGAAAGGGGCTACATCTTTCTTGCCACCTCCATACCATGATCGGCGATTTCATCGCTGGATGCAACTCAATCACCTTCCATCAATGTACTACACAAAGGACACGAAATCTTACGCGGAAAGTCTTTCAAGGAGGATTTCATGTCGGAACGCTCCGCAGTGAAATCGCACGTAAATCCAATGACCGCCTTGGCGTGTGGCGTCCGTGGCATGGGAGGGGCGCGCTCCTGCGCGACCGATTCACCGTCCCGTGGCGGAATCGTGGTTGAAACGCCAGGACGGTATTCCTAGATTGCTTTTCCAGAGGACGAGGTTCTTGTTTTTGACAAATTAACAGGATTTACACAATGTTGTGGAATACACCATAGGTTCATGTGGAGTCTCGGGAAATGAGATTACGTTGCGGAAAAGTTTCACTCAAATCGAAACTGAATAAATGAATCGATTCTTGATTGGATCACGTCATAAACAAAGATTGACTTAATGCGGGATTTCACGTCGGAACGTTCCGACGTGAAATCCGCAGAAACGCATCGTGAGAAACGCATCGTGGTCCTCGGCCGACCACCCCACACATGTGGACCATCTCCAATCAGGATTCCGACCCCAATTCGGATTTCCCGGCCGCCCCCCCC
>JBNMGG010000004.1:0-89631 GCA_050872145.1 Candidatus Alloenteromonas sp. | reverse complement strand
CATGTTCTTTTCCTGCAGGAAGGAGATGGCTCCGTTGCCCCCGTTCCCGGAACGGACTTCCACCACCGCTCGATCGATCAGCATTTCTTTTCCTCCTGGCTCAATAGATAGTGCGCTTTGTTGCGCTTGATGGCCCGCAAGTCTTTGTAGAAGCGAAGGCTTGAGGCGGCGACTCCGGACAAGGTGGAGTCGGGGTCATCCTGCCAAAGGCAGGGGTATTCGCGGATCGAATAGCCATTCAATTTCAGGAAATAAAGGTATTCGACGTCGAAGGCCGATCCCATCGTCAGCTGCTTTTCGGCCATTTTTTTGGCGACGCTCAAGCGGAACGTCTTGAATCCGCACTGGGTGTCGGAGACCCCTTTGATGCGGAACATCATCTTGATGAGGCAGCGGGCGCCCCAATG
Source organism: Candidatus Alloenteromonas sp. (assembly GCA_050872145.1). GTDB lineage: Bacteria > Bacillota_I > Bacilli_A > RFN20 > CAG-826 > Alloenteromonas. Next base: position 89,224 of record JBNMGG010000004.1, on the reverse strand, counting down.
GGTGATCCTCCTCTTGAAGGGCTGCTTCCTTCCGTACTTGCTCCCTTTGGCGTCGCGGCTAGCGATGTAGGCGTCGTATTTGCCGAGGTCTTTCTGCATCGAAGCGAAGACGGAGAGGTCGGTGGCCATATCGGCGTCGAAGAAAAGGACGTAGTCCCCCTCTGAATGGAGGATGCCCTTCTGCACCGCCCACCCTTTTCCTTTTTTGTCCTCCACCGCGTCGAGTTTGACCTGGGCGCCGAGTTCGGGCAGGGAGCGGTTGAGCAGCTCAATCTGCTCCGGGCTTGAGCGATCGGCCTCGATCAAGACGGAATAAGTGAGCCCGGTGGCGTCGAAAAAGGGCAGGATCTTCTCCTTGAGGTTGGAGATGACTTTCTCCGATTGGTTGTAGCTGGGGATGACGATGCTGAGTTTCATAAAGCAAAAAGATTATATAGAGGAAAGAAGCACTTGCAAGAAAAGAACCCCCTCCCCGAAGGGGGGAAGGGGGGTTTGCTATTTGCTGCTGAGGAGGGAGAGAACCGGATTGAACTCCAGCTTGGCGCTGGTTTCCTTGAAGTTGTTCTCGCTCCAGGAGACGGAAGCGCAGTTGCCGTAGGTGAAGGCGGCTTTGTAGGAAGAGGATGCCACCTTGTTGTGGACGAAGGAATCGTCGATCTGCCAAGGGCGGCCGTTTTTGAAGGCGTGGTATTCGCTGTAGACGTCGTTGGCGGGCCGCATCTCGTCGATGCTGCTGCCGAAGTAGACAGAAGTGAAGCGGGATTGGTATTCCTGAGCGCTGCCGGCTTTGATCACAAAGTCGCTTTCATCGCCTTCCGGGGCGTAGGAAAGGCCTTCGGTGGCGAATTCGATGGGGGAATCCTTGCCGTTATAGCGGCTTAAATAGTCATAGGCGTTGTCTTCCATCGCCTGGAACTGGGCGCGGATTTCCTTCTCCATCTGGTCCAAGAGGGTTTGGAATTCCTCTTTGGTGATGACGTTGTACTTCCTCCGGTTGGCTTTGGTGTTGACCGCGAAGATATAGCGTTCGGAGACGTTGAGGAGGCTCCCCTCAGAGTTGGTTTCCTCCAAGACGTTGGTGAAGAGGTAGAAGTCATTGGAGGTCACGTTGTCCGGGTCGCTGGTCTCTTTGAAGTGCTTGGCGGTGAAATAGGCGTACTTCCCCTTTTGGAAGCGCACGTCCACCGAAGTGAACCAGCCGTCCTTCTTCTCCTGCTTGGAGGCGGAGAAGCGCTCCTCGTTCATTTCCTTCCTCTGGGAAAGAATGTGAGAGGCGATGCTCAGGCTCTCTTCGACGCTAATGGCCCTAGAGTTCCCGCAGGAAAGCAGGAAGAGGGGCAAAAAGGCCAAAGGCAGGACTTTTTTCAGGTTCTTGTTCATGTTGTTCTTCCTCCGAAGATTCATTTCTTTTCAAGCAGCAGACTGGCGCAGGCTCCCATTTTGACGAGCCTCCCCGAGACGGATGGGGCTAGCCCATCCGGGGAAACGCCATCGAGCAAGGAAACCTCCCCCACGCTCTCCGGGAGCAAGAAGCTCGACTCGGAGAGATCCTCGTTGTGGATGAGGTAATAGGTCTTGCCCTCGTATTCGATTTTGCCCACCCCAACGGTGCGGATGGGGGTCTCCCCGTCTTCGAGGGTCGACCCGGAGAGGCGGGTGTAGGTCCCTTTCCGGAAAAGGGGATAACGGCAGCGGAGGGCGATGAGGGCTTTGTAATGGTTGAGCAGGCTATTGGGGTCTTGTTCTTCCTCGTAAGCCCCCAAAGTCGCCTGGTCCCCGGAAAAATCGGCTCCGTTTGGAGCGGAGCACCTCGCTTCGTCTCCGCTTTCCTTCCACAGGAAGGGGAGCCTCCGGTTGGCGTCGGTGTTCGCCTCGCCGCGGATGCCGCCGAGATCGATCTCTTCCCCGTAATAGAGGAAGGGGGTCCCGGGGGTCAAAAGGAAGTAGGAAGAAGCGAGCTTCCGCTTCAATAGCCTCTCCGCGGGGTCTTTGTACTTGCTGAAATACCCCCGCACGCGGTCCTGGTCGTGGTTGGAGAGGAAGAAGACCGGCTCGGTCCCCTCCTTCATTTTGCTTTGCACGGAATCGATGTCGGAGAAGACGACTCCGACTTTCTTCTTCTGCCCCGCATAGGAGACGAAGGAAGAAGACCCCGTGACCGAGTTGAGGAAATTGAAGAGGGTCATCCCCGAGGCGGAATAGGCGGAGAGGGTGTCGGTGCCAAAGCCCGAGGGCCACACCTCGCCCACCAAATAAGCGTCGCTTCTTTTGGAGAGGACGAATTCGCGGAGAGCTTTGCAATAGGCGACGTTCTTCGCGTCGTTTTGGTAATAGTAATAGTAGACCCCATCGAAGCGGAAGCCACTGGCGCCCGCGTCCAGCCAATAGGAGAGGATCTGCTGCTGTCTCTTCCTCAAAGCGGGAGAATCCAGGTTGAATTCGGGCATGTTCGAATCGAAGTTGGCCTCGTAATAGACGGTTTTCCCGCCGTAATTGACCCCGTAGAAGCGGGAAGGAGAGGAGGAGGGCAAAGCGTTGTAGAAGACAAAGTCGTCCTTATAGCTGTCCGGCCCCGAATACCCCTCGACAAAGTCCTTCAAAGAGGCCTCGAACCACGGGCTTTTCTTCGACGCGTGGTTGAGGACCATGTCCAAAACCACCTTCATACCCCGCTTCTTGGCTTCCACGCAGAGGGAGGAGAAATCCTCCAGGGTCCCGAATTCGGGGGCGACGGAGAAGTAATCTTCGACGTCGTAATGGTGGTAGGTTGAAGATGGATGGATGGGGGTGAGCCAAAGGTAGGTCACGCCCAAAGAGGCGAGGTAATCCAAGTGGCTTTTGATGCCGTTGAGGTCGCCGATGCCATCGCCGTTGCTGTCGGCGAAGCTGCCGACGAAAATCTCATACCCCACCCCGCTTTTGTTCTCTTCCGCTTCGGGTAGGGAAACCGGGGTTATGGCTTTGCCAAACTCGTAGCGGGAACTCGGGGACGAGGATTCCTCCAAGGAGGAAGATGGAAGCGAAGAGGAAGGCTCTTCGGGAACGTTGGCCCCGCAGGAGAAGAGAAGGGGGCTAGCCAGAAACAAGCCGCGCCAAACGCTTTTGCGCATAGGACTAGCCCTTGACCGCGCCTCCGGTGACGCCGGAGACGTAGTTCTTCTGCATCAAAATGAAGAGGATGGCGACCGGGATCGCGATGATGACGGCCCCAGCGCAGAACTGGCCCCAATAGAAGGAAGGAAGGGTCTTTTCGTTGGCGTTGACCATCTCGTAAAGCATGACGGCGACGGTCGTGACGGTGCCGGTTTTATTGTTCTGCGCACCCCCGGTGAGCATGTAGGAGGCGGTGATGTACTCCGCCCAGGGCCCCATGAAGGAGGTCAAGACGGTGTAGACGATGATCGGTTTGGAAAGGGGAAGGGTGATTTTGTAGAAAATCTGGAACTTGGTGGCCCCGTCCACCATCGCCGCTTCGTCGATCTGCTTGGAGATCGTGTCGAAGAAACCCTTGGAGATGTAATACCCCATCCCGGCCCCGCCGCTATAGCAGATGACGAGGGTCCAAATGGAGTTGCCGATGTGGAGGATCTTGAAGATCTGATAGAGGATGATGAGCCCGACGAAGCCCGGGAACATGCCAAGGATCAAGATGAAGCGCATCATCGGTTGGCGCGCCTTGAAGCGGAGGCGCGAGAAAGCGTAGGCGGTTGCCAAGGTGAAAAGGGTCGAGATGATCGAGGAAAAAATCGCGACGAAGAGGGTTTGGAAGAATCCGCCGAAGACGAACCTCCCCTCCCCGTTGGCCGTAGACCAGAAGAAGTTGAATGCGCTGTCTTCGTAATAGAAGGAGCCGTTGTCCCCCATCTTCTTGACTTGGTTGGTGGCCAAGAGGATGTAGTTTTCAAAGCTCCAGGAGGTTGGGTAAAGCCTAGCCTGGGAGGAAAGCCCATACTCGCCGGAAAAGGACTGGAGGATCAGCCACACGATGGGGGCGAGCCAAATCAGGGCCATCGCGGTCAAAAGAATGTAGATGAGGACGTCTCCGGCGATGCGGCCGGCTTTTTGGGAAGCGTAATGCTTCTTTGCCTTTTGCTGAGAAAGGGCGATTTGATCGTTTTCCATCACTGGAATTCCTCCTCGTTTTTGGTGGAGCCGAGCTTGCCGTACATGATGAGACTGAAAAAGGCGCAGATCAGGAAGATGATGCAGCCAATGGCCGAGGCAAGATAATACTGCTTGTTGGTGGCCGTGACGGTCATCTTATAGATCCAGGTGATGAGCAAGTCGGTGTAGCCGGCGGGGTTTGCGAGGCTCATCTGCGAGTTCGGGTTGCCGCCGGTAAGGAAGTAGATGACGTTGAAGTTGTTGATGTTGCCGATGAAGGTGGTCAATAGGCTAGGCCCGGTGACGAAGAAGACGTAAGGCATGGTGATCTTCCAGAACTGGGTCCAGGCGTTGGCCCCGTCGATGCGGGAGGATTCGTAGAGGTCCTCGGGGATGTTCATCAAAATGCCCGCGGTCGAGAGCATCGTATACGGGATGCCGACCCAGCAGTTGATGAGGATGATGTTGATCTTAGGCAAAACGGCGCGCACGACGAGCAAATCGCCGAGTTCCCATCCGCCCCAGTTGGTATCGGAGAAGAAGCCGATGTAGCTGCTGGATGTGGCGTAGGAAAGGGTTTCGGCGTGGATATTGCCATCCGCGTCGCGGACGTAGTTGGTCAAAGTCTTAAGCCCGGAGACGATGGAATTGCCGTTCCAATCCCTCCACCCGGAGATCCAGCCCATGAAGCCCTGCTCCCCGACGATGCGGAAGGGGTCGTCCGGGGTGCCGGAGCCGACGTAGTAGACTTCCTGCAAAGCCCCGTCGGCGCCCGCGACTTGGATGCCGTGGGTGAACGAGCCCAGCCAGGTGTTGAGCGCGCCTTGGTCGGAGAAGAATTTGTTGATGACCAGAAGCGTGATGAACTGCGGGACGGCGATGGAGATGACGAAGATGGTGCGCCAGAAGGCTTTCCCGTGGATGCTCTTCCTTTGGATCATCAAGGCCAAGACGATTCCGAGAATATAGTTGAGCAAGGTCGCGAAGACGGCCCAGACCATCGTCCAGACGAAGAGGGTGACGAAGGTGCGCGGCATGGCCGAGTTGCCCTCCCCCATCCCGAACAAGGACGGGAAGCCGCTATTGGACCAAGAGAAGTTGCCGGCCCCTTGGTTCATCGTATCCCAGTTGGTGAAAGCCAAAAGGATGGAGAAAACCAGCGGGATGATGGTGACCAACAAACAGCCGATCGTGGGCAAAGCCATGACGGTGACGGCGAATTTCTCGTCGCCGAACTGCTTGAGCTGGTTGGAGAAGGTCGTCGGGCGGGCGTGGAAGGGAATGGCTTCGAATTGCGAAGCGTATTCCTCAAAATGCGCGAGCCTCCGGGCGAGATTCTCTTCTTTCCCCTCCCCCGCTTTTTCGGCGAGTTTGGCTTCTCTGTAGAGCTTCTCGCCGGTGGTTTTGTCGATATCGAATTGAATCAAGAGCTGATTCAGGAAGCTGGTCCTCCCGTTTTCGAGCATCTCGAAGAGGAGATTGGGGTCGGAGAGGACTTTCTTTTGCTTTTCTAACGAGGCGAGGACATCGGAATTGTTCTTCTTCTCAAAGGCGGAGAGCTTCTCGGAAAGGGAATCGGCCTTGCTTTGGAGCTCTTCTTCCGGGGTTACGGTTTCCCCGCTTCTTTTCTTCACCAGTTTGGCGCTTTTCAAGGAGGAAAGGGCCAGACGGGCGACTTCCAAGGCGGTTTCGAAGGAGCATTCGAACCTCCCGACGATGCGGCTGGCGACGCCTTTGGCGGGAAGCTTTGCCTTTTCATCGGTCCGGGAAATCGGGGCGATGCCGTTTTTGAGGGAGACCTCATCTTCGGCATAGACGCAGCGGATGACCTCCTTGGGGTCACTGAGCACTTTCAGAAGGGAGTTCTGATCGCGGACGAAGCGGACGTAGTCGTTGTATTTGTCGTAGGTGTGGAGGAAACGGTAATAAGAAGCGCTGGTTTGGTTCTGCACGTAGCGCATCCCGTGCGGGGAGACGTATTCCTTGGGCTTCCACTCGAGGTATTTGGCGAAGACGGTGTGCCAGGTCGAGGCGGTGATTTTCTTCGAAACCTTCAAGAAGAAAGCGCAGAAATTCCCCTGCGCTTTCAGGTAAACGCGGATGGGGCCCGAGGGGGATTTGTCGGGGACGCGGCGGAAATTGACGTAGGAAATGATGCGCGAGGAAAGGGCGGAATATCCGTACTTTTTCCTCATCAGGGAGCGGATTTGGAAGGGATTCAATTTGGTCAGATCCTCATCGAACTCCTCAAGGTGGGAAAGGACGTGCATCGCGTCGGCGTGCCCCTGCTTATAGGCGTAGAGGTTCTCGATGCGGTACATGTCGTATCCGCCTTGGACGCCTTTGTTCCAAACGAAGCAATACCCGAGGATGATGATGATCGTCATGATCCCCAAAACCATCGAGCGGACGGAGACGTCGTGGGCGGATGCCTCGATCATGTCTTGGCTAAGCTCTCCGAGGTGGATGAAGGAATAGAGGGCTTGGTTGCCGACGGCGACCATGTAGAAAACGAAGAGGGCTTCCGTCAAAAGGAAGACGACCATGTTGCCCCACTGCTTGCTTTTGGCATACCCCACGCCGTTGAAGACGAGGTTGAGCCGGCGCAGCCAATCGGTTTCCATGATCATGCGCCATTTGTCGCGGAAGAAGCGCCCCGCCCCTTTCAGGAAAAGCCAGGTGTATTTGAAAACCCCGACGATCACTTGGCAAAGGGCTTTGAGCACGTCGAAGACGACCTGCAAAATCAAAAGGATGAGCTTGACGAAAAACTCGGCGAGGAAACGGCCGAACCGCTTGTAGAAGGGGTCGGGTTTCAGCGATCCACGGTTGAGGGTTCTAATGCCTTCGAAGTCGATGTGGCCTCCATCAGAACTATCAAACGTGGGAGTTCCCAGGGAAGAGGATGCTTCCTGAGGGGTGTTTTTATTTTCTTCCATACAACGCTCCCTATAAAAACGATGAAACTTCCGGGGGCTGGAGAGCCCCCGGAAGCGAGTCGAATGTTGCTTACAGATTAGGCAACTTTGGCTTCGATTTTCTCTTTGATCGAAGCGAAGAACTTTTTCGCGCCTTCTTCGCCTTTCCCAAAGGTGGACCAAGTGTCGCTAGAAGCGCCGGCGACGATCGTGGAGCCGATGCTTCCCATCGGATCCCAGAACTTGTCGTTGACGTTGGCGGCCTGGGCGTGCGTGTGTCCGGCGGCCATCATCTCGGCGATCTGCCCAACGAAGGGGAGCGCTTTGACGTCTTCGTTCGCGGCGACTTCGAGGTTGGACGGGCCGTGCCCGAGCTCTTTGGCGCGGAGGAGCTGAACTTCAGCGCTGGTGGCGTATTCGCAGAAGCTCTTGGCAAGGGCGAGTTTCTCGTCGCTGAGGCCCGCTTTGATGGACATCAGCTTATAGCCGTTGAAGGTGTGGAGAGGCTTGTCTTCGCCGTTGATGGCAACGCTCGGAAGGACGGTGTAGCCGAGGTTGTCGCCAATCTTGGCTTTGAGGCCCTGGTAGTCGTTCCAAAGGATGCAGGCTCCGATGGTCTTGTCAGCAAAGCCGCTTTCGATCTGGCCGTTGTCGGCGCTGTAGACGAGGGTGGTTCCGCCGTATTGCTTGTACATGCTCATCATCGCCATGCCGGCTTTGACGGCCGCGTCAGAATCGAAGGTGGAAACCATGTTGCCATCGTTATCGAGGTGGAAGTCAACGCCATTGGCCCAGAACGGGGCGGGTGCGTACCAGCCTTGGGTGAGGTCCCAATAGACTTTGACGTTCTTCTCTTTGGCAGCGGAGAGCAATTCGTCCATGCTCTCAACGGTTTCGGGGTTCGGGAACAGCTCTTTGTTGTAGAAGAGGATGTAGCCGTTGTCGCCGCGGTAAGGATAACCGTAGAGGGTGCCGTCCAAAGTGCCGGCGGTGACGGCGTTTTGGCCGTCGCTGGCGACGATGGCGTTCTTCTCATCCGCGGTAAGCGGAGCGAGGAGCTCGGAGTTGGCGGCGGAGCGGATGTTGTCGTCGGCGATGCACATGACGTCGGCGGCGGTGTCGAGGTCTTTGGCAAGCTCAGTGCGGACGTCGCCTTCGCCGAAGTTGGCCTTGATCTTGATGTTGCCTTTGAATTCGGAGTGGGCGGCTTTGTAGCCGGCGATGACCTTATCGGTCATGAAGCCCGTGTCGGTGGAAGGAACCCAAAGGGTCAAATCGCCTTCGGCTTCGCTGGCCTCGATGGTGACTTTGAAGGTGGCGCGGGCATCCCCGGCGGTGGCGATGACGTTGGTCTCCCCTTCCGCGATGCCAGTCCAAGTGGCCTTGGTTTGATCAGCGGTGTCGGCTTTGACGGTGAGGATGGTCGGATCTTCCGATTCCCACTTCACGTTGCCTTCGACGCCGATTTTGGAGAGCTTGAGGTCGCCGGTCTTGCCGACCATGCCTTTGGCTTTGCCGGTGATGTTGAAGACGTTCTTGACGAATTCGCCGGTGTATTGGCCGCTTCCGTCTTTGGCGCCTTCGATGAAGTAATAGGTCCCGACTTCAAGCGGGAAGGCCAAGTTGGCGGTCTGCTCGTTGCCGTTCTTCTGGTTGAAGATGATGACGTCTTTGGCCGCGTCGGTGACGGTGACTTCAATCTTGGACCATTCGGAATCGACATTGGTCAAAGCTTTTCCCGGCCAAGCGCCCAAGATTTCGCTTTCGCCCCAAATATAGGCGCCTTGGTAGGCAGCGGGCGCGAAGAAGGTGAAGGTCCCGGCGATGGGCTCCTGGGACTCTTCCGCGGAGCTAGACGGATTGCTTGCGGGCAAGCTGGTGTCCGGCTTGGACTCGTCCCCTTTCGAGGTTTCCTGCCCCGGGTTGGACGGGGAGCAGGCGGCAAGCGCCATGAAGCCTAAGGCAAGGGCGCAGACTGCCATTTTTTTGTTAATCATGCATTTCTCCTTTCCGAATCGGAGGAGAAGGGTAAGGGCTTACATCTGCCTTTGTTCAAAACGAACCAACGACAGTGAAGCGCGCGTTTAAACCTCCTCTAACGACTCGTGATCAACATGGCTGTATTGTAGTCAAATCGAAATAGTGTGTAAAGTTTTTATGTAACCTCTTACATTGGGCCGAAAAAGAGAAAAAGCAGCGATGGAATCGGGGGTTCCTTCGCTGCTTGGATTTTGGTTTTTGTAAAGTTTCAGTTTACACGGCGCCCAATCAGGGTTTGATAGGGCAAAACGGGGGTTTGCTTGCTGAGAGCGACCCCGCTAGAGAGGGTGTCGAGATAGGTTTCGAAGCCTTCGAAGTCCACCGCTTCCGGGTTCTGGCTGACCCCGTTGACGTGGCAGACGCGGTAGGCATTGCCCTCCCCATCTTTGAGGTCGTAGATGATCTCGTTTTTGTTGGTGGAATCGCCTTTGATTTGAAGCTCAGAGGCCTCCTTCCCTTCTAAATGCAGGCCGGCTAGGGACGTCTTGAAGGCGACCAGGGACTTATAGGCTTCGACCATGTCGGCGTTCTTTATCGCCAAGGAATAGTCAAGCTCGTTCATTTTGTAATAATCCCTGCCGTCGTTTTGCCCGCCGTAGGAGTTGTGCTCCCCGCCTTTGCTGCGCAGGAACTCCTCTCCCTCTTGGAAGAAGGAGATGCCTTGGCTGGTGAAGGTGATTGCGTTGGCCAAGACGTTCATGCGCTTGAGCTCTTCCTCGGTGTAGGAGATCCTCTTGCTGGCTTTTTCCACCTCTTTGAAGCGGTCGACGAGGGTGTAGTTGTCGTGGCAGGTGACGTAGTTGACGGTGCGGTTGCTGTCCTCGATGCGTGCGTTCCCGCCGACCCCGGTTCCCCGGATGCCTTCCTTCACCGAAAGCACATCCCCATAGACGGTGATGGTCCCGGGGTCTTTGGCGGTCACGAAGCCGACCTCCCCCGTCCCTTTCATCCCACCTTTGATCATGCCGTCGCGGAAAGCGTCGTTGAAGGCCCCGTAAACCTCGGCGCCCTGTCTCTCCATGTGGCTTGAAATGCCTTCTTGGGTGGCTAAGGCGGCTTTGGTGGACGTGCTCATTTTCCAGGGCTCGCCATAGACGGCGATGTTGGGGTTGATCTCCCGGAGCTTATGGGTGGCTTCGTCCATGCTGGAGAGGGCGTGCAGGCCCATCAAGTCGAAGCGGAAGCCGCCGAGTTTGTATTCCTTCGCCCAGAAGGCGACGCTACTAGCGATGAAATGGGAGAACATGCTCCTTTCGGAGGCGGTGTCATTCCCGCATCCGGAGCCATTGGATAAGCTGCCGTCATCCTTATAACGGAAGAAATACCCAGGGGCCAAGACGTCGAAGCTCCGCCCAGAGACGGAAGCAACGTGGTTGTAGACGACGTCCATGATCAAGTTGATGCCGGATTTAGAATATTCCTTCACCACTTCCTTGAATTCCTTGATGCGCGCGTAGCCGTCGTAAGGATCACTGCTGTAGGAACCTTCCAGGACGTTGTAATTCAAAGGGTTGTAGCCCCAGTTGAAGGTGGGGTTGGTCTCATCGTTATCGTGGTCGAAGATCGGCTGAAGCTGGACCGCGTTGACGCCGAGGGATTTGATGTAGTCGAATCCCGTCGGGGTCCTTTTGCCCCCTTCTTCGTAACAGGTCCCTTCTTCCGAGAGCCCCAAGAAGCGCTTCCTCTTGCTTTCTTGTCCCTGCCAAGTCGAGGATGAAGTCACGTCGGCGACGTGGGTTTCGTAAACGACCAGGGATTTGGGATCATAGGGATGGACGGAGATTTCGTCCCACCCTTCGGGGTTGGTCTTGGAGAAGTCCACGATCATCCCGCGGATGCCGTTGATTCCCGCGCTTTTCGCGTTGGGGTCAATGATTTCTTTCTCTTGGTAGGTTGAATTGGTGACGAGGTAGGTGTAGTAGTTTCCTTCCAAGTCCCCTTCTAAGGAAATAGACCAAACCCCCTTCTCCCCTTTGCTCATCGGATAATCCTCATGCGCGTCGCTGCCTTTGGAGGGGGAAACGGAAACGGGGGTCCCGGAAGAATAGATCCTCAGGGTGATTTTCTTCGCGGAGGGGGACCACACTTTGAAAAGGGTCCTTTCTTTGGAATAATTCGCGCCCAAGTCATCCTCTTTATATTCATAAGAGGCGTTGAAGGCCTTTGAATCGTAAAGGGATGCGACCGAAACCGTTTTCTCCAAACTCTCCCCATCCCCGAAGGAAGCTTCCACCGAATAGGAGGAGCCGAAGTCGAGGGAAAAGTTCTCCCCAAGGTTCCAAGACATCGACTTCATGGGTGAGGACAAATGGGATTCTTTGACGACTTCCCCGTCTTTTTTGAGCTTCAGGGAGGAGAATTCCGTATCGGCGGTGATGGAGATTGAAGCCAAAGAGTCAAACTCCAGCTTAGCAAAAGAATGCTTGGAGGGCTCGCTGTAATAGATTTCGTTGTCCTGATATTTGAGCCATATCGACGCGTTGCCGAAAGAATCGAGGGTCGCTTGGGAAAAATCCGCGGTCAAATCCGGGGTTTGGTAACTCCAGCTCCCCGCGCTTTTGACGATCGTCCCCATTTGGAAGGAAGAGATGTCGGAAGTCAAAGACGAAATCGGAACAAGGGCATAGGCCCCATAGTCGTCTTGGGCGGAGAAAGTGTATTCCTTCCCGCTTCCGCCCATTTTCCAAAGCCACAAAGCGTACTTGGAATAGTCTTTCTCGGCCTTGTAGAAATGGATGACGATGTTGTTCTCCCCATAGGGGCTCGTTTCAATCGACGTATCCGGCAATGAGGAGGATTCCTCATCGCTCCCTTGTTCGGGGGTTCCCGAGCAAGAAACAAGACAAGCCAAAGCCAGGCTGCAGGCAAAAACGCGTTTTCTCTTCATGACAATATCTCCTAGGCGGCATTGTATACGTCTCCACCCCGTTTGTCGAAACGAAAAAAGCCGCCCCGAAGGACGGCTTAACTTGACAATCGGCTTATTTTGCTTCGACGGGGTAAACGGAGACCTTCTTGCGGCTCTTGCCCCAGCGTTCGAATTTGACGATGCCTTCGATGGTCGCGAAGAGGGTGTCATCTCCGCCCTTCATGACGTTTTCGCCCGGATAGATCTTGGTGCCGCGCTGACGGTAGATGATCGACCCAGCGGTGACCTTCTGCCCATCGCCGACCTTGGCGCCGAGCCTGCGGCCCGCGGAATCGCGGCCGTTCTTGGTGGAGCCAACACCTTTCTTCGAAGCGAAGAATTGAATGTCGAGGACAAATTTCAATTTCATTTTGCTTGCTTCCTTTCTGTGATGACGATGTTCTTCGGATAGGAGACCTCAACCGTTTTCAGCTGGAGAATCAAGGTTTCCAAGACGATTTGGTCGTGCTCGGAAATCCGGTTCTTCGCCTTCAGGCTGACGCTCCCCTGCTCCGGATCGATCGAATAGTCGAATTCCTCGTCGATGTCCTCCAGGGCGTTCATCGCCCCAAAGGTCGCAAGGGATACCGCGCCGCAGACAACGTCCTCGCCATAAGGGGCGCTGTTGGCGTGGCCTTTGACCTCCAATGCTTGGAGGTTTTGGCCGGAGTATTCGATCTTTACCTTCACCATATCGGCTTAGGCGTTGATCGCTTTCACGACCAAGCAGGTGTAAGGCTGACGATGGCCGAGAGTCTTGCGCTCATTGGCCTTGGCCTTGTACTTGTAGATGCGGAGCTTCTTGCCGAGCCCGTGCTTTTCGACTTTGCAGTCGACGGAAGCGCCTTCAACAAGCGGGGAGCCGACTTTGACGGTTTCCCCACCGATGAAGAGGACTTGGTCAAGCTTGACATCCTTCCCGGCTTCGACGTCGAGCTTCTCGACGTAGATCTTGTCGCCGACGGCGACTTTGATCTGCTTGCCGCCGGTCATAACGATTGCGTACATGCTTGTTTCCTCCTATTTCCGGCTTTATTAGACTCGCTAGGAAGGCGGGCTTGCGCCACTTAAGCCTTTTTTAGGCGGTTGTACCTCAAAGCCAGGAGGTTACAACGCGTGCATTTTAGACTTTTCTTTCCCTTTAGGGAAGGGTGAATTTACTCTAGCGAAGAAAGTGCTTCATCGAGCCTCGCGACATCGTAGAAGCAATCATCGTTCAATGAGACGTCGACCTCGGCCCCGGAGTCGAAGCTGGTCAAATCGGAGTGCACCAGCTTCCTCGGCCCGCTCATTTGCCAAAAGGACCCATCGGCAGCCAAGCCGTAGCTCACCGCGCAGTCTCCCCCGCCGCTGGTTTCCCCGATGATGGTGGCGAGCCCGTATTCCTTGGCCAAGCAGGGGAAGGCATTGGCGCAGGAGAAGGAATATTCCGAGGTTAAGATGTAGAACTTGTACTGCCCTTGGTAGGAATCGCGGTCGGAATAGTCCCCGTCGAAGTCGTTGTCGAAATCCGCGGCTTCTTTGAAATAGGAGCCGTTCATCGGGTTTTGGACGGTGATTTTGATGGGATCGTCGCTCAGGAAGGAAAGGGCTTGGGTCAAGGCGGTTGCATATCCCCCGCCGTTGAGGGTCACGTCGAAGACGACGTTTTCGATGTTGGGGTTCTTTTGGATTTTCTGGAACGAGTTGTAGAACAGGGCGAAAGTCGAAACGCCGTCTTTTGCGACGTTTTCCTTGCTCGGGGATTGGGCGGAGGAATTCAAGGCGAAGGAATCGAAGCGGATGACGGCGGTGTTGCCGCTGGCTTCATAGCTTTTCATACTTCCCCGCTTCCGAAGAAGTTCTCGGGCCCGGTTGGCTTTGTGGTAATAGCGGTAATCGGAAGAATAGATCAATCCCTGGAGGTCGGAATCGTAGGTCGAGGAGCGAGGGACCATCGTCCCGCGATGCAAAAAGGCCGTGTGCCCCCCATCCCCGAATAGCCCCGCGATGACTTTGGCCAAGGCTTCGTCGGCCTCCCTGGGAGAAGAACTCAACAAAGAGGATTTGAGGCCCATCTTCTGAATTTGCTGGTCGAGGCTAACGTATTTCAACTCGTTCCTCTTCCCGTAGAAGAAATCCATTTGGAAAAGGAAAGAGGAATAAAAATAAGAAGAAAAATCCTCACCCCGATCGGTGATTTTCGAATAGGAGCCATGGTAGAAGCTCTCGCCGTAATCGCTGAGTTTCCCGTTTGAGAGGGTCAATAGGGAATCCTCCACCCAGAAATAGGCGTCCCCATTGAAGGAAAAGCGGGTGGAGAAAGGCAGGAAGCCGATGGTTTCTAGATAGGAGAAAGGAATGTAATCCCTTCCTTGGTAGGTCAAGATCTCCGCCCCGTAGTCTTTAAGGGAAAAGGAGAATCTGCCCCGCGGGGAAAAAGAAGACTCCGCTTCGTTGAGCTGGGCAAGGGGGTCGCTAGAGGCGTCCAGGATGTCGTCGGGGATCGGAAGCGAGGAGACGGAGAAGAAAAGGTCGTAGTCAGAGAAGCTGATTTGTCCAAGGGCGGAGGAAAAAGACACGCTGGCGAGGGTGCTTTTGTTATAAACGCCCCCGTCTTTCTCCTCGAATTGGTCCAGCCCGAAAGCTTGGTTCCAGAAAACGGGGAAGAAGGAATTCGCGTCCACGTAGGGGACGTCGAAAGCCTCGTCGAAGAAATAGGTTTCGAAGGAGAAGGATTCGCCAAGGGATCCTAGGTAAACCGGGGTGTCGAGCTTCTGATCCAAATGCCCTTCCACCGGGGAAAAGGAAGAAACGGGGAAGCTTTCCTCCGGGATAAGAGAGGCTTCTGAGGAAGAAGGCGAATCCAAGGAAGAGGAAGCTTCGGCTGAGCCTTCTCCCTTGCTGGGGGAAGAACAGGCGAAAAGGGCGAGGACCCCAACGCTAAGAAGCAAGCAAACTTTCTTTTCCATCCCCCGTCCTCCTTAAGGCAAGAGGAAATATACGCGCCTTTTCTTTTTTGGGAAGGGGGATTAAAGAAGGCCGTTCTCCCGGAAGGAATAGGCGCCCCTCCGTGTGAGGATGAGGTGGTCCTTCAGGCCGCGGGAAAACTCCCCGAGGAAAGCTTTCACCGCCTCGGTGAAGGAAAGGTCCTCCTTCGAGGGCAAGGGCAGGCCGGAGGGATGGGAATGCACCAAGACGATGTCCCCCTCCGGGGCGTAGAGCAAGGAAGAGAAAAGGGCCTTCTTCTCCCCGCGCAGGCTCTTTTCCCCGCCTTGAAGAAGCAGCCTCTTCCCCTTCACCTCCCCCTTTTCGCCCAGAAAATAGGCGTAGAGGGCTTCTTGGCCCAAAGAGGCGAAGTCCCTCCGCAGGGTTTCCTGAAAAGGGCTGCCCGCTTCTTCTTTCCGCCCCATTCTCCTCCCCCATTCAAAGCAAGCCCCTAGAAGCGTGGATTTGCCCCTTCCGATCCCCTTTTCTTTTTCCAGCATCAAAAAGGGAGTCTCCGAAAGCGACAGCAAACCCCCGAAGTCGGAGAGCAGGGAGGAAGAGAGTTCCACCACGCCTTTCCCTTTGCCCCCGCTAGAAAGGATGAGGCAAAGCAGCTCCCGGTCAGAAAGAGATGAAATCCCCGCGGAGAAAGCTTTCTCCCTCGGGCGGGAGGAAGGCTCGAGGTCTTTAACCCTCAAAGAAGGCTCCCCCACTCGAACTTGAATCCCTGGAGTTGGGCTTTGCCTTTGTCGCTGGAAAACAGCTTATAGGCCACCACGGCCAAAATGGCCACGGTGAAGACGACCAAAACCGTCGTCAGGGTGAGGGCCTCCCCCGGTCGGTGGAGGGAGAGTTCCTCCGCAGTCAGCAATTTCGAATCCATATCGATTCCTCCTTCACCTATCCCTAAAGGGGAATGAGGGAAAATGGAGAAAAGAAAACCCGGATGACTCCGGGTTACCGATCAAAGTTCACCAAGGCGCGATAGGACGGCCTGCTTCTTCTCGCGGTTGGTTTTGAGTTTCTCCGTCTCGAGGTCGATTTTCTCCTTCGGGGCTTTGGAGAGGAAGCCGGGGTTGGAGAGCATCTTTTCGCCGCGGAGAATTTCGCTTTCTAGGCGCGAAAGCTCCTCTTCCAGAGCCTTTTTGGCTTGGGCCGGATCGACGTCCTCGCGGATCGAGAGGGTGTATTTGCCATAGACGAAGCAATCGCCCTTCCCCGCTTCTTTGGCGAAGCTCACCTTCTTGGCGAAGAGGAATCGCTGCAGGTAAACCTCAGCCCCCTTGAAAAGCGGAGACGGGCTTAAGCAAAGGTCCACGCTCGCGTTGGGGGCCATCTTGTGGCTGGATTTGTAGCCGCGGACGTCCTTGATCATCTGCGAGAGCAATTTGCCTTCCCTTTCAGCGGTCGGGAACACCAACGAACGCTCATACTCCGGATAGGATTCGAGCATGATGGATTCTTTGTGCCCGGGCAAGGAGAGGTACATTTCCTCGGTGACGAAGGGGCAATAAGGATAGATGAGCAGGATGATCTCGCGGATGGTCTTGTAGAGGACCGCCTTGACGGTCTCCTTTTGGCTATCCTCAGACAAAGAGACTTTGCTCATCTCCAGATAGAAGGAGCAGAAATCGTCATAGACGAAATCGTAGAGGTAGGAGCTGGCCGCTCCGAATTGGTATTCCTCCATCTTGGCGGTGACCTTCTTGATGGTGCTCTGCAGGCGCGAGAGGATGAATTTGTCGAGCACGCCGAGCTTCTTCGGGTCAATCGGGGTGGGCACATAATCCTCGCCCAAGGTCAATTCGACGTAGCGGCAGGCGTTCCAGATTTTGTTGAGGTAATTCTCCGCGGATTGCAACTTCGTCTCAGAATAGCGCATGTCCAAACCCGGGGTGGAGTTGGTGGTGATGAAGTAGCGCATCGCGTCGACCCCGTATTTGTCGATGATGTCCAGCGGATCGATGCCGTTGCCCAAAGACTTCGACATCTTCCGACCCTGCTCGTCGCGGATCAGCCCGTGGATGACGACTTTCTTAAACGGGGCCTTCCCGGTGAAGTGGAAGGACTGGAAATACATCCTCGAGACCCAGAAGAAGATGATGTCATACCCGGTCACCAAAACGTCGGTGGGGAAATAACGTTTGAAGTCGGGGCTATCTTCGTTGGGCCAGCCCATGGTCGCGAAGGGCCAAAGCCCGGAGGAGAACCAGGTATCGAGGACGTCCTCGTCTTGCTTCCATTCTTTGGGATCAAGCTCTTCTTCGCTGACGCGGAGCTCGCCGGTTTTAAGGTTGGTGTAAGCCGGGATGCGATGTCCCCACCACAGCTGGCGGGAAATGCACCAATCCTCGACCTCATTCATCCAACGGAGCAAAACCTTTTCGAAGCGCTTCGGCAGAAACTCGACTTTGCCGTCGCTTTTTTGGTTCTCCAATACTTTCTTGGCTAATGGCTTCATTTTGACGAACCACTGCTTGGAAAGCATCGGCTCCACCACCGCCCCGCTGCGTTCGGAATGGCCGACGGAGTGGACCATCTTCTCGATTTTGACCAGTTTCCCCTTGGCCTTGATGTCCTCCACCAAAGCCTTGCGGCATTCATAACGGTCCATGCCCTTGTATTTGCCGGCGAGCTCGTTCATCCTCGCCCCCTCGTCGAGGACTTTGATGAACGGGAAGCCGTATTTCTTGGCCAGGGCGAAGTCGTTGGGATCATGGGCCGGGGTGCATTTCATGGCCCCGGTTCCGAAGGAGATGTCGACGTAATCGTCGGCCATCACGGGCAAAAGCTCGCCATTGGCCGGGTTGATCACTTTCTTGCCGACGAAGGAGGAGTAGCGTTCGTCTTTGGGGTTCACGAAGACGGCCGTGTCGCCGAACATGGTTTCGGGGCGGGTGGTCGCGACGATCAAAGAGGCGCTTCCATCCTCGAGGTCATAACGGAAATAGAAGAACTCGCCCTCATCGTCGCAGTGCTCGACTTCGATGTTGGACAACGCGGTCTTCAGTTCGGGATCCCAGTTGATGATTTTCTCGCCTTGGTAGATGAGCCCTTCGTTATAAAGGGTCACGAAGACGTGGCGGACGGCTTTGGAAAGCCCCTCGTCGAGGGTGAACCTCTCGCGGGTGTAGTCGACGCTTAGACCGATTTTCTCCCACTGCTTGTGGATGGTCGAAGCGTATTCGTCCTTCCATTGCCAGGCTTTCTCCAAAAAGTCCTCCCTGCCAAGGTCGTAGCGGCTGATGCCCTGCTCGCGGAGCTTGGCTTCGACTTTGGCTTGGGTGGCAATCCCGGCGTGGTCCATCCCGGGGACCCAAAGCACGTCGAAACCCTTCATGCGCTTATAACGGGCGATGATGTCGTCGGGGATCGTGTCCATGACGTGCCCCAAATGGAGCTTTCCGGTAACGTTCGGGGGAGGAATCACCAAAGAGAAGGGGGTTTTCTGCATGTCCCCCGCGGTGAAATAGCCTTTCTCCACCCACTTCTGGTATTTGCCTTCTTCGACCGAGGCGTGGTCATAGTGCTTGTCGAGCATGAAACTCTCCTTTTTGCAAAAGAAAACCGCATCCAGATTGGGACGCGGCGCGCGGTACCACCCAATTTCCGCCTTTCGGCGGCCCTTTTCCCTTATCTCGCCTAAGGGCAGACGGCCTCCTCCTCCGCCGACTCAAGGGCTTCCCCAACCCGGTTTCACCAACCCCGGGCTCTCTCTATGGGGCTCTTCCCTCTCCCTGCGGACTCTTCGAAGAACGGGCTTATTATCGCCTTCCTCCGGAAGAAAGAAAAGAAAAAAGAGGCCGAAGCCTCTTAAAGCGAATCGGAGATGCGCTTGCGGATGGCGTCCAAACTTTTGGGGCTAAGGTCGCTCGGCAAAGCCCCGACCAAGCCTAGCCTCCCCGCCCGGAGCAGAGCCTCGTGGCGTTCGGACTGATTCATCTTGTCCATCTTCGTCAACACCCCAATCACGGGGATGCCCGTGGAAAGGAGGTAAGAGAGGAAGTCTTTGTCCTCCTGCCCCGGCTCCCTCCGAAGATCGGAAAGGAGAACGATGGCTTTGAGGTTTTTGTCCTTGACGTAGTCTTCCATCATCTTCGAGAACTGGATGGTAGTCAAATTCGCGTAGCTGGTCTTGCCATACCCCGGGGAGTCCACCAAATAGAAGGCGGAATCCACCAAGAAATAATTGAGCAATTTGGTCTTCCCCGCCTTTTTGGAGGAGAAGGCCAATTTGCTCGAGCACAGCGCGTTGATAAGCGAGGATTTGCCCACGTTGCTCCTCCCCACGAACAAAACGTGGGGAAGGCCGTCTTTGGGCGCTTCCCTCAAAGAAGGGGCGCTGATGACGTAATGGGTGTTGTGGAAGTTGAGCTTCATGCCTTTTCCTTGACAAGGGCCCGTTCCAAGGCGTCGTCGACGCAGGTCATCAAGGTAATCGTAAGGCCCTCTTTGACTTCCTTCGGGAGCTCATCGACATCCTTTTGGTTGTCTTTGGGGACCAGGATTTCCTTGATTCCACACCGCATAGCGGCAAGGGATTTCTCGCGCAGCCCGCCGATAGGCAGGGCTTTGCCGCGGAGAGTGACCTCCCCGGTCATGGCGACGTCGCTGTTGACCTTCGTGTGCGTGAGCGCGGAGATGATGGCGGTCGTGATGGCAACCCCGGCGCTCGGCCCGTCCTTGGGCACAGCCCCTTCGGGGAAGTGGACGTGGATGTCGTTCTTTTGGAAGACTTCGTCGTCGATCCCGTATTTCTTCGCGTTGGCGCGAACATAGTCGAGGGCGATTTGGCAGGATTCCTTCATCACGTCGCCGAGTTTCCCCGTCAGGACGAGCCCGCCCTTTCCCGGGAAATAGGTGACTTCGATCGGCAGGATGTCCCCGCCGGCTTCGGTGTAAGCAAGGCCGGTGACGACGCCGATTTGGTTTTCTTTTTCCTTCTTGCTGCCTTCGAAGATCTCGGCTCCGAGGAACTTTTTGACTTTCTCTTCGTCGATTTCGATCGGCTTTTGGGTATCGGGATGGTCGAGCAGCTCCACCACCGATTTGCGGCAGCAGGAAGCCACCAAGCGCTCCAGCTGACGGACGCCGGCTTCCATCGAGTAATGCTCGATGAGCTCTTTCACCGCGCTTTCCTTGAAGTCGATATCCCCTGGCTTTAGGCCGTTGGCCTTCTCTTGCTTGGGGATGAGGAACCCGTCGGCGATTTTGATCTTCTCTAGCTCGGTGTAGCTTGGGACCTCAATCAGCTCAAGGCGGTCCAAAAGGGGCCGCGGGATCGCGTCGAGGTTGTTGGCCGTGCAGATGAAGAGGACGTTGGAGAGGTCGTAAGGCTCTTCCAAGTAGTTGTCGTTGAAGGCGAAGTTCTGCTCCGGATCGAGGACTTCCAGCATCGCCGAGGAGGGATCCCCGCGGTAATTGGAGCCGCCGATCTTGTCGATTTCGTCGAGCAAAAACACGGGGTTGCAGGTCCCAGCCTTGGTCATGCCCTGGATGATGCGGCCCGGCATGGAGCCGACGTAAGTCCTGCGGTGGCCGCGGATTTCGGCCTCGTCGGAAATGCCGCCCAAGCTGGCTTTGAAGAATTTCCTTCCCAAAGCGCGGGCGATGGATTTCCCAAGGGAAGTCTTGCCGCATCCCGGGGGCCCGTAGAAGCAAAGGATCGGGGCTTTGAGGTTGCCCGTCATCTTCTTGACCGCGAGGTATTCGATGATGCGCTTCTTGACTTTCTCCAAGCCGAAGTGATCCTCGTCGAGGACTTTCCTGACGTTGTCGAGGTCCTCGTTGTCCTCGCTTTTCTGGTACCAGGGGACATTCATGAGGGTCTCGATGTAGCTCATGATGAGGGAGGCCTCCAAAGACGACTCGGGCATCATCTCATAGCGATGGAGTTCCTGCTTGACGCGGGTTTTCACGTTCTCCGGATAGGGGTTCTTCTCAAGCCTTTCCTTGATGGAATCCTCATCTTGGGGGGAAGAGATTTCGCCCAGCTCCTCCTTGATGGCCTTCATCTTCTCGCGGAGATAGTAATCTTTTTGGGATTTCTCCGTGGAGACGCGGACTTTTTCGTTGATCTTGCCGTCGATTTCGGCGAGTTCCCGTAGCGAAGAGAGGAAATCCAAAAGGATCTGCAGCCTCTTGCTGACGGAGGTCTCCTCCAAAATGGCCTGCTTCTGCTCGGTGGAAAGGGGCAGGTATCCGGCGATGGTGTCGGGAAGCTCATCGGCGGAGACGCCTTTGCCAAGCTGGTTGATGGCGCTCCGGGGGATCCCGCGGCTGAGCTCGGGGGTGGAGGAAAGGGCGGAGAAGAGCTTTTTGATGAGCTCGGTCTCCTCTTCCTTATCCCCGAAGGCGGGGTCGAGCAAAATGCCTTCCGCGGAGGGCTTCTCGCCCAAGGCGAACTTGAGGAACTTCACCCTTTGGCTGCCCACCACGCGCAGGCGGATCGAAGCTCCGTTCTGGGCGTAGGAAACGATGCGGCAGAGGGTGCCGACCTTATAGAGGTCCTCTTCTTTGGGGTCGTCGAGGTCCGGAGACTTCTGGGCGACGATGAAAAGGAGCGAATTGGTCATTTCCTTCGCGTCCTTCACCGCTTGCACCGAGAAGGGCCGGGCGGCCTCGATTTCCTCGGTCATATTGGGGAAAACGACCAAGCCGCGGGTGATGAGAAGCGGCAAGGTCAGATTGTTGTTCTTGTTGTCGGGACTGGTGTTCTGGTTCATAGGGTCCTTTCTAGCAATCTCAGTTCTAGAGTGCCAAACGCATTATAGGCTTGATGTTGGCACTGTCAAGGAAGGTTTGCTAATCCCGCCCTGAGCAAAGAAAGGCCCGCTTTCGCAAGCGGGCCAGCTTTTTCAGAAGATTACTTCTCCTCCGCTTTCTTGGCGGGGGCTTTCTTGGCGGCGGGTTTCTTCGCGGCTGCCTTCTTGGGGGCGGCCTCTTTCTTCGCCGGCGCTTTCTTTTCTTCTTTCTTCTCTTCCTTGGCCTCAGCAACGCCGTTATTGGCCAAGATCCATTCCCTCACCTTGCGGGAGCGGATGGATTCGCGGAACCCTTCGGGGTTGCCGAGGGCTTTGCGGACGTCCTCGACGCTCATCTTGTATTGGTCGGCGAGCTTGGCGATCTCGGCGTCGAGCTCGGCGTCGGAGACGTCAAGGCCTTCCTGATGGGCGAGCTCTTGGAGGACGAGGTACTGGCTGAGGCTCTCCTTGGCGGAGGCTTTGAGGGTCTTCTTGAGGTCCTCTTCCTTCTGCCCGGTGATCTCGAGGTACTGCTCGAAGGTGAGGCCGTTGTCCTCGACCTGCTTCTTGGTCTTCTCTTCCTGGGAGGCGGCTTCCTGATCGAGGATCGAATCGGCGATCTCGACTTTGGAGTTCTTCACGATCTGGGAGACGAGGTCGTTGTAATAGGCTTCCTCGGCCTGGCGGGTCTTCTGCTCCAAGAGGGCTTTCTGCTGGTATTCCTTCATCTGGTCGACGGTTTCAACGCCTTTGATGGAGAAATCCTTGACGGAGTCATCGGAGAGCAAGGGGATCTTCTTCTCTTTGATCTCGTGGATGGAGCAATGGAAGGTGGCGGGCTTGCCGGCGAGCTCTTTGACGTATTGCTCGGGGAAAGTGATGGCGACGTCCTTCTCCTCGCCGGTCTTGACGCCGATGAGGGCATCTTCGAAGCCGGGGACGAAGGAATTGGATCCGAGCTCAAGCTCGTAGTTCTTGGCGCTGCCGCCTTCGAATTCCTTCCCGTCCATGGTGCCGACGAAATCGAGGACGACGGTGTCCCCTTTCTGAGCCGGGCGGTCGACGACCACCAAATCGGCGGAGTTCTCAAGCCTCTTGGCGATGGCGTCCTCCACCTCTTTCTCGGTGACGGAAGCGGCCTTCTTCTCAGCTTTGAGCCCCTTATGCTCCCCGAGGGTGACCTTCGGGAAGAGGGTGACGGTGAACTTGAGCTGGAGCTCGTTGTCGTTCAGTTTGAGAATGTCGACTTCGGGACGCGCGAAAGGCTCGAGTTTGTTCTCGGTGAGGAACTGGGCGTAGACCGGGGTAAGGACCTCGTCGATGGCTTCGTTCAGGATCTGGGCTTTGGAGATGCGCTCGCGGAGGAATTTCTCCGGGGCTTTGCCGGGGCGGAACCCCTTGACGGTGATGCCGTTAGCCAACTTGTGGAAGGCTTTGTTTTGGGCGTTCTGCCAAACGTCTTTGTCGACGTCGCAAACGCCTTCGATTTTGCCCTCTTCGAGGGCCTTGATGGTAGATTTCATGCGTTTTTTCCTCAATCAGCGGTTATAAATATACTCTATCCTTTGGATAGTTCAAACATCCTTTTTCGTTACGGCAGGGGCGAGGCTTGGGACAAAAGAGCGCGCAGGCGGGAGGTTTCTTCCTCAACCTCCTCCCCCGCTTCTTCCTTTTGCCCGAGGTATTCCCTGCCCAAATGGAGCAAAGCCTCGAGTTCCAAGGAAAGGGGTTTGCCCGAGAAAGGGTAATCCGGGAAGCAGCTGAGGCAGAGCTGATCCAGGATCTGCGTGCAGACGGAGGCAAGCGAGACTTCCTGCAGGGTCGAGAGCATCTTCCTCAGTGAAAGGGCGTTTTTCTCTTCGTAGGGGTTCATCAGATCCTTGGGGACTAAATGCAGCACGCCTTTCTCGGTTAAGAATTCGACTTCCTCCCCATACCCATGGGCCAAAAGCACCTGCAAAGCAAAGCTGCGGACGTCTTTGGGGGCAGAGGAAGAAAGCAAGGAAACCAAGGCCTTCTCATGACCGGCGATGCCTTCTTGGCCCAATTGGCGGAGGGCTCCCAAGGCAAGATAGGGATCGGGGTTTTGAAGCAAACCGTCGAGGTCTTCCTCGGGGTGGTTCTTCTCCAGAAGCGAAGCCCGCTCCGCGTCGCGGATTTTCTTCGGCAAAGCGGCAAGGGCCTCCTCCACTTCCTGGGAGGCGTAAGGGGCGTTCCGGTAATAGTCGAGATCTTCATAGGCCTGCTCGAAATCCTCGAGGTCGAAGTCGATCTCGAAATTGGCCTTCAAGGTCAAAGAGGGTTTGGAAGAGAAAAGAAGGTCGCGGTTATCAAGCAACGTCTTCTGGGCTTCTTTCCCTTTGCCAAGGGATAGATAAGCGGAGATGCGGTAAAAGAGGCTCTCCGCGTCCTTTTTGCCCTCGCTTTCCTTTAAGATCCCCTCGAAATCGCCTTTTTGGTAGAGCTCTTTGTAGTCCATATTGCCCTCCTTGGAAAGAAAAACGGGGATTTGCTTCCCCGCGCCTTCCTCTTGGCGCGCCCGAGCCGACTCGAACGGCTGACCCACGGCTTAGAAGGCCGTTGCTCTATCCAGCTGAGCTACGGGCGCGTGCGACCATTATGTTCTTGATGGGAAGAACCTGCAAGGCTCACTTCTTTGGGTGGAGCCTCCGGTAAAGCTCTTCCGCGGAGGATTGGGGCAGGATTTGGGAAAGTTCCTCCACCGAAGAGGAAAGCAAGGCGTCGAAGCTCGGGTAATGGCTCTCCAAAAGCTCCCTCCGCTTCGGGCCGACGCCCGGCAGTGTCTCGAACAAAGAGGAGGTCATTTTCTTGCTCCGCTGCTGGATGTGGAAGGAGATGGCGAAGCGATGGACCTCGTCCTGCATCCGCATCAAAAGGAAGAAAAGGCTCGATTTCCGGTCCAGGGGGTAGGTTTTCCCGTCTTTGTCGATCAATCCCTCGGTTTGGTGCTTGTCGTTTTTGTACAAACCGTAGACGGGGATCTCCACCCCCGCTTTCTCTAGCCCCTCTAAGGTCGCGTGGACCTGGGGGAGCCCGCCGTCGGAGAGGATGAGGTCGGGATAGGATGCGCCTTCTTCCTTCAAGCGCGAATAACGCCGGAACACCACTTCCCTCATCGAGGCGTAGTCGTCCCCCGCGTCCTCTTCCTCCAAATGGAACTTCCGGTACATCTTCTTGCACGGGGAGCCGTTGAGGTAGCAGACCATCGCCCCGACCGGAGAGGATCCTTGGAGGTGGGAATTGTCGAAAAGCTCGATGCGGACCGGAGTTTCCTTTAACCCCAAGAGGCTTTGAAGCTGCTCCAAAAGGGAAAGTTTGTCGTCTTCTAGGCGCGCGCTGTAGAAATGGGCGTCCAATCCCTGACGCGCGTTGAGCTCGGCCAGATTCACCGCGTCCAAAAGCCTCCCTTCTTTGGGAAGGACCACTTTGGCCCCTTCGAATTCGCTTTCTAAGCGCGTTTTGACCTCCTCCATCCCGGCGACGATTTCCTTGGGGAGATCGGCTTTGAGGTAATATTGCTCGATGAGGTCCGGGATCTGTTCTTTGGGCGAGAGGAAGCAGGGAACGACGTGGCTGACCTTGCCGAGGAGCATCCCGTTGCGGTAGGTCAAAATGGATAGGCAGCGATAGCCATCGCGCTCCGCGTAGGCGAAGACGTCGCGGCTAGTTTTGTCCCCGGTCATCTCCACCGCTTGCTTGCTTTTGACGTAGCGCAGGGAATCCAGGGTCTTCTTGAATTCGGCGGCCCGCTCAAAGTCGAGCCGCTCGGAGGCTTCCTCCATCTTCCTTTTCAGCTCCTCCTCCACTTTGCTGCTGTCCCCGGAGAGGAAGGACTTGATCTGTTCATAGAGGGCGTTGCTCTGCTCTTCGCCGATCTTCTTCACGCAGGGGGCGTAGCATTGCCCCAAAGAGGCGTAGAGGCAGGGTTTGTCCGGCAGGTTCTTGCATTTCCGGGTCGGGTAGATTTTGTTGAGCAGGTCGATGGTTTGGTAGCAATAGCCCGAATTGGGGAAGGGGCCGAAATGGAAATAGCCCTTCTCCTTGCCGGAACGAGAGATCTTCAAAAAGGGATCCCCGCCTTTCTTCAGGGCGATGTAGGGGTAATGGGAATCGTCCATCAGCATGATGTTGTAGCGAGGATGGTGGGTTTGGATGAGGTTGCTCTCGAGGATGAAGGCCTCTTTGTCGGTCCTTAGGACGATGATGTCGAAGCTATCGACGTGATTGACCATCGCCTCCACCTTCCCCACTTGCGGGCGCAGGAAATACTGGGAGACCCTCTTGCGGAGGTTCTTGGCCTTGCCGATGTAGATGATTTTGCCCGAGGCGTCCTTCATTTGATAGACCCCGGGCTTGTCCGGGAGGAGGGCGATCAGGCGCTTGAGCTTTTCGGTTAAGACCCTCATTTCAGGTGCACCACCGTCGCCCCGCCGCCGCCTTCGTATTCCCCGCCCAGCTCAAAGGAAGCGACGAAATTGGAATGGTTCCTTAAATACTGATGGACCGCCTGGCGGAGCGCCCCCGAGCCGAAACCATGGACGATTTTGACCCGCTTGAAGCCTTTGACGCGGCATTTGTCCAAATACGAATCCAGCGCGTTGATCGCCTCGTCGACGTGCATGCCGATGAGGTTGAGCTGCAAGGAAAGGGAACTCGACCCGGCTTGGTCGAGGAGGCTGCCGCGCATGGGGGTTATTTTTTCCTCGGGCTTCGGGATTTTGACGACTTTTTCCTTGCTGGTCTGGAAGCTCATCCCCTCGCGGGTGGAGAGGGTGATCCTCTTCCCGTCCTCGCGGGTGATTTTGCCTTCGATTCCAAGGCTAGGGATGGAGACGTAGTCCCCGAGTCCCACCTTCCCGGAGAAGGATTCCTCCTTTTCCGAGCTCTCTTCCAGTTCCTGCAGCTTCTTCTTCGCCGCGATGGCCTGATGGAGCTTCACCTCGGGGGATTGGAGGGTTGAGATCACTTCGTCGATCTTCCTCTCGGCTTCCTCTAAGAGGCGCTTCTTCTCCCCTTCTACGGAAGAAAGCAGCTTCTGCTCGCGGAGGGAGAGTTCCTTCTCTTTGGCCTGAAGGGTTTTGCCTAGGGTCTCCAAAGAGGCTTCTTTCTTCAAGTTGGCTTGCTTGAGGGCCTCGTTTTCCTTGGCAAGGGAAGAGAGGCGGGCGATGGCTTCCTCCAAGGAGAAATCCCCCTGCCCGGATTTGTAGCTTTCGGCCTCGGAGAGGATCTTTTCGTCGACCCCGTATCTTCTGGCGACGGTCAAGCCATAGCTTTCCCCCGGCAAGCCCATCTTCAAAACATAGGTCGGAGAGAGGGTGGATTTGTCGAAGAGCATCGAAGCGTTCTCGACTTGGGGGTTCGACATGGCGAAGGCCTTGAGTCCCTCGAAGTGGCTGGACAGAAGGGCGATGCAGTGCTTGGAAAGCAGGAATTTGACCGTCCCGTAGGCGATGGCTTCCCCTTCTTTGGGGGAAGTCCCCGTGCCGACCTCATCTAAAAGCACCAAGTCCTTGCCCCCGACGGAGGAGGCGATTTGGGCCAAGTTGGACATGTGGGCGGAGAAGGTGGAGAGGTTGTCAGAGAGGGACTGAGAGTCGCCGATGTCGAGGAAGATGTGGTTGAAGGAAGGGATCATAGCCCCCTGAAGGCAAGGCAGGAAAAGCCCGCATTGGTTCATCAAAGCGGCCATCCCAAGGCTTTTCAAGGCGACCGTCTTCCCGCCGGCGTTGGGGCCGGAGATGACGATGACTTTCTTCTCCGGGGCGATCACGAAGTCGTTGGGGACGACTTTCTCCGGGTCTAGAAGCGGGTGGCGGAAGGCGCGGATGTCGACGCTGCCGTCGCTGGATTCCTGGGCCAAATGCCCTTTCATCTTCGCCCCCAATAGGGCTTTCCCTTGGAGGAAATCCAAATACCCCAAAGCGGAGTTCAGCCGGAGGAAGGAGTCCCCCGCCCCGCCGACTTCTTTCGAGAGCATCCCCAAAAGCCGGGCGATCTCCTGCCGTTCCTTGTTTTTGAGCTCGGCCATCTTGTTGTTGAGGCTGACCAAGAGCTCGGGCTCGACGAAGGTCGTGTTCCCGGAACTCGAGATGTCCTGGACGATGCCTTTGACTTTGCTTTTGTAAGCGTTATTGACCGGGAGGACGTAATGGCCGTTGCGCAGCGTGAGGGTGGTGTCGGAAAGGTAAACCTTGTTCTGCTCCAAGACGTAGCCGAGCTTGGAGACCATGTCCTTTTCCAAACGCGAGATCGCGATGCGGATGTGCTTGAGCTCGGGGGAGGCGTTATCGAAGATGGAGAGGTCGGGGGCGATAACTTTGTGGATGTCCTTTTCCAACACGGTGAGGTCGGGGATCTTCTCCGCGTAGGAAGCTAGATGGGGCACGTCCTCGGCTTTGAGCAGGAAATTCTTCACGTCGTTCCCGGTCAAGACGTCGTGGGCGACTTTTTCTAAGGTCTCCACCGAAAGGGTGTAGCCCTTCCCGGCCATCCTGACGTCTTGGGTGAGGTCGCTAGAAACGTCTAGGGGAAGATTCCCGTTCAAAGAAAGGCAATAGGATGCCTCCTGCAGGAACTTCTTCTCTATTTCCAGTTCTCCTTTGGGCAAAAAAGTGAGGTTAGAAGCTTTCTTTTTGCCTTGCTCGGTTCGGCATAGGGGCAAGAGCATCCCCACGACTTTGTTCCATTCCAGCACTTCGAAGACGTTTTGCATACGCCGGATTATATCACCCGCTCCTTTTTCTTTCTTCCCCCTTTGGGGGATAATAGGAGCATGGAAAGAAACGCCCCCGCCGCTTTGCTTTTGAAAGAAGAAGACCTCCCCCGCCTTTTCTCCTTTTACCAAGAAGAAGCCCAAGGCGAGGGCAGCCCCCTGCTTCTATTCCTGGCCAAGGGGGAGGGATACACCGTCTCGGTCTACAGGAAATCCCATTCGGGCTGCCACAAGGTCCTTTTCCAAGGCGAGAAGGCCGGGGAAGAGGCTTCGATTTGGCTCCGCTTCGCCCAGGAAGAAAAGCCAGCCCCGCTTTTGAAGCTGGGGAAAGCAGTACGAAAAGACGAGTTTAGCAACGTCTACCCCCAAATCGGGTCGGACGAAGTCGGGACGGGGGATTTCTTCGGCCCCGTCTGCGTCGTCGCCTCTTATGTCGAAAAGAAGGATTTGCCCCGTTTGAAAGAGCTCGGGGTCACCGATTCGAAGAAGATGGAAGACTCCCATATCCTTGAAATCGGGCCTATTTTGGTCAAGGAATTCCCCTACTCGTCCTTATCTTTGTCGCCCCATGATTACAATCTTCTATACAAACGGGGCGAGAATCTGAACTCGATCAAAGCCAAGATGCACAACCGGGCTTTGCTCAATTTGAAGAAGCGCTTCCCGGAGGCCAAGCCCTACATGGACCAATTCGCCGAGGAGGGGCTTTATTACTCTTACTTAAGGGGAGAGAAGGAAGTTCTCTCGGGAATCGTCTTCAAAACCAAGGGCGAGCTTTCTTTCCCCAGCGTCGCTCTCGCATCCGTATTGGCCCGTTACTCCTTTTTGAGGAAGATGGGGGACATGAGCGAAAAAGAAGGCTTCCTCTTCCCCTTTGGGGCCGGGAGTCAGGTCGAAGAGGCCGGGAAAGAGTTCGTCCAAGCAAAAGGAAAGGAGGAACTCTCCGAGGTCGCGAAGCTGAACTTCAAGACCGCGGGGAAGATCCTCCCCTAACCTTTATTTGTTTTTGTCGAGCAGGTCGCTGAGCTCTGCTTTGGGCATCGGCTTAGCGTAGTAATAGCCTTGGATGAGGTCGCAGCCGATGGAGGAAAGGAAGTCGCTTTCCTCTTTGTGCTCCACCCCTTCGCAGACGACCTTCTTGCCCAGTTCCTTATTGAGGGAGCAGACCATCTTCAGAATCTGCTTTGAATAGCGGTCGAACCCGTTTTTGCCAAAGAGCAGCTTCCGGTCCATCTTCAGCACGTCGTAATCGACGCGGTTGATGAGGGCGAGGTTGGAGAAGCCGCTGCCGAAGTCATCGATGCTCACCTCCGCCCCAAGCGCATGGATCCTCTTGCAGAGGGAGTTCACGTCGAAGGAGGAGTTGAGGGCGATGGATTCGGTGATTTCGAATTCCAAGTACTTCCCGGGGATCCCATAACGTTCGATCAAGGCCTCGTATTCGGAGAAGAAATCGGGGTTTTGGAAATGGACGCGGGAGATGTTGATGGAGGTCACAAGAACCTCCTTTTTCTGCGCGAAGCGGACCCTCATATCCGAGAGCACCTGCTCGAAGACGTAAAGGTCGAGCTTGTTGATGAAGCCGTTCTGCTCGAAGACGTCGACGAAGGTTTGGGTGGGCAGGAAGCCCCGTTCGGGGTCCTTCCACCTCACCAAGGCCTCGGCCCCGCCGAAGCGCTTGGCCTTGAGGTCGTATTTGGGCTGGTAATAGACCAAGAACTGCCCTTCTTGCAAAGCGAGCTCCTGGGATTGCTCGATGTAGGCTTCCAAATCGGATGTTTTCTTCATGGCCTCATCGAAGAAGCAGAGGCGGCTGTCTTCCCCCGAGATCGCGGATTTCTCGCAGGCGGAGGTGGCGTGGTCTACGATTTGCCAGGTCGGCGTGTCCATATCCTCCACCCGGCATGCGCCGGTGCTCCAGGAAAGGGTGACGTGCCCTTCCTTGGGGAGGTTTTTGTCGACTTGGTCGAGCATTGAGGAAATGCGGGCGGAGATTTCCTCTTCGCTTCCCGGGTTAAGAAGAAGCAAGAAGCGGTCGGAGTTGGCCCGGGAGAGAAGTTCGGAGCGGAATAATTGAGCCTGAAGCAAGATGGCGATCCTTCCGAGCAAGGCGTCCCCGCCCTCGGAGCCCAGACGGTCGTTGATGAAATTGAAGCTGCGGATGTTGAGCACGGCCACGACCATCCCCGTCCCGTTCCTTTTCCGCAATGTCTTTTCATCGAGGAAGAAACGCTGCTCGGTGATCGTGCGGGTGACCGGGTCGATGTAGCGCGCGTCGAAGGAGGACATCTTCAGCTTCTTGAGGTAGAAAAAACCGAAGAGGGAGATGACCAAGAAGGCCCCGGAGAGAAGGTTGAGGCCGAGGGTGGCGAAGAGGGCGAAAGAGGAGATGTAGGCGTAGAAATACGAATGCGGGGCAAAGATCAATAATCGCCAGGAGGAGACGCCCATCGGGGAAGAATACAGATAAGTCCCGCCGGAATAGGAGATTTCCTCCAAGCAAGCTTTGTCCTTCCGGAGGTTCTCCTTCAAGGAAGCCGCCGTGACGAATTCCTTCTTTCGATAGAATCCATCGACCAAATTCGAATAAGGGGCGAATTCCTTATACCCATCCTTCACGCGGCTGACAATGACGTTCCCCTCCTCGTCGGTGAGGGCGAAGAGGAAGGAGGAATCCAAGGTTTCGAGCTCGATTTTGGATGCGAAGTCGCTGAGCTTAAAGAAGGAGAGGATCCCGGCGATGGAGATGGTCCCGTCCTTTTCGCTGTATTCTTGCCTCTGCAAAGGGTAGCCGAAGACGATCTGGTCTTCCTTGAAGAGGACGCTGACTCTTTCGACGCTTTCCTTTTTGTCGAGGATCAAGGATTCGGCGAGCTCGGTGTAGCTAAGGTCATAGGAAGAATCCCCGCTCAAAAGGGCGTTGCCGTTGGAAAGCAAAAGGCCCGGATTGTCGATATAGGGGTTCAAAGCGAGGGCGTCCAAGCACCCGGAGGCGAATTCGCCGTTGTCCCCCGAATAGGGATAGTCCAAAACGGAGGAAGAGGAGTTGGAGAGGCCGTGGAAGCATTCTTCCGAGCGGCTGCGGACGAGGGAAGAAATCGATTCGGCCCTCGATTCCATCAATGAAGAGGCGACTCGGGACGTTTGGTTCCTCACCTCGGCGTTGAAGGCGATGTCGATGCCCGAAACGGTGCCCACGAAGGCGATAAGGAACGCGAAAAGAAGGGCGAAATAGAGGTTGGAACGGTGCTTCCTCTCCTCGCGGAAAAGGAGCAGGGAGGCGTTTTTCTCCTTTTTCTTCCCCTTCCGTCCCTTTTTCTTGGAAAAGATGCCCCACCGCTTCTTTTTGCGGTTTTTCTTCTTCGCGTAGAGGTCTTTGTCCGCGTCTTCGATCACCGAAAGGAGGTCGTTCCCCCTCCCGGAGGCAACGGCGACCCCGACCGAGCAAGTGACGCCTTCCTTGCCTTCGCTTTTCTCATAGCCGTATTTGACTTCCCCGATTTTCTCGAGGATGGAGGAAAGCTCCTCGGGGGTGGAGGAAAGCAATAAGGCGACGAATTCATCTCCCCCATAGCGCGCGAAGAGCTGGTTTTGGAAGATCTTGCTCAAAACCGAGGCGATGTTCTTGAGGTAAAGGTCGCCGATGATGTGGCCGTAGGAGTCGTTGATGCCCTTGAAGTTATCGAGGTCGATCATCAGGACGTAGCTTTGCTTCCCCTCCTCTTTCTTCTCCTTGAGCAGGCATTCCTCGGCTTTGGCGAAGAAATAGGGACGCGTCCGGACGCGGGTAAGGTAATCGTATTCCCCCGTTTGGATCTCTTCGGTCTGCAGTCTCGCCTCGACCCAGGCTCCGCCTTCGTCGATGTGGGTGAGCAAAAGGCTCACCGTTCCGCCCGGCTTCAAAGAGGAGAAGGTCAAGCTCGATCCCGGGGCAGAGGAGAAAAGGAAGTTCTTCACCGTCTCTTCGGTATAAGAAGCGTCGAGGATCGAAAGCGATTCGGGCTCCATCTTCGCTTGGAAGAACTCCTCAAAGGGGATCGGGGTAGGCAAAAGGGAATTGTTCTCGCTGGAGACTTTCCCCTGCTCCCGGAGCAAGGAAAAGGAAAGGAGGAGCCGCTCAGTTGCCATAGCGCCCCCTTTCATCGCCTTTTTCCTCCCAATTTCTCTTGGAGAGAGAGAGAGAGAGAGAATCGGAATCAGTCATTTTCCCCTCCCTGCTGGAGCCAAGCGACTTTTTCCTCGAATTCGGCCCGGCGATGGATGTCGAGCTTCAAATAATCCGGGGTGAGTTCGTTATTGGGGTCGCCGAAATACTCGAGAAGCGCGAAGACTTGATTCCCTTCCCCCGCTTGGAAATTCCCTTCTTCGTCATAGGAGCCGTAAAGCCAATCCAAAGCCGCTCCATAAGAAGAGGCAAGGTCGGGGAAAAGGGAGAAGAAAGTCGCGATGAAATAACTGGCCTTCGCGGCTTTGACTTTGGCTTCGATGCTGCTGCGGGAAGTGAAGTCCCAAGCGTCGATGCCGAGGAAATCGTAAAGGTAATCCCCGAAGACTTCCTCATAGGCGGAGTAGATTTCCTTCCAGGCGGAGAGGTTTTTCGCATCGGAGAAGGAAAGGTCGTTGAGGAGGGTTTGGATGCGTTCAGCCTTGCTTTGGCCGTATGCGAGCACCCTTTCCTTGGTGGAAAGATAGGCTTCTTCGTTGACCAGGGTCGAAGTATCGATGAGGTTTTTCCTGCGATTTTCGATAATGACGAGGTTGGAGTAGCACTCGTAGAAATTCTCGTCGGTGAGCTCATCGAAGCTGGTGGAGATCCAATACATGTCGATGTCGCACCAGATCTCCATGCACTTGGTCCAGGCTTCGTCGCTGGGGAAATAGGTGTAGAGATAGGAGACGTAGGGATCGATGTGGGTTTGGAAGAATTGATAGGATTCTCTCCACGAGAAAGACGAAGAATAGTCGAAGTCGATGATCTCTTGGGCGAATTGCTGGGCGGCATTCTCCAAAACGGAGGTCCAATTCGCCTCGAAGGCGGCGAATTCTTCGTAATGGTAAAGGAACTTCTGGCGGTTCTCCGTGGGGAAGGCCACGCGGAGGATCTCCATCAGCCCATCGGCCCCCTCGCCCCCGACGTAGAGCAGGCGGTAGGCGTCCATGACCCCATCCAGGGTGGAAAGGTCGATCGAAAGGAGGCGGTCGATCAAGGAATCGGCCTGGAGAAGGACGAGTTTGGTGTTGACGTTGCTGGAACGGGGATAGTCTTCGAAGGAAACCTTGTCCGCACGCTTCATCAAATCCTCGTACTCCTCTTGGGAGAAGTGGTCCGCGTCGGCTTGGAAGGCGATGAATTCGGCGCTGATCTCGGCCTTGTCCTCTTCCGAGAGGAAGGGGAATTGCACTTTGATTTGAGTTAGATATGGCTCCACCGCCGCTTTGATTTTCTCCGGCATATAGGAAAGGCGGTTCTCCATCAAGGTGTAATAACGGACCAAGACGGAGCCGTAGATCTTCCTTTCCTCAACTTGGCCGTAGAAGCTGGAAGCGATGCCTTTCTCTAAGGGCAAAAGGTAATCGATGTCTTGAGAAGAGAAAGCGGAGGAAGCGTAATAGACGTTCAGGCGGCTTAAGATCGAACGCAGGCGGTCGTCGTAGACGCTGATGCTTTCGTGGAGTTTGCTCTCCTCCCCTTCCAAGAAGCGCTTCCTGGGGGTGAGGAAGAAGGTCGAGGCGATTTGGTCAAGAAGCTCTTCTTTCCCTCCTTCGGGGGTGAAGGCGTGGGCGGAAGTAAAGGCGTCCCCAGCTCCTTGCAGCTCTGCTTCAAAGGAAGAAAGGGCTTCTTGGCTAGGGAGGACGATGGAATAGGTGTCGTTGGTGTAGCTGCCGCTCCGGTAAAGCGAGTCGCTTTCCAAGGAAAGGGCTTTGGAGCTAAGGAAGTTCAACCGGGTCAAGGAAAGCATCGAGTTGGGGGCGAGGCCGCTTTTTCCGATCGAAGAAAGCGAGGAAGAGGCGGGAATCGTGAAAGTCGAGATGTTGCGCGCCCCATAGAAGGCGTAATCGGCGATTTCCTGCACCGAATCGGGCAAGGCGAAATCCTTGCCTTCGTGCCCATTGGGGCAGGCATAGAGGATCTTTTTGTCCTTGGAATAGAGGATCCCGTCCTCGGAGACGTATTTTTGGTTCTCGGGGTTTACGAGGATCTTATTGCCGGAATAATCCAAGAAGGCCGAAAGGGAGAAGGAAGAAAGCCCGGCGGGAAGAGTGAAGGAGAAGGAGCATCCGGCAAAGGCCGATTCCCCGATGTAGTTGAGGGTGCTTGGCAAAACGACTTCCTTGAGGGTCGAATACCCATTGAACAAGGCAAAAGCTTGATCCTCGATGGTCCTCACGGATTCGGGGAGGGTGAACACATCCTCGCCTTTGGAATGGGAATAATGGTAGAAGACGGTGCGGTCTTTGGAATAGAGGTCGCCGTTGAGGGAGGAGAAGAACTTGTTGTCGGGGCTGACGTCGATTTCCTTCAAGCTTTCCATGGCGAGGAAAGCCCCTTTCCCCAGAGAGCTTAATGTCGAAGGAAGATGGAGGTAGGAGAGGTCATTGCAATAGGCGAAGACGTCGTCGCCGATCTTTTCAAGTCCCTCCGGAAGCTCGACCGAGGAGAGGAAGGAGGCGTTACGGAAGCAGCCGTCGCCAATGATTTCAATCTGTGACCCCTTTTCGAAGGAGACTTTTTCAAGCCTTCCGGTATCACTAGCAACGTTATAAGCGAAAGCTTCCCTCTCAATCACCCTAACTGACGCAGGAAGAACGATTTCGCCTCTTAGGCTGGTGGAGGCGAAGGCGTTCTCGCCGATGATTTCCAGGCTTTCGGGGAAGACGACTTCCTGCAGGCTATTGATGTAGGCGAAAGCCCTCGCCCCGATGGAGCGGACTTTGCTGCCTTTGGGGAAAATGACTTTGCTGATGTGCACGAAGCCGAAGTCGTCTTTCAGGAAATCATCTCCAAGCGCAGTGACGGGGTAGCCTTCCACGGTCAAGGGGATGGTAAGTTCGTCCCCGAGGCTGAATAAAGCCATCATGTCGACGGAAAGGAGGGTCGCTTCCTGCTTTTCTTTGTCAATCGAATAGGTGTAGATGCCGCTGTAATCGGCGTCATATCCGGCGTAGAGGGTCAAATCCTCTTCGGATTGGACGGTGGAGCCGATCAAATAGGTAACGCGGGTGGAAAGGGCTTTGTCGAGGTACCAGCCGGAGAAGACCAGATCCTCGCCGAGCTCGTTTTGCTTGCTGGGCTTGTATTCGCCGATGTCGACGCGGTTGTTGTAGAAGGGAAGGGTTTTGGATGTCTCTCCTTCCAAGGTTCCGCCTTGGAGGTCGAGATGAAGATAGGCCTGGTAGACCGTGTAGGCGAAATCTTGGCTATAGCCGTCATAAGTGAAGGTGAGGACTTTGTTCCCGGGGGCGGAGGTATCGCCTTCAGAGTGGGTTAACCCAGCCTGGTTGCCGCGGAGGGCGACTTTGCTGCCGTCTTTATAAACCGCGTTCAGCCTTAAAGAAGAGAAATCGAGGTCTTCCCCTACCCCATAACGTCCTTTGAAGCCGCTTTCGATTTCCAAAGAGGAGACGGAATTGGGCTCTTTCTCCCCGCAGGAAGAAAGGGTCGGCAGGATGAGGGACAGCAGCAAGGCAGGGGCAGTCAGGGCAAGGCGTTTTTTCATCGGGTTTCTCCTTTTTTCAAGATTTTGCAGATTTCGTCGAAGGCGAGGACGGGACTGCCTTGGATGTATTGAGGAAGGGCGCTTCCTTCTAAGGCGCTCGAGGGCAAATAGAGGAAGTAAGAGGCGTTTTCTTTGATGCTCGAGCCGCTTTCCAAGACGAAGGTCTCCCCGCTCCGCTTGACCCCGGACAAAGAGACGCCTAGTCCGCGGGGCTCGGAGAGAGAAGAGAGCAATTCGATGAATTCCTTCCCGTTCACCCAGGCCGGGAGGAGGGAACAAGTTTGGTCGAAGACGGCCTTCATGTCGTTTTCGAGCAGGGTTTCATCGACGATTTCCTGCTTCAAGAAGGAAGAAGGAAGGGCCAAGGCGTCGGCTTTGAGGTCGGCCCGGATCAAATCGGCGACCCTTTGGGAAACCTCATAACGGGAATTGAGGCCCCCTTCGCCCATCAAGGAGGCGCAGGAATACTCCGTCTTCGCCTTTTCCCGGATGCTCGACATCTCTTGGTCGAGGGAAGAGACGAAGCCATAGGAGGAGACCTCCTCCTGGGAGAGCTTGGTGAGGGAAGTCAGGCATTGGGAGAAGGCACCGACGAACTTATCCACGAGGTAGATCCTCCCGGAGCGGAAGGCTTTGTTGAGCGCATCGTAGCCATCGACCAAATTGAAGGTCGCGTTCTTCAAATGGGAGAAGACGTAAAAAGGGACTTTGCCCGATTCTTTTAGGGCTAAGCAAAGCTGACCGTCGGAAGTGGAGAAGAAATCCAAAAACTTCCAAAGATTCGGCCGTAGTTCCAAATTGGCCATCGAGGATTTGGAAGCGCAGAGATAGAAATCGCAGGTAGCGGGGATCAAAGAATCCGTGGCAGTCGAGCCAAGGTAGGGATGGACGCTCCAAGAGAAAGAGGGGGCGCGGGCGGAGAATTCGTCGATCAAATCGGCCCGGGGAGGCAAGGAGAGCAAAGCGGCCTGCCCGGAGAGGAAAGCGTCCTCCCCCGCTTGGGCGGTCAAAGAGGAGTCGGCGAATCCGTGGGTGTAGAGTTTGGAGAATTCATTGACGAAGGAAAGCAAGGAGGAAAGCGAGGGCGAGGAAGCGAGGGGCTCCGTGCCGAAGAAAAAGGAATTGAAGGCTTCGTTCCCTTGGGTGGATGCGAAATAGCTCGGCAGGCAGGACTGCATGAAAACATCAAGGGGCAGGCGTTCTTTTTCCCAGGATGAAGCGAAGGAAGAATAGTTCGAGGAGGCGAAGTTCTTGGCCAGGGTGGACAAATCGTAGACCGTCTTCGGGGTTTCTAGGTTCTTCGAGGCGAGCAGGTCTTCGTTGACGACGTAGGAGAAAACCGATCCCGGGGAGGGAAGGCAATTCACCGCCCCGGTTTCGTCGGAGAGGAAGGCCGAGCAATAGGTGTTGAAACGCGAGAGGGGGTCGGTGTTGCGGAAGTCATAAAGCTTCCCGCCCACTCGGTAGACGTTGAGCAAATCCGAAAAGGCGATGAGGTCGGCGTCCAAAGCGTCGTGACGCAGCAAATAGGCCAAGACGTCGTCCTCGTAGACTTTGGTCTCCACTTGCAAATCGGGGTAAGCCGAGGAGAAGGAGGAAAGCAACACCTTCATGTCCTTGGCGACCTCTGGGGGGCAGGCGAGGACGATTTTGCTCTTCGCTTCCGGGACGGAGGCGCAGGAAAAAAGAAGAAAGGCGAATGAGAAAAGGCCCGGGGCGCGGGAAAAAGCTTTCTTCTTTTGACTGGGCATAGGGCTATTTTAGGCGCGAATACCCCCCAAAGAAAGAAAAATCAACGCTCGAAAAATGAGGGAAAAGGACGAAAAAAGCCCCCGGGGGAAAAGCGTCGGGGGCGTGGACGCGAATTCGGTAAAAAGGGCTTACGAAAGTTTTTCCAAAAAAGAAGCGAACTCTTCCGGCAAGGGAGCCTCGAAGCTCATTTCCCTGCCCGTGATGGGATGGGTGAAGCTGAGGCGGTAAGCGTGGAGAAGCTGCCCTTTGTCATAGGCTTTCCGGTTGTTCTTCCCATACACCGGATCCCCGATAAGAGGATGGCCGATGGAAGTCAGATGGACGCGGATCTGGTGAGTCCTGCCCGATTCCAGCGCGCAGTCAAGAAGGGTCATGTTGTCATGGGGGTAGCGCCGCACCACTTTGAAGAAAGTCCGGGCGGGCTTGCCGTCTTTGCAGACGGCCATTTGGGTGGGGTGGGTTTTGTCCCTTCCGATCGGTGCGTTGATCTCCCCCGCTTCTTCCGGGATGACCCCCAAGACGAGGGCGTAGTATTCCCGGTGCATATGGTGCCCCTTCAATTGCTCCTGCAGCCCCAAAAGGGCCTTCTCGGTTTTGGCCACCACCAATAAGCCGGTCGTGTCTTTGTCGATCCGGTGGACGATCCCCGGGCGAAGGGGGTCGCTGGAGGGGGCGAGTTTCTTCTGATGGAACAGAAGCGCGTTGACCAAGGTCCCCGAGGGATTGCCATTCCCGGGATGAACCACGAGGCCGGCTTGCTTGTTGATCACGAGGAGGTCTTCATCCTCGTAAACGATGTCCAGGGGGATGTCCTCAGGGGCGAGATCCGAAACCGGGGCTTGGTAGTCTTCGGCCTCGACTTTTTGCCCTGGCTTGAGGCGGAGGGAGGCTTTTTCGAGTTTCCCGTCGACTTTCACCTTGCCCTCTTTGATGAGGGACTGGCATTTGGCCCGGGAAAGGGCAACCCCATGAGAAAAGCAGAGCTCGTCCAAGCGGGCTCCTTTTTCCTCGGGGGCGACCGCGAAGGAGATCATTCGCCCTCCTTTTTGGGCTCTTCTTCCTTCTTTTCTAGGCGCGGGTCTTTCTGATCGGGGTCGTTTTTGCCGTTTTTGATGAGATCCACGATCATGGCGACCACCATCAAAATCACCCCGACGGTCAAGCAGGCGTCGGCCACGTTGAAGGTGGCGAAGGGGTTGACCGAATTATGGGGGGCGGAGGGGCCTCCGCCGAGGTAAAACTGCAGGAAGTCGACGACCCCGTCGAAGCCGACGGTGCCTTCCCAGTAGAAGGCGCGGTCGATGAGGTTGCCGACGGCGCCGCTAGAAAGCAGCATCAAGCAGGCGCGCTCGAAGTTATGGAGCTTTTTGTTGTTGGCAACCCAATACCAGATGATGGCGATGGACATGACAAGGGAGATGGCAATGCCAAGCACCCTGCCCCAAACGCCCCAGGTGGCGCCCAAGGAGAAGGCAGCCCCGGTGTTGTAGGATTTGGTGATGTAGAAGAAGTTGGGGATCACCTCAACCGGGGTATTCAGCGGGAGCAGGTTCTGGACGAGCCATTTGCTGAGCAAATCCAAAAGCAACAGAAGCAAAGCGATCCCGCCGAAAAGGAGACCGCTTTTCTGCTCTTTGCTGAGCTCGCCCCACTTCTTCAGGGCCTTCATTCGCCTTCCTCCTGAAGGGCTTTCTGGCAGCGCGGGCAGACGTCCCCATCCAAATGGGGGACGTGGTTGCGGCAGCGCGGGCAGAGGGGGTCTTCGTCGACTTCAACGAGGGCTTTCTCCTCCTTGCCTTCGCTTACTTCGACTTCCGAAACGGAGAAGGCTTTGCAAAGGGCTTCCTCCCCCTGCTCCTGAAGCGTCTTAG
Source organism: Candidatus Alloenteromonas sp. (assembly GCA_050872145.1). Lineage (GTDB taxonomy): Bacteria > Bacillota_I > Bacilli_A > RFN20 > CAG-826 > Alloenteromonas. The sequence goes on along the minus strand of JBNMGG010000004.1, from coordinate 49,470 downwards.
CGTAGGCGGAATCGGAAAGGAATAGATGGAGCCTGGCGTCTTCGGAGTTGCCGATGAGGCCCTTTTGGCGGGCTTCTTCTAGTGCCTTGTTGGCGAGTAGACGCGCTTTCTTGAACTTGCCGTAACCCTCAAGGTCTTCTTTGAGGAAGGCCTGGCTGCGCTTTGGCATGTCCTCCAATTGGGGCGAGGCTTTCTTATTGGACAAGGGCAAATAGGAATAGACCTCTTCCATGGTGAAGGGCAAAACGGGGTTCAAAAGCAGGCAAAGCTCGTAGCAGCAATGGAACAAGACGGCCTCCACCGCTTTTCTTCTTTGGCTAGAGAGAGCGTCGCAGTAAAGGACGTCTTTGGCCATGTCCAAATAGAAGGAGGACAAATCGTTGCCCAAGAAGGCGATGATGGCGTTGACGGCGGAGGAGAAGTCGTAATGGTCATAGCTGTCGAGGGCTTTGTTTTTGACGCGTTCTTCTTCGGCCAAGATGTAATGGTCGATGAGGGAAAGCTCCACTTCGTCGATCTTTTCGCCTTGGTAGGTGGCCAAATTGCCGAGCAGGAAGCGGAAGGTGTTGCGGATCTTGCGGTAATTGTCGGCGGTCGTGGCGATGATCCTCTCCCCGATGCGGACGTCGGCTTGATAGTCGACGGTAGCGGCCCAAAGGCGGAGGATGTCGGCCCCGTATTCATTGGCGATTTTGCTCGGATCGATGCCGTTCCCCGCGGATTTGGACATCTTCTTCCAATCCTCGGTCATCACGAAGCCATGGGTCAAGCAGGCCTTGAAGCTGGCTTGGCCGGTGACGGCGCTGGAAAGAATCAAAGAGCTGTTGAACCAGCCACGGTACTGGTCGTTGCCTTCTAGGTAAAGGTCGGCGGGGCAAGAAAGGCCGCGCTTTTTGAGCACGCCATTCCAAGAGGATCCCGAATCGAACCAAACGTCCATGATGTCGGTTTCCTTGGTGAAGATCCCGTTCGGGGACTTGGGGTTTGTATAGCCTTCCGGTAGCAAATCCTTGGCTTCTTTCTCAAACCAGGCGTTGCTGCCATATTGGGCGAAAAGAGACTGGATGTGATCGAAAACCTTCTGCTCTAGGATCGGGGATCCGTCCTCGCAGTAGAGAATCGGGAGCGGGACGCCCCACACCCTCTGGCGCGAGATGCACCAATCGGCGCGGTCCTTGATCATATTGACCATCTTCTCCTTGCCCCAAGAAGGGAGCCAGGTGATGGAATCAACTTGCTTCAGAAGCTCCTGGCGGATCGGGGCGATGGAGCAGAACCACTGGGGGGTCGCGCGGAAGATGACGGGTTTATGGGTCCTCCAGTCATGGGGGTAGCTGTGGACGAGGTCCTGCTCTCTGAGCATGTGGCCGTTCTTCGAAAGGGCTTCGATCACCAAATCGTTGGCCTTCTCGTAGAAGACGCCGTCCCAGGGATCCCCGGGGTTGAAGTGCATGATGCCCCTCTCATCGACGGTTTCCTGCGGCTTCAATCCGTATTTGAGGCAGGTGTTGTAGTCGTCAAGGCCGTGGTCGGGGTCGGTGTGGACGCAGCCGGTCCCCGAATCGGCGGTGACGAAGTTCGCGTTCATGACCAAAGAGGTCTTATTCGGATAAAGCGGATGGGTGCAGAGAACACCCTCCATCTCGGCCCCTTTGAAGGTTTTCAGGCATTCGCATTCCTCCCAGCCGAGCTCCTGCTGGAGCTTCTCCTTGAGGGAGGAGAGGAAAACGAAGTCGCCTTTCTCGGTTTTAAAGAGGCCATACTCAAAAGCCGGGTTGACCGTGATGCCTTGGTTGCTGGGGATGGTCCAGGGGGTCGTGGTCCAGATGATGATGGAGCTGCCCTCTGGGAGCAATCCCTTGCCCTCCTTCACGGAGAAGGAGACGTACATCGTCTTGGCGGTCACATCGGCGTATTCGACTTCGGCCTCCGCGAGGGCGGACTCGCTGCTCCAGCTCCAATAAACCGGCTTCAATCCCTTGAAGATGAGGCCTTTCATCGCCATCTTGGCGAAGACTTCGACTTGCTTTGCTTCGTATTCGGGGAGCAAGGTCAAATAGGGATGGTCGTAATCCCCAAGGCAGCCCAAGCGCTTGATTTGCCCTTTTTGGTGCTCGACTTGCGTTTTGGCGTATTGCTCGCAGATCTTCCGAAACTCAGGGATCGGGGTCTTCTTGCGGTCGACGCCGGACTTGGTGACCCTCACTTCGATGGGGAGGCCGTGCGTGTCCCAGCCGAAAACAAACGGCGTGCGGTAGCCGGACATGTTCTTATAGCGGATGACGAAATCCTTCAGGCAGCGGTTGAGCGCGTGCCCGCAGTGGATGTCCCCGTTGGCGTAAGGGGGGCCGTCGTGGAGCATGAACTCGGGGCAGTCGACACGGTCCTGATTCATCTTTTCGTAAAGCTTCTCCTCTTCCCATTTTTTGACCAAAACGGGTTCCTTCGCGGACAAACCAGCCCGCATCGGGAAGGGGGTTTCCATCATGTGGAGTGTTTCCTTGTATCCCATGTTTCTCCTTCCGGGGCAAAGAAAAGCGCCCCGCAGTGTTCTGCAAGGGCGCCTATTAGCGCGGTACCACCTTGCTTCTTGGCCCGAAGGCCAAGCGCTTCTTTTGCCCGGTTTCCGCCGGGGCGGGTCCCCCTACCGCCGCTAAGGGAATCGAGGGGCTGGCTCAGAAGTGATGTCCCTCCCGCTTACCCCTTCTCAGCTTCGGCGGGGCTCTCTGTTTTTCGGGGAGGGCGCGTCTTCCTCAACGCCGGATGTATCTTAAATCCGGGAAAGGCATTTCTCAAGGGTTTGGAAGGGATTCCGGCAAAGCGCGCGAACGTTTGCCTTTTTCTTCACATCAAGGGTTTTCAACACGTCACCGAGATAGAAGTCAACGTAGATTTCCACTTTCTTGCCTTCGCAATCTCCTGTTGCGATAAACCAAAACCCGCCGTTCCCGGCTAAGTACTCGTCCATGGGGTGGAAGTTGAATTCGAAAATCGGCTTGGAAAGAGAATAGGTAACGCCCATCCTGGGGAGGGAGAAAGCCCAATCTTCTTCCGGAAGGTAAGCGGCCGTCGTTTCCACGTAGTTTTCTTTCCGGTCGAAGCTTAGATTCTTCATCCTCGATTGGTAGGAAAACTGATCGGGGTCGAGAGTGAAGGAAATGAAGGTCGCGAGCAGTTCTTTGTAGGTGAGGATGCGGAACGTTTTCTCGAAGCTGTCACCGTCCTTGAAGTGAAACTCGGAAGCTTCGGTTTCGCCATTCCATTGGGCTTGGTAATACGTTTCAAAGTTCTTGCTCCAATCAAAAAGGCTGAGGAGCGCGCCTTGCTTTCCGTCTTGAAAAGAGTAATCGTAAATCTTTTCCCCATCCACGTGGATGTCCCCTTTGCCATATTTGAAATCCTGAGCATTCGTCAAATCCGCCAAAGACGTTCTACGAACGACTTGCTTTTGCACTTCTTCCGTCAAATAGGGATCGAAGGTTTGGTGGAAGGCGATGAAATACGATAGGTACCCGATGAGTCCCGAAAGGCAAAGGGCGCACAAAGCGATGCGCAGGCCTTTCCTTTTCTTCTTCGGCGCTGGTGTTTTGTTGGAATTCATATCAAGCAGTCCTCTCATCTTCGGAGATAGATCTTTCTTTAAGGTACTTGCCCATGGCGTCGTCACCGTAAAGCAAATGAATCGAACCTGTGAATTCGACACCGGTTGCCGGATGCTTCACAACATTGTGAATCACTTTATCGGTATGGTCAAAATACTCTAAATAGGAATTGCTGAATTTAGACACATAGGAGGACTCGACCAACCATTTATAATTGGTCGTATATTGTGTTTTCCTTACAACAACTTTATGAACCGTATAGAATCTTGGGATTTCAATAAACGCCTGATCCGTTTTCTGCGCCCAATAGCACGCCTCCGCTAAACCTCTGCAAAACTCAAGAAGTTTCGTCGTTTTTGTGCCGTCACTTTCCGTAACCGATGTGGCCGTTTTCCCTTGAAAGCAAAAGCGAACAACGTCCGCAAAATGATGGATATCCCGATCGAGCGTAATGGGAAACAAAAGAAGATTTATCGCTTCCCCGGCAGGAGTTAATCCAAGAATTTTCAAAGTGAGTTCCGTGGCTGTTTGGACGACTTCACTTTGGATTTTTTGATAAGCATCATTGTCAATTTTTGCTTGAATTTGCGGAATGATGCCTTTGAGGAACTCTTCCAGTTCTTTTTGTCTGTCATGCCCCAAAACATAAAGATAGGATTCTAGGAATTCTTCACCCTCTTTGTCATCATCGCTCGCGTATAAAAGGAAAATCGGATCCACGTAACCCGAATAAGAGCCCGAAGTTCTCCTCGTTTTGATGTAACTCTGAAGCGTTGTGCTGTCATCGCCCCTTCTCGGTGCGTTATAAGGCCACATCTCATTTTCCCAAACGATCAATTTGAAGGGATCGGAAGTCCCGCTGGAGTTATAAGGGACGCAGTTTTTGTCCCGGGTTGAGGAATAGTCAATCCGATAAGCGCCACTGACAACGTCTTCGTTTGCGGAGGCGAAAACGTGGATGTAATACGTCGCCGGTTCGAGCTCCTGCGAAAAGTCCTTGACGGAATCGCAGACGAATCTCGTTTTGCTCCTTTGATAACGGCAAATTTCGAAGTGATAATTGGAAGGGTTCGAAATTTTGAAGTCGTAGCGTAGCTGTTCGCGGGTCTGAAAGCAGAAATAGTCCTCATCGCGCTCGCCCAGGCCGTGCAGAATTTGGTCGGATTTCGAGTTCAAGTTCAAAGTTCCCTCGATATGGCCAAAAGTCGGACCAACCATCGTGGCTCCCTTGGGTTTGTCGTCGGCGCTTCCGTTGTCCGAATAAGAAAGGATGGAATTGGCGGCGGTTTTGTTTTCCGCGCTCCAAGCCATCGGCTCCCCATCCCCAGAAGCCCTCTCCCCCGCATAAGCCTCCTCGTAAGAAGGATCGCCAAAAGGCTGCTTTTCCTCTTTGGGGTCGTAGGTCAAGCACCCCAAAGAAACCGCCGCGGCCAAAAGCAACGCGCTCAGCATGAAGTTTCCTCCCAAGCGTTCTCGCTTGTATCTTCGAAAATAATTTAGGTTTTATTGACTTCTATGTCAACGAAAAATTAATTTTGGCTAACTTTTGGCGCATTCCTTACGAGAGCAAGAAGGCGAAGTCTTCTTTGGTGAGGGAGGTTCCACTGACGCCGGAGAGGATCTCGCCGAGGCCTTTCTTCTTCTTTTGCAGGATCAGCATGCGCTCCTCAATCGTGGAGGAGGCGATGAGCCGGAAGACGGTCAGGCTCTTCTTCTGCCCGATGCGGTGAGCGCGAGCGAAAGCCTGCTCCTCGGCGGAGAGGTTCCACCAGGGGTCGAGAAGGAAAACCGTGTCCGCGCCGGTCAAATTGAGGCCGGTCCCCCCAGCTTTCAAAGAGATCAGCATCGCCCCGACGGAGGGGTCGGAGTTAAAGGAGTTGGCCATTTGGATCCTCTCTTCGGCACTCGAGCTTCCCTCCAAGAGATAATGCTTTAGCCCAAGCTGGTCGAGCTTTTCCCCGACGAGCTTCAAGGCGGTGACGAAGCTTGAGAAAATCAAAGCCTTATGACCCCCTTGGGTCAGAGAAAGCAGGCTTTGGGCCAAATAGGAAATCTTGACGCCCTCCTCGGGGAAGGAAGGCAAGAACAAGCTGGGATCGACGCAGATTTGGCGGAGGCGGGTCAAAGCGGCCAAGATGGAGATGCGGTCTCCTCCTTCTTTGGTGAGTTCCCCGCGGGCTTTGGATAAAAATTCTTGGTAAACCGCCTCTTGCTCGGAGGTGAGGCTCAGGAAGAAATCCTTCTCCTCGAAAGGGGGCAAGTCCAAAAGGACCTCCTGCTTGGTGCGGCGGAGCAAGAAGGGGGATATCGCGTTTTGAAGCCTCTTCTTCTTTTCTAAGCTCGCAAACTCGATGGTCCCGTAATTCTCTTTGAAGGAAGAGTAGTTAGGAAAGTATCCAGGGAGCAGGAAATCAAAGATGGACCATAGATCCAAGAGGGAATTCTGGATGGGGGTTCCAGTGAGGGCGAAGCGGCATTCGGACTGAATTTCCTTCACCGCGAGGCTTTTTTTGGCGAAGGCATTGGCGATGCTCTGCGCCTCGTCGAGAAGCAAACAGGAGAAGGTCTTCCCTTGGTAAAGGGAGACGTCGTTGCGCAAAGAATCGTAGGAAGTCAAATAGACTTTCCTTTCCTTTTTCTGGATGGAAAGGATGGTCTGCTCCCTTTCTTTCTGCAGGGTTGGCAGCACCACCGCTTCCCTTTCCGGGTCGAAGCGGGCGAATTCCTCCTTCCAGTTATAAAGAACCGACTTGGGGGCGACGATCAAAATGGGGCCTTCTTTCTCCAAGGTCGAGAGAAAGGCGATGCTTTCCAGGGTTTTGCCTAAGCCCATTTCGTCCCCCAGCACCCCGCCGAGGCCGAAATGAGAAAGGACGCTCATCCACTGCACCGCTTCCTTTTGATAAGGGCGGAGCAAACTCAAGACGGGGCATTTTGGAAGGGTTGCTTTCCGGTAATCGAGGATCTGGGAAAGGATCTCTTTCAGCTCGCCCTTCCCCTCTTCGGAAGAGGATAGGTTCAGCCGCAACGCCTCCGGAAGGGACAAGGATAAGGGGGAAGAGAGGTCTTTGCCCATCTCCTTCAGCTCATCGAGCGGGCTTCCGCGGAGAGAAGAAAGAAGAAAGGGTACCCCGTCTTTTTGATAGAAGGCCTTCCCTTGGGAATAGTTAGAGAAAGCCTCGGAGATTTCCTCTTTGCTCCAGGAGGAGGAAGAGAAGGAAAGCTCGGGCAATAGCAGGAAGGACCCCGCGTTTTGCTTCTTTAAGGAGAAGCGGACATGGGGGAACTTCCTTTCCCGGGGGGCAAGGGATAATCCCGCGGGGAGGGACAAATGGCAAAGCGCGGACAAGGGGCTTAAATCCTCGGAGAGGACCCTCTCCAACGTCATTTTATCTTTGATTTCCCCGTTCTCAGGGAGGGAAAGGAAGGACAGCGCGTTCAAAAAGGCCAGCTTTTTAGCCTTTTCCTGTTCGGATAAGGGAAAGAAGGAAGAAAGGGTTTCCTCCCCGCGGGAATAGGAAGCGGAAGCTTTCAAGGAAGAGGAAGTTAAGGCAAGGGAATAGGAAATCTCAAACCGCGGGGGAAGCTCGCCATAGCAGTCCTTTTTGCTGAGGTAAGGCAAGAAAGCCTCGGTGAGCTCGGAAGAAAGGAGGGACTCCGGGAAGGAAGGATGGGAGGCGTAGAAACGGTAGACTTTCTCCGCGTAGGGTGAGGGGAAGCGCAGCAAAAGAAGCTTCCCTTCCCTTTTTTTGAATAGGGCCTCGAGCCCTTTCCCGAAATAGGCCTCGTCCCCTTCTTCCAAAGGATGGGGGCAGCGGACCCCCTGCCCCGCCTCATAGCAAAGCTTCCCTTCGATAAGCGAAGGGATGAGATAGGGGACAAGGGAATAGGACAGAGAGCTCCCCGGGGGCAATAAGAAGAGGAACGGGGGCAAGTCCTCTTGCTGGAGGAGGAAGAAGTCCTCCACCGATGAGGGGAAGACGGCCCGCGAAAGGAGGTATTCGAAACTCGGGAGGGAAGGAAGGAGGGAAAAATCGATCGCGAAGGAAGAAAAGGAAGCCTTCTTTCCCTTTTTGTAGGCGTCTAGAAGCAAAAAGGGATTCCCGATTTTCTTCCTCTCCCCGTTCCGTTTGAGGTAAAGGAAGCCTTTGAACGATTTCCCCTCCTTCAAGAAGGAATAGGACCATTCGGGGCTTTGGGTTTTCTCTAAGTCGGGAAGGCAAGAAGGGAGCTCTTGCCTCAATTTGGATAGCTCTTCCTCCCCATCCCGGTACTCCTTGGCCTCCTCTTCGCTTAAGGAGGCGATGCGCTTGGCCTTTTGGCTTACGCAGGAATAGAGGGCTTCTCTCTCCTTTGGGTCCATCGCCTTCTCCTTTTGGGCCAAAAGCAAAGCCAAAAGGAGCCAGGAAGAGGGTTTGAGGGAGGGGAAATTCGGGTTGGGGGAGACTTGCTTGCCCGCGTCGAGGCGGAAGCTCCAATAATGGGAAGAAGGCGAGACGGCCTCATAAAGGAAGGAGCAGTCTTCGGGGAAAAAGGAAAAATAGATCCGCGTTTTGGGGTCTTTGAGGTAGGAAATCTCCTCGGGGTAGGTGGGATCCTTCTCGAGGGACTGCTTCCAGAGGAGGAGGGTTTCTTCCTTCAAGCTAGATAGATACATGGCCATCCTCCCAGGGGGTCAGCCCCTTTTCTTTGACGAGTCCCCTTTCTTGGAGCAAGCGGAGGTAGTTGCCGCGGAGGGAGGGGGACAAGAGAGAATAGCTTTCCGCGGAGGTAGAAAGAAGCAAAGGATCTAAGCAAGGGAAGGAAAGGAAGCATTGGTAAAGGGGGTCGCCTTCCTCCAGGCTTTTCTCTTTCAAGGCCTTCTCGGCTTTGCTGATCAAAACGGGCTGATAGGAAAAAGGGGCGAGCTCATCCTTTAGAAGCGGGAAATCGCCCAAGCGCAGCGAGGGGATGTCCTCTTCCCTCCCCTTGCCCAAAAGGAAAAGGAAGGGAGAAAGCAATTTGCTGGAAGAGAGGAAAGAGAGGAATTCGCCTTCTTTTTCCTTCTTCTCTTCTTCGCTTAAGCCCCTCCAATAGGAGCAGAGGGCCGGGAAATCGCCCCCGAAGAGGCCGAACATCTTCTTATAGCAAGGCAGAGCGGCGCTGGGGCCGAGGGTTTTCTCGAGCTCTTTGCCCATTTTCTCCCAAGTGGAGGCCGGCAGGGCGCAATGGGGGTTCCCCGAAAGCAGGCATAGCCCCTCCCCGTCTTCCTGCTTCAAAAGAACCTCCGAGAGGACCGGGTAGGCCTTGAAGCGGAAATCGGCCCCGCAGAGGAGATGAAGGCTATAAGGGGGGAGAAGGGAGAGCAAACTTCCCTCATCCCCGGAGAATAGATTCAGCAAATCGTAGCTGGATCCATTGGTGAGGCCTGCGTCGAACCTCTCCAACGCCAAGTTGCGCGTCTTCTCTTCTTTTAGGCAAGCCGAATAGAATCCCTTCTTGCCTTCTTGGGAGAGCAAAGGGGGGATGAAGGAAAGGCAGGCGGAGAGGAAATCCTCCAGGAAGGGGAAATTCCCCAAAAAGGAAGCGAGGTATTCCCCGTCTTCCTTCCCCCCGAACCCAGAGTAGGTCGGGGCGCTTTTGAGAATGAATTTGATCCCGGAGGATACGGTGGCTTCGTCCCAATTCCATTTAAGCGCCCTCTTTTTGAGCTCCTTGAGGGCTTTCTGCAAGAAATAGAGGCTCCCTTTGCTTTCGAAATAGGGCGAGATGGTCTTCAGATAAAATTGGAAGTCCGGGAGGGAGGCTTCGCAGTTCTCCCCCACTTCCTCTTCTAGCCGCAGCAAAAGGGCGGCCATGTGGCGGCAGGGATGGGACGAATTCCCCCGGCAGGAGCAAGAAGCCCCCGAAAGGGAACCATCCAAGGAAAAGGACATGCCGATGGCGAAGCGTTTGCCCTCTTCCTCAACGTTGCCATGCGCTTCCCCGGAGAGGGGGTCGAAATAGGTGATCGCGGCCTTCCCCTGCTCGTAAAGCTCCTTCCCTAAGAGGAACTCCTCGCCCGGGAAGCGGACGTGGTTTTGGCTGTAAAGGGGAAGTTTGCGCTTTCTCATAACTTGTAGTATAAAACGAAGCAGGGACCCTTAGGCAAGAAAAATGCGCCTCAGAGAGTGAGGGGAAGGTAAACAAGCCCCCTCGGTTCCAAAAAAAAGGAAAAAGAAAAGCGCGCCGAGGGGCGCGCTTTTGCTTCAGGCGTTGGAATCGTTCCCACCGAGGATCCCTTTGAGGAAATTGGGCAGGATTTTGGTGGGGATGTCCTCTTCTTCCTCCCCGTCTTGCTTTTGGCTCTCCTCCATCGAGGCAATTTCCTTGGCGCGGGTGGCGTCGACCCCGGTTCCGACCTCCTCCTTCCGGAGAGGGGTGAACTTCGGGACCGAGGTGAAGTCGTATTCCTCGGAGAAATCGGCGGCGATGACAGAAACCAGGATCGTATCCTCCAGCTGTGGGTTGATGGAAAGGCCGAACATCACATCGACCCCCGTCCCGGCGGTTTCGGAGATGCGGTTGGCGCATTCCTGGGAATCGAAGAGGGAGACGTTGGATCCGCAGGTGACGGCGATGATGACTTTCCTCGCCCCGGAGATCGAAGCTTCGAGAAGCGGCGAGTTGATCGCGTTTTCGGCAGCTTCCTCGGCTTTGTTGGGGCCTGAGCCGGTCCCGAAGCCAATCAAAGCGATGCCGCTTCCCTTGAGGACGCTTTTGACGTCGGCGAAATCGAGGTTGATGACGGCCGGAAGGAGAATCAAATCGGTGACCGTGCGGACGGATTGGGCTAAAACGCGGTCGGATTCGGCGAAGGCATCGCCGATGCAGGCTTTGCCGGCCGAGGAAAGGAGCTTGTCGTTGCTGACGATGATGATCGAGTCGACGGCGTCTTTGAGGTCGTTGAGCCCGGTGACGGAGTTGGCGATCCTAGTTTTGCCTTCGAAGGTGAAGGGGCGGGTGACGATGGCGATGGTCAAGGCGCCCTCCTCTTTGGCGATGGAGGCGACCACCGGGGCGGCCCCGGTTCCGGTCCCTCCGCCCATGCCGGCGGCGATGAAGACCAAGTCGGCTCCCTTGACGATGGAGCGGATGGTCTCCTCGGACTGATTGGCGGCTTCTTTGCCGACCCGGGGGTCCCCGCCGGCGCCGAGGCCGTGGGTGACTTGCTCGCCCAAGGCGACGCGGTTGGGGGCTTTGGATGTGGCCAAGGCCTGTTTATCGGTGTTGAACACGTAGAATTCGACGTTGGAGATGTTCTCGTCGATCATGCGGTTGACGGCGTTGTTGCCGGCCCCGCCGACGCCGATGACGATGATGCGGGCGACGGGTTCGAAGTTATCCAAGTCCATGGATTGGTTTTCGTTGCTCATAAATGTCGGTTTCCTTTTATAAAGCGTCTTCGCTGGGCGATTCGCTGCGCCTTTCCCTTTTCTCTTTCTTCGGGCTCACCCGGTTGACTTGGGCCACGCCGCGGTAATTGTCCTCAAGGCTCCCCGTGTAATGGGAGGATGCGATCAATAGCCCGAGGCAAGAGGAGTAGCGCGGATCCCGGCACCCGATGACTCGCGGGGCGGGGAAGAGGATGGAATGGTTCGGGCAATGCCTCTGGAAGAAGGAAGATAAGCCGGAGAGCTCGCTTCCCCCGCCGGTCAATAGGATCGGGAGGGGCGCAAGCCGGTCTTTGTCGCTTGGGAACAGGGTTCCGAAGGCGGCTTGGAACTGGGTGAAGAAGGCTTCGAAGTATCCCTCGATTACTTTGTTCACCGCTTTTTGGTCGACGTTTTTGGCCAAACCCGTCTCCGGGTCGCTTCCTTTGGCCAAAGAAGGGGAATAGGCGAAGGGGCGCTTGTCGTAGCCGAATGTCTTCTTGATTTCCTCGGCCTTGTCCTTGCTGATGCCAAGGCGGGTCGACAGGAGGTCGGTCAAGTCGTCCGAGCCGAGGTAGAAGGGGGCGGAGGAATAAGGCTGGCCGTTGCCGACGAGGGAAAGGGACGTGGTCTTGGCGCCCATGTCGACGAGGACGTAGCTTTGGGGCAAAGAGGGATCAAGGGAATATAGAAGCGCTTGGCAATAGGGGGCGACCGCGACTTTCTTGATGCGGAAGCCGGCTTCGTTGACCAAGCTTTGGTAATCCTGAGCGATGGCTTTGGGGAGGGTGTGGATCATGGCCTTCACCCCAAGGGAGGCGCTTTCCTTTCCCAGCGGCGGATTGGCGAAGACCTCCCCGCTTTGGAGGACGAACTGGATGGGGATGATGTCCACCACTTCATTCCCGCCGGGGATCGTCTCGTTTTTGACTTTGGTGATGACGTTGGCGATGTCGACCCTTCCGATCCTCTGGTCGGAGGAGGCGGACGTCGTCGATTCGTCCTTTTCGTAAATCTTGAGTCCCAACGGGGGCAGGCAAAGGCAGAGTTCGGAGATCGTGCCTTTGAGCTTCATCTCGGGCTCATCGAATTTGGCGAAGGAAGAAAGGGCCTCTTTGAGGGCTTCCCGGTCGTTGATGAGCCCCCCTTGGATCAAGGAGTCGATGGGGGCTTCCTGCGTGTAGAGGACGATCGGGGTCTCGCCCAGGCAATATCCGATCAAAAGTTTGATGGATTTATGGGAAAGGTCGAAGCAAGCAAAGCGTTTGGGTTCCATAGGTGCGGGTATATTTTAATATACCCCGGAGAAGTTTCCTAGAGTGGCCTTAAGAATTATTTAGAATATTTTTAGTAGTTTTTTGGTAGTTATTGGATTTCTTTCTTCTTTCGACGGGGACGGATGTTTTCCGTATTTGCTTTCCGATTGATCCGTGGAGTTTCTGATTTTCTGATAAGCGAAATCGCTTTCGTTTTTGGGCGATTCGATTGAGGTCTGTAGGGACGGCCGCTCCGCTCCCCCGCCCCGCTATTTCCTCTTCCTTGGTTCGCCTAGGAGCTTCAAGGACGAAAAAAGGAGGGGCGCTTCCCCCTCCTTCATCTTTCTTCGTTTCGCTTATTCCGCGTCGAAACAAGAGGCGATTGCGATCTCGCTGGAGGTGTTCTCTTCCGAAGACTCTTCGCTGGCCTGGGCGGCCTCGGCGCGGCTTTGCTCCACCCCATAGGTGATGAGGACGGGGGTCGCGGTCGACAAAGCGACGGCCAAAGAAAGGCCGGTGATGCGCAGCCCGGCGCGAATCCGGTAATAGGCTTTCTTATGCCCAGTTTTATAGAGTTTGTCTTTCATGATCTCTTCTCCTTCATTTTCTTTCCAGCACCCGGAGCTTGGCTGAGGCGGAACGGTGGTTTTCCTCCAGCTCCTTTTGGCTTGGCAGGATCGGCTTGGGGGTCAGGATGCGGTAAGGCATCTCCTCCTCCCCCGGCAGGCTGATTTGGTGGCGGTCGACTTTGGCGATGGCTCTTTCTTGGAAGGACTTCTTCACCAAGCGGTCATCCAGCGACATGAACGTGATGATGGCTAGCCGCCCTCCGGGGTTGAGTAGCTCCGGCCCGTCTTGGAGCAATGCCTTCAAGGCGTCTTCCTCCCCGTTGACCGCGATGCGGATGGCTTGGAAGATCTGCTTGGCGGGATGGCCTTTCTTGCGGAGCTCCTTCTCCGGCTTGCTCCGCTTGATGATCTCGACCAGTTCCCCGGTCGTGCGGATCGCCTTCTTCTTTCTTTCTAAGGCGATGCTATGGGCGATTTTCCCCGAATAGGGGTCTTCCCCATATTGGTAGAAAATCTCCGCGAGCTCTTTCTCCGGGGTTTGGTTGACGAGTTCGAAGGCCGAATAGGCTTGGGTTTGGTCCATCCTCATGTCCAAGGGGGCGTCCTCTTTGTAGGAGAATCCCCTTTCGGCTTCGTCGAATTGGGGGCTCGATACGCCCAAGTCGGCGAGGATGCCGTCGACTTTCTCCACCCCTTCTTCATGTAGCTTTTCCTTCAAGAAGGCGAAGTTGCTGTGGATGAGGGTGAAGTTCTCCCCCGCTTGGAGGAGCCTCTGCCGGCTTTCCTTCATGGCCTCTTCGTCGAGGTCGAAGCAATAAAGGCGCCCTTTGCCCTGAAGTTTGTTGAGAATCAGGCTGGAATGCCCTCCCCTGCCCAAGGTGCAGTCGACGTAAACACGACCCGGGACGACGTCCAGGGCGGCAACGGCTTCCTGCAGCAACACGGGATAGTGGCTTCCCATTTTCCTAATGGCTCCTTCCGGCCAAGGTCTCATAGCTCGAGGCGTTGGCGATCAAATACTTCGCGTAGCTCGTCGCGTCCCACAGTTCCAAATGGTCGAGGACGCCGATGAGGGTGACTTCTTTCCCAATCGAATAATCGTAGAGCATGTCTTTCCCCAGCAGCACCCTGCCCACCTTGTCCAAGCTGAGCTTGCAGATAGAGGCGCTGGCTAGACGCACGTAGGCCCGGGAAGAAGGATCCGCGTAAGAGAGGGAGGACAGCTTTTTGATCATCTCTTGGAAGGCTTCTTCCTGGTAGATGCTCAAGCATCCTTCGAACCCCTTCATCACGTAGAGGGTCTCCCCCGGGGCGATGCCGAGCTCTCTGGGGAGCAAAAGCCTGCCCTTGGGGTCGAGGTTGCGCGAATAGGTTCCGAAGAATATGTTTCCCACTTTTTACCACCTCGACGTCCCACACATTACCACGCGGAAGGTTGGTTGACAATCTTTTCTTAAGAAAAACAGGGATTGAAATCGCTCTCAAACACGTATGTTTTTTCAAAATGTCAGAATTAAAAACTCGTCAGGAACGGGAGAAAGCTTTTTCCTATTCACGGAGACGCTATTGTTTAATTACTAGTCTTTTTATGTTTTATTGCCTATTTACTTTAAGTAAATTTTGTTGAAAAAGAAAACCACCCCTTCCGAGGTGGCGTCCTTTCAATGTTCGTCTTCTTCCTTGAGGAAGGCATACCCCTCCCCGCTTTTGGGAAGGGAAGATCCTTCCTGATGGGGCGAGATGGGGATGAGGCTATGGATGATTTTGTGAGCCAAGTCGCGGCTCTCCAAATGGGTGCCGGGGAAGATGTAGCCCTCCCCGTCCTCTTCTTCGGACTCCAGCAAATCGATGCAGTCCGCGTCGGAGAATTCTTGCAGGAACGGCTTCCCGGTCCGCGAATCGGCGAGCTCCATTTTCCCCTCGATCGAGTAGTCGGCGGTCAAATAGCCGTCTTCGTTCTCAACTTTGCAGGAAAAATGGCAGTTTGGAACGGATAGAAGCGGATAGTCCCCCGCGCAGTCGCCTTGGGAAAAGGAGAGATCCTCTTCGAAAATGAGGGGTTTCCCTTCTTTGACGAGGTTCCGGTGGATCCTCATTGGCGCACCTCCGCGCCGAACTTCTGCTTCAATAGGGAGATGGCTTTGGACATGGAGGCTTTGATTTCTTCGTCCTTCAGGGTCTTCTCCGGATCGAGGAAGGTGATGGTGATGGCCATCGATTTCTTGCCGAAGAGGATGTTGGCCCCTTGGTAGAGGTCGAAGACTTCGACCGAGGAAATGAGCTTGTCGGACTTCTTAAGCTCCCTTTCCACGTCGAGGAAGGGGACGTCCTCGTCGATCAAGAAGGCGAGGTCGCGGCTGACGGACGGGAATTTGGATGGGATCGGGGCTTTGACAGGCGAGATCTTCATATCCAAGAGGGCCTGCAAATCAAATTCCCCCACCACCGCGTTTTTAAGCCCGGTCTCCTTCAATAAAACCGGATGGAGCTCGCCGAAATAGCCGACGAGGGTCTTTCCCATGCGGATTTCCGCGGATTTGCCCGGGTGGAGCTCATTGCCCGAGAAGGACCACTTCTTGAGCTGGACGCGGTTGGGCTGGAGGGAAAGCAAATCCAGAATGCCTTCGAAGATCCCTTTGGCGTCGTAGAAGTCGTATTCCCTTTCCAGCAGCGACCCCCGTTCCCTCTTCTTGCCGAAGAGGACGAAGGAAAGCCGACGAGAGGATAAGCTGACCCCATCGACGTCGCTGATCTCGAAGAAGGCGCCGTCTTTGTTTTGGCGGGCGAAGTTGTATTCGGCGCATTCGAGCAAGCTCGGGAGCAAGGTTCTCCTCACCACTTCGCGCTCATCGGTCATCGGGTTGGCGAGCACCAAGGGATCGCCATGGGCGAGGTAAAGGAAGCGCGAGGCTTTCTGCTTGCTGACCAGGGTATAGGTCAAAACCTCGGAGAGGCCGCGGCCATAGAGGAAGGAGCGGATTTCCCTTTCCTTCTTTTGGCTCGGGGTGAGCCCTTGGCAGGAAAGGGCGGTTTCCGGAAGGGTCGAGGGGACGTAGGAATAGCCTAAGATGCGGATGATTTCCTCGGAGATGTCGGCTTTTCCCTCGATGTCGATGCGGGCGGAGGGTATGAGCAAAAGCAGGCTCTCCCCCTCTTCTTTTTCCAGGGCGATGCCATCGCGCTTCAAGACGTCTTTGACTTCCTCAAGGGAGAAGGAGGTGCCGAGCCTGCCGTTGATGTAGCTTAGGCTCACTTCCACCTTTTTCCTTTGATGGGAGAGGGCGTCGTAGGAGCAGATCTCCCCGAAGGAAGAGGCAGCGCAGTATTCCTTGAGGTAATGCTCGGCCATGGCAAGGACTTCCTTGGCTTGGTCGGGGTTGATGCCTTTGCAGAAGCGGAGCGAGGAATCCGAGAACAAGCCGATGCGGTTGCTGGTCCTGCGGATGGAGGAATAGGAGAAGTTGGCCGCTTCGACGTAGACGTTCTTCGTGGAGGAGTCCACTTTGGCGCATTCGGCGGTCATGATGCCGGCTAAGCAGACGGGGATTCCGCCGCTTTCGATGACGATGTCCCCTTTCTGCAGATGGTAGGTTTTCCCATCCATCGCCAGGAAATCGCCTTCGTAGTCATCGACGGCGATGAGCTCTTTGCTGGGCAATTTGTCCGCGTCGTAGAGGTTTAATGGCTGCCCGGAGAGGAGCATGACCAAATTGCCGACGTCGACGGTCGAATCGATGCTGCGGATGCCTTCGCTTTCTAATAGCGAAGAGACTTCTTTCGGCGAGGGGGCCGTGGAGATGCCCCCGACGTAGACGGCGTCGAATTGGGGGCATTTCTCGGTCGTGCTTCCGACTTTGAGAAGGTTCCCTTTTCCTTCGATAAAGGGATAAGCGCGCTTCTTATAAGGAAGGTTCAGCAAGCAGGCGATCTCTTGGGCAATGTTAGAAAGCGCGTAGAGGTCGGGACGGTTGGGAAGAACGTCGAATTCGATGACGACGTCGTCAAGCCCTAGGTAAGAAAGGACGTTCTCCTCCCCCACCGGGGCGTTGGCGGGCAATTCCTCGATGCCTTTGGTTTGCTCTTCGGAGAGGAATTTGGAATCCACCCCGAGCTCAAGCAAAGAGCAGCACATGCCGTCGCTGTCGACGCCGCGGATGGTGCTTTTGAGGATTCTGCCTCCGGGGAGGTTGGCCCCTTCCCGGGCGACGATGACATGGAGCCCTTCCCGCGCGTTGGGGGCGCCGCAGACGATCTGATGGACGCCGAAAACGGGCCCTTCGTCGACTTGCAGGACATGGAGGTGGTCCGAATCCGGATGGGGGATGCAGGAAAGAATCTTGCCGATGACCAAATGGTCGCCGCTGGCGCGGTGCTCGATTCCTTCCACTTCGGCCCCGGCGAAGGTCAGTTTGTCCGCGACTTCCTCGGGGGTATAACCTTCCAAGGGAAGGACGCTTTTCAGGTAATTCCAGCTGATTTTCATCTTCTTTTCCTCACTTTCCGGGGAACGCTTTCAGGAAGCGCTCATCGTTTTGGTAGAAGCGGCGGATGTCGTCGACCCCATACCGGAGCATGGCGACCCTCTCCACCCCGACGCCGAAGGCGAAGCCGGAGTAGACTTCCGGATCGTATCCGCACATGGAGAGGACTTTGGGGTTGACCATGCCAGCCCCGAGGATTTCGATCCAGCCCGTGTCCTTGCACATTGGGCAGCCCTTCCCCTGGCAGGCGAAGCAGGAAACATCGACTTCTACGCTTGGCTCGGTGAAGGGGAAATAGGACGAGCGGAAGCGGATTTCGCGCTTCTCGCCGAACATTTTCTTCACGAAGAGCTCCAAGGTGGCTTTGAGGTTGGCCAAGGAAATCCCTTTGTCGACCACCAAGCCCTCGATCTGGGCGAACTGGTGGGAATGGGTCATGTCGTCGTCGTCCCGGCGGTAGGCTTTCCCGGGGCAGATCATCTTGATGGGCGTCTTTTCGACGTTGTCGACCATGGCGTGGGCCTGGGCAGCGCTGGTCTGGGTGCGGAGCAATTTCTCCGCGTCGAAATAAAAGGTATCCTGCATATCGCGGCTAGGATGGTCCTTGGGGACGTTGAGGAGCTCGAAGTTGTAATGGTCGGTCTCCACGTCCCTGCCCGAAACGACTTGGTAGCCCATGGAAAGGAAAATGTCCTCGACTTCGTCGATGATTTGATAGAAGGGGTTCTTCCTTCCTTGGATCTCCTCCCTTCCGGGGAGGGTGATGTCGATCCTTTCCTTCTTCAGCTTCTCCTCGAGCTCTTTCTGCTCGAGTTCCTGCTTCTTCTGCTCATAGAAAGAAGCGATCGAGGATTTGACTTCGTTGACTCTTTTCCCGAAGGCGGCCTTGTTCTCGGCTTTGACTTCCCTCATCAGGGTCATCAATCCGCTGGCTTTCCCTTTCTTGGAGAGGAAGCGGTTGAAGAATTCGGCTAAGCTGCTTTGGTCTTTGACGCTTTTCTCGGCGTCTTTGGCTTCGAGCAATACGCTTTCGGCGGTTTGGATGGGATCCATAGTTGTCTCCTTAAAAAAATAAAAGGCGGCCCGGCGGGAACGGATTTCTCCGCGGTGCCATCCCCCTTCGGCCTATTCGTCTAGGCCGCGCTCAATTCCCGATAACGGCGGGTCCGGGGAGGTCACCCTCCCGTCCTCGGCGGCGAATTCGCGGCTTCCTTCGGGGATGGTTCCACTATTCATCCCTCCCTCTTCCCGGAAGTGCCCCGCTACTGCTCCGCTTCGCTGGACGATACCATTCTATCCTTAGTGGGTTTCCTTTCAAGGAAAAGCGGATCGATCAGGGGTTGTCCCGTTCGCATTTCGCCGCGCAGACGGCAAGAAGAAGCAAAACGCAGGGAAGGGTTTGCCCCTCTTCCTTTACGTCTAGGGCAAACGTCTTCGTCCAAGCGAAGACCTTTTGATCCAGCGAGGCGATTTCCCTCCCGCTGGAATCGCTTACCAGAAAATGGAACCCGGAGAAATCCCCCCGAATCGAAATCCCTTTCTCCGGCCAAGAGAAAGTCATGCGGAAGGAATATTCCTCCTTGATCGTCCCAGCCTCTACCCCCTCTAAAGTCGCTTCGAAAGAGAGGGGGAAGGAGAAATTCTCCTTCAGCGAGGCGATTTCCCTCCCCGCGGGGTCATAGACTTTTAGATCATGCCCGAAGGCGAATTGGCCTTGGACGGTAAGGAAAACGTTCCCGTTCTCATCGAAGAGGTCGTAATGGTCAAGAAGGGAGAGCAATTTTTCCTTCAGATAGATTTTCATTGATCTGAATCGGCGACGATCTCGGGGAATTCAAGGTAAGAAGAAAGATCGGGGAGGTCGAAGGCGTTGGGATCGGTGAAGTTGCAGAGGACGTTGCCGGAGAGGGCCAAGGTGCCGTCGAGGTTGAACTGGGTTTCCTTGGGGTCGGTTCCCTTCCCCGCTTCGGAAGAGAAATCGAACATGCCATTGGGATAGAGTTCTTTGATTTTGGCTTCGTCGAGGGCGAAGTTGATGTCGACGCGGACCTGAAGGAGGGACTTCTGCGAGAAATAGGCTTCCAGGGTGAAGGCTTTGGGGTCGGCGTAGGTGAAGAATTTGTCAGCTTCGTCTTTGGCTTCTTGGTAGCTGGGCGTGGAGGCTTCGCTGGAGAAGGAAGAGAGGTCGGCGGAGCTGATGGCGGAGGCAAAGGCGCAGGAAAGGACGTCCTTGTCCTTGCTGGAGAAAGAGATCTTCTTGCTCTTGTCTTCCTTGGTTTCGAAGGAGAAGGCGGTCTTCCCGCTTTCGTCTTGATAAGCCCCCTCTAAGAAAGAGGAGAGGAAATCCAGGGAGGAGAAATCCGGGTTTTCCTTGACGAGGGGCAGCTCCTTTTGCAGTTCGGCCCTATCTTCTTCGTTTAGAGTCCATTTGCCCTTGTATTTGTTCTTGCTGTCGAAGCGGTTTCCCCCGCCGTAGAGGACGTAGTCGGAATCGACGGTCCGGATGAGGGTTTGGGCCAATAAGCCGAGGGTGGCGTTGGTGTCGACTTCCCCACTGACGGGGTTCTTTTCCCCGGAGGCGTTGAAATAAACCGCGCCTTCGCTCAAATAAGCTTTGGCTTTCAAGGGGGAGAGCTTCAGGAAGTTCTTCATCTCGGAGACTTCCTTTTGGTTGGTGTCTAGGCTCATTTCCCCGCCTTGGAGCAGGACCATGCCCTGGAGTTCGTCGACGGATGTCGATTTGAGGTTCTTGGCCCCGGCTTCGAAGGAAAGCGAGCTGCCGGTTAGATGGTAATAGGTGCCGGCGAGGTTTTTGACGCCGAAAGCGACTTTGCCGCCGACGCCCGCGGATTTGAAATAACGGGATTCCTGCTTCAAAGAGGATTGGGTCGCCTCCTTCAAGGAGGAGATATAGGCTTTCCCGTCCTCTTCTTGGGGGGAAGAGGAGCCGCAGGAGGCAAGAAGCGTCGCGGCGAGCAATAGCAATGAGGTCTTTTTCATGGCTCCATTATGAAGCAAGAAAAAGAATGTGGGCAAAAATTTTTCGCCTTCAGGCGCGGAGCTTTTCCATCAAGATCCCCCCGGCCACGCCGACGTTGAGGGAATCGATGCCGGAGATGGGGATATAGGCGTTGCAGTCGGAATGGGAAAGCAAATAAGGGCTCATCCCCCTGCCCTCATTGCCGAGAATCAGGCAGATTTTCTCCCCCATCGGGGGAAGGAAGTGGTGATCGACCGCGTTTTCTAAGGCGCTTCCTAAAAGGAAATAGCCTTGCTTTTTGAGTTCTTCGACGGCTTCCTCTTCGCTTTTCCCCTCCTGCAGGTTCAAAGGGAAGATGGCCCCTTGGCTGGAGGCGATCACTTTGCCGGAGTAGAAGCCGGCCGTTCCTTTCAAGGAGATGACGTCTTGGAAGCCGAAGGCCAAGGCGGTCCTTAGGAGGGTCCCTACGTTTCCGGGGTCTTGGACGCGGTCAAGGAGAAGGACGCGGGGCGAGGAAAGCCCCTTGGCTTCTTTCTTCTTGCAAAGCCCCACGATCCCCTCGGGGGTTTTGCTGGCGCAGAGCTTTTGCAGGACATCCTGACTGATCAGGGTGCATTTTTCCTTCCCCGAATAGGGCTTGACCGAGAAGACCTCAAGCAAGGAATGAGAAGCAGAAGCCATCTCGACGAGGTGGTATCCCTCCACCAAAAAGAAGGGGGAATCCCCTTTTTTGAGGGCGCAGAGCTCTTTGATGCGCGCGTTGGACCTAGAGGCGATTCTTTCCATCGTAGTCTCCTTTCCTCAGCCGGGCGTGGAGGGATTGGTAATCGGGGCAATAACGGTAGACGATCTTATAGAACTTTTCCCCGTGGTTGAATTCGAAATGGTGGGCCAATTCGTGGACGACGACCGAGTCGATGACTTCGACCGGGAAGCAGATCAATTGGCTTTGCAGGGTGATCGAATGGGTTTTGCGCGAATTGACCCCGTACCGGGTCTTCATCACCCGCGTTTTGACCTGATAGCTTGGATGGACGGACATGAGCTTCTCGTAATAGGCGACCCGTTCCCGGAACAGGGGCAGCGAGAGCTTCTTCAGCAAAGCGGAGAGCTCCTTCTCGCCCATCTCCCCCACGAAGTGCTTCTCCCCGAGGTAATAAAGGTAGCCATCCGAATAAAAAGAGGGAATGGAAGCAACCTTCTTCAAAAGGCTCCCCAAGCACCGTTCCGCGGCATCCTTGGCTCGGGAATAGGTGCAATAAGTCGGGCAGGAAACCAAAACGGTCGCATCTTTGCCCATGCGGACGATGATGCTTTTGCAGCCCCTCTTCTTGGTGATTCGGAGGGGGTATTCTTTGCCTTGGTAAAGCAGGGAGTCCGTTTTGTCCATCACCCTTATTATACAGGCGGATCAGGGGTTTCTCCCCACCCCATAAGAAAAAAACCTCCCGAAGGAGGAATTTTTCAGTTTTGCTTTTGCTCCGGCTCGTAGTCCAAACTGAGGTTCAAGTAAGCGGATAAGGCGTAGCTGAGGAGGACGATTCGGCTGATGCCGTAAGACCCCCAATAGACCACGTCGCCTTGGTGTCCCAAGGCGTTGAGAATCGAATAGGAGTATTTGGTCGCCGAGGCGACGAACAGGAACGCGGCGCCCCAAATCAGGCACAGGTAATAAGGCCAGGAGCAGTCCCCGTCGAGGGTCTTCTTGACGAAGAAGACGATCGACCCGGCGATGCCGAGGCTGCCCAAGATGTACATGATGCCCGGGATCGCGGAGGTGCCCCCGTCTTGGAAGCAATACACCGCGCGGGAAAGGCAATAGGCGAAGGCGATGAGGGAGAGCAGGACCGAGAGGGAGATCTGAGTGGATTTCCTGCGGAAGATCCAAGAGAGGAGCCCAAGGCCGAGCCCCACGAAGAGGAGGCCTAGGAACACCAAGGCGATGGCGTACTCCCCGGTGTGGAGGTAGGCGTCCACCGCTTCCCCCTGCTGGAGGTAGGCGAGGCGGTAATTGTATTTGGCCGGGTTAGCAAAGGCCAAAAGGGCGTAGACGAAGACGGGGACGAGCAAGGCAAGCAACACCCCGTAGATGACGCTCACCAAGACGAAGCGGGTTTTCTTTTTCATTTGCTTTCCCCTTTCTCCGCGTCGAGGCGCGCGGCTTCGAGGCGGTAGGCTTTCTCTTCCTCGTCGTTGCAGAGGACGAAATGCCCCGGCAGGACTTCGCGGAAGCTCGGTTTCGAAACGGAATAGTCATGGGCGGAAGAGGGGTCGTAGACGGTGCGGATGCGGTTCTTCTCGCTGTGGGGGTCCGGCTTTGGGATGGCCGAGAGCAAAGCTTTGGTATACGGGTGCAGCGGATGGGCGAAGAGCTCGTCGCTGGTGGCGAGTTCGACCATGTTCCCGAAGTACATGACGGCGATGCGGTCGCAGAAGTACTTGACCACGGAGAGGTCGTGGGCGATGAAGAGCATCGTCAGACCCATCTCCTCCTTGATCTCGTTGAGGAGGTTGAGGACCTGGGCGCGGATGGAGACGTCGAGGGCCGAAATCGGCTCATCGCAGATGAGGAGCTTCGGGTTCATGACCAAAGCGCGGGCGATGCCGATTCTCTGGCGCTGGCCGCCGGAGAATTCGTGGGGGTAGCGCGAAGCGTATTCGGGGATGAGCCCGACGCGCTTGAGCACCGCTTCCACCGTCTTGCGGTTCTCCTCTTTGTTGTATTTGCCCTGGATGTGGAGGCCTTCGGTGATGATGTCTTCGACCGTCATCCTCGGATCGAGGGAGTCGATCGGGTCCTGGAAGATCATCTGGATCTGGTTGCGGAGGCGCGAATTGACGTGCTTATCGTCGTAATGGATCTGCTTGATGAGGGCCTTCTGCTCCTCGACGTGGGCCTTTTGGGCGGTTTCGATCGCGTCGATTTGCTTTTGGAAGCGCGCTTTGATGGCCTCTTCCTCGCCGGGGGCGGAGGCGTCGACGATCTCGCAGTGCTCCTGCTCGCGCAAAGAAGCGATCTTTTCCTTGGTGTGGATGTTGCTCCACTTGATTTCCTTGCGGTTCCACCGGTCGCCGGCGGCGATGCGGTAGCCTTTGTAGTAGATGGCGCCGGAGGTGATGTTGTAAAGCCCGATCACGCACCGTCCGGTCGTGGTTTTGCCGCACCCGGATTCGCCGACCAAGCCGAAGCACTCCCCTTCCTTGACGTCGAAGCTGACGTCGTGGACGGCTTTGGTCTTGTACTCGCCGGCTTTGAAGAATTGCTTCAGGTGGCGGACGCTCAGGATGATGTGGTCATCGACGAGCTTTTGGTCGTAGGTGATGCCGAAGTTGCCGAGGCGGAACTTGATCCCGTCGATCTCTTCCCTGAGGGCGGCTTCTTGCTTCTTCTCCTCCTCGCTCCAAGCTTTGCGGTTGGGATGGGAGAGGCGGAAGGAAGAGAGTTCGGCGTTTTTCTTGCGAAGGGTTTCCTTCAGGACCTTCTTCTCTTCGGAAAGGTTTGCCATGGTCAATTCTCCTCCTTCTGCTTTTTGAGGCTGTTCTGGATGCGGGTGGCCACGATTTTGGGCATTTCGGCCTTCGGGGCGCGCTCATCCAAAAGCCAAGTGGCCGCGTAGTGGGTGGGGCTTAATTGGAACATGGGCGGCTCTTCCTTGAAGTCGACGCCCATGGCGTATTTGCTTCGCGCCGCGAAAGCGTCTCCCTTGGGCGGGAAGAGCATGTTGGGCGGGGTGCCGGGGATCGCTTCGAGCTTTTCCTTCGAATCGATGTCCGGGATGGAGGAAAGAAGCGCCCAGGTATAGGGGTGGGCCGGGGAATAGAAGACCTCGTCGGCGGTCCCGTATTCGACGATCTTCCCGGCGTACATGACGGCGACGCGGTCGGCCATGTTGGCGACGACGCCGAGGTCGTGGGTGATGAAGATGACCGACATGTGATGGGTTTTCTTCAAACGGTTGATGAGTTCGAGGATCTGGGCCTGGATGGTGACGTCGAGGGCCGTGGTCGGCTCATCGCAGATCAAAACATCGGGCTCGGCCGTCAAAGCGATGGCGATGACGATCCTCTGCCTCATGCCGCCGGAGAATTCGAACGGGTATTGGTAGAAACGCCTCTCGGGGTCGGGGATGCCGACCTCGGCCATGATCTTGAGGGCCCTTTCCTTGGCTTCTTTGTGGGTGACGCGGATCTCCCCCAAGGCGCGGCGGTGCTCCAAAAGGAAGGCGTCGTATTTTTCCTTGAGGTTCCCCTGCCCCGAAACGATTTTTTTCACCGCTTCTTTGTGGCGGGAGGAGATGTCCTTCTTCTTTTTCGAGACGAGTTTCCGGGCTTCCTTTTTCTTCTGCGAAAGGGCGATTTTGTCTTCTTTGATTTTCTCGCAGAGGTCTTCCTTCCTCTTGGCGAAGGAGGCTTCGTCGAAGGGTTTGGATTTGTCTTTCTTGGCGGCTTTCTTTTCCGCTTCCAAAAGCTGCTTGAGGCGCAGGTCGTTCTTGTAGGCGATGAATTCCTTGGAAATCAAAGAGGAATAATAGTTCTTCAGATGGTTCCCGTTGATGATCATCTCCTCGGTGATTTGCTTCCCGATTTTCATGATCGGGTTGAGGGAGGAAAGCGGGTCTTGGAAGATCATGCCGATTTTGTTCCCGCGGATGTTGTGGAACTCGTCCTCGGAGATTTTGGTCAAATCCTCGCCTTCGTAGAGGATCGAGCCGGATTCGATGCGGGCGCTTTTGGGCAAAATGCCCATAATGGTTTTGTTGGTCACCGACTTCCCCGAGCCGGATTCCCCGACGATGCAGAGGGTCTCTTCTTTGTAGAGGTCGAAGGAGACGCCGCGCACGGCGTGGACGTATCCCTCATCGGTTTTGAAGGAAACGGCGAGGTTGCGGACCGAAACGACGGCTTCCTTCCCCTCGGGAGAAGGGCCGACTTCGTAGGGATAAGAGATTTTTTCCATCACTGGTCACTTCCTTTCAAGGAGGGGTTGAAGGCATCGCGAAGGCCATTCCCGAAGAGGTTGAAGCAAATCATGAGCAAGGCCATGATGAGCGAAGCCGAGACGATGAGGTAAGGGGCTTTGGAGATTTCGCTTTGGACGGATTCGATGGTGACGCCGAAGCTGTTTTTGAGCACCAAAGCGCCGGGGAGGAGGTAAGAGATATTGGCCTCGGTGAAGATGACCGAGGGGATCATCAAGACGGCGCTGGTGACGATGGTCCCGATGGCGTTGGGGAGGATGTGCTTGAAGATCAGCCTCGCATCGCTTGCGCCCAAAGTCCTTGAGGCCAAGACGTATTCCCTGCCCTTATAGCGGTAGAACTGGCTGCGGGTGGTGCCGGAGATGCCAATCCACCCGGTGAGGCGGAGGGCGAAGAGGAAGGTCCAGAAGGTCGTTCCCCCGCCGTTTTGGTTCCAAAGCAAAGCCACCAAGGTCATGACGATGATGAAGGGAACGCCGCCGAGGATCTCGGTGAAGCGCTCCATGAGCATGTCGACCCAGCCGCCGAAGTAGCCCGAAATCGAGCCCCAGACCAAGCCGATGACGATGTTGATGGCCGAAGCCAAAACGCCGAGGCCGAGGGAGGTGAGCAAACCGGAGAAGACGACTTTGAAGAAGTCCTTGCCGTTCCTATCGGTGCCGAAGAAGTACTTCGGGGCCGAGCAGCTGCCGATTTTGCCTTCGAAGTAGAGTTGGCGGTAAAGCGAGCGCTTGCCGTGGACGGTCTTGGTGGAGAGGGTCGGGTCGAAGGGGTTCTCGCTGATGGACTGGTAAGAGACGTCGCGCAGCGGGCAATAGATTTCCCCTTCCGGGGTCAAATGCCATTCTTTGGGCTGCTGCCTGTCGCCGACGTCGCCCCATTCGTAGACGAGCCATCCTTTGGCGATGTAGTTGTCGATGTCAATCGGGGTGAAATCGTATTCGACTTCCCCGAAGGCGGCAGCGTAATAGTCATAGCGGAAAGAGCCGTAGAGGACTTCGACGTGGCGGATGCCGACAAGCGGCAAGGAATCCCCGCCGAAGGTGGAATAGGCGTTGGATGATTTGCTGTCCATCGCCTTCCTGGCTTCTAGCCCAGAGGAGAAAGAGACGTTAGGGACGTTGGATTCGATTTTGGAGATGGCCAAAACGTTGGCCCCGCTGCCCTCGTCTTCCGGAGAAGCGATGACGACGCCGAGCTTGCCTTTGACGCTGGCGGGCGCGCCGTCTTTGTAATAGGAAGAAATCGCCGCGGAGATGTTCTCGGCGCGGAGGCTAGAAAGGCTTTCGCCCCATTCCTTGGTTTCGGTTAAGGGGATGTAGGCGATGCCCTCCTCCTCTTCGGCGGCGAAGGTCAAATAAACCTTCAAGGAAGTCCCCGCGTGGACGGATGTCTGCTCGGGGTCGAAGAAGGCTTCGTAGGTATAGGAAGCGGAAAGGTCGAGGGTGACCGAAGCGGAGAGGATGCCTTGGTCCTCGCCTTGGAAGACCCCGTCTTCTTTGGGGCTTTGGTTCGTGAGGGAAAGATCCCCGCCTTTGCCGTATTTGGCCACGGCGGAGCTATAGATGTCGCTATAAGAGGATCTCTTGCTGACGCTGCCGACGATCGCGGATGCTTTGTAGTCGGAATCTTCCGGCAAGGCTTCGGTTTTGGGGTCGAGGATCGCGTTGTCGACGCGGTCGGTCCCGTCGAAGAACCCGCCCAAATCCCCGTCGAACCACTTCGGGGGGAGGTATCCGGCCTGCCCCAAGGGGGTCTCGATGTCGTTGGGGTCGGCGAAAGGAACGATGATGGCCATGCCGATGAGCACCGCCAAAATCGAAGCGGCGACGACCGAGGAGCGCGACTTGACGAAGCGCTTCATCGCGTCTTTGAAGAAAGTCGTGGGCTTGGTTTGGAATTTCTGATCGTGGAGGCCTTCCTCCTTTTGGACGAAGGCGAAGTCCTCGGAGGTGATTTCCAAGGGCTCGTTGTTCTGCTGTTTCTTGTCCATGGTTTTCCTCACTTTCTAGCGCCCATGCGGATGCGCGGGTCGACGATGCCGTAGCTGAGGTCGATGATCAGGGTCGCGGCCAAGCCGATGACCGTGTAGATGGCCATATCGACCATGATGACCGGAACGTCGGTGGCGTTAAGGGCGTTAACCAAAACCGAGCCGATGCCGGGGATGCCGTAGATTTGCTCTAGGACCATCGAGCCAGAGAGGATGCCGATGAATTCGGCGATGATCATCGGGACGATGGGGACCATGGAGTTGCGGAGGGCGTGGCGCACCACCGCTTGCGAACGGGTGAGCCCTTTGGTGCGGGCAAGGAGGAGGAATTCGCTGGACATGACCTCGGTCAGCTCCGCGCGGGTGTAGCGGGCGAAAGCGCAGATGGATCCGAAGCAAAGCGACATGACCGGGATGACGTAGGCTTTGAAGGCCAAGACCGGGTCGGCGGCCGCGTCGGCGTCGCTAGGCCAGCGGATCGGCCAGCCGTTGATCTTGCCGAACCAAATGAGCAGGAAGGAAATGAGAACGAAGGAAGGCACGGAGATGAAGATCATGACGACCGTGGAGATCAAAGAGTCGACCCAGGTGTTTTTCTTCAGGGCCGCCAAAATGCCGAGCCCGATGCCCAAGGGGATGGAAATCAAAATGGAAATGAGGTTAAGCCTCATCGAATAGGGAAGGCCGGTCATGAGGATGGTCATGGCGCTTTGGCCCTTCCAATAGTCGCTGCTGGAGACGCCCCAGTCGCCTTTAGCAACCGCGGCGAGCCAGTTGAAGTAGCGCACCATGATCGGCTGGGCGCGGTAATAGGTGACTTTGCCGGCGACGGTGATGGAGAGGTCATAGCCATCCCTCATCGCCTCCATGGGGTCGGTGATGCGGACGTAATATCCGAGCTCAACCTGCTTTTCCCAGAAGGTCCACCGCTGGATGTCGGTTCCGCCCGGCTCCAAGGGGATCAATTGCAAAAGAATGTAAGTGAGACTGAGGATGATGAACGCCGTCAAGAGGATGAACAGGATTCTCTCGATGACGTATTTGACGCTGTCTTTCATGCTAACCCTTTCCTTTCGTGCCCAAAAAACGCGGAAAAACCGCAACAAGAGTAGGTTAAACCCCAAGCGGGTCAAGTGCAAGAAAAAGCCGCCCCGAAAGGGGCGGCTCATAAGGATGGGGAATCAGGCGTTGACGTCGGCGATGCCGTAGTCGGAGAGCTTGGCGCCGAGGTCGATGAGGACCGACTTGGTGATGGTCCCGGTCTCAAGCTTCACTTTGTAGACGAGGGTGAAGTAGAGGCGGAAGTAACGCTGGGTCTTGTTGTCGTCGGCGGAGGCGACTTTCTTGGCCACGGATTCGATTTCCGAGGTCGGGAGGGAGAAGCTGATTTCGCCGTTGAGGTTGGTCTTGAGGCCTTTGACGTTCTGGGAGTAGTAGCCGCCGTCGAAGCCGCCCTGCTGGTTGGAGGTGATGATCGCAACCCCCTCGGGGAGGGAGAATTCATAGAGGCAGTTGCCCTGTTCGTCGACGACCTGCGGAGAGAACTCTGCTTTGAAGTTCAGCGCCTTCTTGGCGGAATCGTAGCTGATCTGCGCGTTGTTGCCGACCGGCGTGGCGACGCCGTCGTCGACCGGGGTGAAGCCCTGGGAGGCGTTCCAAAGGGCGTCGTAGGAATAGTCCTCGCCTTTGTAGGTGGCCGCATAGCGGTCGGTGGATCCGGCTTCGTGGAGGCGGTCGGTCCGCTTGCCCCAGTTGAGGCAGAAGCCTTGGTTGAGGGCCTTGTTGGTGGAAAGCGTGTTCATGAAGTCGAGCGGGTTGAGCACGTTGCCGGAGATGGCGCCTTCGGCGAAGTCGAATTCGCCGTGGTCCATCTTGGTGTAGGTGTCGGTGTAGTTGTTCCCGCCGGTGATGAGCTCGAGCTTCAGCTTAAGCCCGGTGGTCGAGGCGTTGGCTTCGTTGAAGGCGTCCTCGACGTAGGATTTGATGTAGTTGCCGAGGTTCTCGATGGTCTTCTGGTAGCGGTAGACGCCGGTGAGGGTGATTTCCTCGCCGTGTTCGTATTCGCCGCTTTCAACCAATTCTTTGCCAGCGCGGGCGAAGTAGCTCTGGGCCAAGGACTTCGAATAGCAGTATTCGTTGTTGGCTGCCTTTTGGAAGTTGGCGACCACTCCCCTGCCCTCGGCCGAATCGCGGTAGGAGACGACGCCGTTGGGATCGAGCATGTAGGCGTTGGAGAGGTAGCTGACGGCGGGGTTGCGCCCGGCGAGGTCGGCGAGCTCTTTGCGGTTGATGGCGAAGTAGAGGCCGTCGAGGAAGTTGTCGTTGCTCATGATGGCCTTGGTGTTCCAATAGGAGCCTTTGTCATGGGTGGCGACGGTGCCCTTCTCGCCGAAGTAGTATTCCCACTCATCCTCGGTGGTGGTGTTGAGGTTGAGCTTGATGACGGTCGAGCCCTCGGTGCGGAGGACGGTCGGATCGTTCTTGTGGGTGGTCAGCTGCGAAAGGGGGATGGTGACTTCGTCGAGTTCGTTGTTGAGGAAGGCCTTGTAGGCGTTCTCGTCGGCGGAGGTGCCTTCGTAGACGACTTCGGTGTAGCCGTCGAAGTGATAATCGCTGGCTTCGAAGTAGTCCTTGTTGGCCTTATAGACGCATTTCTGGTTCTGCTGCCAATATTCGGGGATGTAGGGTCCGAAGGCCAAGACGTTGTCGAAGACGTCGTCGTATTTGTTGGTCTTGGAGGTGCCGATCTTGCCGTAGTTGGCGGCGCCGGCCTGGAAGGAGCCGTCGCCGAGGTCTTTCAGGAACTCCTCGGGGAGCGGGCTATAGAGGTTGCTGGAGAGAGCAGTACGAGCGTAGGCGCTGCTCTTGGGCTGAATGAAGGAGAATTCGATGGCGTTCTCTTCGCGGTTGAGCTGGATGCCGACGCCGCTGTTCTCCCAGTCGTCGAGGTACTTGGCCTTGTTGTTGTTGTAGAAGAAGTCCATGGCGCCCTGGAAGCCGGAGGTATCGGAAACCAGTTCGGAGGTGCGGGCCATGTTGGAGAGGAGCATCGCCTTGAACGGGGTCAAATAGTCCTCGAGTTTGACGGTGGTTCCATCGTATTTGCTCTTCCACTTGCTGAGTTCGGCGGTGTGGTAGATGTATTTGCTGCCGGTCTTGACCTTGACCCTCCAGTGCTGGGAGGTCATTTCGGTATAGGGGATCGTGGTCCCGTCTTTCTTTTTGACGTTGCCGTCGGCGTCGGGGGTGATGACGTTGCCGCTTTCATCGAGCATGATCGGGGCGTCGAGCTCGGAGAGGGAGCCGACCCAGGAGTAGGCGGTGTTGTCGGAGTTGGCTTTGACGCCGAAATAGCCGGAGGTGATCATCCCCATGCGGTCGGTGACGTCGCTGCCGGTGGCATTCCATCCGTTGAAGGTGCCCGAATCGGTGCTGGTGTAGCCATGGAAATAGCTGCGCCACTTCTCGTTGGGCTCGTTGATGGTGCCGGAATACATCTTTTTGTTCACGTCGATCTTGCCATACCCGGTGCCGAAGCCGTAGTTGGTCTGGTAGCGGGTGGACGGGAGCTGGATGCGCTCGGAGAACTGCTCATAGGAGGCATCGTCGTAAAGCGGGATGCCGGCGGTGTGATTGCGCAAAGCGTAGTACTCCAAAGAAGCCAAAATCTTGGAGCGGTCCTTCCAGTTCAATTGAGAATAGTCGGGGATGCCGTTGGCAAGGTTGCCGGTCGGATTCTCCGGGAGGATGGCGGGGTCCTTTTCAGGTTCCGAAGTCCCACCCTGAGAAGTGCCTCCGGTTTGGGAAGTGCTGGGATTGGAATTGCTTCCGCTGGGGTTGTTCTCTCCCCCGCAGGCAGCCAAGGTCAGGCTGAGAGCGACGAGAGGGAGAAGGAAGACTTTCTTTTTGTTCATTTCGAATCTCCTTTCGTTGACGATTGTCATGCCCATTTGCATAGGCGCGCAACATAGGTAACCACAGCGCGAAAAAAAGGCAAGTCTTTTTTGCCCTCGCTTCCTGCTTTTCAGGCGAAGAGGGTGACCAAAGCCAAAATCAGGGCGGCGAGAAAGAAAGTTCCCGAAACGGCGAGGCAGGGCCAATAGACGGCTTTGTTCTTTTGCCTTTTCTTCTGGCGGTCGAGCTTATAATCCCCGGCCGTGTCCCATTTTTTGGTGCGGTCGAGGCGGAAGGATTCGAACAGGCGGTAAACGCCGTAATTGAGGACGTCGAAGCTGCCGGAGCGCACGACGAAGATCATCCCCACACACCCTAGTCCCACCGCCGAGGCGATGAACAGGGCGTCGCTGCCGGAGCGCAGGGAATAGGGGCGGCGCAGGAAGAAGACGAGGCAAAACAAGCCCGCCGACAGCAGGAAGGTGATTAAGAAATTGCGGAGGACTTTTTTCTTGTAGGGGTCCATGGCGATTAGTCTAGGGCCAAGCGCTTTTTGAGGCAAGGGAAAGGGACGGGCCTGTTTTCCTTGACAAAAACGCAACCATCTTTATATTAGTGCGGTTTATATAAGTAGAAAGGAAACCCGTTATGGCAAATATGAAAAAAACGCTCGCCTGGGCGGTGCTCGGATTGGCTTTGGCCTCCTGCTCCCCCAATGAGCCGAGCCAGCCTTCTTCCAGTCAACTCCCCGATAGCAGCGCGGATACTTCTTTAAGCGAGGATAGCAGCGCCTCTAGCAGCCAAGAAGAAACTTCGACCGTCCCCTCTAAGCAGCGCGTCGAGGTCTCTTTGGGAAGCAGCGTCATCCCCGCGGGGACCTGCTTCTTCGACGCGGCCAAGCCCACCGTCACCTTCGTCGACGAAGACGCCGGGACGCAGGAGGACGTGACCGAGTTCAAGTTCCAGACCACCTACACGATCACCGACAAGAACGACTCCAGCAAAACCTATGGGGCCGGGGATTTGCTCCCCCGCGGCAGCTATTCCGCCAAGATCCGCTACAAAAAGGCGAAGTGGACCAAAACCGTCGATTTCACCGTCCAAGAAAAGGAAATCGAAAAGGCCAGCGAGGGCCACGGCTATTTCACCCCGACCGTGGAGAGCCTCTCCCCCTACACCTATCAGAACTATTCGGGCATCGAGACCCTCGGCGGCTCGGGCATGCCGAGTTCGGGCAACGTCAACATCCTCGTCATCCCGGTTCAGTTCAACAACGCCAAGTTCGAGAGCTCCGGCATCTCCGAGAAGCAGGTCCACGACGTGCTTCAGGAAGCTTTCTTCTCCGAGAATGAGAACGGGCAGGACACCCCGTGGGAATCCCTGCACTCCTACTACAAGAAAGCCAGCTTCGGCCGCCTCAACATCGGCGGCGACGTGAGCTCCATCGTCACCTACAACGCCGACGACACCACCCTCGACGGCAACAACACCGGCTTGGCCCAGACGATCACTTTGGATGCCATCCGCCAGCTTGAGGAAAAAGGCGAACTCGACCCCACCCGCTACGACGCTAACGGCGACGGCTACATCGATGGGATCGAAGTCATCTACTTCACCTCCCAATCCATCCCCACCGGCGGGTTCGGCGGGCAAGACAAATCCGGCAATCTCTGGTGGAACTTCACCACTAACGTCAATGGGACGAAGAACGTCAAAAAACCCGGTGCCAGGCGCATTTTCTGGTCCCGCTTCGACTTCTTGACCAATACCTACTACTCCTCTTACAAAGACGCTAGCGGCAACCCGATCGGCAGCCGCATCGACGGGAAGAGCGTCGACGCCCACACCATCATCCACGAAACCGGGCACATGATGGGCGCCCCCGACTACTATTCCTATGACCACCAAGAAGGGCCGGCCGGATGCGTCGACATGATGGATCAGAACGTGGGCGACCACAACGCCTACACCAAGATGGCCTACAACTGGGTCGCCCCGATGGTCGTCGACGGCAGCCTCGCCAACTTCGAGATCACTCTTCCCTCCTACACCGACACGGGCAAATTCATCCTCCTGCGCAACACCACCACCGATCCCTGGAACAAGACGCCCTACGATGAGTATTTGATCCTCGAATACTACACCCCCACCGGCGTCAACAAAATGGACTCCACCGGCTATCCGGAATGGTCCAACGCCACTTCCAGCACCGGCAGCTCGGCCTATGGCCACGGCGGAACCTATGAGCACCCGGGCCTCCAGGTGTTCCACGTCGACGCCCGGACCGGATCGGAAAAAGGCACCCTCAACGAGCAGGGCAAAGCCGATTTGAGCACCGGGGTCCTCGCCTACACCGACACCCCGCGTTCGGAGACCTACATCGACACCCAGTCGAAGACCTTCGAGACCGCAGCCACCCTCTACGCCAGCAATGATGGCACCTCCAGCGGCAGGCTCTCCCAGCAGATCGTCGACGGGGTCGTCGAATCCCCGACCGCCCTCCGCCACGTCAAGGCTGTCACCCCCTCGGGCGTCGACAGCTTCGGCGGCAGCACCTACTACAGCACCATGGGCAACATGACCAACATCTTCGGCCTCTCCTCTTATTGGGGCGACCCGAAGGCCGACGACGGCAACGCCAAATACGGCGGAAGCACCTACTCCAACTACAAAATGAGCTCACTGTACATGAACGGGCTGAAGTTCAACGACGGGAGCTATCTGAACTGGAACTTCGAAATCACCGCCCAAACCGATGATTCGATTACCCTCCACTTCGTCAATCTCGCCGCCTAATCCCGCCCATAAACCAAGCCGGCACACGCCGGCTTTTTTGTATGCAAGAAAGGCATGCTCTTTCTATTTTGATTCGCTGGTTTCTAGTTTATTTTGCATACAAAAAATACGTTTTTTAATTGACTAAGACTGGTGATTTTCCTTTTTTTCTGATGTTGGGTTTTGTCGTGAAATCCCATTCTTTCGCCCCCGTCTGTTTGGCCAAACTTCGTCCCCTTTTAAGGCGGCGGATCCGAAGTCGGGAACGGGACCGTTTTCAATTGACGCGATTTCCTCAAAAAAAGGTTGCAAAGTTTTGTTTCGCGCCTATGGTACAAGGGCAACTCTTCGTGAGTGCGCGCGAAACACGCAATGCGTAGCGCAAGAAAGGAAAAGACAATGAAAAAGATGAATCTCAAAGTCTTGGCCACCGCCGCCCTCATCGCCCTCGTTGGCGTTGGGACCGCCGGATGCAACCAAGACAATCCCAACGCGTCTTCCAGCGAAGCCACCAGCGAAATCAGCGGCTACACGCTCACCATCAACGAAACCAACCCGAGCGTCGCCCAAGGAAAAACCGTCCAATTGACCGCGACCGTCACCCCGGATCAGACCCCCGTTTCCTGGAGTTCCAGCAATGAGGCCATCGCCACCGTCAGCGAGACCGGCTTGGTCACCGGCATCGCCATCGGCCAGTGCAAAATCCGCGCCACCGTCGGCAATTCTTTGACCAAGGAAGTCACTTTGACCGTCACCGACCCTGACTCCACCATCGCCGGCAGGATCGTCGTCGACTACGATTCGATGCCCACCGAATTCCAGGCGGGCGAAGCCAACGCTTTGGACTTGGACAAATACGTCAAAGTCTCCAAAGTCTCCAAATGGAGCGTGACCACCGAATCCGACAACATCACCATCTCCGGCCACAAGATCATCGGCGTCGGATACGGCCCCTTCACCGCGACCATCGTCGCCGGCACCACCAAGAGGGCCATCTCCGGCAGCGTCATCTCCGACAAGAAAGTCGCTTTCAACAAGTTCATCAGCTCGATCTCCGACAACTTCGAGTCCTATTCCGCCTATAGCGGCCTCAACATGTATGCGAAGAACTACTGGATGAGCCTCTACGGGCAGGATGGCGAAGGCGAAAGCAAGAAATACGTCTTCGACGGCTCGATCAACCATCCGACCGATGGCCGCACCTACGGCTTCTCCGTCAACGCGACCGCCAGCGAAAACGAGATGGTCTTCGATTCCTCGATCACCGTTGAGCCGGGCTATGCCGCCAGCAAAGAGCAAGCCGGCATCACCAGCTTCTCCACCGCCGCTTCCGCCTTCCAGGAAGTCATCGACAACGACGTTCCTTATTCCGGCGTGAACAAGGATGGGGACACCTACTACTTTTACGCGATCGAAAACTCCAGCACCGGCAGCGACGAGAACTCCTCGACTTTGCTCGACGACCTTTACGATTCTTTGGGAGCCACCAACTTCTGGTACTTCCTCTCCAACCGTACCGGAGCGACCTTCGCCTTCCTCATCTACTTCCCCGAGGCCGGCTCGTTCAACCTGATCCCCGCCAACCAAAAGGGTGCCATCTCTAGCTTCACCGTCGGCGGGCAAAGCTATTCTTCCGCCGTCATGGTCGACTCGGTGAACAAAATCTCCCTCCCGGCGGCCGAGACTTGGCTCGCCAACCCCGTCCTCCCGGAGCAAATCGACGCGTCCCCGATTCAGGGTTTCTTCGATAAGATGCTCGAAACGAAGACCATGTCCATGACCGGGGAAGGGGCTTGGATCGACTCGAACGGCGCCAGCGCCTCCTGCCCGGCCAATATGTACTTCCCCGATACGGGCAACCAAGTCTTCGGCGACTTCTCGATGAAGGTGGCCGCCAATGAGTCGATGGTCGAAACCACGATCCTCACGATCGACAGCAAGTACCAATACGCCTCCGCTACCGGCGAGGCCGGCTCCTCCACGGTCAACTTCGTGAAGAACAACCTCCAATACGCCGCCAGCGGCACCTACGACGCTGAAAAGCAAACCTACACCTATCAGGCCGCGAAGAAGGTCTCCGATAAGGCGTTCACTTCCGATGACCTCTGGGGCAGCACCAACCTCGGCGGCGCCTTCGCCAAAGACGTCTTGACCCTCCAGGATAAGAGCAAGACCAGCCTGCTCGCCCTCACCTCCTTCAAGCAGAAGAGGACGAACACCGACGGGTCCACCTCCTACTACTTCAACGACTACGGCGACGATTCCCTTTTCTCCGCCGGCAACGAATACCTCGCCGGCACCCGCGCCATGGCTTCGGTCATGCTCGGCATCCCGGGCATCTACAGCCAGTTTCGGGTCGGAATCCAAAACTGGGGCGATTCGGTGGTCAACACCTTCACCCTCTCCGCCGACGGCAAATCGCTTACTGCCAGCTTCCTCTTCGTCTACAGCTCCTCGGTCATGTACCGCTGGGGATGGACGATTTCCGACCTCGGCACGGACAACGTCTCTGCCCAAGCCAAGGCTCTGCTTACCGCCGAATAAGCTTCTTGGATTGACTAGGATCTCCCGCAAAGGGGGATCCTTTTCTTTACCCCGGAAATCCCTTTTATTGCCCCTTGCTTATTTTTCGCGCGCGCGTTAAATACCGGTTGTCATGTTTAGCGCGCGCTTTCGCGTGTGCGCGCGGGAATCGTAATGATCCCGCCGAAGAAAGGAGTGTTTCGTCGTAATGAAAAAATGCAAAGCCGGCCTGCTACTGGTTTTGGCTTCTTCCTTGCTGGCGGGGTGTAGAACCCCAAGCCCAAGCGGAGAATCTTCTAGCCCGAGCTCAAGCGAAGCCGCTTCCCTAGAGGAAAGCCAGCTGCCCTCTTCCCTAG
Organism: Candidatus Alloenteromonas sp.; assembly: GCA_050872145.1. GTDB lineage: Bacteria > Bacillota_I > Bacilli_A > RFN20 > CAG-826 > Alloenteromonas. The sequence goes on along the minus strand of JBNMGG010000004.1, from coordinate 12,671 downwards.
AGTCCAGCGAGCAAGAGCCCTCTTCCTCGGAAGTCCCCTCTTCGGAAGTCCCTTCTTCCTCCGCCTCGACTAGCGAGAGTTCCGAGGAAAGGGAATCCTCCGAATCCTTGGAATCCTCTTCCAGCGAAGAGATCCCCTCAAGCGAGGAATCCTCCTCCGGGGAAAGCTCCGAAGAGGCCATTGCCCATGCGATCACCGTCTCCGGGAGCGGGTATTCGGTGGAATTCCTCACTTCCAAGACAGCCTATTGCCTCGGGGATAAGGTGGAATTCACCCTCCGGGCGGTAGGCAGCAATTATTCCCTCAAAGGCGTCTACTACACGGAGAAGGGAACCAATTACCCGCGCACCAGCGTGAGCGAAATCGATGGGGTCTATTCCTTCTTGATGCCGAACTTCGACATCACGTTGACCCTCGATAGCGAGCGTCTCTACAGCATCTCCTTCGAGGGCAGCCATTATAGTTACACCCTCTCCCAGGAAGGCCCCTACTTCGCCGCCAACACGAAGCTCAGCCTCACCTTGGAAATCGAGGAGGGGTACCTGCTCACCGGAAAGCCGACGGGGACTTACCTCCAAGTTTCCAGCGAATCCAGCGGAACATCGAGCTTCGGCATCACCGAGGAATCCCCACTCCACTACTCCTTCTTCGTCCCGTCCGGCAACGCGACCATCTCCGTGCCGGTGGAGAAGAAGCCCGATGTCAGCGAGGACGATCCCTTCACGGTGGAAGCCACCTACGTTGGGAAGTTCTACTACACCGATTCCTACTACACCGACTACACCTCGACCCTCACGGTGAGCTTCACCGGGGACGGGATGCTGGATTGGTCGCTCTACTATTCCTACGTCAGCAGCAACTATGGCGGAGACTATGGCGATTACGCCGCCCGCCCGAGCATCGGCGGGGCGGTGAAGCTAGAAAGTTCCGGCCCCACCGAAGTCTTCTCCTATTCGCGGAAGAAATATTCCATCGACAAGGAAAGCAACAAACTTTCCTTCCTCTCCCCCGGAAGGCTCGAATCGCAGGGGGACAAATCCTGGTCGCTGAAAATCTCCAGCGCCAAGGAATCCTCCGGATTGCCCTCCTCTCTCACCTTCGTCGAGACGATCTCCTCCGACGTGCCCCAATGCATGAAGTCCGCCGGGACGGTCCTATATTTGCAAAAGTAATTTCAAGAAAGGAAAACCATGAACAAGAAATCGCTTCTCATTCTCTCCGCTTCCGTTTTGATGGCTTTGGCTTCCTGCAACCAGAACCCCGGCGCCTCCTCCGAGCAGCCCTCTTCCGAGGCCCCTGCGACCAGCGAGACCCAGCCTTCCAGTAGCGAAGTCCCCAACCCGAGCTCCGAATCCTCCGCGGAGGACGTCTTCTACGTCATCACCTTCGACCTCAACGGTGGCACTTTGAGCGATGGCTCCACCACCATCCCCTCCCAGCGCGTCCAAGAAGGACGCTGGGCCAAAAAGCCGAGCGAAAACCCGACGAAGAAAAACAGCACCTTCCTTGGCTGGTACGCCGCTGGGGAAGACACCCAGTTCTCCTTCTTCACCCAGATTTGGGGCAACGTCACCTTGGTGGCGCGCTACCAGGTTAACGAAGACCAGAAAGTGACCCTGAACTTCGAGCCTAACGGCGGCACCATGCCCGCGGGTTCCTCCACCACCGTCGAGACCTTCATCGGCGACCGCATCAACACCCCCACCCCGGAGAGGGAAGGCTATTCCTTCCAGGGCTGGTTCTACAAAGACAGCGACGGGAATGAATGGGCCTTCACCGGCATCGTCCAAAGTGACATCGCCGGGGGCAAGATCTACGCCAAATGGGCCGCGCAGAACTTCAACTTCTACTATTCCATCAAAGACGACGGGACCATCTGCATCGACGGATTGATCGACGTTTCGACCATCGTCGTGTCCATCCCCGCTTCCATCGACGGGAAAGCCGTCACCGAGATCAGCGACCGCGCCTTCCAAAGCCGCATCAACGTCCAGACCATCTCCATCCCGGCCTCGGTCACCAAGATCGGTCGCAAGGCATTCTTAGGCGATTACCGCATCTCCACGATCACCATCGACGGATCCAACCCCGCCTATAAGTCCATCGACAACATCATCTACTCCAAAGACGGAACCGAGCTCGTTTACTTCCCGGCCGCCAATTCGCGCAGCCTCTCTAGCTTCGCTATCCCAAGCGGGGTCACCCGCGTTGGCGACTACGCCTTCTACAACACCTCCGTCGTCGCTTCCGAATCCACCCTCAATAGCATCACTTTCCCCGAAGGATTGGTCGAAATCGGCGATTATGCCTTCTATGAGCAGCTGGCTTTGTCCTCCATCACCTTCCCGTCCAGCCTGAAGAAGATCGGGGCCAAGGCCTTCATGATGTTCGACAGCACCGTCCAAGTGAAGATCAACTGGAACGAGGGGCTTGAGGAAATCGGCGAGTCCGCTTTCTCGGGCATCTACCTCAAAGGCGATTTGGTGCTTCCGAGCTCCTTGAAAGTGATGGGGGACTACAGCTTCTCCCGCCTCAACGCTTTGGAAACCGTCGTCTTGCCCTCCTCCTTGGAGTATTTCGGCGATGCAGCCTTCTTCCAGAACTACGGCATCAAGACCATCCGCCTCTCCAATTGCTCCGCCTACAAGGTCGTCAACGACATCCTCTACACCCAAGACGGAAGCAAATTGGTCTACGTCCCGGCCAACTGGGCGGTTCAGACCGGCTTGGATCAGCTGACCATCCCCGAAGGGGTGCTCTCCTTGGAAGGGCACTGCCTCTCCGACCTCAAGTTCGTCAATTCCATCTCCTTCCCGAGCACCTTGACCACCATCAAGGCGCGGGCCTTCCACTACAACTCCACCTACAAGGGATCCATCTCCTTGCCCGATTCGGTGACCACCTTGGGCGATGAGGCCTTCATGAGCAGCTCCATCAGTTCCATTTCCTTCGGCTCCGGCTTGCAGGAAATCGGCGAAGCTTGCTTCTATGAGTGCCGTTCCATCACCAGCCTTTCCATCCCCGGCTCGGTCAAAAAGATCGACAACGAAGCCTTCATGGGCTGCTCGCTGCGCAGCTTGAGCCTCGGCGAGGGGATCGAGGAAATCGGCAGCATGGCCTTCTACTATTTCGCCTCTAGCGACGAGGAGGGCTACACCACCGGCTCGGCCGCTTTGACCGAAGTCACCCTGCCCGACTCCTTGAAGAAGCTCGGCGCCTCGGCCTTCTCCACCTCCACCGATTCCTCTCCTCTTGCCTCGGTCACCTTCGGGGCGGGCCTAGAAGAACTCGGCAGCGCCCCCTTCGGCAAAGCCAAGATCGCGAGCCTCTCCCTCTCGGAGAAAGCAAGGCAGAACTTCGTCATCGACGACATGACCCTCTACTCCAAGGACTATTCCAAGGTCTATTACTGCACCCCGGCCAAAAACGGGACCCTCAACATCCACTCCGGCGCCAAGGAGATCCTCCCCTACGCCTTCTACTCGGTCAACCAAGCCACCGCGGTGAACTTCCCCTCGACGCTTGAGAAGATCGACGAAGGGGCCTTCGCGGGCGCCTTCAAGTATGGGTCTGGGGCGACGCTAAGCTTCCCCGCCTCCTTGAAGAGCATCGGCGACGAGGCTTTCTACTTCGCGGACGCCTTATTGACCTCCACTTCCTTCCAGGAAGGGCTTGAGTCGATCGGGGATTCCGTCTTCGCCTTGGGCGAAATGGCCTCCCAGACCGTCGACGGGGCCAAGGTCTACGACGGCCTCATCCTCCCCGCCTCCTTGAAGAGCATCGGGGAAGAAGCCTTCTCCAGCATCCGCACCCTCCGGAAAGTGACCTTCAAAGAAGGACTTGAGTCCATCGGCAAGGAAGCCTTCCGCGCCTGCTCTTTGGATGGCGAAATCGCTTTGCCCTCCACCCTAAAAGAGCTGGGCGAAGCCGCCTTCACCAACGGCAACCAAGTCGCTTCCTTCTCGAGCGCCTCCGCCCTCTTCACCGTCCAGGACAACCTCCTGATGGACGCGAACAAGACCCGCGTCTACGCCTACGCTTCCGGCTCCAAGGCAACTTCGGTTACCCTGCCTAGTTCCGTCCTGACCATCGACGCCTACGCCTTCTCCTCCTCGAAGAACCTCGAGGCGTTGAAGCTCAACGACGGGCTGAAGAACGTCGGGGAATACGCCTTCGCCGACTGCACCCGCATCGCCAAGATCGCCATGCCGGAATCGGCCACCAACCTCTCCCGCCGCCTCTTCTACGGCTGGGGGAGCGCTCAGACCGTCTCCTTCGCCTACACCAAGGACGCGATCCTGAAGTACTTCATCTCCGACTTGATGGGCTCCACCGCGGTCAACGTGGTCTACGGAACCAAAGAGAGCCTATAATGTGACCATGAAAAAGAGCATCTTATTCTTCCTTTCCCTCCCCTGCTTATTGGCTTCCTGCGCCGGGAATAACCCCGGCCAGGGTTCCAGCCAAGGCGAGGATCAATCCACCCCAAGCACCGTTGAGCCCGGGGTGGAAAGGACCATCACCCTCTACCGCAACTTGACCAGCGACGACACCACCGTTTTGGGCGAACTCAAGGTCAACGCGGCCGGCTTCGTCGAGGAGCCGATCGAGCCGGTGGTCAAGAAATACGTCTTCCAGGGCTGGTACGATCAGAAGGAAGGAGGGAACCCCTTCTACTTCACCACCGTCGCCCCCAAGGCCCTCTACGCCCATTGGACGATGGCCATCGACATGACCGACGCCGAATTGGTCAAAGCCTATCAGGACAAGGTCCAGCGCCTTTGCCCGAACGTAGGCCACGTCCAAGCCGACGTCGACACCTCCATCATGTACGCGGTCGCCCCGGACAAAGTCTTCGGCGGCACCAGCCACATCGAGGCCAACCGCTATCAGAACGCGACCATCCTCAAGACCTATTCCCCCTCCTATTACGCCTCCGACGCGGATTTGAGCGAGGATCAGATCAAGGCCGGCCACACGGCCGAGGAACTCAATGCCCTGAACCTTTGGTCCACCGAGCAGGACACCTTGGACGAGGACAACAACTTCATCCAAATCACGACCTACAACACGACCAACCCGAACTACAACTCCGAGAACACCGACTACAAGAACGTCACCAAGCTCACTCAGGATAAGCCCGACACGGCTTTGGACATCGACTTCTCGGCCTTCTTCATGGGCTACGTCAACCAGCTTTACGGCTATTTGAAAGCCGGCAAGCAAATGACCAAGATCGGGACCCTCCAGACCGACACGGCGGGCGACTACTACTACATGGCTGGGATCGACGTGACCACGCTCGACCCAAGCCAAGTGGGTCAGAACTTCGCCTACGCCTACATGGTCAACACCACCACTTCCTCCGGCTCGACGGTCGGGTACGAATACGTCGTCCAAGGCGGGATGGCCTTCAAAGACGGCAAGATCGTCCATTGCCAGGTCGAGAAGATGATGGGCTATTACGTCGATGGCAGCTTGATGATGCTGGTCACCACGGAGAATACCTACGACTTCGACGAAGTCGCGGAATACCCCGAATACCAGGGCACCTTGCTCAACCCCGACGACTATCCTCTTGAAAGCGACGACTGATTGCTCAAGCCCCTTCGGGGGCTTTTTTTGATGAAGGAAAGGAGTTTCTTTCTTCCTTCTTGGGGGAAGAAAGTCTAAACTATCGCAGTTATGGACAAAATCCTCGTTTCCGCTTGCCTATTAGGCGAGAAGTGCCGCTACGACGGCAAAGAATGCAAAAACCCGCTGATCGAGCAGCTCAACCGCTACTTCGATTTGGTCCCCTTCTGCCCGGAGGTGGAGGGGGGTCTCCCCACCCCGAGGGAGCCGGCTGAGATCCGCTATGGCAGGGTCATCACCAAAGACGGGAAAAACGTCACCGAGAACTTCAACCTCGGGGCGGAGAAAGCTTTGAAGCTGTGCCGCCTTTTGAACATCCACATCTGCGTGCTCAAGGACAAGAGCCCCTCCTGCGGCTTCTACAAGATCTACGACGGCACCTTCTCCGGGAAGCTGAAGAAAGGCATGGGCGTCACCGCATCCCTCTTGAACGGGGTGGATTACTGGATCATGTCCGAGGATGACCTCCCCGAATTCTTGGAGAAGCAGGAAGAGAAGCGGAAAATCGTCGAGCAGAAAACCGAGGAATACAAAGCCCAAGAACGTTTGGACGAGAATGGACGCGAAGACTTCGGCCCCGAAGAAGGCGAAGAGGAGAAGGGGGACCGCCCCTACTCCAAGCCTTACCGAGAAAAGCGCTTCTCCAAGCCTTATGGCGAGAAACGCGGCTATGGTAGAAAGCCCTATGGGGACAGGAAGCCCTACGGAGATCGCCCCCACTTCCATAAAGACGGGGAAGACACCCCGGAGGGAGAAGGCGAAAGGAAAGAGTTTCACCGCTCCGACCGTCCTTATTACGGGGATCGGAAGCCTTATGGGGATCGGAAACCGTATGGTGAGAGGAAGTCCTACGGAGACCGCAAACCGTACGGGGAACGCAAATCCTATGGGGATAAGCCCTATGGGGAACGCAAGTCCTATGGGGATCATAAGTCCTACGGTGACCGGAAGCCTTATGGCGACAGGAAACCCTACGGGGACCATAAGCCTTATGGCGGCAGGAAGCCCTACGGAGATAAGCCCTACGGGGAAAGGAAAACCTATGGGGACCATAAGCCTTATGGGGACCGGAAACCCTATGGGGATAAGCCTTATGGGGATAGGAAATCCTTCGGCGATCGGAAACCCTATGGGGATAGGAAGCCCTATGGGGAACGTAAATCCTATGGGGACCGCAAGCCGTATGGCGACAAGAAATTCTCCCGCTACGGGGACAAAAAGCCCTACTCCAAAGACGGCGGATTCAAATCCTCCCGTTCCTATGGGGGCAAAAAGAGCTACGGAAAGCCTTATGGAGCCAAGAAAAAGAGCTCCGGAGAAGGCGATAACGAATAAGGAGGCCCGAAAAGGCCTTCTTTTTCATAGCCCTTCGTCGTGGGCTTCTTCTTCCTCTTCCTCTTTGGGAAGGGTGTAGATTTTTGAAATACCCTGCCCTAGCAAGGCGATTCCGACCCCAAGCAATCCATCTTCGCCCAAGGCCAAAGAATCGCCTCGGAAGGCCCTTATCGCGCCTAACAAGGCCAATCCCAGTCCAAGGACCAGGGAAAGGATTGAGATCATCCTCGCGCTTTTTCTTCTTTCTTCCATATTCTTCCTCCCCCTACCTTTAAAGGGGAAAAGGAAGAATCGCCGTCAAAATTTTCCCAAAAGGGCTAAAGTTACGAAGACGACGACCAAAATAAGGGTAAGGGCAATCCCGGCGATCCAGCAGATGCGCGTGATGAGGTCGTTTTTCCTTTGCCGGGATTTGCCTTCTTCCGAATACGCCGAAACGACCTCGGATTTGGAAGCCTTCGGCTGCTTCTTCTTTTTCTTTTTGATGCTTCCGATTTCTGGCATGGGGGTATTCTAACAGGTTTGCTTCTTGAGGGCTTTGGAGGAAGCGGCTTCGCCGATTGATTCGCATTCCAAAGGACAGAAAAAGCCTCCCCGAGGGGGGAGGCTCGTTTGCGGGGCGGATTAGTAGATGCGCTTTTCGGTCCAGGGATCGAAGATGTGGGCCTTCTCGTCGCGGAAGCTGATGCCCATCTCATCGCCGATTTTGATTTCGTGGGTGAGAGGGATCTTGGCGATCAAGTCAATGCCGCCGAAGTCGGTGTGGACGTAGTATTCGTGGCCAAGGAGCTCGGCGACGGCGACGCGGATGTTGTATTCCTCACCTTCGCCTTTGCCTTCGCTGATATCCTCCGGGCGGATGCCGAAGATGATGTCGTGGGCGCCTTGGAGGGCCGCTTCGTCTTTGGCGAGACGAGTATTGAGTTCCTGAAGTTGGGTGTCGAGAGAGGAATCGCCGGCCTTGAGGGTGGCTTTCTTCGCATTCAGGGCTTCGATTTCGGCCTTGGTGGACTCGACTTCCTTCTTGTAGAACTCATCGTGGGCGGCGGCGAATTCCTTCCCGAGGGTGATCTTGTGGCCGCCGAGGAGGGTAATAACGCCGTTTTCGTAGGTGGCGCGCATGACGTTCATGGCCGGGGAGCCGATGAAGGTGGCAACGAAGAGGTTAGCCGGCTTGTTGTAGATCTCAATCGGGGATCCGACCTGCTGGACGCGGCCGAGCTTCATGACGACGATGCGGCTCGCCATGGTCATGGCCTCGGTCTGGTCGTGGGTGACGTAGATCGTGGTCGCGTTGAGGGCTTCGTGGAGCTTAATGATTTCCGAACGCATCTGGACGCGGAGTTTGGCGTCGAGGTTGGAAAGAGGCTCGTCCATCAAGAAGACCTTGGCGTTGCGCACGATGGCGCGGCCGAGGGCGACACGCTGCCTCTGACCACCGGAGAGGGCCTTCGGCTTGCGGTCGAGATATTCGGAGATTTGGAGGATCTTCGCGGCTTCTTTGACGCGACGATCGATTTCGGCGCGGGGCAAATGGCGGATCTTAAGGCCGAAGGCCATGTTGTTATAGACCGTCATGTGCGGATAAAGGGCGTAGGACTGGAAGACCATGGCGATGTCACGGTCTTTCGGGGTGCGGTCGTTGGAGTATTCCCCATCGATCCAAAGTTCGCCGTGGGTGATGTCCTCAAGACCGGCGATCATGCGGAGGGTCGTGGATTTGCCGCAGCCAGAAGGCCCGACGAAGACGATGAACTCGTGGCGCTTGATGTCGAGGTTGAAGTCAAAGACGGCCTGGACATTGTTGTCGTAGATCTTATCGATGTGGCGCAAAGAGACGTAGGCGTCGTCGTGGTTGGGCACGGCGGGAACTTCCGCTGGTTTCTCTTCCGCAGCCTTCTCTTCTACGGGCTTTTCTTCCGCTTTTTCTTCCATAATCGGAGTTTCGGGCTCCTTCACCGCTTCTTCGGCGACGGGCTTCTCCTCTTTGGTTTCTTCCAAAGTGGCGACCGGGGCCTCCGGAGTGGGCTCTTCGGGAGCGACGACAGGGGCTTCCTCTTTTTTCATTTCGAGGGTTTCCGCCTCTTTTTTCTTCGCCGCGGCCGGTTTGGCGGTGGCGGACTTGGGTTTGCGTCCCCTCTTCGCAGCCGGCTTTTTCGCCGGTTGCACGGCTTCTTTTTCTTCAGGCATTGGGTTATTTCCTCCAAAACTTTGCATCATGTTAGCGCTTCCAGTTTTCGGGGTCTAGTGCACGGTGCACAAATCGATTTCATGCCCGTTATTTTGAGAAATTAGCAAAATCAATCACACTTGGTTTTTTGTTCTTCCTTTGCTAGCGTTTTTAACCTAAATTTTTCAAATCGCTTTTGCGCATGATTATCGGGAATTCGATATTTCAGTTCAAAACAACGCCTTTTTGGCCTAGATTCCTATCCCTTTTTCTTTCCGCGCACAAAAAAGGTGGCCCAGAGGCCACCAATTCTTGCAGAGCAATCAGAAGATTCGATCTTCCGTGTCGAGGTCGAAGAGGTGAATCGCCTTCTTCTTGAAGCTAACCTTGGCTTTCTCTCCATGGGCGATCGCGCGCTTATTGGGGACTTTGGCGACCATCTCCGTCCCAAGGAAGGAGAAATGGAGGTAATACTCCGCGCCGAGAAGCTCGGAAACCTGGCAGGTGATCTCCATCTCGGGGTAGCACTCCTCTTCTTCCTCCTCCAAGAGGATGTCCTCCGGGCGGATTCCGAAGTAGACCGGGTAAATCCCTTCCAAGAGGGCTTTTTCGATTTTGGATTTTTCCTCCAAAAGGAGGTTTTTCTCTTCTTCCTTTGAGACTTCTTGGAGGGAAGAGGCGATTTGGCCGAGCTTCCCTTTGTAGAAGGCCCGAACGCTTTCCTGCTCTTCCTCATCCAGCGGATATTCGTTTTCGCCTAGGAAAAGCGAGGATCCTTTCACCGTCCCCGAGAGCAAATTCATGTTCGGGGAGCCGATGAAGGTCGCGACGAAGACGTTGTTCGGGGTTTGGTAGACCTCCATCGGGGTGCCGATTTGTTGAACGAGCCCATCCTTCATGACGACGATGCGGTCGGCCATGGTCATGGCCTCGGTTTGGTCGTGGGTGACGTAGAGCATCGTGGTTCCCAGTTTTTCATGGAGCTGAACCAACTCGCTTCTCATCTGGACGCGCAGCTTGGCGTCGAGGTTGGAAAGAGGCTCATCGAGGAGGAAGATCTTCGCATTGCGGACCATCGCCCTCCCCAAGGCGACCCTTTGGCATTGTCCGCCGGAAAGCTGGGTCGGCTTGCGGGAGAGGTATTCCTCGATTTGCAGCGCTTTGGAGGCGGAGAGGATGCGCTCGGCGATTTCTCCAGAGCGGATCTTCCTTTCCACAAGGATGGGCTTGCCGCTTTCGTCCAAAACCTCTTTGCGGGCTTGCTCCAAGGCGACGTTCTTCTGTCGCTTGAGCAATTTGATTTCGACTTCCAGAGCGGCTTTTTCTTCTTTGCTGGCCCCTTTGAGGGCCGCTTTTTTCTCGGCGAGCTGGGCGGAGAATTCTTCTTCGATCCGCTTTTTGTCCTCGGGGTCGAGTTTGCTCTCCGGAGCTTTGATCTTGCTTCCACGAAGGCCGAAAGCGAGGTTTTCGTAGACGCTTAAATGGGGGTAAAGCGCGTAGCTTTGGAACACCATGGCGACCCCGCGCTGCTTGGGTTCGAGGCGGTTGACGTATTTGCCGTCGATGAATAGCTCGCCGCTAGAGATGTCCTCAAGCCCGGCGATCATGCGCAGGGTCGTGGATTTGCCGCAGCCAGAAGGCCCGACCAAGACGACGAATTCGCCTTTTTTGACGTCGAGGTTGAAATCGATGACCGCATGGACGCGGTTGCTGTAGACCTTGTTGACGCCGACGCAGGAAAGGTAATAGCCCTCTTTGGCGGTGTGATTTGCTTTCTGGGAGAGCTTTTCTTGCTTCTCCATCGCCTTGAAGGCGGCTTCTTCCTGCTTCCGCTGTTCCTTTTCCTGGCGGTAAGTTTGGCCCAAAAGTTTTCTTTCTTCTTTGCTTCTCATCCGTTGGCCTCCGTGTCGAATTCGTACATCCTAACATAGTCGACCTGCATGGTCGCCGACTCGAAATCCGCGTCCGGCTCGCTGTGGCCGGGGTCGAAGTTTCCGCCGATCGCCATGTTCAAAATCACATAGAAGGGTTTGTCGAAGGGCTCGTTGCCGTCTCCGGAATAGACACCGCCCTTGGGATGATAAGCCCTTCTAGGGACGTTGAGCTTCAAATGCTCATCCGCGTAGAAAGAAAGGCCATCCTCGTCCCAAACAAGGGAATAGATATGCCAGCCTTCGATGCCGATTTCCCCTTTCCTTTTGCTCCAGGAGTAGCTCCCGGCTTCGTATTGGTGAGTGCGGTCCCCGCCCAGGAAATGGACGGCGCTGGAGGTGCTATAGGGGTCGCTGCCTTTGTTCTCCATGATGTCGATCTCCCCGGATTGGGGCCAGCCGGAATTGACTTCCGGCATCATCCAGAACGCCGGCCAAAGCGCATTGCCCGCGCTTAATTTGATGCGGGCTTCCACCCGGCCATAGGTAATGCTGGCCTTCCCCGCGGTCTTGATGCGGCTGGAGGTGAAATGGTAGCCGTTTTTCTCTTCCCTCCGGGCTTCGATAATCAAAATCCCGTCTTTCACGGTCGCGTTTTGATCGGTGTAATACTCGAGCTCTTGGTTGCCCCAGCCCCCATTGTTCCCGATCTCATAGGTCCAGGTGGAGGTATCGAGGGAATCGCCTTGGAAGTCGTCTTCCCAAACCAGGCGATATCCATCCAAAGAAGAGGAATCCTTTTCTTCCGAGGAGGAAGGGCTTTCCATAGAAGGAGCGCAGGAAAGAAGAAGGGGAAGCAGCAATAGGCTAGCAGGGGCTTTGTTCATGGGTTACCTCCTAGAAGCGGCGATTTCGACGCGGACGTTTTGAATTTGCCCGTCGCGGATCTTCTTCGCCCAATCTCCTTTGACCTCATTCATCTTGTTGCCGTCGAGGTCATAGGAAAGGGAAACGCCTTTGTAGCAATCCACTCTTTCGGGGTTATGGAAGGTGATCTCCGTCTTCCCGAAAAGCAGGAAGCTGGCTTCATCGTTCTCATCGAAGAAAGAGGATGAAAGCTTGGGGGACAAGCAGAAGACGAGCTCTCCGTTTTCCATGGAGAAAGGCTTCTCGCCCAAGAAGAGCAAGACGAGCATGTTGAGGAATTCGGCGTTGGCCCCGGTGAGGCGGGCGAAGAATCCCCGGCCCCAGTTCTTTTGGTTGGGGTTGCAGGTCGGGACGATGAAGCTGGACGCTTCCGCGGGGTTCCTGCCGTAGACCTTAGGATCCATAAAGCAGACGAGGTTGGTGGGCAATTCCTGATAGAAATCCTCGTAGAACCCGCCTTTTAGCAGGCCGAGAAGGTATTTGTAATCCATGTGGAGGAAGTTGCATTCCCTCTCTAGCCATCCTTTCGTGAAGGCGTGGACCCTTCCGATTTCGAAAGGGGCGTCGTCGATCGGGGCGCAGGTTTTGTAGAAATGGAGCTTCTTGTCGTAGATGAGGGAGGCTTTGATGGCGAGGTAGTCTTCTTCCCCCATGGCTTCCTTCCCGAGCTTGAAGGCGCGGGCGCTGGCTTCTAGGAAAGGAGGGATGGTTTCTAGCTCAAAGCCTTCGACCTT